>CAWHMJ010000009.1:0-159075 GCA_963830375.1 uncultured Acidobacteriota bacterium
TGGCTAAATGAATGTTGAGTTCATCCCAGAAGTCGCGTTGAAGAAAAAACACAGTCAACGAAAAAGAAACGATTCCCAGCGTCAGGAGCAACGTCACGAGGACACCGGAGAAAGAAAGCCACCATTGTCGCCGCTCCACGCGCCGCATCACCGCTTGGAGCGAGTAGGTTTCTCCCGCGTGAATCGATTTGGGCAGTTTCATACCGCGTGCCGCCGAACAAATAAAATGCCTTCGGCGCTTTTCTGGCGACTCACAACGGTGTGCATAACTCAAAACGGTGCACGTTCGCTGCCAAGGGCAGGAATCCAGGAATTCGCGCGGCCTACTATCTTATTCCTATAACTGCACTTATATCCCGCCGCCGCTGTGTTGGCCGACGAACCCGCGAGGTGATGCTCCAAAACTGCACACTGTGTCTCTTAGCGAAGCATCTCGGATAACCCGCTAGCTGTGAGGGGCACGACCCGGCGGAACAACGGCCGTCGCCTTTGCTAATCTCCGCGCCGTCGAGCCGTTCTTCGTGAGCCCAACTAGGCACTCGCAGGAGCAGCATACGGAACGGCCCCGTCTGAGTCGGATTTGCAACTTGCAATCGACGGGGCGAAGATCGTGTTAGCGCTTGGGCAAAGCACGCGTGCTGGGGGTGGTATGTTGTTTGCGCTCGGCGGGATCCCAATCGTCAGACGGAAAGGTGATACGCCAGAAGAGCGGCGAGGGTTCGATAAATTCGAGGCCGACCTCGGTTTTGCCGGAATCTTTCTGTCCAATAAAAGTCACCGTGCAAGGCAGTTCTTCTACCGTCTTAGGATTGACGATTGCGAGCTCTTGTCCCCGCACGAGCTTTGCCGCAAGTCGCGCCATGCAGCCGTGTGCGTTCACCGACACGGTGTGTGCTTCTTCGGTGAAAGGCACCTCTCCGTTTTTTCCACGGATCAGCACTGGCATCGTGATCTGTACGCGGTGTGAACGCCGGCGCTCCGCACTGCTCTCGCCGGCGGCGGGCACCGTCTTAGCTCTCAGCTCTCGCATGAAAATCTCCCATTCATGAAGGTATTTGCGCGTCGTAGCATATAGCGCCTAAAAGTTCCTTCCCTGCAAAGTGAAGCTCTCTACAAGAATACCTGTTAATCAGATCGAAACCGTCCGTTTTGAGATAGTTTCCTGTAGGGCACTCCGGTTGCCGCCAAGCCTAATCAACCCCGTCTTCCTATTTGGGCGATTTACGCGGGCGCTTGGTGGGCGGCGATTTGCGCGAACTTTTCTGTGGAGCGCTCACAGCTTCCCGCACCGCCAAACCAATCTCTGCATCCAGTTCCCCGGCATTTGCTTGGCGTGTCTCGCGGGCCTCAGCAACAATCGCGGCGGTGCGTTCGGTAGCGTGCTCCGCCACGGCCTTCAGAACGTGCTCGGCGATACGATCAGCCAAAGATTTGATGGTCTCCTGCACCGCCTCCTGAAGATGCGATTCAAGGCGCTGGCGCAACAGCGTCATGTCTTCTGTCATTGCTGTTTCTATGGTCGCTCTCAACGTTTGCCGTTCGGCGTCAAGCTCCAATTGATTCTTCTGCAGAGAAACAGGGTGGGCTCGAGGTAGGGCAAAGTCCGGGGTCATCGCAGGTGTGGCGACGGCTATAACGGCGTGAGCAGCCGCTTGCATGTGACCTGCTGCGTCTGATTCTCGTGCGAGAGGCGCCGACACCGGGACAGCAAAAGGTTCTGGCTCATCTGACTCCGCATACACTGGAACGGTCAACTCCTCGTCATCAGGATGTGGGAACCAATCTGGCGGCGGGGATTTGATGTGCCAGACATTTCCGGGAACTTCGAACTCCAAAGCGATGTGGAAAATCTCGCGGTAGGTGCGCGGCCGCTGGACCCAGACGACTCGAGCGGGGAATTTCCTCGCGGGCAGCCCGCGGTCACGGCCGTCAATTTCCATGGTGAGCTTAGAACCCTTTGGGACGTAATGCTTCGACTCGTACTTGCAGCCATTGCAGTTTACCGTCACGGTTGAGGTGTGTTCATCGAACGCTTGGCCGAGGGCGTCGATCCCCCGGATCGTGATCGGCACGGCGTGGATGACTCGAGTACTGCGACGGTTTTCTGCACTGCCGTCGTTCGACGGCAAGGATGCGGACACACTGGCCTCCGAAGGGGGAGCTTGAAGATTAGCATCCTGTTACGGTGTGGTCGATGTGTCGTATGCGGTTGTGCGAAAGGGTAAAGGAGAGACGGCATAAGTCGGATCGCCAAGTCCGAGCCGGCAGAACCATCCGCACACGTTCGGGGGCAAATCACCGGAATTTGCAAGCTCGGGTCCGGCTGGACAACTCCTGATCAAGACACCGGTTGGTGGAGTGAAATTCGCTCGAGTCTGCAGAGAAATCACTACGAATTTATTAGTTTGGCGGTTCCGAATCCTCGACACAATTCACCAAACCCATATAAAATCAGTCGGTTACTTTCCGCGGGCCTGTAGCTCAGCTGGTTAGAGCAGCGGACTCATAATCCGTCGGTCCCAGGTTCGAATCCTGGCGGGCCCACTATTTACTTTCAGCGAATCGGTTTGAGCGTCTGAGCTCGCACTCAAGTCACTTTTCCGTTCTGCTGCCCCGCCTGTCCATAATTGGTCGGATAGTCACGCGACGAGGCGTATGCAGTCTTCAGTCACTTTTTCACCTCATCGTCGATGTCGGCGGGGAATTGATTTCGATCCGCAAATTGGCCACAGATCGAAGCCGATGTTCATGATTCGGGAGGAAGGCGAACTCTATGCAGTGAGCTATGGCGCGCCCGGAGGGACTTGAACCCCCAACCCTCTGCTCCGAAGGCAGATGCTCTATCCAATTGAGCTACGGACGCGTGACACCGATTTTACCCGAGCTTTCGCTCCAAGGCGCGGAGATTGTCCGCGAGCCTCGGCGATGAACAAAAATCGAATCGCGCGAATGCCGGGGAATTTATGTGAGAGCGTTTTTCAAACGCTTGGTGGTCTTCTGCAATCGCCGCTTGAGCGATTCCACTTGTTTTGACAATTCTATTAATTCTTCTCGCGCCACGATTCCCGCTTTCGCAACTTTATGCGCTGTGCGGTCTGCTCTTCCCATCGCCTCGCCGATTTTCTTAGCTGCACGCTTGAGCCGGTTTCTTGCCATGATTGTCCTCCTCATTGAACAACTGCCATCGTATACGTGAGGCACACGAAACGTCAATCAACCTTGTAAATCGCTTCTCGACCGCGCTAGACAACGCGCAATTTTATATTCGCCGATTTTGAAACGCCGCGCAAGCCGAAGTGTCCTGAAATTGTTTACGAATTAATCGGACGAATAGGCCTTAAGATTCTCGACCACACAGTTAATTCGGAAGCCGAAAAACGACACTAATATCTTCCTGCGTTTCAATAGGCTGCCCATTCAGCAAAGTAGGGTTGTAGCGCCACTCACGCACGGCGGTGAGCGCTGCCGGCAGGAGCGATGCGGGGCCACTCAGCGGCTGAAGGTCCTTGATCGATCCATCCACGCCAATGGTCGCGTGTATCCTGACAGTTCCTTCAATGTGCTTCTGTTCGGCCTCGGGTGGGTAGAGTGGGTCAACCAAATTCACCAACTGTCCGACCTGAAGATTTTTTCCCAGTGGCGATGTACTTTGCGAAGATTCTGCAGGCACCACGAGCGAACGCTGAGAACTGACTGCCACCGAGCCCGAAGCGCTCACCGAGTGTTCCGGCAAACTCAATAGCGTCGGCGACGCACCCGTCTGGCTCGGGACGGCGGAGGAGCCTCCCGAATCTTGATGTTCCGGCGCGGGCCGAATGCCGGAAGAAGGAGTCGCAATATTCTCTGAAGAATCTTGGGGACTGCCGCGGCTCTCGATGCCCGCGCCGTTTGCTCCTGAATGAGGAGCGGGCGTGTTTGCAGGAATCGTCCACCGTTGGTTGCTCGAATCAACGATATCGATCTGCAGCGGTTTCGAGGACGTGCGGGCGGGCGGGGCAGCGGGAACTGAATTTTGAGTTTGGGCACCGGTGGACGGGGGCGTGTCCGCGTTGCGTCCAAGTCCGGCTAGACCGCCTCTCCTTACCGCCATTCCCGCGGAAAACGAAATAGCTACAAGAAAAGTCACCAGAGCTGCAACCATCCAACCTCTTCCCATCTGAACTCGAAAATCCATCCAATTTTCCGGCGCGTTTTGCGCTCTAGAGACTGAGGGCACAGATCCCGGTTTATCAATAGCCGGTAAGGCGGTGACCGGCAATCGAGAGCCGGGCGCAGTGCCGGCTGCCTTTGGGAAAAGCGTTGCACCGTACTCCTGCCGTTCGGCGGGCGCTCTCGATACCATTGGACCGGAAAACTTGCTTTTCGAATCTGGAATTATGGAAGGGCCAGCCACTTGATGATCGGCGTCGTCTTGCGTCTCAGCCTCAACAATCTCATCCCTCGAGAACTCATCGGAGATGGTTTCATTTTTCTCAGCCGTTGCTCCAAAGGAGCGGCGCGCAACAGGGAACTGCTTTGGGGAGCGCCCTGGCGATACTTCCTGAAGAATCCATGTCCTGATTTCCGAAAGCGCTTCATCGCGCAGGTCTGTGAAGCGCACACCCGCTTCTTTCCGCGATTCGCTCGTCCACGCGATCTTGCCGCTCATTTCCAACGGTTGGGTGGCGTACTGCATCTGAAAGCGCAACCGCGAGAGACTATCCTCCTGTATGGCCTCCGCGGCTCGGACGCCAAATCCGCCTTCGCTGATATTGAGAACAATTCCGCCGTTGTTCTCCCCCAACTCAACATACGCAAGCGCCTTAATGCGATGGCGCGAATGGGCGCGGCGGTCTGTATGTTCCGGGAGATTCTGCATCGGCTCGGGAAATTCTGGCATTTGTCACGCGTCGCTGCGAGGGGGGCTGCGCAGCAAACCGTTTCGTCCGCGATTATACCTTCTTATATGCGATCCCGGGATGCGCTGCTTGACGAGGATTAATCGGTTCCAGCCGCAGCGGTGGCTGGTTGCAACTCTTGCCAGCCGCCCGGAAGTTCGATCTGATAGTGCGTAACCTGATCGAACAGGATGAATCCCTGCAAATCCGCCACTTTCCCGGTAACGAACGACCTGAATTTTTCTTGCGTCAGCGGCCCCACCTGCCCGGGAAACATCTGTGTCGGCCAGTTAAAAGGATAGCTTATCCGCAGGGCGATGCGCGCCCGATTTCGAGCTGGGAGAAAAATCGAATTATCAATCTGCATCGAATCTTCAGCTTTCAAAGTGCTGCTCGATTTGAGCCGCCCCATAATCAACGCCTTCGGGTCGTTGCCCAAACGATAGTCAGAATCCGTTGTGTTCTCAAGATCGTAATTGAAAATCAGTGCGGCATGCGTAGGGTCAACTTCTTTAACCTGAAGTCCTTCGAAGCTGCTCCGAATCGCGCTTGCATTCCAGCCGTCCGGCCGCTTTGGCGCGATCGCTTCTGTCGAGGGTCGGGTGAAAGTAAAAAACAACAGCGCCCCGGAGATTATGAATGCAATTGTGACAACCAGGAGTCTCATGGCATTTACCGAAAAATCATGGATTGCCGGCATCAGCCATAGCGATGCCGAGTTCTAATTTCGTAACCGACTATTCATCGAGATATTTCACGAAGACGACTTCGTTTTGCGCTTCATTGTAGAGCAATTCATCCACGCTGGCCTTAGTCATTAGCAGACCAAAACCTCCTGGACGCAGCCCCTTTTCACGGCGAATGTCATCGTGCTCGGTGGGACTATCGGGCATGTGCGAAATTGCGGCGTGCTCAAGCTCCGAAAACTTGAAGCCTGTGCCGGGATCTGCGATGCGATACATCAGCATGCGTTTAGCTCGAAGATAGGAGATCCGGACCTTCCGGCTGGCGTCGAGTTTGCCTCCCCATTCCACGGCATTCAGGAGCAACTCATGAAATGCCTGCCCCACGGCCCTTTGTACGTCATCCGACAGCCCGGTTTTAAGATGTGCCATGAAGCTTTCGATTCGTTCGGCCTCTGCGAGCGAGCAGGAAACCAGTAGCTCAACCCAGGTGGGAGTTGCCGAAACAACTTCGATAGGAGTTGCCTCGGTTTTCTTAGCGAGTGTTTCCCGCACTAATGCGACGAGCGCTCTCGGTTCGATTGGCTTTGCAACGTACTGGTAGGCTTCCTCACGAATCGCGCTCAGCAACGTCCCAGGCGTGTCATCGGAGGTCATCACGATCACTTTCGGCCGCACTTTTAGGCTGCGAAGATTCTTGAGAACTTCAAGGCCATTCATCTTTGGCATCCATATGTCCAGCAGCACCAAATCGAACTTGCCCTGCTTCATTTTCTTGAGCGCGGCCGCGCCGTCCGCCACACTCACGGTCGTGAATTTCTGAGCGCGAAGCGTCTCGGAAAGCAATAACCGCGTTGTGCGATCGTCATCTGCGACAAGGATGCGCGTCATTTTTTCCTCCGCCGGGAATTTTGCGAGCGGATTCTCCGCCTTATGTTTTTGTTTCTTTGCGCAATTGCCTGGAGCGCCAGAAGAAAAGCTGCGATCCGCTCTTCCAGCGTGCCGCTCAACTCACGCGCGCCGTCGAGTTTACCCTCACGAGCCAATTTTTCAACCTCTCGAGCTGTCGCGAAGGCCGCCGACGCGCCGAAATTCCCGACCGAGCCCTTTAGCGCGTGAGCTGCATCCGCCAGAGCGGCGGTATCTCGCGCTCTGATGGCGCTTCCAATCCTTGCGATCATGCGCGGACAATCCTTGCGAAAAGCATTTACTAGCTTGATCACCAATTTCCGGTCACCACCGAATCGCGCCAAAAGCGTGGAATTATTCACGGTTTGTTCCGACTTCAAGGTGCTCGGCTCCGTTTCGCTCGTACCGCCCGGCAGAGCCGTGCCCTCCACAACCTGCAGAAATATTTTAGGATCCAACGGCTTCGCCAAATATCCGTCCATCCCGGCTTCCAGGCAGCGCTCGCGATCTCCCTGCATGGCGTGCGCCGTCATGGCAACAATGGGCAGATGCTTGCCCGTGGATTTCTCCTTTTCGCGAATTGCCCGCGTAGCTTCCAGGCCTCCCATTTCCGGCATTTGCACATCCATTAGTACCAGATCAAATGTGTTCTTTTCGATTGCAGCGAGCGCCTCGCGGCCATTCTCCGCAACGATCGCTGAATGTCCGCGCCGTTCAAGAAGGTGCAGTGCGAGTTGCTGATTTACCGGATTATCTTCGGCCACAAGAATCCGTAGAGGACGCTTCGCACCAAGCGCCCGCTCGCGCGTCATCGAGGGTCGCTTCTTAGCGCGCCCCGGAACGTGCAGCGCAGTTACGATTGCATCCCAGAGTTCGGATTGTTTTACCGGCTTCGTAAGCGCCGCCGCGGCCCCCAGCGTCTTCGCCCGGGCTCACGTCCTCACGCCGCCCTGCGGATGTGAGCAAGATCACGGTTGCGTGACGAAGGTGCGGATCTTTTTTCACGCGAGCGGCCACTTCGAATCCGTCCATTTTGGGCATGTGCCCGTCCAATAGAACTACTTGAAACGGATTCCCTTCCGTTCGGGCCCGCTTCATGGCCTTTAGAGCGGCTGCTCCGTTTGCGGCCGCTACAGGCCGCATCCGCCAATTTGTGATCATCTCTTCGAGTATGCGGCGGTTCGTTGCGTTGTCATCGACAACCAGCACGGGCAGATTCTGCAGTTTTACCGGGGCAGGTTCCGGAGATTTCTCCGCCGATGCATTCTGTAATCCGAACCGCGCCGTAAAGTGAAACGTGCTCCCGGATCCCACCTGGCTTTCGACCCATACGCGCCCGCCCATTAGTTCCGCTAGCTGCGCGCATATAGCAAGGCCCAGGCCCGTGCCGCCATACTTTCTGGTGGTGGAAGTATCGGCTTGCGCGAAAGCTTCGAAGATTCTCTTTTGTTTTTCAATCGGAATGCCGATGCCCGTGTCGGTAACGGAGAAGTGCAATACCACCTCAGCGCCTTCGCGCTTTTCCACGCCGGCGTGTAATACTACTTCGCCGCGCTCGGTAAACTTAATGGCGTTGCCTACCAGGTTCACGATGATCCGCCCGAGCCGGCTCGGATCGCCAACAAGATCATCGGGAATGTCGGGAGGAAAGTGTGAGGCTAATTCCAGGCCTTTTTCCTGCGCGCGGACAGCCAACACCTTCATCGTATCCGCAACCGTATCCCGCAACTTGAATTCCACGCGATCTAATTCTTCTTTTCGCGCCTCGACCTTTGAAAAATCAAGGATGTCGTTGATTAAGTCCAGAAGCGACGCGGCTGAGGTCTTTACCGTTGTCAGATATTCGCGCTGCTCGGCGGTCAACTTGGTTTCCAAGGCAAATTCCGTCATGCCTACGATGGCGTTCATCGGCGTGCGAATTTCGTGGCTCATGTTCGCAAGGAATTCGCTCTTGGCTCGGGTGGCTTCTTCTGCTTTTTTCTTGGCGATTTCCAGTTCCTTCACCAACGCGGCCAGCCGCTTCGCGTCCTTTTCCTGCACGTGTCTCGCGGCTTCCAGATAATCGGCATACAATTTCAAATCCGTCTCAGCGCGCCGCCGTTCGATGAATTGTCCGATCTGGCTACCGATAGAATCGAACATTTCTACCAGTTCACCTTCCAATTTGCGGATTTCGCGGCTGAAAAATTCAACGGTGCCCAACACGCGCTCGCCCGTCCGAATCGGAAAGCAGAATGCCGCGTGCAATCCTGCGGCTTCCGCCAGAGGCGCTCGCGGAAAATTGGGGTCGTGCGGTACATCCGGGATCCATGCCGATTGTCCCGACGCCCACACCCGCCCGGGAAGACCGACGCCTCGCTTGAATGTGATTTGGCGCGTGGCGCTGACGAACTCGCTAAATTCCAGCTGGGGCAAATGCCAGACGGTAAGACATTGAAGACCTTCCCCACTATCCTCCACGCCCCAGATCGCACCCAATTCCCATCCCAGCCCTTCGCAAATCGCTTGCAGAATTCCCGGGCCCGCCGTCTCCAGGGATTCAGCCTCGGCCAGGAGATTCGTCACGGCATAACCGGTAGCGAGACGGCGTTCGGTCTGTTTGCGCTGGGTGATGTCCCGCGCAACCGCAAAAATCAGCCGCAGGCTCTTGTTCGGAGTCGCATTCCACAGCAGCCAACGGTATGTACCGTCCGCTGAGAGATAGCGATTTTCGAACGAAATCGTCAGCTCTCCTTGATCCATTTTTCTTGCTTCTTTAATTGTGGCTTCGCGATCGTCCGGATGAACAAAATCCACGTACGGGCGCGATAGCAACTCGTCTTTCGGAATGCCGAGAGTGCCCTCCCATGCCGGATTGATTCGTTTGAAATATCCGTCAAAGCCCGCGATGCAAAGCATGTCGAGCGACAGCGTAAAAAGCTGATCGAGTTCTTCTTCTGCACGGCGGCGCTCTCGGATCGCTTGCGCCTGGTCGGAGACGCTTCGGCGGAGTTCGATCTGGGCTACTACCAGGCGGCCCAGCGCTTTCAGTGCTTGTTTCTGGTCCGGCGTTAGATCCCGAGGAACGTGATCGAGCACGCACAGAGTTCCCAGCGCATGGCCTTCCTGCGTAATCAGCGGCGCGCCGGCATAAAACCGCACTTTGGGCCGGTCGGTGACCAGAGGATTTCCGCGAAAACGTTCGTCTGCCAGCGCGTCCGGAACTACCATTACATCCCGTTGCATAATTGCGTGCCCGCAGAACGCAATGTCGCGAGGCGTTTCGGCCTCATCAATTCCGATTTTCGCTTTGAACCACTGCCGATTTGCATCCACCAGGCTAACCAGCGCGATGGGTGTGCCGCAGATCAACGCAGCAAGGCGGGAAAGGTCGTCGAATTCCTGTTCGGGAAATGTATCCAGAATGGCGTACCGCTGGAGGGCTTCGAGTCGCGCCAATTCGTTTTCAGGTATAGGCGCTTTCATGGAGGGCGATGCCGGACCAACACAGCAGCGAGCAATCTTATGGCCGCTGGCGACGGCAAGTCAACGGAAGCCGCGATCTTGCGCCGGTTCTGTAGCCAGCCGCAAAGTTTCAGTTAGTTGCGGTTAGAGGCTTACCGCGTGTGCGAACGCACACGATTTTCCTGCAGCCACTCGTCGATGCGTCCCAGCGCCTCCTGCAAATGTCCAGGATCGCCGCCAAAGCCGAATCGGACGAAAGACTCCATTCCCAGTTGTTCGCCCGCCACCAGAAGCACGCCCTTCTTCTCTCGCAGCTCTTCCGCCATTTGAGCGGAGTTCCGGCCGCCGCTCAGCCCGGCCCATGCAATTGCGCCTGCTTTGGGCGGGACGTGCGAGAACGAATCCGCATGGCTCTCCAGCCAAGCGCGCAATACAGGATAGTTGCGCAGCAGGATTTCTCGCGTCCGATTTAGAATCCACGCGCGGCGCCTCGGTTCCAGCGCAACGCACGCGAGAAGATCGGTGAGCATGCTCGGGCCGATACTCGTGTAATCATGATATCCCCACAGCTTCGCTACAATTTTGGGCGTTCCGACCACCCATCCGGTACGCAAACCAGGCAGGCTGTACGCCTTCGAAAGCCCTGCCGTGCATAGGATCCGGTCATATCCACCCCAAAAGCTTGGAGTCATTGCGCCATCGAATTCCGCTCCGCGATAAATTTCGTCGGCAAGAACCCAGGCGCCCACCTTTTCCGCGGCAGCCACGATTGCCTCGCGCTCGTCTTTTCGCAAAACAGAGCCGGTGGGGTTGCTCGGATTGCAAATCGCTACCAGTTTCGTCTTTGGCCCGATCAGCCGCGACAACTCGCCGACGTTGATTCCCCACTGAAGTTCCTCGCGCAACCAAAGCGGCTTTACTGTTGCGCCAAATGAGCGCGCTAACCCCGCAACCTGCATGTAATTCGGCATCATGAAAACAATTTCGTCTCCGGGCTCGATGAGCGACCAGGTGGAAATGAAATTGGCTTCGGAGCCGCCGCAGGTTACCAGCACATTCTCGGCCGTCGCTCCCGGATACAACTCGGCAATACGCGAGCGCAATTCCTCGCTGCCATTCGTCTGCGGATAGTATTGCGGCACATCGAGGATTTTCTGCATCGTCGCAGCGTCCGGCACGAGTTCGGAAGTCGTGAGCGGACGCACTCCGCTCTCTGAAATATTTAATTCAACTTTGTTTTCCCAGACGGACTGCCAACGTTCGAGTTCAAAGGGCTGTATTTGCATGCCGGTTGCCTTTGCGCCATATCGAGTGCGCGTACCGCCGTTTCGGTCGCAAGAAATGTAAGCGAGACCGCGGCATTCTTCCAAGTGAATTTCGTATTTCTACGATTGCCTCCCGTGCGCGCTAGCGAGAGAATGGCATCCGTTATCTTTGACTTAATTACTTTGTGCTTGGCTGACAGAAACTGGCAGGAGACTCGATGAATCGGCGAAGAATTCTTTGCGCCGCGTTGCTCGGTTTCAGTTTGACGTGCGCGCTGGTTTCCGAGGCGCTGGCCCTGACAGCCACGCAGGATTCCGTATCTGCGCCGCAACAGTCGAGTGGCGGTGCATGGTACTTCGCCGTTTCCGGCGATTCGCGCAATTGTGGCGATGTCGTAATGCCTGGGATTGCCGCCAGCGTAATCCAATCGGGAGCGAGCTTCTATTGGCACCTTGGCGATTTTCGCGCGATTTACGAATTCGATGAAGACATGCAACACCAGCCTGAGCACCTTGCCAAGCCGCTGAATATCAATGATTACGAGGAAACTGCGTGGGACGACTTCATTCGAAGTCAAATCACTCCGTTCGGAGAGTTTCCCGTTTTTTTAGGCATCGGCAACCATGAAACGATCTCTCCGAAGACTCGCGAGCAATACATCATTCAGTTCGCCGACTGGCTGGGTGCGCCCAAGCTTCGCGAGCAGCGGCTTCGTGACGATCCTTTCTCCCACAAACTGACCACCTACTACCACTGGATACAGGCGGAGTTGATTTCATCAACCTCGATAATTCCACGACCTGATCAATTCGATGCGGCGCAGATGAAGTGGTTTGAGAAAACATTGCGGGCCGCGGAATCGAATCCGCAGATCCGCACGGTCGTCGTCGGAATGCACGAAGCCCTCCCTGAAAGCATTTCCGAAAATCACAGCATGAATCAGTCTGCAGCCGGAACCGAAAGCGGCCGCCGCGTATACAGCCGATCTGCTTAAGACGCAGAACGAAGCTCACAAGCGAGTTTACGTGCTGGCAAGCCACTCGCATTATTTTATGGACGGAATTTTCAATACGGACTACTGGCGCACTAACGGCGGTGTGCTCCCGGGCTGGATCGTCGGCACTGCTGGCGCCGTTCGCTATGCTCTGCCGATGGATCACTCTGGCGCGCACGCGGCGGAAACAAACGTGTACGGCTTCTTGCTCGCGGCGGTGCAGCCTTCAGGGGAAATTCAGTTCACGTTCAAGCGCTTGCAAGAATCTGACGTACCGGCTGCCGTCGTCAGCCGCTATAAGCCGGAGTTTGTTCACTGGTGCTTCGCCGAAAATTCAATTGCTCGCTGAAGTAAGAGCTTCTAACTCCAGGAGAAAACCACATGGCTTCAGCCACAGATCGTCCATCGCGGGGCCCGGGGCCGGAGCGCATCTTTGATACGCTCAACGCGTATCAAAAAACAGCAGCGCTAAAAACCGCGATCGAACTCGACGTTTTCACCGCTATCAGCCAGGGAACAAATACTACGGCGGCGCTTGCCAAGAAATGTCAGGCATCCGAGCGCGGAATTCGCATCTTGTGCGACTTTCTCGTGGTCAACGGATTCCTGGCGAAGAACGGGCAGCTCTATGAACTCGCGCCTGATTCAGCGATTTTTCTTAACAAGCGCTCCCCTGCATATATCGGCTCAGCCGTCGGATTTCTTACCCTTCCGGAATTGACGGGCGCTTTCAAGGATTTGACGGCCATCGTCCGCAAGGGCGGATCTCTGGAGGGTGATGCCACGACGACGGAGCCCGACAGTCCAAAATGGGTTGAATTTGCCCGCTCCATGGCGCCCTTGCAGAAACTCCCGGCCGAAGCAGTCGCCGAAAGCTTGGATGCTCGCGTCGGCGCGAAATGGAAAGTTCTGGACATCGCTGCCGGCCATGGAATGTACGGCGTCACGATTGCAAAACATAATTCTAACGCGGAAATATTCGCCGTGGATTGGCCTCGCGTTCTGGATGTGGCGAAAGAAAATGCCCAGGCTGCCGGGGTAGCCTCGCGCTATCAGACTTTGCCCGGCAATGCCTTCGACGTGGAATTTGGCATGGACTACGATCTGGCGCTGATAACCGGTTTCCTGCACCACTTCGATCAGGCAGCGATTGAAACTCTGTTGCGCAAGGTTTACTCCGCGCTCAAACCCGGTGGCGCCGCCGTTACCGTCGAATTCGTACCCAATGAGGACCGCGTCACGCCCCCTATTCCAGCGGCTTTCAGCATGGTCATGCTCGGTTCCACGCGTGCAGGGGACGCCTATCCATTCTCGGAGTACGAGCGGATGTTTCGTGCGGCAGGATTTTCTTCCAGCGAACTGCGCCGTACGCCCGGCCCGCAAAGCATCATCATTTCGCGGAAATAAATCCAGAAGATTATTTGGCGGCAGGCGCGCCGAACGCAAGGGAGATGAGCGTGTGTTGCTCCATCTCATGCGCCTTGTGCGAGCCTGTAGCCGGGCTGGCGCTTGCAGAGCGTTTCACGGAGAGCACCGCTCGTCCGCGCGCCAGACGCTCGAGACGCGGCAGCAAAAACGCAAGCGCGCCCATGTTGGCCGGCTCTTCCTGCACCCATACAAACTCGCGCGCCTTCGCGTGGCGATCCATTTCCGCGGCTAACTCGGCCTCAGGAAATGGATAGAGTTGCTCGAGAGTAACAATGGCCGTCGAAGTGTCTTTGCGTTTCTCTCGTTCAGCCGCTAGCTCGTACCTGATCTTGCCGCTACAAAGCAGAACGCGTGTAGCGGATCCATCGCCTGCGTCCGGAATCACACGTTGGAATCGAGCGGCCGCAAGATCAGCCAATGACGAACACGCCACCGGGTTGCGCAGCATGCTCTTGGGAGTAAAAACCACCAGCGGCTTGCGCCAAGCTCGCAACGCTTGCCGCCGCAATAAATGAAAATATTGCGCGGCGGTGGAAGGCTGGCAGATTTGAATATTATCTCGCGCCGCAAGCTGCAAGAACCGCTCGATACGCGCACTCGAATGTTCCGGCCCCTGCCCTTCGTAACCGTGGGGCAGCAGCATCACAACTCCCGAAAGCAAATTCCATTTGTCTTCCCCCGCTGCCACGAACTGATCGATGATGATCTGCGCGCCGTTGGCAAAATCACCGAACTGCGCTTCCCACAGCACCAGCGCTTCCGGGAAGTCGCGGCTGAAGCCGTATTCAAATCCCAGAACGGAGGCCTCGGAAAGCGGCGAATTGTAAGCCTCGAACCAGGCTTGGCCTGGCGACACATGCTCGAGCGGCACGTACTCCTGTTCCGTCTCAATATCGATCAGTGCAGCATGCCGCTGATTAAACGTCCCGCGCCGAGTGTCTTGCCCGGTCAGCCGCACGGGCGTTCCTTGATTTACCAGCGAACCAAACGCGAGAGCTTCAGCCATGCCGTAATCGATTGGCCGTTTGCCGCGCGCCATCTCCAATCTTTGCTCCAGGAGCTTTTTCACCTTCGGATGAATGTGAAAACCTTTCGGATAGCTTGCCAGGGATTCGCCAATTGTCGTCAGTTCTCTTTCCGGCACGCCCGTATCGACTTCCAGAGACGCGGAATATCGTCCACCACGATAAGCGTCCCAGTAAGAAGGAAGCTTCCGCATCGGCGGATTTTTCTCCAGCTCCAGCGCGTGCTTTTGCGCGGCATCCAGTTCTTGCCTGACGCGAGCTACGATCGGTTCGGGATCAACCCCGATTTTCTTGGCGTAAATCTGCCAGAGTTGCGAATGAGCGAGAATTTTCCGGTAGCGCGACGGCTGCGTGATGGTGGGGTCGTCCACTTCGCTATGGCCGTGCCTGCGATAGCCGATCAAATCCACTACGACCGGCGAGTCAAACGCGTAGCGATACTCCATCGCGATTCGTCCGACGCGTACTACTGCTTCGGGATCCTCGGCGTTCACATGAAAGATCGGGATCGGCAGGCGCTTCGCCAAGTCCGACGAAAATCGCGAAGAATGCAAATCGTGGGGAACAGTCGTAAAACCAATTAAATTATTCACGATAATATTCACCGAGCCGCCGACGGTGAATCCCTCTACTCCGGCCATATTCAAAGTTTCGGCGGTGATTCCCTGTCCCGCAAACGCAGCGTCGCCGTGCATCAACACTGGAACAATTTCTTTTCGGCCGGATTCTCCCGCGCGGGTTTGTTTTGCGCGCGCGCGTCCCATGGCGACTGGATCGACGGCTTCCAGATGGCTTGGATTGGAAACAAGGTGGATTCCGACCGTCCGCCCATCCGCGGCAGAAAAATCTCCCGTCGCGCCCATGTGATACTTGACGTCTCCGCCGCCCAGCACGCTGCGCGGATCCACGTCCTCGAATCGCGCAAAAACCTCTGCAGCCCCGCGGCCCACGATGTGCACCATCACATTCAATCGGCCCCGGTGGCTCATTGCCAACATCGCTTGCTGCAGGCCTTGTTCCGCTCCCGCGCTCAGGATTGCATCCAGCAATGGCAGCAAAGCCGCTTCGCCCTCCAGCGAATACCGCTTCGTTCCCAGATAGCGGGTTTGCAGGACCTGCTCGAAAATTTCCGCGCGCACCAGCCATTCCAAAATTCGTTCGCGATCGACTTCCGGAGCTTCGGACTCCATGCGCTGCTGAATCCATTCCCGCCGCTCGCGGTCGGCGATGTGCATGAACTCCACGCCGATTGTTCCGCAGTAGAAGCGCCGAGCCGCGTCGGCTTCGGGCCCAGTCACTTCGAGCTCCGGCATGGCTACCGGTTGCAGATCGCCTAAGGGGTCGAGGTCTGCTTGCAAATAGCCCCACCGGCGAAACGCATCCCACACCCGGTCCTGGCTCTCTTTCGATGCTATGGACTCCGCCACAGCGTGTTGCCTGCTCATGAATCTCCTCGCAATTGGTTCTTATATTATAACGGCTGCGTAGCCGAACCTGTGAGAGCCAATCGCTATTTCTCCGGCCAGTCTCCCAAAAGCTTGCGTAGCAATACAAATTGGCCTAGATGATAGGAGTTATGATCGGCTAGCAGCAAAACCTGGCGCAAAATCGTCTGTCCGGTCCCGTGGGCAATCGGCGCGAAGAGATCGTGTTTCGGATCCATCACCAGTTTTCCCATCGACTCGTTATCTTTTTGAAACGCTTCCACCGACTGCTGCCACGCGGCATCGTTAGGTGGATTCGGGGTCTTTGGCCAATAACCCGCGGGCCATTTTGGCGAAACATGTTTCGGGTCGAGACAGAAATTAAGGATGTCCCACTGACCGATTCGCATATGTTCCAGAAGTTCCCATGCCGAATGAGGTGCACCAGGCGTTCTTACACCGCGCTTGGATTTTGAAAGTCCATCAATTGATTGATTTCCAATCTGTGTGAGCTTCACCCCAGCTCAAAACTTTTCGTAATTGGTCGCGTAAAGCTTTATCCATTAAGATTCTCCTTATAAATAAGGATAACCGATGGCGTGAGGAGAACCGCGATCCATCAGCCATCGGGAGAGCGGCTGCCGTGAGGGAAGCAATCCCTTGTCCGTTCGGTTATCGCGTCGTATCATCCAGGCGGATTCTGAGGAGTGTGACATGCCTAATTCGCTTTTTTCCCGGCGCGACTTTTCGCGCACGATAGGTTCGCTTGCCGTCGCTTTCGCCGCTCCCAAATTGCCCCTTAGATTGGATGATAGACGCGACCTACCGGTCTCTGAAAACAGCATCCACCTCAACTTTAACGAAAATCCATACGGCCCGTCCCCCAAGGCTCTCCAAGCGCTCGATTCATGCGGGCCAACGGCCGCGCGTTATCCCCATGCCACAAATCTCAAGTTGACGGATGCGCTCGCCAAAAATTACGGCATGTCTCGCGAAAATATCGCCTTGGGTTGCGGATCCACCGAAATCTTGCGGTGTGTGGACATGGCTTTCCTCGGGCCTGGCAAGAATGTTGTCGCCGCCCAGCCCACTTTCGAAGCCGTTCTCGATTACGCGCGCATCACGCACGCCGATCCCGTGAAAATTCCTCTCACCGCCGATCACCGCCACGACCTTCCGAAAATGGCTGCTGCGTGCACTTCGAAGACTGGCGTCGTCTATGTTTGCAACCCCAATAATCCTACGGGCACGATTGTTACGCGCGAGGAATTGGCAAGTTTCGTACCCGCTGTCCCTTCTTCCACTCTGATTCTTGTCGACGAAGCCTATTTCGATTTCGCTGACGATCCGCACTACGGCAGCGTCGCCGAATGGACGCAGAAATATCCCAACCTCGTCATCGCGCGCACATTCTCAAAAATCTACGGCATGGCCGGTATGCGGCTGGGCTACGCAGTGGGAGCCAAGGAAGCGATTGCGCGGATCAGCGAGCAAGCCTTGCAGGATAACGGAAACGCTGCCGTGCTGGCTGCAGGTCTGGCGAGTCTCGCGGATACGGAGCATGTCATGTCTTGCCGCGATAAAATGAACAGCACACGCAGCTGGCTTTGCAGCGAGCTTTCCAAGGACGGCCGGTCTTTCATCCCTTCGCAAACTAATTTCGTCATGATCGACATGCACACCGATGTGCAGCCGATCATCGACCAATTTGCGACTCGCAATATTCTCGTCGGCCGCCGTTTCCCTTCGATGAACAACTTCCTGCGTATCACTATCGGGACGCGGCAGGAAACGGAAATGTTCGTCACCGCTCTTCGAGAAATCGCTCCGGCCCGAGTCTCCAAAGCGGCCTAGCTCTACGCGTTCCCGTTCGCAGCGCAAAAAAAAGGCCTTCTGGCCGCGCCCTGCGACGCGACCAAAAAGCCATAATAATACGAATGCCGCTTCGTGAGGTGAAAGTCCGGTGCGCCCGCTATTTCCAGGCTCTGCAAAACCGGTGGCTCACCCGAGCAGTTTTGACCGGCGGTTGTTGCCGGCGCGTCTTCAACTACACTGTCGCACTGGGAGAGCCCGCACTGCGCCGCTGCTGAAAGCATTCGCGGCAGAACACCGGCCGTCCCTGTGTGGGTTTGAAAGGAACCGTGGTTTCTTTACCGCATTGCGAGCAAACAGTTTTGGTCTCGACCCGCTGCGCATTTCCCGAGCCTGAGCCCGCACCCGCGCTCTGTCCGCGGTTCCCTTTGCACGCTTTGCATCGCTTGGGTTCATTCTTAAAACCCTTGTCCGCAAAAAACATCTGCTCGCCGGCAGTGAAGATAAACTCCGCCGAGCAATCCGCGCACTTCAGGACCTTATCGCTGTATTCCATATGCCACTCCGAAACCGGGCTGGGAAGGAGAGGCAGCGAGGCAGTTCCGCTTTCTGGCTGACACGAAACTGCCGGGATGGACCCCAATAAACTGGCCTAATCCTGTTCACGCCTTTGCTTCTTTCGGAGACGCTTACGCGAGAGGGCTTCCTTTGCGCGACGCTTTTCACCGGGCTTCATGTAGTAGCTATGCTTCTTGATCTCTTTGATGATGTCTTCCGACTGCACCTTCCTCTTGAAGCGCCGGAGAGCATTTTCCAAAGATTCTCCCTCTTGAATTACGACTTCTGCCACGCGTATTCACCCCCATTCCCTGTTGTCTGTAGAATTGGTCTGATGGAATCTAACCAGTTTACCGGTTCAGACCGCTTCCGGCAATTGTGAAGTTCTTCTAACGGAGGCTACCACCGAAGTCAAGATATATATTGCTTAAGGGTCTTAATCACCATGTAGATACCTCCCCAGTTACCCTCTGCGGCGCTTTTCGGGGGCTAGCGCTCCAGCCCGCCGCGTGCGCACCTTCAAAAAACCAAGCACGTGCTTGCCTCAATTGGTACTGCTAGAATACATTTCTCCGGTCTGCAGGTTCTTGGAGAAGGCATCCCATGGCCCCTCTGATGCGCAACGCCCTCGCTGTGCTCCTGGCAGGCGGCCAGGGTGAACGCCTGTGGCCTCTGACCCGCGACCGCGCCAAACCTGCCGTCCCTTTCGGCGGCGTGTATCGCATCATTGACGTGACGCTCTCCAATTGCCTGAATAGCGACTTGCGCCGCGTTTTCGTTCTGACTCAATACAAAGCGCTCAGCCTCAATCGCCACGTCCGTCGCGGCTGGTCTGTCTTGATGGGGCTTGGCGATTTCATCGAAGTCCTTCCGCCGCAGATGCGCGTCTCACAACATTGGTATCAAGGCACCGCCGACGCTGTGTACCAAAACATTTACTCTATCGGCAGCGAGCAATCCAACTACGTCTTTATCCTCTCCGGCGATCACATCTACAAAATGAATTACCAGAAAATGCTAGAGCAGCACGTCCAAGCGCACGCCGACGTCACTGTGGCCACTCTGGAAGTTACCTGTGAAGAGGCCAGCAAACGATTCGGAGTTCTGGAAACGGACAGCGATTGGCGCATCGTCGGCTTCGAGGAAAAGCCCGAGCATCCCAAGGAATCTCGCATTCATCCTGGGAAAGTGAACGCCTCCATGGGCGTCTATCTCTTCAACACGCAACTTCTCTTGCCCATCCTGATCGCCGACGCCGAAGATCCCAATTCCTCGCACGACTTCGGCAAAGACATCATTCCGCGCATCACCGAAAAATATCGCGTCTTCGCTTATAACTTTCTCGACGAAAATAAAAAGGACATGTCCTATTGGCGCGACGTGGGAACCGTCGAGGCTTATCACGAAGCCAACATGGACCTCGTTTCCGTCTCGCCCATTTTTAACTTGTATGACAAGACTTGGCCGCTGCATACCTGGCAACAACAGTATCCGCCGGCAAAATTTGTTTTCGCCGACCCCGAACGCAAAGGCGTCGCGCTCGATTCCATAGTCGGCGCCGGTTCGATCGTTTCCGGCGGCCGGGTAGAGAAGTCCGTGTTGGGCTTGGATGTGCGCGTGAATAGCTACAGCGAGGTCGACGACTCCATCATCTTCAATCACGTGATTATCGGCCGCCACGCCCGCATCCGCCGCGCCATCATCGACCGGCACGTGAATCTTCCCGAAGGCACGGTAATCGGCTACGACCTCGAAGCCGACCGCGCCCGCTACTCCGTCACAGAAAACGGCATCGTCGTAGTAGTTCGGCCGGAATCCATGCTGGAAGAACCCGAGTAACATTGAGCATCTGCGATATTTGTGCAATCCATCCCGGAGTGGCTGGGTTGGCTTGCAGACTCTCGCGAGGAATGTAATTGTGGCCGGCTACGTCGGGGCAATCGATCAAGGGACCACTAGCACACGCTTCATTGTGTTCGACAGAAATGGAAGGATTGTTTCTGCCGCCCAGAGGGAGCACGAGCAGATCTATCCCAAGCCAGGGTGGGTCGAGCACGATCCCGAAGAGATTTGGCGCCGAACGCAAGAAGTAATCGTCGCGGCGATGAAAGCGAAAGGGCTTCGTCCAAACGATCTGGCTGCCATCGGAATCGCGAATCAGCGGGAGACGACGATCGTCTGGAGCCGCACAACCGGCAAGCCGGTTTGCAATGCTTTGGTGTGGCAGGACACCCGCGTTGCAGACGACGTTGCCGAGTTTTCAGCTGACGGCGGCCAAGATCGTTTCCGCAAGAATACCGGACTTCCGCTCGCGACTTATTTCAGCGGCCTGAAAATACGCTGGATTCTTAACAACGTAACCGGGGTGCGCGAACGGGCGGAAGCCGGCGAGGTGCTCTTCGGAAACGTGGACACCTATCTTGTCTGGAGGCTGACCGGAGGGCCCTCAGGGCGGCATCCACGTCACCGACGTGACAAACGCAAGCCGGACGCAATTGCTGAATCTCGAAACTCTCGCGTGGGACGACGACATACTCAGCGCCTTCGGAATTCCTAAGAACATGCTCCCGCAGATTCGTTCCAGTAGCGAAATTTACGGGTCCGCACGAAATTCCGGCGATCAAGGATGTTCCGATCGCGGGAATCCTCGGCGATCAACAAGCGGCGCTCTTCGGCCAAACCTGCTTCCAGCCCGGCGAAGCCAAGAACACCTACGGGACGGGATGCTTCCTCCTGATGAACACCGGCGCTCATCCGGTGCAATCGAGCTGCGGCTTGCTGACCACAGTTGCCTACAAGCTCGGCAGCGAGGCGGCCCAGTATGCGCTCGAGGGAAGCATCGCCATCACGGGCGCCTTAGTTCAATGGTTGCGCGACAACCTTGGCCTTATCGAGAAGAGCGCCGACGTTGAGACGCTGGCGCGGTCCGTGAAGGACAACGGTGGCGTTTACTTCGTGCCAGCCTTCTCCGGTTTGTATGCACCCTATTGGAAGACAAGCGCTCGGGGCGTGATTGCCGGCTTAACCCGCTACGCAAACAAGGGACACTTGGCTCGCGCAGTCCTCGAAGCAACGGCTTTCCAAACTCGTGAAGTCGTGGAGGCCATGGCTCTGGATTCGGGAATCCAGCTCGACGTGCTTCGCGCGGATGGTGGCATGACCGAAAACGATCTGTTGATGCAATTCCAGGCAGATATTCTGAACCGATCCGTTGTTCGGCCCGCGATCACCGAGACCACGGCGTTAGGCGCTGGCTACGCTGCGGGCCTCGCGGTTGGTTTTTTCAAAGACCTCGAGGAATTGCGCGCGCACTGGTGTGTGGAACATACCTGGGCGCCGCAAATGGCGGAAGCAACACGGGAGGAGCTTTACCGGTCGTGGACAAAGGCCGTAACGCGTTCGTTCAACTGGGCTGACGACACGCGTGCGGACATCGAGTAATCCAAGACCGCGTGCTTCGGAAGCTAGGCCTTACACGAGCCGGCGGAAGACTGCTTTGTCCTGACTCGCTCATACTTCTTCGCAAGGAGAGATGGTATCTTCCCCCCATGCGCAAGGCCCGCGCAGGTCTTCCGAAAATCCTCAAGCAGTTGGAGTCTTTTTACGGCGTCCAGGAGCCGACCTGGCCAACCGATCCGTACCTCTTTTTAGTGTGGTGGCACTGCGGGTATCCAGCGAGTGACGCTGCGTGCACTAGAGGTTGGGATTCGCTTAACCGGGAAATCGGGGTCGAACCGGAGCAACTCCTCGCGGCGTCTCCTGCGAATCTTACTGGTGCACTCAAACCGGGCGGCATGGTCCCGGAACTCAGAGCGATGCGGCTGAAAGATATCGCCGTAAGGGTCAAGGATGAGTTTGGCGGCGACTTGCGCGCGGCCCTGGTCGGACCGATTGCCCAAGTGCGTAAGATTCTTAAGAAATTTCCAAATATCGCGGATCCCGGCGCCGACCGCATACTTCTTTTTGCGGGACTCGCGCCGGTGGCTGCAGTTTCGTCCAATTGCCCGCATGTAATTGTGCGCATCCAACGCGGGCAAGAACGCGAGAACTATGGCGTGACCTACCGCGAGGCACAAAAGGCAATCGAGGCGGAAATTCCGCAGAAGTTCGATTCTCTCATCCGTGCGTATTTGTTGCTGAAACGTCACGGCCAGGAAATCTGCAAGCGCACAAAGCCCAAGTGCGAGCAGTGCCCGGTCAACTCTTCCTGCGCGTTCTTTGCCGGCAACCGCCGCGGGCGATCTAGCGACGCATGACGCAAGTCGAGTGACTTCACAATCCGCTTGAGTCCGATCGGAAAAAAGGAAAGTCCAAACTTAGCGCAAATTATTGGAGAGATGGTCGGGGCGAGTGGATTTGAACCACCGACCTCCTGGTCCCGAACCAGGCGCGCTAGCCAGGCTGCGCTACGCCCCGAAGTGATACCGACTGCCAACGAGTTTATCGCGCATCACCGTCAACCGCAACCTGCCGCATTTCTTTGAGTGTTGCTCCGTCGAGCTGACCCGCATTGTGAGCTTTACTGCGAGTGTGCGCGATGTTTTGGCAATTCGGGGAGATGGATTAAGCGCGCTTCGGTGATGGAAGGAATGGCGCGGATAGTTTTTAGAATTGACGCGTCGACCGCGCCATCGAGACGCACTAGCGCGACGGCTTCGGCTCCATGCACGGGGGTGCGACGGCCGAGCGCAAACGTAGCGATATTCACACCGAGACTCCCGAGCGCGGTGCCGATCATGCCGATCACGCCGGGAACGTCGCGATTCCGAATCAACAACAGAGTTCCTTCCAGCGGGGCCTCGAGCGGGATTCCGTCGAGCGAGAGAATTCGCGGCGAGCCGTCTTGGACCACGGTTCCTTCGACGGTAAGTTCGGCACCGCCATCGGCCGCGGTTACTTCAAGCGTATTCGGAAAGCCGCGCTCGCGGCGCCGCGTGGTTTCTTCCACAATCAATCCACGCGCGGCGGCGGCTTGCGAAGCATTTACAAGATTCACTTTTTCGTCGAGAACGCAATTCAGCAGACCGATCAGCACCGCGCTGCGGATGACGTGCGAGCCCAACTCGGCTGGCTCTCCTGCGTAACGAATGCGGATGTGACTGAAGCTGGCCGAAGGCGCAGCCTGGGCAACAAGCGCCCCGAGGCGTTCGCCGAGTTCGAGATACGGGCGCAATAGGCGGTACTGTTCGGCGGAAAGCGCGGGCATGTTTACTGCGTTACGAATCAGGCCCTCGGCGAGATAGTCACGGACCTGCTGCGCAATTAATGTTCCAACTTCTTCCTGCGCCTCCGCAGTGGAGCCGGCGATATGCGGAGTGGCGATCAAATTTGGCAAGCCGATGAGCGGAGAATTTTTCGGCGGCTCCTGCGCGAACGTGTCCACCGCCGCACCCGCGAGATGGCCGGAGCGCAGAGCCTCGGCGAGCGCGGTTTCGTCAATCAATTCGCCGCGGGCGCAATTGATCAAGCGCGTACCCCGCTTCATTTGCGCGAGCGCCGCCGCATTGATTATTTTGTCCGTTGCGGCGCTGAGCGCGGTGTGCAGCGAGATCACGTCGGAGCGGCGCAGCAGATCTTCGAACGGGATTAGCTCGACGTCGAGTTCGCGCGCGGCCGCTTGCGTGACGTAGGGATCGTAGGCCAGCACTTTCATTTCGAGCGCGCGCCCGCGCCTGGCTACTTCGGTGCCCACGCGGCCGAGGCCCACGAGTCCCAGTGTCTTTCCGCGCAATTCCATTCCGGTGGAGGATTTTTCCCAGCGGCCCGCGTGGATTGCAGCGTTGGACTGCGGAACGGAGCGCGCGAGCGCAAGCATCAGCGCGAAAGTATGCTCGGCGACGCTGACGGCGTTGCCGCCGGGCGTATTCATTACCAGGACGCCGCGGCGTGTGGCCGCGTCCATGTCCACGTTGTCCACGCCAACTCCGGCGCGTCCTATCACGCGCAGGCGCTCGGCTTTGTCGAGAAGTTCTGCCGTAACGCGTGTGGCGCTACGCACGATAAGGCCATCAGCGCCGGTGAGTTCGTTGAGCAATGCTGCCGCCTCAGGGAGAACCACTTGCCAGCCGGTTTCGCGCAGAAGCTCGATTCCGCGCTCGCTGATTTTGTCCGCAACGACGATTTTCATCGCGAAGAGCGTAGCGGCTGGGCCGCGTAGTGTCAAATGCGCTGGTGTACTTGCCGATTTCCGCATACATCGATTCGACACCTGCGTGGATGTTGTTCGGCCAAATCAAGACGAGGTTCAACGGATTCGTGCAGGAGGTCACACCGTTTGATCAAACGGATGCCTCCGCTATAGACAGCAGGTGCGAGAACCTGATGAATCACACCGATCCAGGGCGGTTCAGATTCATGGCTTGGGCCGTGACGTCTGTGTATTTTAGGCCTGCGCCGGTATTGAACACGACGACTCGGTCTGCGGACTTCAGAAAACCGATTCGCGATAAGATTTTTGTATGCGGCGGTTGCAGCGGCTCCTTCCGGAGAGAGGAAGATTCCTTCGTTACGCGCCCAGTCTTTCAGCGAAGCAAGAATCTCTTCGTCGGGCACGGCGATGGCCACACCTGCGGACTCCCGCAGTATCTCGAGCATGATGTAATCTCCGTAAGGCTTTGGGACGCGCAAGCCGGCGGCGAAAGTTTCCGCGTTCTGCCACATCTCACTGGCGACCGACTTGTTTTCAAAAGCTCGAACGACCGGAGCGCAGCCCGAAGATTGCACGGCGATCATGCGCGGCCGCTTGCCCGACTGAACCCAGCCGAGCTCTTCCAGTTCACCGAAGGCTTTCCACATGCCGATCAGTCCCACTCCGCCGCCCGCCGGATAAATCACAGCATCGGGATATTTCCAGCCAAGTTGTTCGACCAGCTCGTAACCCATCGTTTTCTTGCCTTCGATGCGAAATGGCTCCTTCAGCGTGGAAACGTCGAACCAGCCCTCCTTCTCCTTTCGTTCCGCGACCACGCGGCCGCAGTCTGAAATTAGGCCGTTGACCAAGGTGACGTTCGCGCCGTAGGCTACGGCCTCGACGTAATTGGCGAAGGGGACGTCGCGCGGCATAAAGATGTGGGCTTCGATTCCGGCGGCAGCAGCATAAGCGGCTAGCGCGCCGGCTGCGTTTCCCGCGGAAGGCACAGCGAGTTTGCGCAAGCCGTAGTGGCGCGCCATGGTGACGGCGAGCGCAAGTCCGCGGGCTTTGAAGGTTCCGGTGGGATTTGCGCCTTCTTCTTTGAGGAAAATTCCTGGATGACGCCGGCTGCGCAGCATCGGCGTCCAACCTTCTCCCAAGGTGACCGGCTCGACTGCCGGAAGCACGGCGCGATAGCGCCACATGCCGGACCACGGAGACGCAGGGTCCTGGGTTACAAGAAGTTCGCGCGCGGCGGGCCCATGAAGCTGCTCAAGATCGTAGCGAACGTAAAACGCGCCTTGGCACTTGGCGCACACGGTCTGCGGGCGTTCAGCAGACGCGAGAGACTTGCAGCGCGAGCATTCCAGATTTTTGATCGATGGCATATTCGCAACGATAACAGATGGCCGAAACGCCCAGCAACATTTGCTGGATAACGTCAATCGCAACGAACTCTTTACGGGAGGCGCCCGAAGAGTGACGCTCAAAAGGATTCAGGATGAGTAGTCCTGTTTCGAATGTCTCGGCGCCCGAACCCCATTCGAGAGCATTGCGAACGCTTACCATAACGGGTGTTCTATTGTTTTTGTTGGGTGCGGCGCTGGCGGTTTTGCTGGGCCCCCAGGTTTGGTACTCCGTTCTGCGCTGGGTGGGCCTCGCTTTCATTGCAGCGGCCGGATTGCGCGGGCGCTCGCTGACCTACTGGATTTTCTTTTCGATGCTGCTGGGCGGAGAAATTGGACTGGACCGTCCGCAGCTCGCTGAACATCTGCGCGTCCTAAGCGATATTTTTCTGCGTTTGATCAAAGTGATCGTCGCGCCGCTGATACTCGGCACGCTAGTGACAGGAATCGCCGGTCACGGGAATCTGCGCAGTGTTGGCCGCATTGGATTGAAAAGTTTGGTCTATTTCGAAGTCGTAACGACACTGGCGCTTTTTATCGGT
Organism: uncultured Acidobacteriota bacterium; assembly: GCA_963830375.1. Lineage (GTDB taxonomy): Bacteria > Acidobacteriota > Terriglobia > Acidiferrales > UBA7541 > Palsa-295. Next base: position 26,499 of record CAWHMJ010000009.1, read on the forward strand.
GTGGGTGCGATCAATATCAGCCGCGCGGGCGAAGGGCTGTCCATGTCGGTCGCTCCAGGAGTCGCCGCGGCACAGAATGCCGAGCCGCTGCATTGGGAGGATTTTCTCCTGCATATTTTCCCTGAGAATATCGCGAAGTCCATTGCCGAAAACCAAATTTTGCAGGTTGCAGTGTTTGCGTTGCTTTTCGGAATTGCACTGGCGCTGCTCCCGCAGGCCAAGCGCGAGCCCATGCTGAAGTTTTGCGAGTCGCTGAGCGCGACGATGTTTTCCTTCACGAATATCGTGATGTATTTCGCGCCGATTGGTGTCGGTGCAGCCATGGCCTATACCGTCGGCCACATGGGAATCGGCGTGTTATTGCCGCTGGCGAAACTCTTGATCACGGGATATGCCGCGCTGATCGCTTTCCTTCTGCTGGTGCTGCTGCCGATTGCGATACTGGCGCGGATTCCGCTTGCACGGTTTCTTCGCGCAGTATCCGAACCGGCGACGATTGCATTTGCGACCAGCACTTCCGAAGCAGCGCTTCCGCGCGCGATGGAGGAGATGGAGGCGTTCGGCGTGCCGCGGAGGATCGTGGCTTTCGTCATTCCTGCCGGATACAGTTTTAACATGGACGGCTCTTCGGTTTATTTGGCGCTGGCATCCATTTTTGTGGCGCAGGCCGCAGGGATCCATATGTCGTGGGGGCAACAGCTCGTCATGGTTTTCACATTGATGCTGACCAGCAAAGGCGTGGCCGGTGTTCCTCGCGCAACGCTCGTGGTGCTGCTAGCCACCGCCTCCATGTTCCATCTGCCCACCGAGCCGATTTTCATCATCCTGGGCATTGACGCGCTGATGGACATGGCGCGCACCGCGGTGAACGTCATTGGGAATTGCCTGGCTTGCGCCGTTATCGCGCGCTCGGAAGGCGAACTTCAAGGAAGCGCCTGATTTTCTCCGACTTTGCCGCCTTTCGCTACCTGCTGGAAAGCACAAACTTATTGCCGTCGGTATCTTTGAAGATCGCGGACGTGCCCCAGGATTCCTTTTTTGGCTCCGCGGCAAACTCCACGCCTTTGGACTTCATAATTTTTGCAGTGGCAAAAACGTCGTCGCTCCAAAACGACAGCGGCTGAAAATCGCCGATGCGATTCTCATGCCCCTCCGGCGTGAAAAGGACAATCCCAGTTTCCGCGCCAGGGATCAGGAGTTCAATCCAGCGCTGCTTATCATTGAAAGGCTGGTCCGTGCCGACTTTGAATCCGAGCTTCTCGGTGAAGAACTTTAGCGAAGCATCCTGGTTGCGAACGGGAATGCTGACGAACTTGAGTCCACGAATCATGGTGGATCTCCTGAGTCATGATTTGAATTTCCTGACTGCGGGCCGGAAGCTTAGCTTGAGCAAGTTGCGGTTGCAATCAGCTAACAAATGCTATATTAACGCTTGTTATAGCGATGCCCGCTCTCGACGATTACGTAATCGATGTATTGATGCGCGACCTGGTGGGTCACGACCGCAGGCCCGTGAGCTTCTTGGTATACCTGTGGCTTGCTGCCGAAGAGCGCCGCAGAAATTCTGTGGTTCAAGTCAGCTATCAGGAACTTGCGGAATGCATCGGAGTCTCGAAGAGCTCCGCACAGTCTGCGGTGAGGTGGCTGATTCGGAGGAAACTTCTTAGTCGCGAGCAAGAAAAATGCGACGGCAACGCCGCGTTACACAGTGCTCAGCCCATGGAAGGATGCAGGCCGACGCGTCGCGGCCGCGTACGTTGACCGCGCCGTCAAGCGGCCTACCTGTGGGCGTGGCTCACCGCTCTCGCCGATGGTTGCCGTAAGAATCGACGCACGAGCTATCGATTCGTTGACTTGTTAATCGAAGCAACCTAATATCGCCGCCACACAACATCTGCGAGCGGTCTCGCCGAAAGCGTGTTTGAGTACTGCCAACTGGACGGTGCTACGTGCGCAAACTTACCCTGTTTTCTGCGGCGCTGATTTTAATCTCCTTCTTCATACTCCATACTGGTCGAGCGGCAGGCGACAAAGATGATGCTGCTTCAGTAGCGCCGCTCATTGCCCAAGGTGACCAGTTTTTTGAGAAGAAACAGTTCGAGAAGGCTATGGAGAGGTACAAGAAAGCCGACAAGGATTCGCACCATGACTGCGCTGAGTGCTATTTGCGAATGGTTCGCGTGGAAAAGTATACGGGTGACTTGTCAGCGGCTCTGGACGATGCCAAGCACGCAGTGAAAGCCGCGGGAGACGACAAGAAGCTAGCGGCGACGGCGCACATGGTCCGCGGCACGCTTTTGGCCCAGATGGCCGGAAAGCCAAAAGACAAAAAACTCAAAGAAGCGGAAGATGAATTTCGGCAGGCGCTAGCATTAGACTCCACTCAGCAGAGCGCTCACTATTCCCTCGGGGTTATATTGATGAGACAGGAGCGCGACGCCGACGGCATTGCCGAGCTGAATGTATACGTTGCGTCGCCTGGAGCCGGCCCTAAGACGATCGAGAAGGCCCGCACCATGATCGCCGACCCCATTCGCGCGCGCGAACCCTTCGCTCCGGACTTTTCGTTTGTAGCTTTGGAAGGCGAAACGATTTCCAATTCGGCGCTGCCGCGGAAAAGTTGTCCTCCTCGACTTCTGTGTAGGCACGTGATGCCATCCCTGCCCACATCCGCCCGGCGCTGGTTAACACTCCACAAGAAATTCTCGGATCGCCCTTTTCAGATAGTTGGGGTGAGCTCGGACACGGACGAAGATAAATGGAAAACATTCATCGCCACAAATAGGATGACGTGGCCGGCATATATAGACCTGCCGGGATCGTTACAGGCGCTATTCGAGATTCATGAATTCCCGACTTACATCGTACTTGACCGGAACGGCGTAATTCAAATGCGTCAATCCGGATGGGATATTGAAATCGGCAGTCAGATCGAAGAAGCAATCAACAAAGCCCTCAAAAAGCCGTACAACCCAGGGGCCCCGCAAGGTACAGCGACGAAGGGCCAGAATTAACGCGGTAAGACCAACCACGGCTTGCGTGCGCGGGATCCTGGGGCGAGGGTGGCCTCGCCCCGGATTCTAGCGAAAATTCTAGTGGGCTGCGGCGGGCATTTGCATGGGCTCGTCGAAGCTGCCGCCGTAGATGTTCGGAACTTTTGCTCCCATCGGCCGAAGATAGGTAGCAAGCTGTCCGCGGTGATGGATAGAATGATTCGTGACGAACGCGAGGTAGGCAGCCGCCGGCAGTTCGAACATCCCGAATGCAGGGATGACTTTGGCAAGCTTGTCTGGTGAGAGAGCTTTTACTTTGGCCAGCGCAGCCGGGAACTCTCTTTCGTAATAGGCTACGATTTCGGCCACGCTTCGAAACTTCTTGTCGCCTTCGGGCATGAACTCGCCCTTCAAAATGCCGTTCAAGAACCAAACATCAGAGCTAGCGATGTGAGAAGCGAGTGCGAATGCAGTGCGTGCGTCCGGGTCTGGGCGGAAAGTCTTTCTTTTCTTCGGGAACCGCGGCGAGGACTTTCCTAGTGATCGTATATTCATTCTCGAGGCCTTGTACAAACATTGCGGTGGCGAATGCTGCCTGTTCGTGATTCATTGATTGTTCTCCTTTTTATGAAAGTCGGAGTACTCCGGTCGCGTGTGCCGGGACTTCTAGAATGCGGTCGAGGCAAGGACTGGGTATTTCCGCTTTGATTCTCAAGCTACCAGGATTTGCACAGAAGCCTGAATCATCTGCTCTACAGACAGCTGACATTGTACACCGGCTCGGGCCTTCGCGAGTGATTTGAGCGATTTACTCGAGGCATCTGTCGAATCTTGCGAACGGCGTATGCCTCGCGCGGACAGTTCTGCAAGCAACTGCGACACGGCTGGAGAAATATCTCCGTCACCGGGGACGACAATGGCCCATTCCAGGTTTTCTCGAAACTCTTTCGTGCGAATCTGCCATCGCTCGAAGGAAAGCGATTTCTGATCGCCGATCTGAATGATGGACCAATGGCGGGCCAGCGCGAGCGCGGTCGCTTCATCCGGCTACTGGCCCGCTCAGGATGAAATGGTTGTCGCCATGCACTAAGATACCGACCATTTCGTTTTAAGCCTCGAGACGCGGATCAAGAACAGGATGGCCAGCGGCAAAATGGTACACGACTTGTCCTTGCTCGGGCGCAAGGCCCAGATATCTGTGTACTTCGTCATCGAAGAAGGCGCCGATGCCTGTTGCGCGAAGACCAAGAGCTTCGGCGGCAAGATACATTCGTTGGCCGATAGCGCCGGCTTCGAAATGAACGTATCGATATCCTCGGTCGCCGTAAATTCGTGTAGCGCTTTCGAAATCGCCGACCATGGAAAATGCGACACAAGCGTTTCCTCCCAGGTCTTGCCCAAGGCTTAGCGCCGCGGCTACCAGCCGCTGGTCTCCCGGCTTGATATTTTCCAACTCCGCGCGCTCCGGCCAGTAGCGATAAACGCCGGGTGGCAGACTTTCGACTCGATGGACGTAAAGATACAGTTGGACGAAACGTTGGGTGGCGAAATCGGCGAAGAAGAGGTTTTCCCGTGCTTGCGAGGAGAGTGGCGAGTTGCGCCAGGGACATCGATTCGTCGCCGCCGCGAAAGTCGAGAGCGGAGCGACGGGTGCGAACAACTTCGCCGAAGCTTCTGCTTGCCGAAACTGGAGGACGGTAACTTGATTTCGCCGCGCTCATTTGGTTTCGGCGGGTCGGCGCCGGAGATCGTGGTTTGAGCGAGGAGTTTTGTCGCTGCATGAATCTGTTCGATCCGCGGATAAGGCACTTGCTCATCCGAAAGGCAGTTTGGCTCGCCGCGAAACAAAACTGTCTCGACGGGACCCCGAGCTGCAACCGGAATTGACTGGCCCTGGAGCGTCACGATCAGCATGGGCCACTCGTCGTCGTTTAGGAGGCAGCACGCCGACACTTTGTCGTCCGAGAACTGGCCGAGGGCGAAGCTCTCGCATCCCATCGGCGCGTGCGGCGAGGGCCAGCGACTGCCAGGCGTGTCCGATGTCGTGCAAGCAGTACCGATATGCGCGGTCTCGATATTTCCAAGCCTCGCGCCACGCGATGCTGGTCGAGAACGAATACGAGAGGCGCCGTTGTGTCAGTGAGCTTGCTGACGAAATCTCCGATTGCGCGTTGTTCGGCCATGTGGGACGAGGGGCGGTAATGGTAGAGGCCGTCGGGCCAGTCAAGGAGGCCTCGCGTGCAGAAGTGGAATTCGGTTGGGTGCAGGTTGCCGGAAGAAGGGTTGACGCGCAGCGCGTAGGTGCCGCCGGTTGAAGAAACTCTTTTGGTCGCGCTAATCGAGGCGGAGTAGAAGAGCAACTGCGAGAGAAATGCCGCGCCATCTTTGGCAAGCGTGTTCCCTGCTCTGCCTTCGAGGACTTCGAGCGCTGGAATCTGGGGGGCTGGGGGGTCGGCCGGGAGGTCGAGGAGTGGGACGCCTTCATAGTGGCGGAAGGGGTTGGGCATGTTGGCCCAGTCGAGGAAGTGTTGAGTTCGGCGAAGCTTTTCGACGGTGTGTTTTGTGAATTCATGGTACTCGCGCCATGCCATCTAAATCGTCTTGATTGATTGTGACGCGGGGCGAGGGCAGACGAAGACGATTTGCGAGATCGCCGACAGGACAGCGAGGTCAGCGCGAAGGGTGCGAGGCGCTGAACGCGCGGCTTCGCGGGCGAGACGAGTGATTTGCTCCGGGGTAAGGGATAGCGAGTAGATGTCGCCGCGCTGCGAGTAGGAGTATTCGCGGTAAGTGGGGGCGACATCGCGGGCGAGGTTCATCAAATTATCCCAGAAGCTGCGCGGATGGATCAGGCGGCGTTTGCCGGCCTCGTCACGACGGATGCGCAGCGAGTGGCGCGGAGGCGTGCCACTGGACTCGAGGATTACTTCGGCGCAATCTTCGGCGCGGAAGGCGCGCGAAGGATCGGCGTCGGGATATTTTTGCAGGAGTTCGCGCAGCGCGGCGGGGTCCGCTTCGAATCCCGTCCACCAGTAACGGAAGGAATGAAAGACGACCGTTCCGGCGCTGAGGATTTTCTGAACGCGTGCGAGGTCTTTGCCGGCTACGCTGACGACCATGTCCACCAGCTCGGTGGAGCTGAAAGTCTGGCGGACTACCGGGCGGACGCTGAGGTACTCGGCTTCCTCTTCCGTATATTTCACGGGGATGGAATCGGGCAGCGGCACGAGCGTGAGCGGCATTAGGGTTTTCCGGCGGATTTCTCGGTCAGGCGGTCGCGGACGCGGTCGCTCAAGGCTTTGCCGTCCACGGATTTTCCTTCCAGGCGCGCGCGGGCGGCTTTGATCACGGCGCCCATCTGCTTCAGCGAATCGGCGCCGGACTCGGCGATGGCGGCTTCGACGGCGCGGTGAACTTCTTCGTCCGAGGGAGCGGCGGGCAAATATGTTTCGATAATCTTGATTTCTTTGGCCTCTTTTTCGGCGAGGTCGTTGCGTCCGCCCTTGGTGAACTGCTCGACGGATTCGTGGCGCTGCTTGACGAGGGTTTGGAGAACTTGCAGCGATTCGAGATCGTCGAGCGGGCGCACCTTTTCGATTTCTTTATGTTTGAGCGCGCTCTTCATCATGCGCAGGACGCTCAGCCGCAGCTCGTCCTTTTGCTTCATGGCCGCGGTCAAATCACTCTGGATGCGATCGATGTAACCCATTCGTGGGTGTCTCCCCGGCAAGGATAGCACACGTCCGGTATGCGGCGGATGTCTTCCAGGGATGGACGTGCTCCGCGGTCCGCGACCCGTGTTCCGTGGCGGACGCACAAGCGAGATGTGCGTCGCCTGAAGCGTGACCATTCGGACAGGAAATCGTGCAAAGCTCGTGCGTCACAACGTGCAATTCTAGAACCGGTTAGAGGGGGTTTAATGGTTTGTTTTCTGTGACTTCTACTTTTTGACCAGAACCGGTTAGAAATGTCGGGAAATTGCCGGATTTCACTCAGATTTGCGGCGGATTTTAGGCCGGGGTGTCGCGGCAGAAGCGGTATGGGAGCGAGTGAAAGCGCTCGCAATCGGCGCGCGCCGCTGAATCGTGACCCTTCGCAGGTGCTCCCTTCCCCTGTCAGGGCAAGCACGGTAAAGGGGTCCAGAAACCGGACCGTCGGGTGGGCAGAGCTGTAGCGTTCGGGCGGCTGCGGCCCGTCCTGCTCGTTGCCCCGGTCGGGGCCGATCCTAAACCAAATTTTCATCGCAACAATGATAGGAAGTCGGGAGTGGAAATGCAAGGACGTGCATGCTGTGAGCATTTGCCCTGGCGGCACGCAACGCATGACTCTTTCGACTCGCACCGGAGCTCCAGGCGTTGCTTCTTCCGACGGAACGCTCTATGTTGCGACAGCAGAAGGCGCCATCCATGCAGCACAGACGAATAGCCTCGGGCTGATGCCAAGCTCCTGGCCAAGTACCAACGCTGCTTCGCCGAATTCAAGACGAGCTTTGGGAGTAGGTGAGAAATGACGACTGCGATCGCGAGGACGGTACAAGCTGCGAGCTGCTGGCTCGGCGCATTTCTACTCCTGAGCGCAGCTCTATTGCTCCAAGGATGCAGTCATGAAGCGGAGCAAAAACTGAAGGAAAGCGTGGTCGGCAGTTGGGAAGAAGTTCACGGCACGAAGAGACTCTGCAGTTCAATGCTGACGGCACTCTGATTATGAAGAGCCCCAGGGAAAACCAAGCCTGCCGTTACGATTTTCCCGATGCGAAGCACGTCCGATTGGACTGCGCGCCCGCGGGAATGCCTCCCAGGCCTTACGTGTGGAACATATCTGTAACCGCTGACGACAAGCTTCTAATCGGCGACGCTCAACAAGTGGGCACGTACCAGAGACAGTAAGGTCGGTCGCGCTACGGATTGGCGCGCCGGAGAACGGCGCTCGATTTCTCGTCCGCAGCAATCTGGTGGAAGAAGTCTCGCACTTCGCCAAGCTTCTGGGTGGGGACGACCAGCTCGGTGATCTCGAAGGTCCTCTTATAATGAAGGACGTTGCCGGTGACTTGAACTTCGCTGTTATAGGTGGCGTAATCGCACTTAGCGTGGACGGGTTGCGGAAGCTCATCCACGACATAACCGGCGGGAAGAGTGATATCGAATACGTCGTCCTGGCGAGTGGCCTCCTCGAACTCAATTGGGTACTTGCGTGCTTTGCCGGTCAGCAAACTAGATCCTTTGCCGCCCACAACGCGCGGCCGCACAATCAATAGATTGCCCGCCTGCTTCGCATATCCCATTGCGACGAACTTGTAATCGAACGTGAGGCCTTGATCGTACTGCTCAAGATTTCCAATCGAAGCGTTCTTCAAGGTAAAGTTGCTAAGAGATGAACCCAAAAACTTTTCCATAATTTTTTGGCGTTCAGACGGAGAAACGCCGAGATAGGCCTCTCGACTGTCCACTGCCGGGCCACCCGAGCGGACTTCCTTAACTTCGCCAGCAAGATCTCCTGACGCGCTGAGGTTCATCTGGGCAGTCCGTAAGAGCCGATTAGTAGCTGGGGGCAAAAGCGGCAAGGAAATTATTGTGCCACTATCTGCAGCGACCACAAGTCCGAAATTATCCTGAAGGTAGGAGGGTATATATCCCAGCGTCACATACTCATTCGTAGGATCAAAAAAAAGAAGACGACCGAGCTTGGGATTATCCACTACCGCGAAAAGCGAAGGGTCCTTCAAGTCATCAGGCAGGCGAATGGCCAGAATTGCATGGTTGAAACGCGTGGACGGAAAATCCGGATTCACGATTCCTCGGTCGGCATCGATCAGCACATAATAAGATTCGATGCCAATTTCATGTAGCATCGCGCTCAGCAGAGTTGCCTTGTCTTTGCAATCGCCGTACTGATGGGCGAACACCGCTGAGGCGGGATGCGGCTGATATCCCCCAATTCCGATTTCGATGGCAACATAGCGAACCTGGCGCTGCACATAAGAAGTAAGTGCCTTCATCTTTGCTACTGGGTCCGAAATTCCACCAGTGAGCTCGCTCACTTTCTGCTTGATTGCCGGAGTTGCATCGCGACTTCCCGAGGTTAAATCCGCATACCAGACACCTAGATCGTTCCACGTTCCACTTGTTTTCGCACGCAGCTTTGGATCGCGCGGAAAGTATTTGATCTCCATCCGGCCGACCACGGTCGGCATAGGCGGCATACCCGGCTCCGCTTCCACACCAGGAAGATCGGTGACCTCCCAAACATTTTGGCTGTTAGAGGAGGATTGCGGCTTTTGCTCCGAGTAATTCGCCCAATGATTTGTGAATTCCCATCCGGCAGGGATTTGCAGCGAGAACCGCGAGCGCCGGGTGGGAACATTTTGCCTGAAACACCGCCTCGGTGACTAGCATCCTACGCCCCGCCGTGGTTCCCAGGTTCGGAATCTTGGCGGTGCCTTCCACATGCAGAGGCAAATCATTCTTATCCCAATTCGTAACGCTCGTGACTTCGAAGGAAGACCCTGCCGGGAGCCAATCTTTGATTTCATCTTCCAAAGACTTTCGCCGGCCTGTTTCGTCCTCATTTCGTTCTTCTGCCCGGCGAATTGCCCCACACTGCCCGGCAAAATCCACTTCTATTTTTCCGACGGCCAACCCGTTTTCATCGATGGTCATATTTGCATGGCGTATGATGTGGGCGTCGGAAGCTACCGGGGCAGGAGTTTTGACGATCTCGCCATTTTGCTTCCCAACACGCACGCCGTCGGTGGCCGTTTCGTACCACGGGAGCACTCCGAAGGGATAATACGTCGCCGCGGGATTCAGAAAGTATTCCTTTGCGCCGGACCGCACCCAGACGATGTTAGAGCCTAATTCGCTGCTATCCTTCAGCTTTGGAAAGAAGAAATTGCTATTGCGCGGCGCAACCCAGATCACAGTGGCCTCGAAGCCTGCAGCACGGGCCAAGCCCACGAATGTGTAATTAATATCGCGTGAATACGCATAGGAGTGTTTCAGTACGTCCTCGACGTTCGAGTTCGGCTTCAATTGTTCCTGCTTTTGTTCTTTCCCCGTTTTGTAGTGTTCATCCGACAGGTTTCGGATCTTTTGTACGCGAGCGTATATTTTTTGCAGCTTCAATTCCGGGGAATCATCGGGGCTGATAACGCTCCGCAGATCGTTAATCAGGATATCCTTTTTGTTAATGAACTGGTCTAGGCTGTCCGACCATTGTTTTCCTCTACGACCCCAATAATCTTCCGGCGGCTCGTTCAGGGGTTCTCCTGCGTTGCGATAAAGGAACTCGACCCGGGTATTGAGCACGTTTTCCGGAGGCATAAATGCTTCTTCTTCGATGCCGGGGATATCGTGAACCTCCAACAAATAGGAGCCATCTTTTTGCAGTTGCGGAACTGAGTTTGCCGGAAGTCCGAACTGGCGATACGACAAGGAATATGAACCCCGCCCGGCGTACGACCTGAACGAGAAACGCGCATCGCGCGTAAACAGGTGGCCTGACACAATCCATTTTTCATTGAGCAGTTGGTGTTCGCTGGACTGTTCGCGATACTTGAATTCGATAATGCATCCGGGCTGAACATCCGGAAAGTGAAAGTTTTGGCGAGAACTTTCTCGCCGCTGCAGCTTTTCGACAATTTTGTCGAATGTTTCCGCATCGAAATTCGTCACTGTACCGTCCGGCTGAATCGTTCGCGCGCGAATATCTTTAATGTCGGCGGATGCCTTTCAGAAACGGAATCTCGACGTCGGCTTCCTTGGTCCCTTGCTCGGTGAAGATCTTGATGCGCACATATTCAGTTATGGAAGCGCCGTCAGTGGAGACATACTTCTCGTTCACGGCGCTTTCGCGATAAAGAATCATCGCGTGGGCTCCCGGCTGTTCGGGATTGTCCTTTAGCGCCAGGTCTGCGGGGGGAATGGGCAGCCAGTCGTCGCCTGCCGATGTGGACTGAACTACGGGCATGCACAGCAACACCACTAGGATGAAGCCATACCAGACTCGCCGGGCTCGAATCATGGCGATTTCTCCTCTAGTATGAGATGACGCAAAATCCTTGTCTTCAGAGCGGCCGTGCAGGGCGGCCCTCGACTCGTTAGGAAGCAGTAAAGTGAGCGCTAAGCTACTCTGGCTCCAGGGCGAAGTCAATGGTCCTGCCGGGCTAGGATGCCCAGGACCACACACTGAAAACGGCAATCACTGTGTGGTTCCTCGGTGGTAATCCGGCTTGCTTGGGTGTGCGTCTGGTGCTACCTTGCCCGATTCGCGGGCGGGCAAATTGGCTGGCGCGGCGTTCGCGCGGAATTTAGCGGCGACAGAAGAGCGCAGGACGGCGCCGCGAATGCGGGGGGTGGCGAGGATGGCGAAGGCAGAGAAAAAGTGGAGTTCGACGGCGCCGGCGGACGAATTTCATCCTTATATAGCGGCGAACGAGAGCATCGCAGAGTTTACGTTGCGCGCGGTGGTGCTGGGGTCGCTTTTCGGGCTGCTCTTTGGCGCGGTGACGGTTTATGTGGGGCTTCGCGCCGGGCTTACGGTTTCGGCTTCGATTCCGATCGCGGTGCTTTCGATCAGCATTTTGCGCGCGTTTGGGCGCTCGACGATTCTGGAAAACAATATCGTGCAGACGACCGGGTCGGCGGGCGAGTCGCTGGCTGCGGGAGTGATGTTCACGATTCCGGCGCTGATCTTTTTGGGGTTTGGCACGGAATTCACGTTCTGGCGGATTTTTCCGCTGGCGCTGCTGGGCGGATGGCTGGGCGTGCTGTTCATGATTCCGCTGCGGCGGCAGTTGATCGTGAAAGAGCACGGCAACCTGACGTTTCCGGAAGGCACGGCGTGCGCGGACGTTCTGGTGGCGGGCGAGCGCGGCGGGTCGTTTGCGGGGCGCGTGTTCTGGGGCTTGGGCCTGGGAGGCGCTTACACTTTTTTCATGAACACGATTCAGGCGTGGAACTCGCAGCCGGAAGCGCGGCCGCACTGGTTTCCGGGCGCGTCATTTCGCGCGACGATTACTTCCGAATACCTGGGAGTGGGTTACATCATCGGGCCGAAAGTTTCGGGCATTCTGTTTGCGGGCGGAGTGATTTCCTGGCTGCTGGTGATGCCCGCGATTCAATTTTTCGGGCAGCTTGCGGGGGACAAGCCGATTTACCCTTCGACGATTCCGATTCCGCTGATGACGCCGGACGACATGTGGCGGCAATACATTCGTCCCATGGGAGCGGGGGCGGTGGCGGCTGCGGGACTGATTACGCTGCTGCGGACGCTGCCGACGATTATTTCGGCGCTGCGCGCGGGAATGAAAGATGTTCGAGCGCAAGGAGCGATGCAGACGGAGGGGAAGAACCGGTCTGGACCGGGACGTGTCGATTCGGACGGTGCTGGTGGGGTCGTTTGTGATCGTGGTGATGATGTGGGTGATGCTGACGTTCGATCCGATCAAAGGCGCGAGCACGACTTGGTATCAGAATCTGCTGGCGGGGCTTTTCGTGGTGGTTTTTGGATTTTTGTTTGTCACGGTGGCTTCGCGCATCAGCGGGCTGTTGGGGAATTCGTCGAACCCGGTGAGCGGGATGAGCATTGCTACGCTGATGGCGACCTGCGCGATTTTTTTGGTGGCGGGGTGGACGGCGCCGAATTATGCGGTGCTTGCGCTGGTGATTGGAGGCGTGGTGTGCACCGCAGCGGCGATTGCGGGAGCCACTTCGCAGGATCTGAAGACCGGGTACCTGGTGGGGTCGACGCCATTTCGGCAGCAGATGGCTTTGCTGATCGGCGTGACCGTTTCGACGATCGCGATTGGGGCCACGCTGAACCTGATGAACACGGGCTTGCAGAAGTACGTGCCGACGCGGATTCCGGTGAACGTGGAAGCGTTGGCTACGGGCGTGAAAGTGGAGAGGAATTCGATCACGTATCAGGGGAAGAATTACGTTTTGATCAACGCGCTGGGGTCGGCGCAGATTGCCGATGGAGAATATCTCTACGATCCGGCGACGAAGGAAATTGAGATTCAGTGGGTGCAAGGCATCGGCGGAGACAAGGCTCCGGCGCCGCAGGCGCGTCTGATGGCGACGGTGATCAACGGCATTCTGACGCAGCGGCTTCCGTGGCGGCTGGTGTTGATGGGCGTCGCGCTGGTGCTGGCGGTGGAAATTTTGGGCGTGCGGTCGCTGGCGTTTGCGGTGGGCGCTTATCTTTCGATTGGAACGACGGCGACGATGTTTGCGGGCGGGCTGGTGCGCTGGCTGGTGGAAGCTTCGTCGAAGAAAACGGAGGAGGGCGAAGCTAGCCCTGGGGCGCTTTATTCCAGCGGGTTGATCGCTGCGGGCGGAGTGTTTGGGCTGCTCGGAATTGTGATCGCTCTTTTACAAGACCCGGAGATTTCCACGCGTGTTCCGCACTGGCTTGTCGTTGTGTTGCGGTTGCCGTGGCGGCCGGATCTTTTCGCGTTTGGTCCGAAGATTCTTGGGTCGCTGGCGACCAGCAACCTCTTCGGGCTGTTCATGTTCATTCTTCTGGCGGCTTCGCTCTTCTACTTCGCGCGCAAGAAGCTGAATAAAACATAGGTCCCTGCGCGAGGGCGCTCCGTTCACAGCGGCGATTAGCGCTTGGGCGCCTTGTTCGGGTCGGGTGGGCGCGACGGAAGATTCTTGGGATTGGCTTCCAGCGCCTTCATCACTTCCGCGATGCCGCGTTCGAGCTGCGGGTCCTTGCCGGCGATCACCGAAGCGGGATCGTTTTCGACGATGATGTCGGGATCGACGCCGTGTCCTTCGATGACGTACTGGCCTGCGACGCTGGCGGTGGCGAATTCGGGCACGAAAACCTGGCCACCGTCGAGAAGCGGGCCACGGCCGCTGATGCCGACCACGCCGCCCCAAGTGCGCTTGCCGATGAGAGGGCCGAGACCTGCCTGGCGAAACATGTAGGGGAAAATGTCGCCGTCGGAAGCGGAAGTTTCGTTGATCAGACAAACCTTGGGGCCATAGAAGACAGTGCTCGGGTACGTATTCGTCTGTTGGTCGACGCGATCGAAATCGGTGCCGAGCAAATCGCGTCTCAGGCGTTCGATGAGCATCTGCGAAACGTTGCCGCCGCCATTGCCGCGAACGTCGACGATCAAGGCCTGTTTGCGAATCTGCGGATAGAAATATTTGATGAATTCGCGGATGCCGTCGGCGCCCATGTCAGGGATGTGGATATAACCGACCTTCCCGCCTGTCGCGGCCGACACGGCGTCGCGATTATGGGTGACCCAGTCGAGATAGATGAGATTGGTTTCGCTGGTGATGGGACGATACGAAATGGTTCGCGAGCCATCCATCGTGGGTTTGGAGTTGACGGTGAGCTGGACGGGACGGTTGGCCTTGTCGCGCAGGAACTGGTATGGATTGTCCTTGGCGGTGAGATCGCGGCCGTCGATGGCCAGGATGTAGTCGCCTTCCTTGGCGTCGACGCCGACTTCGGTGAGCGGCGAGCGATAAATCTCCTCCTCATTTTGGCCTTTGTAAATTTTGACGATGCGGTAACGGCCGGCGGATGCGTCCAATTCGATGCGAGCGCCCGGGCAAGGCGACTTGGGGGCGTTGAGGGATTTCGAAATCGCCGCCGGCAATGTAAGCGTGAGAGACGCTGAGTTCCGCGATCATTTCACCGATGACGTAGTTGAGATCGGAACGGTGAGCGACGTAGTCAACGAGCGGGCGATACTGGTCGCGCAGGGCGTCCCAATCGTAGCCGTTCATATTTTGGACGTAGAAGAAATCGCGGTAACGTCGCACGACTTCATTGAAGATTTCGACCCACTCCTGCTGTGGAACGCGGTCCACCATGAGGCCTTCGGTGGAAACGGTCTTCGGGCTGGATTTGCCTTCGGGCTTGAGGTCGTAAAGCTTGAAGCTGCGCCCGTCGCGCACTAAGACTTTTTTGCCGTCCTGAGAAACGTCGAAGCCGTCGATTTTGTCGACGAGAGTGGTTTCCTTGCGATCTTTGAAGGCGAAGAGAACGAGGGAGGAAGGCGGGAAGGAATCTCGGCCGTAGAAGGGAGCGCCAGAGCGCGCGTAGACCAGATAGTCCTTGGTGACCACCAGACCGTTGAAGTTGTCGGCATCAACGGGGACACGAGTAACGCGATCGGAAAGGCCGTCGAAATCGATGCGGATGTATTCCTTTTTTTTCTCTTCTTTTTTGTCGTCTTCCTTCTTGCCATCTTTCTTGGCTTCTTTTTTGTCTTCGTTTTTGTCGCCGGCTTTTTCGGCCGATTTATCTTTATCAGACGAATCCTCGCCCGGCTTGGTGATGGTGACCTCGTCACTTTCCGGCGGAAAGGGATTCTTGCCGTCCTTGCGCAGAGTGAGGGCAAGAAGAGAATTGCCGCGATTGGTGGCGTAGTTGAATTCGATGCGGCTCAACTGCGGAGCGTATTCGCGAGTCCCGATGAAATAGAGATAGTTTCCTTCGGGATCCCAGGCAGGATCGCCGGAATCGTAAAGAGGATCAGTGACGCGATGGACTTGACCGTCGCTCACACTCCAGACGTAAACGCACGAGAAGCCGCTCGGTTCACCCATGATGAAAGCGATATGGCCGCCGTCTGCCGACCATGGATACGCGGGAATTCGTCCGCGGGGATTCTGTGCGACCTGGGTGACCTTCTTGTCCTCGAGAGTCAAAACGTAAAGTTTGCCGTCTTTGTCGCCGAACGCGATGCGTTTGCCGTCCGGCGCCCAACTGGGTTGATAGAGCATGGCGTGGAAACCGTGAGTCAATTCCTCCGGTTTGCCCGAACCGTCCTGATTGATGAGGTAAAGTTCGTCTTCGCCATCCATGTCAGAAACGAAGGCAATTTTTGAACCGTCAGGCGACCACTGGGCGAACTTGTCGTGAGCGTTCGATGAGTTGGTGAGATTGCGGGTGGGGCCTTTTTCGATAGGTGCGGTAAAGACATCGCCGCGAGCGACGAAGAGCGCGCGTTCGCCTTTCGGGCTCAATTCAGTCCACTCAATTTGATTGGCCGCGGAAATGCGCGAAGGGCGCATGGCCAGAGCGTCGGTGGGAACCTGGATGGAGACAGGTGTGGATTTCCCGGTGGCGATATCGAAAATGTTCAGCTCGCCGTCCATTTCGTAAACGATCCGGTCCTTATGATCGGTACTGGGCCAGCGAACATCCCATTTCGTGCTGTGCGTGAGCTGTTCGGTGGCTTTTGTCTTGGGATCGTAGGAGTACAGATTGAGAGTGTCGTCCTTGTCGGAGGAATAATGGATTTTGTCCCCGACCCACATGGGATCGCGATGAGCGCGAAGATCTTCGGTGATCTTTTGTTGGGCGTTTGATTTGAGATCGTAAATATACAACTGCTGGGCCCAGCCTCCGGTATAGCGTTTCCAGGTGCGGAAGTCCCGGAACAGAGGCGAATAGACCACGTCCGAACCGTCGGGAGAAAAATCGCCAGCGCCGGATTTCGGCATGGGGAGAGCCTGCGGCAGGCCGCCATCCATCGAAACGGTGTAGAGGCGCGAGTCTCCGAGCTCAAAATATTCGCGCAGCGAGCGGAACACGATGGACTTGCCGTCGGGAGTCCAGCCGTAAACTTGATTGTCGTAGCCCCAGCGCGAAGGCAGCGGGCCGCGCGCGGGATAAAAAGTGAGCTGCTTCGGAACGCCACCGGTGACGGGAATAACATACACCTGCTCGTCGCCGTCATATTGACCGGTGAAAGCGATCCATTTGCCATCGGGGGAAAATTTGGCAAAGAGCTCGACACCGGGATGGGCGGTGAGGCGCGTGGCCAATCCACCGGAAGTGGAGGCGAGCCAGAGGTCGCCGGCGTAAGTGAAAACAACTTTGTCGCCGTGAATATCAGGAAAGCGAAGAAGCTTGGTTTGAGCGGTGGCAGAAGAAACAAAAAATAGTCCAGCGAGAAGCAATAGAAAGGCTGCGCACAGTTTTGGGCGTGGCATGATTTTCCTTTCACTCAACGAGATTTCAAAGCGGGCGCGGCAGATAAAACGGAAGAGGCGCATGCCCGGCGTCATATTGGTTCGGCGTACACTTTGCCCGATCGCCGCTTTTCATTACAAGCCGTCGGGTAATGTACATGCGACGGGCTTCGCATGCAATGCCCCGGCTCTCAACGGGCACAACCGGTCGCGCCGGTGATCGGTGTCTTGCTCAGCTACAAGGTAAGCGCGGCCGCGCTCTCAACCAGGAAGGTTCTCCGCGGCCGGGCAACAGTAACGCCGCCGAATACATTGTCTTGCCGCTAGCTCTTCACCTAGAATGCCGGGCATGACAATGAACCAGTTGCGTAACAAAACTCCCGCTATTCTCGCAGCTCTGCTGCTCTGTGCGTCGAGTGCCCGCGCGCAGTCCTCGGCACAATACAATCTCACAGCGATACATTTCACCGGCTTGCACCGCTACGCCCCCGAGCAAGCCGTCGCCGCGTCCGGCCTGCGCATCGGTAGTTCCGCGGCGGCCGCCGATGTGCAATCCGCCGCAGAGCGCCTCTCCAAGTCCGGAGCATTCGACTCAGTCTCTTTCCAAATCTCGACGCGGGGAAACGAGCTCACCGCGCAATTTGGCGTCACCGAAACAAAAGACGTCCTTCCGTGCATTTTCGACAATTTCGTGTGGTTTACGGACACGGAGCTGGACCGCGTGCTTCGCCAACACGTGACATTCTACGCTGGAGAAGCACCAGTACGAGGTGACACTGTTGCGCAAATTCGCAGCGCGCTCCAGGATTTGCTTCGTACCAACGGCATTCCCGGCGAAGTCAGCGAGATTCCCTATGGCACCTTAGGAACCGTTCGCGCTCTGCTGTTTCACATCGACGGAATTTCGCAGCCAATCAAAAACATCACGTTTTCCGGACAGGCTGCTATATCGGAAAAAGAATTGACGGACGCCTCCGCTGCGCTCACGAAACAGGATTTTTCGATTACAAATGTCGAAACGTATGCATCTGCTGCGCTGCTTCCTTTGTATTACAAGCGTGGATATTTGCAATCGCAGTTTGGGCGTCCGAAAGTGAACCTTATCGACGCAAACTCCAAAGGTCCGGTCACAGACGTTTCCGTCACGCTCCCCGTCGTCGAAGGCAACCAATACTCCTGGAGCGGTGCCTCGTGGTCAGGCAATCAAGCGCTTTCAGCCGATGAGCTTGCCAAAACCTGGGAATGAACCAGCGAGAAGTCGCCAACCAAGAAAAGATCGATGCAGGCTTCGCCAACGTGCGCAAAGCCTACCTGTCTCGCGGCTACATCAATGTTCGCATCATCCCGACAAGAGACCTGGACGATGCAGCAAAGCTCGCGAGCTATTCTGGCCGGGTCGACGAAGGCAGCCAGTTTCACATGGGGCAAGTTTACTTCGACGGCGTGCCGGATCGCGGTGCGGCCGCGCTATTGAAAAAATGGAAACTCAAACCCGGAGATATTTACGACGCGACGTATCCGTTCGACTTTCTGCAGAACACCGCGGCTAGAGAGTTAGCCCAAGTGGGAAGCAGTTATCGGACTTCCACGGTGAAGCAGGAAGCTGACTCCAACACATCGATCGTCACCCTTCGCATCCAGTTTCACTGAGTGGCGCCTCTACTCTTTTGACTCCGATGCGCGCAGCCTTTACACTTGGTGCGTGCCGTCCTTTTCGCGCGGTTACGGGCATCGGTTTGACCTGAGCGGCTATTTTCCGCGCGCCATCAAGACGATTTGCATTGCCTGCATCTCGGTTTTCTTCCTGCAAACAATTTCAGGGCTGCTCTTTCACGGAGCGGGCGAGAGATTTTGGGTCGATTGGTTCGGGCTGAGTCCCTACGCTGCCGTGTACGGTTTTCGCATCTGGCAGCCGTTCACTTATATTTTCCTTCACGGCGGTGTCCTGCACATTCTTTTCAACCTGCTCTATTTGGCGATGTTCGGCGCGGACCTGGAGCACACTTGGGGCGCGCGCAAGTTCTATATTTACTTTTTCGTGTGTGGAGTTGGCGCGGGGATTGTTGACATCATCGTAAAGCTGCTGTTGGATCCGCACGGCCGCGGCACGGCATTGGTGCCCACGATTGGAGCTTCCGGAGCGATCTACGGCGTGTTACTCGCGGTAGCGATCGTGATGCCGCACCGTCAAGTGTGGGTGTTTCCGTTGCCGGTGACGGTGTCCATGAGAATTTTCGTGATTGTGATGGGCGCCATCGAATTTTTCAGCACGATTGGTTCAACCGGTGACGGCGTGAGCCACGTTTGCCATCTTGGCGGGATGCTGGTGGGCTACATTTACTTGCGGCGCGGCTCTTACCTTTATAACTACAGGAATTTTTTTACGGATTGGAAACGCCGGCGGCTGCGCAAGAAATTTGAAGTGTACGTCCGCGACCACAACGAGAAGCCGCCATCAAATCCCGATAACTGGGTGAATTAAGGATTCGCCTTATACTCTGGGGAAAGACCCAAGACGGACGCCTCAGGGGTTAAAACCCCTGATGAGAAGGCAAGCTTCATGTCGGAGCTGAAGCTCCGACCCCCTAAAAACCTAGACTGCTTTCGAAAACAGTTTTGCTGTGCGGTTCCCGACCTAAAATTCTGCGTGAAAATAAGAACGCGTTAGCCGCCGATGCGGATTAGGCGCATCAAGTTTGTGGAGCCGGTAGTGCCGAGCGGTGTGCCGGCGATCACGCCTACGATGTCGCCGCGTTTTACCAAGCGCTCTTCCGTCAGCCGGGCTTCCGCAGCTTTCGCAAGCTGGTCGATGTCATGAACGCGCGCGATGGTGCGCGGCAGCACGCCCCAGAGCAGGCTGAGGCGGCGGCGCGCTTCCTGTACCGGCGAAAACGCAACGATGGGCGCGCGCGGACGGTACTTTGAAACGAGCCGCGCGGAAGATCCCGATTCCGTGAAAACCGCGATTATCTTCATGTGCAATTCTTCGGCTGCGTGGCAGATTGCTTCGGCTATGGCTTCGCTGATCAACAAATCGCCCGAGCGCGCCGGACGCGGAGGGATGGTGACGCTGGCTTCCGCTTCGCGAATGATGCGGTCCATCATGGCCACAGATTCAAGCGGATAGCTTCCTGCGGCGGTCTCGCCGGAAAGCATCAGCGCATCGCTGCCGTCGAAAATTGCATTGGCCACGTCGGAGGCTTCGGCTCGCGTGGGCCGGGGATTTTTCTGCATGGAATCGAGCATTTGCGTGGCCGTAATCACCGGAACGAGCGCATCGCGCGCGCTGGAAATGATGCGCTTTTGCACGACAGGCACTTTTTCCGGACTCATCTCCACGCCCAGGTCTCCCCGCGCGACCATCACGCCGTCGGCGACGGCAAGAATTTCTTCCAGGTTGTCGATGGCTTCGGGTTTTTCGAGCTTGGCGATAACGGGCGTGTCTTTTCCGTCGCGGGCGATGGCGGCCTTCCCGGCTCGCACGTCCGCCGCCGTTCGAACGAAGCTCAGCGCAACGTAATCCGCGCCCATTTGCAGCGCAAAGTTCAGGTCGCGGCGGTCCTTGGGCGTGAGCGAAGGAATTTTCAGTTTCACGCCAGGAAGATTGATGCCCTTGTGTTCGCCCAGTTCCCCGCCGTTTTCGACCTGGCAGACAACTTCTTGCCCGCGGGCAGAGACAACGCGGAGAGCGATTTCGCCGTCGTTCAAGAGAACGCGGTCGCCCTTGCGAACCGACTCCGGCAAAGGGCGAAAGGTTGTGCTGACACCCTGCTCGGTGCCGATCACGTTCTTTGTGGTGATCACGAAACGCTGGCCGAAGTGCAAGCGCACCGACTTGCCCTGTTCCAGCGCGCCCGTGCGGATTTTTGGGCCCTGCAAGTCGGCCAGAATCGCAACGGGCTTGCTGTAACGCGCGGAGGCGCGGCGCACGCAGATCGCCAAGCGAACTTTGTCCTCCGGGGTGCCGTGTGAAAAATTCAGCCGAGCAACATCCATGCCAGCGTGCAACAGCTCGTCAATCATTTTTTGAGAGGAGCTTGCGGGTCCTAAAGTGCAGACGATTTTGGCCCTGCGAAGGTTGGACACGATTATTTGGCCACGGCAAAGGCGCTGACAACCGCATAGTAAAACTGAATTCCCTTGCGGAAGGAATCGATGGGAATGCGTTCGTCGTTTGCGTGCCTGCGCATGAAGTCGTCTTCGGTAAGCGGAAAAGGATCGAGCCCATAGGCTTGCACGTTGCGCATGCGCAAGCGGGCTGAATCGGTGGCGCCGGTGGACATATACGGAACCACGGGCGCACCGGCAAATTCCTGGGCGCTTACGGTCTTTATCGTAGCGTACAGATCAGTCTCCAACGATGAAGATGGCGCGGCTTCTCCGCCATTCGGTTGTGTTTCAAAGCGAATCTGTGGATCGTTCACGAGTTGTTTTAGCTTGCCAATGAGCGGGTCGAGTTGGTTGCCGGGAAGCAGGCGAATATTCAGGACGCCGCGCGCTTCAGAGGGCACCACATTTTGCCGTATGCCGGCCTGAAGCATCGTGGGAGTGGCCGTGTCGCGCAGCATCGCGTTCCAGATAGGATTCGTGTTGGATACCCATCGAGCTGCGTGATCGGCGCGGTCCGGGCTTTCGAGCGCCTGGAGCCACTTGCCGGTCTCTTCATCCTCCAAGGGGGCGATACCTTCAAAATAACCGCGCGTGACGGAATTGAACTGCACCGGGGCTTCGTACGTTCCAATCTTGCCGATCGCCGCGGCAAGGTGGGCGACGGGATTATCCTTGCGCGGAATCGAGGCATGGCCCGAAGTTCCCGTCGCGATTACATCCACGTTCACGGCTACTTTCTCGGTGGCTTGCACGCCGACGTATTGAACTTTTCCGTCCTTTAGAACGGTGTGGCCGCCTTCGTTAAGCGCGAAACCGGCCGCGATTTTGTCCCAATGTTTTTCGACGGCGAATTTCATTCCAAACTCGCCCCCCGCTTCTTCGTCGCCTTCGGCGAGCAGAATCACATCTCTGTTTAAGTGCGCTGAAGAGCGCTTCAATGCGACGAGCACGGCAAGATTGGCAACCGTCATTCCTTTATCGTCAATGGAGCCACGGCCGTAAAGGTAGCCGTCCTTCATAACGGCGGCGAAAGGGTCGACAGACCATTTGCTCTTATCCACGCCAACCACATCAAGGTGGCCCAGCAGCAGCAACGCGCGGGAAGGATCCGGGACCGCCGTAGCGGAGAGGCGCGCGACCAGGAACCCCCGACCCGGGGTGCTCTCGAAAATCTCCGAAGGAATTCCTTCTCTCTTTAGGATGTCCGCGATGTATTTTGCGGCCACAATTTCGTTGCCCGGCGGATTTGTGGTGTTTATGCGGATTAGATCCTGGAGCCAGATGATGGCTTCGCCTTGAATTCTCGAGACGTCGGCGCTGGGGGTCGCTGGTGGCGACGACTGTTCCCTTAAACCCTGTCCGCCAGTGTATGTGGCGGAGCAAAGGATGCCGCAGACTGCCAACGCAAAAATTCGAAGGTTCGGACGCGCCATTCTTTCTAGTCTCCCAATTACTTTTGAATTACATCGATAAGTGGAAAAGCGATTTATATTATCATGGCGTCACAATGTAACCGGGCGCTTGGAGCGCGGCGTTTTCTGAATGGCAACAGACCATCCACAAACGGCTCCGGCAGCATCAAAGCGGGGAGAGGAAATATATGAATTCGAAGATGTGGGTTCGCGCGGCTCTTGTGGGAATTCTCCTGGCAGCTTTGGGCATACCTCCGGGCGCTCTGACTGCCCGGGCCAAACAGCAGGAGGGACCGCAAAAACCCGCACCGACGCAGCAACCAGCTCCCCCCAATCCGCCCACGGGACAGCAACAGCCCCAGCATGCGGGGCAGGCTCCCGCTCCGCAAACATCCATCACCGTGGAGTCGAATGTCGTCAATATCGATGCGGTGGTGACCGATCAGGACGGCGGCTTGCTTACAAATCTGAAGAAAGAAAACTTTAGAGTTCTCGATAATAACCAGCCACAGCAGATCTCGAACTTCGCTCCCAGCGAAGCTCCGATCACGATCGTCATTTTGCTGGAATTCAGCCAACTGGGAGGCGAGTGGTATGCGTACGAAGCGAAGAGTTGGGGCTACAATTTCCTCAGCCACCTGACTGATAAAGATTACGTCGCGCTGAAGACTTTTGACCTCCAAACACACGTTTTGGTGGACTTCACAAGGAATAAGCAGGAAGTCGCGCAGGCCGTGGCGAGTCTGTACTTTCCGAATTTCCACGAAGCAAATTTATTCGATGCATTGCTCGAGACGCTGGACGAACTTCGCGACGTGAAAGGAAAGAAGTCCATTCTTTTGCTCGCAAGCGGCTACGATACTTTTAGCAAGCATACACTGGACCAAACGCTTAGGCGGGTTAAGGAAACCGACGTGCCGATTTTCTCCGTTGGCATGGCGGAAGAGAGGGATGTGCGAAACCCCAGAGGTGGAGACAGCATCGGTTATCTCCAGGCCAAAAATCAGCTCACTACCTTTGCCGAGATGACCGGCGGATATGCTTGGTTCCCGAGGTTCCAGGGCGAAATGAACGGGATTTTTAACACCGTTGCGACATTTCTGAGGAGCCAGTACACGCTGGGCTTCACGCCCTCCACTTCTCCCGACGGAAAATATCACAAGCTCAAGCTGGAGATTGTGGACGAACAGGGCAATCCGATGATGCAGCCGGACAAAAAAGGAAAGATGAAGAAAGTGATCGTCATAGCCCGCCAGGGTTACACTTCGCCGAAAGCCACGGCGGGGGATTGATTCGCAATACTGTTCTGCGTGGCATCTACGGTGCCGGCGAGTACCAATGGACCGCGCCGCGATTGCATTGCCTAGTAACCTCGCTCGAGGTCTACGCGATTCAGTAATTCGCGACCGCTGAACCAGCGTTCAAGGTTTTCCATCAGCAAATCCGTTTGGCGCTCCCACAGATGTTCGCTCACAGCGCTCACGTGCGGCGTGATGAATGCGTTGTCGAGCTTCCACAAGGGATTCTCCGGCGGCAGCGGTTCTTGCGAGAGAACATCGAGCGCAGCGCCAGCAATTTTATTTTGCTGAAGGGCTGCGATCAGCGCGGGTTCGTCCACAAGCGCGCCCCGAGCTACGTTGATGAAATATGCGGAAGGTTTCATTAGCGCGAACTCCCGCGCACCCATCATCGCACGCGTCTCGGAGGTCTCGGGCGCGGCGAGTATCACGAAGTCAGCTTGTGGAAGCGCTTCCAGCAATTTCGAAGATGGAAAGAATTTTTCCGCAAGGTTCGCGTCGCCTTGGCCCGAACGCGTCACAGCCCACACCCGAATTCCCAGGGGCTGGGCGAGTTTTGCAACTTGGCGGCCGATAGCACCGAAGCCAACGAACAGAACGACTTGACCGCGAAGCTCGCGCGGCCGCACAGGCGCGTCCCATAATTCCTGCTGCGCCCACTTCGCTTGCTGCTGATAACGAAGGTAGTCTGGGAAGCGGTGGGCGAGCGCGATGAGCGTTCCGAGAATATGTTCGGCCATGGGAACGCAGTGAACGCCGCTGGCATTGGTGACTTCGATGCCGCTGCGGCGCAGTTCGGGGTACATTAGCTGCCCGATGCCCGCGGCGGTGGAATGAAGCCACAGCAACTTGCGGGCCCAGGCGAATTGTTCGGGGCGCAGAGAGAAGCCGACGAAGACGTTCGTATCGGGAAGCTCGGTCTGCAGGCCGTCGTAGGTGGGTAGATGCACGACGCGCATTTCGGGCCAGCGCTCTCGGATGCGTTCGGCCATGCGCGTAGGCGGATTCCAGAGTGAGAAACGGTGCCAAACGCAGATGAGCAATTTTGTTTCCGCGGGAGTGGTTCGGGTCATGGCTGTTTTTTCCGGAAGAAAAAACCGAGAACGGTCGCAGCGATCAGCAAGCCGAGCAGGATGAAGGCGGCGGGGAGCGACCAGAAAGCCCAGGTGGCGGCGAAAAGCACTGCGAGCCAGAGGGCGTTCATCGGGCGCGCGTAACCCATGATCTCGGATTTCTTGTCGCCGCGTCCGGGTCCTATTTCCATTTTTCTCAAGCCTCTTTTTCGCGACGGTGCGCGAAGTTTTTATTTATTTTGGGGGCGTGCGCAAGTCGCGGCCGGTCATCTCACCGGGCTCGGCGACGCCGAGGACGCCGAGCATGGTGGGAGCGATATCGCGCAGCGAACCGCCAGGAGCTAGTTTTGTTTGGCCGTTGTCCGTGAGCAAGATGAAAGGGACGGGGTTGGTGGTGTGATAGGTGTGGGGGCCGCCGGTGACGGGGTCGATCATGGTTTCGGCGTTGCCGTGGTCGGCGGTGATGATCCAAGCGCCGCCGCGGGGACGTAGGGCTTGAAAAATTTGGCCGAGGCAGGCATCCACCGTCTCAACGGCTTTGATGGTGGCTTCCAGATTTCCCGAGTGCCCGACCATGTCCGCGTTTGCAAAGTTCATGATGATAGCGTCGAATTCTCCCTTCTCGATTGCGTGAACAACGGTTTCGGCGATGCCAGCGGCGGACATTTCCGGCTTCAAGTCATAGGTCGGCACTTTCGGTGATGGAACTAGAATGCGCTCTTCACCAGGAAAAGGCTTTTCGACGCCGCCATTGAAAAAATAGGTTACGTGAGCGTATTTTTCGGTTTCCGCAACACGCAGGTTCTTGAATCGCTGCTCGGCAAAAACATTGGCGACAATTTGCTCCAACTTTTCGGGAGCGAGGAGGTAGCGAAGCCACGGCCAGGATTTGTCGTACTGGGCCATGGCGACGAAGCTGAGGTTTTTCGGGCGTTCCGGATCGGTAATTTTATCGAAGCCAGGCTCGATGAGGGCACGGGTCATCTGCCGAGCGCGGTCGGCGCGGAAGTTGAAGAAGATCACGGCGTCGTCGTCGCGAATCACGGCGCGAGGCACGGCAGATTTTCCGGGCGCAGGCTCGGTGGTGATAACCGCGGGAATAATAAATTCGTCGGTGACACCTTTTTCGTAACTTGCGCGGACGGCCGCGATGGGATCTGCGAATTTCGCATCTGAGTCGCCATGAACGATTGCGCGATAAGCTTTTTCGATGCGCTCCCAGCGATTGTCGCGATCCATGGCGTAGTAGCGGCCGCTGACGGTGGCGATTTGGCCTACGCCTAGCTCGCGCATCTTTTGTTCGAGCTGACGGAGAAAATCTATTCCGCTGTGCGGAGGAGTGTCGCGCCCGTCCATAAAGCAGTGAACAAAAACATTTGCGACTTTATTTTCTCGCGCCATTTCCAGGAGCGCGAAGAGATGGTTGATGTGCGAATGGACGCCGCCGTCGCTCACAAGGCCGAGCAGGTGGAGTTGACACCCGCGTCCGCGTTCCATGGCTTCAAGAAGCAGCGGCTGGAGAGAAAATTTGCCGGCTGCGATGAGCTGATCGATTCGCGTGCTGTCCATGTGGACGATGCGGCCGGCGCCGATATTCAGGTGGCCGACTTCGCTATTGCCCATCTGTCCTACGGGAAGGCCAACGGCGGGGCCGGAAGTTTGAATCAGGGTGTTGGGAAAATCCCTGAGGATGCGGTCGTAGTTGGGCTTGCGCGCGAGAGCGATCGCGTTGCCCTTGGTTTCCGACCGATAGCCCCAGCCATCAAGAACGGTAAGGACAATGGGTTTTGGGCGTTTGGTCATGGTCGATTCTAGTACCGGTGAGACAGAAGGCCGATTGTTTGTTTTGAGTGAGTTACGGCCATCGCAGTTTGCATCCGTGTGTGGGCCAAAAAAGCGGGAGTCCATGATCGATGAGTCATCATTAAGAATGAGGTTTGGGTGCACATATCGGCGCCAAACAGGCTAGCACGGAGGTCAAATCCGGCTTCGAATCGAGAGCGAAGAGGGATGTAACGGTAGTGGAAAATCGGTACTTCACGGCTATTGCCGCCGACGGCCCCGGGGTAGAGGATGGATTGAGATAGGCGAGCTCAGGCACAGGCGCCGGGCATGGGACCGGCAGCCTGTAAACCGAAAACCTTGGCCAGCTTCCGCGAGTAGCGGTACCCGGGGCGAAGCACAAAAATCCGTCGAGCGGGGCGAAAAAGAATGGCTGATACTGCGCGAAATCAAGGAACCGCGTTGGAGATCCCCGTCACGATTCAGGGGTCGAAGACCGTGGAGGGCTCAGAGCAACGGGAGCTCTTTACTGAGACGACAAAGACGACGCTGGTCTTCGAGAACGGCGCCGTGCTGAAATTGAATGCGAAAATTTCGCCGGGGCAATGCGTTTTTTTGCGAAACGACCAGACCGAAAAAGAGATTCTGTGCAAAGTGCGGGAGTCGCGGCAAGCGGGCGAGGTGGGCTACACGGATCTGGAATTCACCTCTTACGATCCACAATTTTGGAGTGCTGAAAAACTCGCGCCTGCGGAGAGCCCACTTACGGCCCAAGACATACTTGAAGCGGCGGTCAAAAGTCCGACGTCGGCGCCGATCAGGGAATCTCTCATGGAGTCGATTGCGCCCATCGGCGCTGAAGTTCCAATCCACACCGAGCAACCTGCGGCACCGACTACGGAATCGATCGCGCCGACCAGCGGAGAAAATTCCGCGACCGTTCCGAAAATTCCGGAAACTCCTGCGACAGCGTTCGCCTCGCCGTTACCCATAACCTTGGAGGCGGCGCACGAGTCTTTAACCGCCGTACGTAAGCACGAACCGACAGACGAGGAGTTGGATTGGAACGAAGCGAAAGACGCGGACCTAGTGGCCGCGCTCGCTGCAATGGAAGGCAAAGCGAAGGCCCCACGAGAGCCCGACACAAGGGAAACGAAAGAGCCGGGGCAAGAGGCGGCAACCGCAGACGGGAAGAAGCAAGGCGAGAAAGGCTCGAACACCGCGAGGGAGACAAAAGTACTTTCGACGCCAGCGCCCCGGATTGGCAGGCTGGGCCAATTCACGCAGGGGGAAAGCGATTGCCGTCGGAATCGCCGCGGCCATCGTGATTGCGGCGGTGCTGGGTGCTGGTTGGATTGCTAGGAACGGTTTTTCGACTAATAGTAGCAACCGGACGTTGGCAGCACCACATCAACCAAAACATGCCACGGCACCATTATCGCCAACACAAGTTCCGGTAGTCACCACCAGCGCCAACAATGGCGGAGCGGCGCCCGCGCAAGCGGCACAGAAAATTCAGCAGACGACTGAGGCGCAAGGCGCGGCCGCGACAACTGCAGGTGTTGGAGCCGCGCCGGTGAGCAAAGGCGCCGAAGATTCCGATGGGTCAGGCGTTCCGAAGGTTGGAGCAGACAAAAGCCGGTTAGTTCCGACCAAGCGGCATCGGTGCACGCGACACGTCGAAAGCCAAATGAGATAAATGTCGAGAGGAAACGTTCCGGCAAAAATAGTGTCGCAAGAGCCGCCATCCATTCCGGCGTGGGCGACAGGACTGGAAGCGGACGAGGTGGTGAAGCTCGACGCCTTGATCGACGAAAAAGGGAATGTGGTGGAAACTAAGATAATATCCGGTCCGCGCGTGCTGCAGGGTGAAGCGGAAAGAGCGGTGGCGCTGTGGGTATTTGAACCGGCGCTGTCGGATGGGAAGCCAATCGCGACGCGCATGGTGCTGACGGTTCAGTTCCAGAAGTAGTTGAGAATCTTGAAATAGGCCGAGGATTTCACGCCACGCCGGATTTCCAAGCCTGACTTCATTTGAACTTAACGCATTTTGTCTGATAGCACCGCGCTCGGAATGGCTGATGACACGGCTACAGATTCCGCGGGGCGGGGCGATTCGTTCCCTATTACTGCGCGTTTGAACGGCAACAGCAACAATCCAACGGGGCTGAGGGCGCTGCCGTTCGATAGCTCCGCGAGGCCGCAGCGAACTTGCGCGGCACCCAGAGAAGGCTCGGCGAGATAGGTTCCGAAGAGGCGGTCCCACAGAGAAAAGATGGTGCCGAAATTTCCATTCTGCTCCGGGAGCAGCTCGGAATGGTGGATGCGATGCAGTGCAGGCGTGATGAACAGGAAGCGCACAAATCGATCCACCGCCAGCGGAACGCGCAGATTCGCATGAGAGAAGAAATCCTCGACGACAATCGCGAGGCCAGCGGCCGCGACGGCGGCGGGTGGAGGTCCCAGGAGTGCGATCATCAAGAGCTGCAGGCCCTGCGAAAGGAGGCCTTCAATCGGATGAAAGCGAAAGCCAGTGGTCAAATCCAGATCAGTTTCCGTGTGGTGGACCCGGTGGACGCGCCACAGGGGGGAAACGGCATGAAAGAGGCGGTGCCCGAAATATGCAGTAAGATCCACAGCCGCGAAGCCGAGCGCGAATCGCAGCGCGTACGAAGCATGCATGCGATTGAACAAGGCGTAGGGGCTTAGACGAATGGTGAAAGCGAGGGCGATTCCGGTTAGCTGGTACGCGCACCCAATTGCCAAGCTGGAAGCTGCGAACAGAATCGAGTTACTGGTCCAACGTCTCGGCGTGGAAGTGGGCAAAGCGCGGAATGGCCAGAATGTTTCGCACAGAGCGGTAACGACAAACACGGAGCCAAAGATGAGCCACCAGACGTTACCGCTGCTCAGCATGGATGTGAGAGGGAAAATTTCCCGCTACTTCTTGCGGGTGAACATATAACCGCGAGCACCGATTACGACGCCGAGCCCGCTGACGAGCATCGCAATGGTCCCAGGCTCAGGCATGGTTACTGGTCTAATGCCCTCTCCAGCGAAGGTGGGAAGCGCCACACCAACTACCATAGCCGCGAGCATCAAAGCACGCTTCAGTGTGTCATTCATGATGAAAGTCTCCCATTTGCCGCACGAGATTAAGCGGATGCGCAGCAGTTTGAAGACTCTGCCCGCAATTTGCCCTCCATCTTCCGGCATATTGAAAACAGGGAGGTTGCCGGGAGGAGCTGCCGCTTCTTAGGCAACAGATTGCACATTAGTGGCGGAGTGGTGCCGGATAGCTCAAAGGGTTCTTGGCGGTGAGCCTTATTCTCCTTCGCGGCGGGCACCCTCTGCCGGGCCCAAAGCGCGGGGCGGGCGAAGTACGGGATGGGCTGAAAGGGCTTTAAAGCCGGGGAAGACTGCGTCTTCGCCAAGCCGCTCCTCGATGCGGAGGAGTTGGTTGTATTTGGCGACGCGGTCGGTGCGGGAGGCGGAGCCTGTTTTAATCTGGCCGCAGCCCATAGCCACAACGAAGTCGGCGAGGAAAGTATCTTCGGTTTCACCTGAGCGATGGGAGACGATGGAGGCGTAATTGGCTTTGCGGGCCATTTCCACGGCTTCGACCGTTTCCGTCACGGTGCCGATTTGATTCAGTTTAATCAGAATGGCATTGCCGATTTTTTCGGAAATTCCTCGCGCGAAAATTTTGGGGTTGGTGACGAAGATATCGTCGCCGACCAGCTGAATTGATTTCTTGGTCTTCGCGTCCGAGCCTACGCCAGGTCTTCCGAGTGCGTGGGTGAGGAGCTTCCAGCCGTCCCAGTCGTCTTCTGCGAGACCGTCTTCGATGGAGACGATGGGATATTGGCGGACCCAAGATTCCCAGAACTCGACCATTTGTTCGGAGGTGCGCTCGGACTTGTCGGATTTCTTGAAAACGTACTTTTTCTTGTCGCGATTGTAAAACTCGCTGGAAGCGGGGTCGAGAGCGATCGAAATTTGTTCGCCTGGCTTGTAGCCGGCGGCGGTGATGGCTTCCAGAACGCGCTCGACTGCTTCGACGTTTGATTTTAAGTTTGGGGCGAAGCCGCCTTCGTCGCCAACGGCTGTGGAGTAGCCATTTTTCTTCAGGACCGCTTTCAGGCTATGGAACACTTCGATTCCCCAACGAAGGGCTTCATGAAAATTGGGCGCGCCAAGGGGCATGACCATGAATTCCTGAACGTCCACGGAATTATCGGCGTGCGCGCCGCCGTTCAAAATATTCATCATGGGGACGGGAAGAGTGTCCGCGTAGCCCTCCGACGAATAGCGGGCGAGATATTGGTAGAGCGGCAGCTCAAGCTGTGTGGCGGCAGCGCGGGCAGCGGCCATGGAGACGGCGAGAATTGCGTTTGCGCCGAAATTGGATTTGTTGGGCGTGCCGTCGGCTTCAATCATGCGGCGGTCGACTGCGCGCTGGTCGGAGGCGTCCATGCCCGCGACGGCTTTGGCGATTTCGGTGTTCACGTGACCGACGGCTTTAAGGACTCCTTTGCCGAGATAGCGGGATTTATCACCGTCGCGGAGTTCGTTGGCTTCGTGTTCGCCGGTGGACGCGCCGGAGGGAACGGCAGCGCGGCCTATGGCGCCGCTTTCGATGCCCACTTCGGCTTCAACTGTTGGATTGCCGCGGGAGTCGATAATTTCACGCCCTCGGACGGTGATAATTTTGGTGGACATTGCTCCCCCTGAAAATTTGGCGTTTCGTTTATTGCGGCACAGATTTTATGCCTTTTCGCGGTGAAGAATACAGCGAAGCCGAGTGAAATTGTAACGGAACCAGGCGAATTATTGCGAGGATCTGGATGCTTGCGCGCGAACGGCTACGACTGGACGAGTGAACGTGAACACCACTATGACGGGAGAATTGGCATTTTGCGCCCGCGCGCTTTCCCGGCGCGAAATGCCACTGGCGCAGAGCGGCAACGGCGGCGGGAGTGAGCGGATCCAAGCCTCGCAGAATTTTTACGGAATCGAGCCGGCCTTGCTCGCTGATATCGGCGGACAGAATCACGGCGCCGTGCACGTCGGTGCCGGATGGATATTCCGGCTCGACGGTAACAATAGGGAGCGCACCGCGCTCGGCGGAATTTTTTTCTGGAGAATCGGCGGATCCGTCTTCGTAATTGTGAGTTGTAGCGGTTCGGGGAGGTACGTAAGGCTGTGGAAATTGGAATGCGATTCCTATTCTTGTCTCGACTACTTGGCCGTCGTTGCGCGCGGGGAGGAAGGTCCAGGTGCGGACTGCGACAAGAGTTTTGTCGAGGAACGGAGATTCGCCGCGCACGACCTTGATGTCGGCAAGCCGGCCACTGCTATCGACGAGCGCATCGAGCACGACTTCTCCGCCGAAGAGAGATTGCGACGGGTAAGCGGCGGGAACCAACGAAAGCGCAGCAGGCGGCGAAAATCCCATGGACTTGTTCTCCGCCGTTTTCCGGATGCTCCGAGTCAGCGGGGGATGTGTACCAGGCGATATGCTTCTGCTGCAGCAATGCGATTGCGTAATGGATGGGCAGGATCGCGCCCAGGGTGTGTTGCTCCGCGGTTGCGATGGCAAGTGTGTCGTGGCCAAGCCATTGGCCTTCGACGAGACCGACTACTTCGTGAGAGCCGGTGGAGGTTACCGGAGCGCCGCTTTGGCCCAGGATAATGTCGTGATTGAAAAGGAATAACTCGGTTTCGCCCTTTCCCTTGTCCAGTTGAGAAAATTCAGAGTCGAGGACTTCTCCCCAGCAACGCGTCTCGATAGTGGCATTGAGCGTGTAAGCGTCGCGAGGCTTGGAAGGGAGAAGAGCTGTGGTGAGGACAGTCTGACCGCGCAACGGCCTATCGTAGGATAGGGGCAGAGACGAAACTTTGTAATTACCGACAAATGGATTCGGCGTGATCCGCAGAACGGCTACGTCATGCTCGCGGTCTATGGCCACCAAGGTAGCGGGAACGATGCGCGGCGCGGCCGCAGATGGGCGGAGGAGGATATGAGGCTGGCCGCCGTGAAGCTGGCTGAGGACATGCGCGGCGGTGAGCAAGTAGCCGTCAGTGTTGATGAAGAAACCGTTGCCGTAGAAAAGGTAGTGAACGCCGTGGTCGGAAGCGGACTGATCGACCGGGTAGACGATGGGGCAGATCGCGTCCCATTGAATCGCGTCTTTATCTGCGATCTGGTTGGGGAGGCAGGCTACGATTGCCGGCCACAAGAGGTAAGCCAGGGCCGCAAATACCGGAGCGGCCATTTTGGAATTACGCTTCATTTTGCTCAAATCCTCGCAATGCTCTCGGCGGATTACTTAGGATAGCTGGGTCTGCGGGCTGCGCCAGTTGGCCTTTAGGACAGTTGCGCCGTATTCGATAGCTGGTTTGCCGTCAGGCGGGGAGATCGGTGATTGAGCGTGTGCATGAGTGAAAAATATGGGGGGGAGAAAAATTCAGAAGGAGCCAGCGGGAACGCTTATGGCGCGAGCGAGCAGTGCGGGCAGATCTTTTTGGGCGGCGAGAGCCTTTTTGCCCAATTGGCTGCCGACCTGGCGGCGAGCGGTTTGGACGGTTTGCAATTCTGCAGGGTCTGCAGACGCCAGCAAATTTTCGGCGTGGAGGAAGCAGGCGTAGGCCAATTCGTCGGGCAGTTGATGGCGGCGAAGAAATTGGCCGTAATTGAACCAATCGAAAGCTTCGCTGCGAGGATCACCGGCTTTGGCGTCGAGCAAAAGACCGCGCTGATAGGATTGAGCGGCGGCTGCGGTATCTTTTCTTTTATCCTGCAATCGGCGAGATGAGCCAGCGCGAGACTTTCGAGTTTGAGGTTGTTGGCGATTTCAGCGAGAGCAACCGCGGACCGATAGCGGGCGAGAGCCGCGTCGGGCTGGTTGATCGCAGATTCATCGTCGGCTAATTGAACGGACGCGGAGATTATCTGCTCCGAGGTAACAGCCGTGGTATCCGGCTGCGACGCGGCGAGGCGCAGAAAAATCTCCCAATGTCTGGCGGCAGCGGCGTGCTCGCCTTTTCGATCGAGTGCTTCGGCGAGATAGAGCTGCGCGTTCGTTTGATTTGGATTTACGTCCACCGCTTTTTCCCAGGAATCCACGGCCTCGTCGGGTTGACCGAGGCGCGCGGCCAGCAATCCGTAATTCACCAGAGCGTCCACATCGCGCGGAAACAATTGCAGCATTTTCCGGTAGTGCGCATAAGCATCGGAGTAGCGGCCGTCTTCGATCATGGCGCGAGCGTACTGATGCTGTAGACCAATGTTTTGGGGACTGAGTGCGACGGCTTGCTGTAGCGTGGCGACGGCTTCGTCACGCTTTCCCGCGCTTGATTCGGCCGAGGCGATGCGGGCTTTGAGTGCGCTGTCGTAGGGATTCATCTCCGCCGCACGGCGGAGGGCGGAAAGATTTTCATTGTCATTGCTGAGGGCGAAATGAATCTGGTCAATGCCACCCCACAGAAAAAGCAAAATGGCGAGACTGATGCCGAATGCCGGCGCCTGGAAAAAGCGGCCGCCAGACCAACGCGAAACGCCGGGCGTTTTAGGCTGCACTTTTTGTGACGCCGGATGCGGTTGGGCCGGGGATCGCAGATTTTCCGCCGGGGTCAACGAGCAATGATGCGACGCGCGAATCGCGCAGCTTCCACAAGGCGCCATCGAGAATGAAATGGTGAATGTTCACGACGGCCATGAAAATCAGGAAGCTGGTGGTGAAATCATAATGGAAGAGATAGCTGACAAGCCAAGGGCCGGGAATGAACAGAGCGATGCCGCCGGCCACGAGCGTTGCGAAATAGACCCACAGGTGCCAGTTCGATTGGCCTGCCGCACGGGCTTCGCGACGCTGGTAGTAGCTGGTAATCCATATATATTGCGTGGAATGAAGGACAGCGAGGATTCCACTGCTGTAGCGCGTTTGCGGCACCTGATAAGCGGAGCGCAATTCGAGAAGCGTGGGCAAAACGAACCAGAGGAATTGGGTTATCGCGAGAGTGACCGGCGCGATCATGGCGTGAATCCCGCGCTTGCGGACCATGCGTTGGAAACCAAGCCAGGTGAAGACGGCAAAGGCTCCGCCCAGCGCGAGACGCAGGGGAAAAGTGAATTTCGAGGGCAAGCCGAGCGAAAGGATCAGGGGATCGTTCGAGCCGCCGGTTTCAAAGCTGGCGAGCAGCATCACGTAGGATGCAACAAAGGCAGCGCGTAACCAGCGGCGCTCGGTTGGAGTGATTTCCGCGCCGCTTCGCCGGGCGAACATCATCAGCAAACCGTAATTCTGGCCGCTGTAATGCCACGGGCTCCAGCAAATGTAGAGGGTAAAGACCCAGGGAAAGAGGCGCGGAGAGGCATGCATCAGGACGGCGGTGAGCACAAGCAACAGCGTGATGTGGAGGGTGAAGAATTTGTACTTCTCGAAATTTTCGCGCGTGTGGTAGGCGCGATAAATCGTGGCCATGAAATGCGGGTAATTGAAAATGATTGCGAGTGCATAGAAGGCGACGGCCCAGCCGTGCGTATGCGTTGGCGTCATCCACATGGCGACGCCCAGAAGCGGGGCGGACCAGGCGCCGCAGCCCACGAGCAGGTCGAGCCAAGGACTGTAAATCCACGGAGCGGATGGCTTGGGTGGACCGGTTGGCGCGACGGGCACAGCACGGGCGGAAGCGGGTACGGTTTCGGTTTGTACCAAAGTGGTCAAGCTGAATTCTCACAACTGAATCTGAACTCGGCTCTCGGCAACGGGCGTGCACGGTTCAGCGCTCGTAGCGAGGTCTCAAGCGGAGTTTACTTCGGCCCGGAGGTTCTCGCGATTCTCAGTGGCGCGCGCATGTAGAAAAGGTAACTTAGCATGGAGGAAAAAAGGCGCGTGGCTAGATGCGTTTTGCAGTTCGGGATTTTCCCCAGACAAAAACGAAGACACCCATGGCCAGCAACAGTATCGTGAGGCCGACAATTTTTGCGACGGCCAGAACTTTGTGCGGATCGTCTTCCGCGGGAATCACGGAAAAGGCAATGGTGATCAGCGTGGTGGTAAAGCCGAGTATGCCGACTGCTTTTGCGACCGGGCTTCCACCGGGAATTCGCATGATATCCGGGCCGGGCGGTTCGCGCTGCAAACGGATCAACGAGGCGAAGACAAACAGGTAAGGAATGAAGTACGAAATAATTCCCATGCTTACCAGCACTTCGTAAGCGCCATAGACGCTGGTTCCGGCTTGGCCGAGCAAGATGAAAATGACTCCGCACGCGGCCTGGACGAGAAGAGCGACGTACGGCGTTCCCCATTTGGGATGAACGCGCGCGAAAGCGGGAGGAAGATAACGATCGAGTCCGGCGACGAAAGGAAGACGCGCGGAAACGGCAAGCCACGCGCCCATCGCGCCGAGATTGCTGACGGTGATGAGCAAGGCGGCAAATGAAGCGATTCCAATCGCGACGGCGCCCGAGAGGCCGATGCGTTCCACGGATTTCGCAATGGCTTGCATGATTCCCTGCAGGCCACTTACTTCGCCGGCAGGGAGCGCGATGAGTACGGCAACAGTGCCGAGAATGTATCCGGTGGTGACGAACGCTCCTCCGGCAAGCAAACCTCTGGGAAGATTTCTGCGCGCGTTGTGGATTTCGCCGCCGAGGAAAGATGCGGATTCGGAACCGCCCAGGGCGAAGACGATGGTGGCCAGGAAGAGAACGTCGCGAAAGTGCATATGCGGGATCATCGTGGTGTGCGAGAAGGTGGTCGCGGACCCGAAGTGATGCCAGGCAACGCCCGCAATTCCAAAGAGAATTGCGATAGGCGTCCAAGTGCCGATGGCGCCGAGGTTGTGCAGCCACTTACCGACGGAGAGACCGATGAGGTTGAGGAAAGTTGCGAGCGCGAGGCCTAGAAGCGCGAAAAGCAGAAAGTACGCTTTATTATTTGAAAGGGATTGCCAGCGTGCGGGGCCTATATAGAGCGCGTTGCCGGCGGTGAAATAAAGGATGGCGGGATAGTAAGGAAGATTGCTGGCCCAATACGTCCAGCCGGTGATGAAACCGGGGAATTCTCCGAAGGCGCGCTTGGACCAGACGTAGAGGCCGCCTTCCTGCGGGTAGCGCGAGGAAAGCTCCATCACTGAAAGGGCAAGTGGAAGGTAAAACGCGCACCATGCAATCAGCCATATGATGACGGCGCTCGCGCCTACGGTCGCAGCAGTCGCAATCCAGCGGAGGCTGATGCCGGTGACGATGTAAAACAATACCAGGTCGCGAAAACTCATCGTCCGGCGCGGACGATTTGGGATCTCGGGTTCGCTCATTCGGGATTCCGCTAGAGCCATCGGCTTTAGCCCGACATCATGCTCCGAGGAGATTCAGAAAGCGAGAGCGTTCGCGCTACTGCGCTTTTCCGCGGGCTTTTGTTTTGTCGTCGTGGCCATAATATTCGTAAGCGGACATGGGTTTTTCGCCGCCCTTCTTCCAGACACGGTCATCGGCGGGAATTTTTCCCAGAGCACGCGCCATCTCGCGAATATGCGTGGCTACCGCCCCACAACATGCACCGATATAGTTGACGCCGATTTCGCGGGCCTTGACTGCGTAGTCCGCCATCTCACGGCGCGTGAGCTGATAGGGTTCAAGTTGATCGGGGAATGCTGCGAGGCTGGTGAAATCGCGATGATCGTGCGTGGTGCGATAGGCCACTGGCTGGCAGCCGATGTAGCCCTTAACGGCTTTGCGCATTTCAGCCATCAGCGGCAGAGTGTGCTCGGGGCTGCGCAGGCAATTGATGCCTACGATGTCCGCACCGGCGTCCGCGAGAGCTTTCGCGACATCGGCGGCTTTTTTGCCATCGGGCGATACGTCTTCATTTTCGAAGCAGACGGTGACCATCACCGGCAGCTTGGTGCGCTTGGCTCGCTCGACGGCGAGCAAAGCTTCGCCGAGAAACGAAAACGTTTCACCGATGATGAAGTCAACGCCCTCGGCGACTTGTACGTCGAGCTGCTCGTCGAAAGTCTTGCGCACGCGGTCGGCTGCGGCTTTATCGTTTGGCTCGTACATCCAGGTGAGGCTCAGATTTCCAGCAACGAGGCAGCGGTCTTCGGCTGCTTTCTTTGCGATGCGGACTGCGGCACGGTTTAACTCCTCGACGCGCTCTTCCATGCCGACGGTGGCGAGCTTGTCACGGCTGGCATAGAACGTGAGCGCTTGAAGCACTTCCGCACCGGCGTCGCGAAATTCGCGGTGGAGTTCGAGCAGCGCGTCAGGATTGTTGAGCGCTACTTCGGGAGTGAACGGGCCGGCACGCACGCGACCGCGCTTTTCCAGTTCGAGCAAATACCCGCCGTCCCCTAGGACAGGGCCTTCAGCCAGCTTCTCCAGAATTCCCTTCTTCTGCTTTGCCATCATAGTCTCCTTTGGTTCATGAAATTGTGCCGGCAAGAAAATCAGGCAGCCGGTTTCTTTATGTGGCCGCTTTTCCAATCGCGCAGAGCTTTGTGTGCGGCGTTGTAGCCTGGGGCGCCGGTCACTCCACCGCCCGGATGCGCACCTGCGCCGCAGAGATAAAGGTTCGAGATGGGGGTGCGGTATTGCGCCCAGCCGGCAACCGGGCGCATGAAGAAGAGCTGATCGAGCGAAAGGTCGCCGTGGAAAATATTTCCTTCCGTAAGGCCGTAGGTGCGCTCGAGATCGAGAGGGGTGAGAACTTGGCGCGCGAGGATCGAGTTCGGAACGTTGGGCGCGTACTGGGCGATCTTTTTCACGACGCGATCGCCGAGGAGCTCGCGCTTTTCGTCCCAGGTGCCTTCGCGCAGACGATAAGGAACGTACTGAATGAATGTAGTCATCACGTGTTTGCCGGGAGGCGCGAGAGTGGAATCGACGTTGGAAGCGACCACGCAATCGACCCACAACTCTTCGGGAATTTCGCCAAACTTTGCGATGTCATAACAGCGCTCGGCGAATTGAAGCGATGGCACCAAGGTGAAAAGGGAGCGTTGCGGCGTGGTCCAATCCGGCGGCATGCCTGTAACACGAGGCTCTTCGCTCAGGACGAAATTAACTTTCGCGCAGGGGCCGTCCATCTTGATGCCGGCGACTGCGTGGCGGAAATCCTCGGGTAGCTGATTTGCTTCGACGAGACCCAAGAAAGTGCGCTTCGGATCCGCGTTGGAAAGAACCAGGCGGCTGGAAATCTCGGTACCGTCTTCGAGGAAGACGCCGCGCGAGCGTCCGCCGCGAACATCTATTTTCGCGACGGGAGAGGAGGTGAGAATTTCGACTCCAAGTTTGCGAGCGGCCGAAGCCAGAGCTTGCGTGATGGCACCCATGCCGCCGATCACGTGGCCGTAGAAGCCCTGAACTTCACCCTCTCCGCCGCCGAGCAAATGAAACAGCAAGCCGAGCGCCGACCCCGGATCGTATGGGCCGCCATGCTTTCCATAGAGATTGTTGGCGAGAAACATCGTTTTCATTTTCGCGGATTCGTAGTTGCGATCGAGAAAATCGCCGAGGCTACCGGTGAGAAATGAAACGAGCTGGGCAACTTCTTCACCGGTCATCCCACGAAAACGTTTTCCTACGCGCAGAAGTTCCCACCATCCTTCGGCGCCGCGGGAGGAGGGCTCGGGAGGCGGCTCCAGAAAAAAGGGCTGCAGGTAGCGCGCCAGCTTTTTGAGTTGCTCGTCGATGCGAACAAAAGTTTCGGCGTCGCGCGCGGACAGTGTTCGAAATTCCTGGACGGCGCGCGCGCGATCAGCCCACCAGGGCACGACCTGCCCGTCGGGAAAAGGGACAACGAGCGCGGGATCGCAAGGCACCATGCGAAGACCGTGCGCGCTGAGGTTCAGATCGCGAATTACGGTGGGGCGCAGCATGCTGGCAATGTATGAGGTTGTTGAAGCGCGGCAGCCGGGCATAATTTCTTCGGTGACGCAACAGCCGCCGACAATTTCACGGCGCTCGAGAACGAGGGTGGAGAGCCCACCGCGCGCCAAGTAAGCGGCGGCCGTCAGACCATTGTGGCCCGCGCCGACGACAATCGCATCATAGGACTTGCGCAAGGGGGGCATGTAGATTAGTATGACCGCCAGTCACAAGATATACTGCTGCGCTTAGATAGCATATATGGGGAAAAAATGAAATGACAGCTTCCACGAATGACCTACGGTCAAAGCAGGATGTTTTCAAGCAACGACCTGCAATTTTGGAGTCATCGGTTCTGGATCGGCCGGGCCGAGCTGCGCCGCGTACGGAGGCAAAGCGCGCGCGGATCGTGGACGCCGCGATGCATCATTTTGCCGAGCACGGATACCATGCCGCGCGAATCGAGGATCTTTCCGCGCAGCTGGGGGTAGCGAAAGGTTCGATTTTCCAATATTTCGGGAGCAAGGGCGGATTGTTTTTGGAAGCTTACAAAAAGGCGGTGCGGTCTTTTCCGACTTATCTGGATTCTCCGCCGCAGATTCGCGAGAAAGGTTTTTTTGAGATCCTGCGCTACTGGCTGCTGAAAACCGAACGGCTGGTTCGCGAGGACTGGATTCCCTATCGCGTTGCGCTGCTGGGCAATTACGGCGTGGATTTGAGCTTGAAGCGGGAGATCAACCGGTTCCTGCAGACGGAGGATCCCTACGGCAGCGCGGCGTTCGTGCGCCTGGGAATTGCGCGCGGAGAAGTTCGGTCAGATGTTGATTCGACGCTGACCGTTTCGATTCTGGACTGGACCATGGAACGATTTCAGGATGCGTTGCTGACGGAGGAACTCGATCCTGGGCTTTTCCCGCATCCCGCGGATGCGGAAAAAAATAAAGCAAGGATCGATCAATTTCTGCTGGTATTGCATGGAGCGATCGGAGTCTAGGAGAGGAGAAATTGCATGGAAAAGACGGTGAAGGAAATTCTGGCTTCGTACAACGCTTCCGCTCCGCTGTCTGAAGCGTACACAATCCCTGCGGCGTGGTACACCGACGCGCGTATCGCGGAACTCGAGCTGCAGAATGTTTTTTCGCGGACGTGGCAGGCAGTCGGGCGTACAGAGCAAGTTGCGAAACCCGGGCAGTACGTCACCGCGAGCGTGGCCGGAGAGCCAGTAGTGGTAGTGCGCGGCAGCGACAATAACTTGCGCGCGTTTTTCAACGTCTGCCGGCACCATGCGATGACGGTGATGAACGAGCCCTGCGGCCAAACACCGCATCTTCGCTGCCCGTATCATGGATGGACCTACAATTTGGAAGGCGAGCTGCGCGGAATGACGGAATTTGACGGCGTGTGTAATTTCGATCGCGCGCAGAACGGACTGGTGCCCATTCGAGTGGAGACTTGGGAGAAATTCGTATTTGTGAATCTGGATCCGCAAGCGGGATCGCTGGTGGATTTTCTGGGGGCGCTGGTGGGACTTGCGCGGCCGCTTGGATTTAGTGATTTGAAATTCGTCGAGCGGCGCAGCTACACGTTGGACTGCAACTGGAAAGTGTACGTGGACAATTTCCTGGACGGCGGTTACCACGTGCCGCATATGCACAAGGGCTTGAACAGCGTCCTGGATTACACGAATTACACGATTGAAAACGTGGATCGCTGTTGCGTGCAGTCGAGCCCAGTTACGGTGGACAGCACGTCGGAGGCGAGC
This sequence comes from uncultured Acidobacteriota bacterium, assembly GCA_963830375.1. Taxonomy (GTDB): domain Bacteria; phylum Acidobacteriota; class Terriglobia; order Acidiferrales; family UBA7541; genus Palsa-295. Next base: position 67,752 of record CAWHMJ010000009.1, read on the forward strand.
GCGGCCCACACGCGGAAAGGCAATCGCGCATATTATTTCTGGCAATACCCGAACTTCATGCTGAATTGGTACGAAGGATACCTGGACACGAATCTGGTGCTGCCGCTGGGCGTGAATCGTTGCGAGGTGATCTTCGATTTTTATTTCGGGGATACGAGCGAATCGAATATGGCTTACGTTCGCGAGAGCATGGGAGTAAGCGAAGTGGTGCAGCAGGAAGACATCGTGATTTGCGCGGGGGTGCAGCGCGGGCTCAGCTCGCGGGCGTATCAGGCCGGGAGACTTTCCGTACGACGTGAAGCGGGCGAGCATTTGTTTCATCGTTTGCTCGCCGCTGATCTAAAAGATACGCGGTCCGCCATAGCCCGCTGAGTTTGATGGGCGCGCGAGGGGCCTCCGGCTTCTCAATCAAAAATTACCGTTTTATTCCCGTATAGCAAAATTCGGTTTTCGATGTGCCAGCGGACGGCGCGCGAAAGAACGACCTTCTCCAGATCACGGCCTTTCTGAATTAAATCCTCGAGCGTATCGCGGTGGGAAATCCGGACGACATCTTGTTCGATGATGGGGCCATCGTCGAGAACCTCGGTGACGTAATGGCTAGTGGCGCCGACGAGTTTCACGCCGCGTTCGAAGGCCTGGTGATGCGGTTTGCCGCCCACGAAGGCGGGTAAGAACGAATGATGGATATTAATGATGTGGTGGGGCGGAAACTGGCGAATGAAATCGGAAGAGAGCACCTGCATGTAACGCGCGAGGACGATTAAATCGATTCCGTGCGGGCGAAGGAGTTCGAGTTCCTGACGTTCGGCGGCGGGTTTATTGTCTTTATTGACCGGGACCACGTGGAGCGGGATTTTGTAGAAATCGGTCCAACGCCGGACATCATCGTGGTTGCTGATTACGAGCGGGATTTCGCAGGCGAGTTCGCCGCTGTGTTGGCGGTAGAGCAAGTCGGCGAGGCAGTGATCGTAGCGCGACACGAAAATCGCAACTTTCGGGCGATAGGTCGAGAGCGCAACACGCCAGGTCATGCCGAAGCGGTCGGCGACGGGTTGGAAATGTTTTGCGAAGTCGCGGATGTCCATCGAGAAGCCGGCTAGATCCCATTCGACGCGCATGAGAAAAAGATTGCGCTCGAAGTCCTGATGCTCGTCGGCGTGCAGCGTGTTGCCGCCGGCACGATAGATGAATTCGTGGACGGCGGCGTTGAGACCCTTCTGATCGGGGCAACTGATGAGGAGGATGGCGCTGTTTTTCAAAATACGCTCCGGGAGCTAATGGCGCGCGGCGGCGAGAGCTATTGGTGATCTCTTGGGATTTTGTCGTCCCAACTCTTTTCGCGGATCAGCTTGCCATTTTCGGTGAGGTGACGCTCGGAGTGGTAATAAAAATTCCGGGCGTCGCTGCTGACATCGAGAATGACGCTCCATACCAAGATGCGGCCGGGCAATTCGACCGTTGTGGCGCCTTCGGCGTGAATCGAGCTTTTTTCCGGATGAGCGTCCGTGATTAGGTAGCTCATCTGTTCGTGATCCTTCATGCGGCCCCAGGGATATTGGCTGGAATCGTCTCCGATCCACGCGACGCGCGTGGTGCCGGTAATGAGGTCGTGCGTTTCGGTCCACTCCTGAGGCGGCCAAGTGTCACCTTCTGATTTCACACCTTCGAGTGGCGGAGTGACTTCAGGCGCGGAGAAATTCGGGCGCGCGGCCGGTTCAAGCGGAACCAGCGGAAGCTCGAGACGAGATGCCGGTGCGCCGCCGAGTTGCAACGAGGTGGTCATCGGATACGGCGTGGGCCAAATCATGGGCCAGAGCGCGTTGGAGACGGCGAGACGGATGCGATGTCCGCGCTGAAAAACCCAACTGGTGAGATGCAGCTCGATGGGTAGCGAATAAAGGCGACCGGGAATTAGATCAGTTGGAATCGAGCGCGAGTCGCGTTGCGCGCCACTTTGGCCTGCGCCGGTGACCATGGTCGTTGTCCCGTCGGGGGCGACGTCAGAAAGACGCACGAACCAATCCGCCAGCGGCGCGCTAGCGGAAACCTGCAGTAGCGCTTTGGGCCATCCGAGAATTGCGGTGTCCTTATCTAGGGGCTCGGAATCGTAAACGAGGCTGAAGGCGTCGATAGGGCGCTGATCGGTGGTGAAATCTCCCCACCAGAATCCAGCTTCGATTCCTATCGAGGGGACGTACTTCAACTGCTCGGGCGTCGCGGCTGGAGCGGCATCGCGCAGCGTGTGGTTCGGCGAAAGGTACAAAGTTTCGGTGCGCGCATCGGCAGGTGGAAAACTTTTTTCAGCGCGCCAGTCGCCGGGAATTTCGCTGATGTTCGGGTCGGGCGGATACCAGTGGCGCATGTAAACTTCGAAGCGCGGCTCGTCGAGGATGCCATTCTGCTTGCCTTTGAGCCAGTAATCCCACCAGCGCGTGGCTTCGACGCGCCATTCAATCGAAGGGCCGGGCTCGGCTTCGTGCGGAAAAGTGTGATTCCAGGGGCCGAGCAGGGCTTTCACCGGGGCATGCACATGTTCCAGGAAGCGGCCAATGCTGTCGCGATAGCCGTCGAGAAAGCCGCCGATCATGAAAGTGGGGACTTTGTATTCGGCGTATTGATCGGCGGAGATCGAAGCGCGTTGCCAGAAAGGACCGTCACGCTGCTGGTGAAGATACAGAAGAAACCAGGGAGTGGCGTCGAAACGAGGGGCGAGAGATTTTTCATCGGTGGGAAAATCCGGCGCGCGCGTCATGCCGATTTGCATATCCATGCCAAGTTCGAATTCATCGACGTGCATGAGGCCGTCAATGTAATGAATGTCGTCGTGGAAAAGATCTTCGGTGGAGCACATGGCGATGATTGCTTTGAGCGCGGGGGGATGCAAATGCGCCATCTGAATGGCGTTGAATCCACCCCAGGAAATTCCCATCATGCCGACGTTGCCGTTGGACCACGGCTGCTTCGAAAGCCAATCGATTACTTCGAGGCCGTCTTGCTGTTCCTGATCGGAGTATTCGCGGTCAGGAGGATTTCCTTCGCTGGCGCCGGTGCCGCGGATGTCCACTCGCGCGGTGACGTAGCCGCGTCGCACGAAATAGGAATGCAGCTGCCAGTCGCGAGCGAGAGTCCAGTCGTCTTTGCGGTAGGGCAAATATTCGAGGATGGCTGGAAATTTTCCACTGTCGCCGGCGCCTTCGAGCGGGCCATCCGGCATGTAGAGATTTACGGCGAGGCGCACTCCGTCTTTCATCGGAATCCACGCCTGAACTGTTTTTATCCCTGCGTAGGTTGGCGGCGCGGGGTGCGGTGGGTCTTGCGCTGGAGCCTGCGCGAATAACTGGCCGACGAAAAAGAACAGTGCGAGACCAATTGCGGCAGCCAGGACCAACGCCCCGCGAAGAATTTTGCCCCTCGATTCAAGTCTTCCGCTCCTCCTGGCGTGCAAGGCTACCACACGAAGGAGGCCGGCTGGACGTCGCACTATTTGGCGGAATGGAAAACGTCTCGCGCCGATGACTCCGGGTCGGCTTACGCGGCGCTACAGGATGGCACGTACGACTCCTCCATCCACGCGAACTGCCGCGCCGTTTGTGGCGGAAGCGAGGGGGCTGGAGAGATAGACGATCATGTTGGCAACTTCCTCGGTGCTCGAAAATCGCTTCAGAAGAGACGAGGGGCGAATGGACTTAAAGAATTCTTTTTCGAAGGACGCGGCGTCCGTGCCACTCTGCGCGCCCATTTGCGAGATGAAAGTTTCTACGCCCTCGGAGCGCGTGGGCCCAACTAGCACGCTGTTCACGGTGATGCCCGTTCCCGCGACGGTTTCGGCAATGCCGCGAGCGACGGCGACTTGCGCCGTCTTGGTCATTCCGTAGTGAATCATCTCAGCGGGAATCTGCACTGCGGATTCGCTGGAGATGAACACGATTCGTCCCCAGTTTTTTTTGCGCATGCCGGCGAGATAGTGGCGAGAGAGGCGCACACCGCTCATGACGTTGGCTTCGAAGAAGCGCAGCCAATCTTCATCGGGAATTTTTTCGAAGGGCTTGGGCTCGAAGATGCCCATGTTGTTGATCAGGATGTCCACTGCGCCAACGACTTGGATGAGCTTGGCGCAACCCGCCGCATTCGACACGTCGGCGGCAACGCCCGAAACATCTGCGCCAGGATGAGCTTTCCGAATCTCGCTGACGGCGGAATCAACGCGCTTTTCGGTACGCCCGTTGACGATTACCGATGCGCCTTCCGCGGCGAGGCCGCGCGCGGTTGCTAAACCGATTCCCGCCGTGGAGCCTGTTACCAGCGCTTTCTTACCTTTGAGTTGTAGATCCATGATTTTCTCCTCTAAGCATCTGCGTAGCTTAGTGGATGTCCGAGGATGGCTATTGGTCGCAGCCGAGGCCACGGCAATCCGCCGGTCTTTAGCGCTGCGGGACGGATTCGAGCAGCTTGGTCCAGTGTGACAGGTGATTTAGAGAAGGAGCGTGAGTGTGATCGAGCTGGAGGGGCGTGATGGAAATGGCACCGTCGCGGATGGCGGCTATGTCCGTGTCGGGCTCGATGTCCTCAATACGCTTCTGTTCGTGCAACCAATAATAGCGGCGGCCGCGCGGGATCGGCGCCGGGCTGGAGCACGTTGCGCGTGATCTTCGAGGACTGGCGGGTGAAACGGACTTCGCCCGTTCCACGATTGGGGCACGTTTACGTTTAGCAAGATGCCCGGCGGCAGACCTTCTGCAAGGATCAACGGCACCAAGGTGCGAGTGAAATTTGCGGCGGGAGCGTAGTCGAGTTCCTTGCTCTTGTAGGACACGGAAACGGCGATGGCGGGGACGCGATTGATAGCTCCTTCCATGGCTGCGCCGACGGTTCCGGAGTAGTAAACGTTTTCGCCCATGTTGCCGCCGCGATTGATGCCGGAGATGACGAGGTCGGGCTTTTCTTTGAGCAGGGTGTGAAAGGCGAGAATCACGGCGTCGGCGGGCGTGCCTTCGACGGAGTATTCGTTTTCCGCAATTTGATCGCAGTAAATCGGCTGGCGCAGGGTGAGGGATTGAGCGGAGGCGCTGCGTTCGTGGGAAGGCGCGACGACGGTGATTTGGGCGATGGACTGCATGGCTTCGACGAGCGCGCGGAGGCCGGCGGCTTGTATGCCGTCGTCATTCGTAATGAGGATATGCGGCTTGCTCAAGTTATCCGGCATGGGAAATTCCCGCGCGGGCAAAACACGTTTCGAAGCCCTTTCAAGAGAGAGGAAGATGGTCGGGACGACTGGATTTGAACCAGCGACCTCACGCACCCCAAGCGTGCGCGCTACCAGGCTGCGCTACGTCCCGACCGCTTTCAATCAGCAATCAGCGTATCACTCGCGTTCGAGAAGGGTCAAGACAGCAAGGAGCTCTTCGTGCAAATCGAGGAGGAATTTGCGTTGCGCGCGCGAGGGAGGCTCGTGGCGGGGGCTTCGCACGGGCGCGCTTTCGTGGTGGGCGCCGCTCGCGGCGGCGTCGCCAACGCTTACTCCGTTGCCGGCGGCTTGGTCGGCGAGATGCTTGCGGGCGCCGACGATGGTGAAACCTTCGTCGTAGAGCAGGCGCTTGATTTCGAAGACGGTCTCGATGTCTTCGCGACGATAGAGGCGATGGCCGCTGGGGCTTTTCACCGGCTGGAGCGTGGGGAATTCGGTTTCCCAGTAGCGCAGGACGAAAGTCTTTGTGGCGGTTAGGCGGCTGACTTCTCCGATGCGGAAAAGGCTTTTGTCCGGAATCGGAGAAGAAGCCGGAGCTTGAGCGGGCGTGGCCATGGATTTCCTTATCGTAGGCTGATTTTGGGCGGTGTCAACCCCTAGACGTGAGCTCGAGGAATAACCTGCGAGCGAGACTGACGCTGCCGAATCCGTCTCATATAAATGAAGAGGACTGCTCACCCTCAGGGGTTAAAACCCCTGAGTTCTGGGGTACTTTCGGCACGGCTAAAGCCGTGCCCTGACGGAAACAATTTATGAGATAGCTAGATCGCTTCTAGTCGCGGGGGTCTTTTCGTTCGCGATGGCGGGAGCCGCGTTGTTTCAGGCGCTGATTGAAGCGGATGGGGGTGCCGGTGAAATCGAATCTGGCGCGCAACTGGTTTTCGAGGAAGCGCTGGTAGCTGAAGTGGAGGGGCTTTAGCTGGTTGGTGAAAAGGACGAAGGTGGGCGGGGCGGTGGTGGCTTGGGTGATGTAGAAAATTTTCACTTCGCGGCTGGCGGGGGAGGTGCCGCGGTCGAGGTCCACTTCCTTGAGCCAGCGGTTCAGCTCGCCGGTGGAAATGCGGCGGTTGCGGGCTTCGACCACGCGGTCGATCACGGTGTAGAGACGGTCGATATGCTCGCCGGTTTTTGCGGAGAGGAAAACTACCGGGGCGTAGGAGAGAAATTTCAATCTGGCGCGAACGAGAGGCTCGTAATCCTGAACGAGCTTGTTCGCGTTCGCGCCTGCACCTTTTCCTCCGCGTTTCTTTTCGGCGGAGGATTTTTCCTGGGCGGCTTCGAGCGCGAGGTCCCATTTATTCAGGACGATGATCACGGAGCGGCCGGACTGCTCGGCGTAACTGGCGATGGTGGCGTCGTGCGAGGTGATGCCGACGGAAGCGTCGGCGACGAGCAGAGCGACGTCGGCGCGTTCCAGGTGCTGACGCGCCATGATTACGCTTAATTTTTCGGCGATGAGCTTGGTCTTGCCCTTGCGACGAATCCCGGCGGTATCGAGGAAGCGGTACAACTTTCCTTTGCGATCCAGGACGGTGTCCACGGCATCGCGCGTGGTGCCGGGCTCGGGCGAGACGATGGAACGCTCGGAGCCGACAAGCTGATTCAGGAGCGTGGATTTTCCGACGTTGGGACGGCCGATGATGGCGATGCTGACGTAGGGCTTCTCTACTACCACTTCCCCGCGAGGGAAATTTTCGGTGAGGAAATCGAGAAGGGTGTCGAGACCGAAGCCGTGCTCGGAAGAGATGGGGAAAATTTCGTCGCCCAATTCGTAGAATTGCGCGGCGAGTTCGGCTTGCTTGGGCATGTCAACTTTATTTACGGCGAGGACGGGAGGCTTGCCGGCGCGGCGAAGGAGGAGCGCGAGCTCTTCGTCGAGCGGAGTGGGGCCGGTGCGGCCGTCCACGACCTGGACGACGCGGGTTGCGTTTTCAATGGCGACGCGAGCCTGGCGCAGGATTTCTCCGGGGATGCCGGCTTTGTCTTCGGGGACGATTCCGCCGGTGTCAACGACTTGGAAGGAGCGGCCTTCCCAGTTTGCGGTGCCGTAGATGCGGTCGCGCGTGATGCCGGGCTCGTTGGTGACGATGGAGCGGCGCGTGCCGGTGAGGCGGTTGAATAGCGTGGACTTGCCCACATTGGGGCGTCCGACGATTACGATGGATGGCAGTTTTTCGGTCATTGAGTTCCGCACCGGATGATGGCGAGGGGGATTAGATTATCATCGATAGGCGAGGAATACGGATTTCTAATGCGCCTTCGGCCGGCGAGGGCTTCTGACGAAAGCATTTCGGTGTGCTACTTTAGAGGTTCGATCCTGCGGTTCTGCGAATGCCTAAAGCATCCATCTCGAAAAAAGCTGCGGCTGAAAAATCCGAGGAAGTGACGATTGAGGATATTTTCGGCCCGGGCGGATTGCTGGAGAAAAGCCATCCGGGGTATGAATACCGATCGTCGCAGCTGGAGATGGCCAAGATGGTGGATGAGGCGTTTCAGAAGCGGCAGCACGCCATCATCGAGGCCGGAACCGGGACGGGAAAAACTCTGGCGTACCTGATTCCGGCGATTCGCAGCGGGCGGCGGGTGGTGATTTCCACGGCGACGAAATCGCTTCAAGAGCAGCTCTTCAATAAGGACGTGCCATTTCTGCAGAAACATTTTGCTCCGAATCTGAAAGCGGCGCTGATGAAGGGGCGCAACAATTTTCTTTGCCGCACGAAAGTGAATCAGATGGAGGGGCAGGCGGTGCTGAAAGGCATTGACGAGATCGACTGGTTCTCGCAGATACGCGATTGGAGCAAGCTGACGGAAACCGGAGACCGCAGCGAGTTGACGTTCCTGCCGGACGACGCGGAATTGTGGCACCGGATCGATGCGCGCAGCGACCTGTGCACCGGGCAGAAATGCGGCGACTTCAACCGGTGTTTTATAACGGCGATGCACCAGCGGGCGCAGGAAGCGGACTTGATTATCGTGAACCATCATTTGTTTTTTGCGGACCTGGCCATACGGCAAGACGATTTCGGGTCGATCCTGCCGGAATACTCGGCGGTGGTGTTCGATGAAGCGCACGAGATCGAAGATGTGGCGAGCGATTACTTCGGGAGGCGGGTTTCGAGCTATCAATTCGAGGAACTTTCGCGAGACACCGAAAATATGCTGCGAGTGCTGCGGATCGAAGCGGGGCCGGTTCGCAAGCATTTGACGCGCGTGCGCGAACGCGGGCGGAGCTTTTTCGAGAATTTTCCGGAGCGCGAGGGGCGGTTCGCGTTTGGCGCGGCGGAAAGAAAAACATTTCTGGAGAAGCATCACGAGGCGTTTGACGGATTGGCTGCCGCGGTGAAGCGGATCGAAACAGAATTATCGGCGATGACGCCCAAGCCCGAGGAAGTGATCACGCTGGCGCGGCGCGCGGCGGAATTGCGGCGGGAGCTTGAGTTTTTGATGGAGAGCGAGGAGAAGAGTTACGTCTATTGGTACGAGCGGCGGGGAAAAGGGGTGATTCTGACGGCGACGCCGATTGACGTGAGCGAAATCCTGCGTGAGAAACTTTTCGAGCAATTCGACAGCGTGGTGCTGACGTCAGCAACGCTGGCGGTGGGCAGCCGGTTCGATTATCTGAAGCAGCGGCTGGGAGTGTTGCCGGCGAAGGAAGTGGTGCTGCCGCAGGAATTCAATTTTCGCGAGCAGGCGCTGCTGTACATTCCGGCGGGAATGCCGGACGTGCGGCATGAGACGTTTTCCGCTCGGTGCGCGCAGGAAATTGTGAAGCTGCTGGAAATTTCGCAAGGGCGCGCGTTTTGTCTTTTCACCAGTTATGCGCAGATGAGGGACGTTTACCAGCGCGTGTCGGGACGCGTGGGATTTCCGCTGCTTTTGCAGGGTACGGCGCCGAAGTCGGTTTTGCTGGACCGGTTTCGAACGACGCCGAATGCGGTGCTGTTCGCTACGGCAAGTTTCTGGCAAGGCGTGGACGTGCCGGGCGCGCAACTTTCGTGCGTGATCGTCGATAAGCTGCCGTTCGCGGTGCCGAGCGATCCGATCGTGGCGGCGCGAGTGCGGGCGCTGCAGGAGGACGGGCGGAATGCGTTCGCCGAATATCAGGTTCCGGAGGCGGTGCTGGCGCTGAAGCAAGGGTTCGGGCGGCTGATTCGGTCGAAGACGGACCGGGGAATTCTGGCGATTCTGGATAACCGAATCTCGCGCATGCAGTATGGTAGAATTTTTCTCGAGTCCCTGCCTGAATACAAAACCACGCAGGACCTGGCCGAAGTGGCGCGGTTCATGGATGCGGAATAGGACGAAGCGAGGACGCGCACCGGCGACGGCTCGCGAAGGACAAAGCATGTACGAAGTTAGCGTGGACGAAACATTCGCCGCGGCGCACAATTTGCGCGGATACAAAGGAAAATGCGAGGACTTGCACGGGCACAACTACAAAGTGCGCGTGACGCTGGCGGGCAAGGAAGTTGATTCCGTGGGACTTCTGTACGATTTCGTGCACTTGAAGCAAGTGATTCAGAGCGTGATCCGGTCACTGGATCATAAATATTTGAACGAGCTTTCGCCGTTTGATGTAGTGAATCCGTCGGCTGAAAATATCGCGAGGTACATTTACGATCAGACTGCGAAACAGCTTCACGCAGGTCCCGAACGGCGCAGGAGTTTCGAGTATTACGGTGTGGGAAACGGACGTGACGGCGGCGACGTACCGGCCGTAGCAGCGGAGGCCGAAGTGTTGGGTCAAACACCGGACAGTAAAACCTTACAGATATGAACCGAGCGCTCCTACTCATCGCGATACCTGCTTTCCTCGTCTCCATTTTCTGGCTAACGATTGGGTGGGGATGGCGGACTGCATTGGTGGTCGGCTGCGTGGAACTTGCGGTCGCGATCGGAATCGTGATGTACGTGACGCGGCGCAACAAAGTGCCTCCCAATCCGAGGTGCGGCGGAGTAATAAAGTAGGCGAGAAATCCACGGCTTTGCCATGGTAATCACCGAAATATTCAAATCGATTCAGGGCGAAGGTACACGCGCAGGCTTGCCTTGCATTTTCGTGCGGCTGACGGGCTGCAATCTTCGATGCACCTGGTGCGACACGGCGTACGCGTTTCATGGCGGAACGAAACATTCGATCGAGGAAGTCCTGGAGAAAGTTCAGGCGTTAGCCGGAGATGGAGAGCGGCGCGTTGCCGCTGGTCGAAATCACGGGCGGTGAGCCGCTGCTGCAGGCCGAAACTCCCGCGCTGGCGGAAAAATTGATGGGCGCCGGCTACACCGTGATGATCGAAACGAGCGGCGAGCAGTTCGTCGGCGAGTTACCGCGCGGCGTGATCAAAATCGTGGATGTGAAGTGCCCGGATTCAGGAGAGCCAGATACATTTGACATGGCGAACCTGGAGGCAGTGGGCGCGAACGACGAAATCAAATTCGTTATCTCCACTCGCCGCGATTACGAGTTCGCACGGGATTTTGTGAAAATGCACCAGCTGACCGAGCGCGTTCATGAGGTGCTTTTTTCACCTGTGTTCGAAGATCCCGGCGGCAAGTGGCCCGGATTGAACGCACGCGAACTTGCGGAATGGATTCTGGAGGATGGCATGCCGGTCCGCTTGGGATTACAATTGCACAAATTTATCTGGGATCCGTCAATGAAAGGCGTTTGAGGCGCGTGCGTGTAACGACGGTGAGCGAAAAACCCAAAGCGGTGGTGTTGCTGAGCGGAGGCATGGATTCCTGCGTTACAGCGGCGATTGCGAACGAGACGCACAAGCTCGCGCTATTGCATACGAGCTATGGCCAGCGAACGGAGCGGCGCGAACGCCGCGCGTTCGAGAAGATTGCCGATTTTTACGGTGCCGAAGAACGGCTGTTGATCCGCCTGGATTCGTTCGCGCAAATTGGGGGCTCTGCGCTTACCGATCCGAACATCGCGGTGCCCGAATCGGGGGAAGCTTTGGGGCACGCGAGCGGAATCCCGGTGACGTATGTTCCCTTTCGCAACGCTCATTTTCTCTCTGCCGCGGTAAGTTGGGCGGAGGTGATCGGCGCGAACGCAATTTTCGTTGGCGCGGTGGCGGAAGATAGTTCCGGCTATCCGGATTGCCGCCCGGAGTATTATCGCGCTTTCGAGGAGCTGATACGCCAAGGAACGAGGCCCGAGACGCGGATTGAAATCGTGACGCCGGTGATCGCCATGCGCAAATCGGAAATCGTGCGCCGCGGCATCGAGCTCGGCGCGCCGCTGGATCTGACATGGTCCTGCTATCAATTGGAAGACGAAGCGTGCGGAACGTGCGATAGTTGCCGGCTGCGACTTCAGGCTTTCGCAGAGGCGGGAATAAGCGATCCTATCGCCTATCGAGCGCGAGTTGCGCAATAATAGGCGGCGCAATTACAGAGCGAGGAGAACCTGCATATGAGAAAACTGATTCGCACGTGTGGAGCTTTGGCGCTGGCCCTGATGTTTGCCGCAGTCGCGCTGGCCCAAGATATCGGAAGGTTGGACGGTGAAATTCTTGACAAGGACGGCAAGCCCTACGCCGACGTGAACGTGGAGATCAAGAGTGTCGACACCGGGCAAACGTTCAAGGTGAAAACCGATAAGAATGGAAAATTCATCCAACTTGGCCTGCGAGCAGGGACTTACACCGTCTCGCTCAGCAAAGACGATTTCAAGTACGGGCCGGAAAAAGTTCCTGTAGATCCCATGAAGGAAAATGTTTACAGACTGAGCGTCAAAGACCAGATGGCTAAGACGGTGGCTGCGCATCCGGAAGAAGTAAAGAAGAAAGAAGAGGAAGACAGACAAGTTTAAGGCTATGAAAGCGCACTTTGACGCCGGCTTGGCGGCAATGGCAGACGCAAACGACTTGCGGAAGCAGATGGGAGCGGCTCCCGGCTGACCAAAAAGCGCCGCTGCAGGAGAAACGCAATACCGATTGCCAAACCGCGATTACGGAGTTCCAGCAGGCTGAGCAAGGAGTCGGGGTCAAGGACCTCACCACTCATGCGACGGTCTGGCAAGATCTTGGCGCAGCGCAAGAGTGCCTAGGACATTACGACGATGCCGTTGCGGCGTTTCAAAAAGCGATCGACCTAAAGCCTCAGGCCGGGACTTACGCCGGGCTCAGCACAAATCTTGCAAACTCGGCCGCGGCACAGACGGATCCGAAGGAAGCTGAAAGCAAGCTGGCGGAGGCGAACGCAGACTGCGAGAAGGCGCTCGCGCTGGATCCGGCGGCGGGGGGAGTTTGTTACAAGAACGTGGGAATTATCTTAAGCAATAAGGGCAGGCAAAAGGATGCGGTCGTTCCGCTTCAGAAGGCGACACAAGCGAATCCTCAAGACGCGCAGTCGTGGTGGCTACTTGGTGGCGCGTTGACCGCGATGATGGAGTGCAAGCAGGAAGGCGAGAAAATGAATTGCACTCCGGCCCCCGGAACGCAAGATGCATATCAAAAGTGCATCGCCATCAGCCCGGATAGTGCCACAGGGAAGGCGTGCAAGGAAGCCCTCGATGGCGTGTTGGCAGCGACCGGGGGTGTGGACACTACCGTTTCGAAGAAGAAAAAGAAGAGCTAGCGAGTCTTGGGAGCGAACGGGCGACATTTTGTTAATTGACCGCTGACGCTTTTTTTCGCTCGATACGATTTCAACACGTATTCTGCGGCCTCGACCGGTAGTCTCTAGAGTGTTATTCTCTCGCAAGCAAGTTTGAGGATCTCGTGGGCGAAGTGACATCGAATCAAACCAGCACGGAACGGCGACGAAGCGATCGTCTTTTCGAGTCCGTGCCTCTGATCGTGCGCGGAATCGATCTTCTGGGGCAACCATTCGAGGAGCGGACAGCTACGCTGGCTTTCAATCTCCATGGCTGCCGTTATTCCTCCAAGCATCACCTGCCTAGAAACACGTGGATCACGCTGGAACTACCGCAGGTGCGGCATCGGCCGAATGTGCGCGCACGCGTTGCGTGGGTTCAGCGTCCGCACTCCATCCGGGACTTCTTTCAAATCGCCGTCGAACTGGAAGGTCCGGCAAACATCTGGGGGCTCGATGCGCAGCCCGCAGGATGGACGACCGCGGGCCGATCTTTGCAACTCGACGAGGATGCTGCCGCGGACAGCAGCGTATTGCGCGCCGAAAGACCTGAAGCGAACTCTGTGCCAACTAACGCTACCATTTTCCTGGGAAACCCAATGAACCATACGAACGAATCGCGCAACTCTGCACAGGCGACGGAATCTTCTTTGGCCGGCGAACTCGGCGCCGCGAACAGTCCGCTTTTCAGGGAGCTGCGGAGAGAGCTGGAAGCACAGGCTAAGGAAGCCATCGCTCACGCAGCGAAGCAGGTGCAGGAGGAATTTCTTCGCGCTGCGGAAGAGAGCGACCGGAACCGCATCACGGCGATCGAAGACTTCTTCGGGAAATGGAAACTCCAGTTCGAACGGGCTCAGATTGGCGCAGGTGAGGAGCTTTCCAATCAAGTCGCTGGGCGCCAGGATGAATTCCTAAGGGACTTCAAAGCAGAGTTTGAGAAGAATTTCGGCCACGCGCGCAAACTGATGGACGAACTTAACCATCAGGCGGAAACAATACGGCGGGAAACCGAAGCTGCTCGGGAGACGACGAGCCGCCTGGCACAGGCCCGCCTGCAATTCGAGGCCATGGAGGTCTCCCGTGACACGAAACACGCCGAGGCGGAGAGCTCCAGGAGGGACTCAGCGTCCGGCGAAGACCTTACAGCAGCATGGCGCCAGACGCTTGCGCATGAAATGAGCGCCGCGCGAGCACAGTGGAATGAGCTGTTGCAGTCTTCGCTAGACAGCAACGTGCAGCGGCTGACCGAGCAAATAACGCAACGGTCGCAGGATGTGCTGCGCGAGGAGGAAGCGAAGATCCGCGAGCGGGTCGCGGAGGCACGGCAACCGTTGACGCAAATTTCTTCCGAGGCGCGCGAAACTCTTGCTCTTATCAAGGGGTCGCTGGATCAGGAGGTTGCGCGCGCTCGAGCGTCCTTGTCCGAGATTGAATCCGTAGCGAGCGGAACGAGAGAGTATTCGGCACAGTTGGAAGCGGCGAGCCACGACACACTGAACGAGCTTCACCGCCGGTTGGAGAAAATTCTGGAAGCGCAGACCAGCGAACTGAACCGCCGGGCGGATAATCTTGCCGCGGGGATGTCGCAACGCGTGGCGCCGGCGCTTGACACCCTGCAACAACAATATCTGGATCGGACACTAGCGCAAGCGGAGTCAAAGCTAGCGCCGCACTTGGAACGCGTGCCGGAATTGCTGAGAGAGCTGGCCGCGCGGGAGGTGCAAGCGGAAGAGGGTCTACGGCTGCACCGCGAACGATTGCGCCAAGCATCGGAAAACAATCAGCGCGACGTTTCCGCGCAGCTGGCCGCGACGCTCGTGGATGTGCGCAATGATTTTGAATCTGCACGCAAGGAGGCTCTGGCGAAGTGGAATGAAGAGTTGGATGCCAGCGGTGTGCGAGCAGCTCATTCCGCCGGCGAATCGATCGGGCGCAGCTCCGAATGGTTCCAACAAGAAGCGAGGGCGCGATTGCAAGTGCTAGTGGAACAAACAATCACGTCCGCGGGAACGGCATTCGATGAAAAGACAGGCGAAGCGGCGAACAAATTTGTGACCCATCTCGCAGGAGAATCCGCGAGCCACCTGGCGCAAATTCGCGAGCAAGTGGAAGGTGTCGCCGGTGAAGCCGCGGTCCACGCGCGCAGCGAACTGGACAAAGCCGCCGAGGCTGCCGCCAGCTCGTTCGGCCAAGTCCTGCGGGAGATTTCCGCGCAGCAGGCCGAGCAGTTCGCGGACAGCAGCCTCAATACGGTGCGAGCGAGAACTGAGGACCTCGATCGATCCGCGCAACAGGTTATTCAGCGATTTGAAGCGAGCGCCGAAGACTCCGTTGGGCGATTTCAAGCGCGGATGGAATCGCAGTTCGAGACCGGCATGGAACAGGCCCGCTCGGCTTTTTCCGGTGAGTTCGCTGCGGACTTGGAAAGTTACCGAGTGGAGCGCGATGCCCACCATGAGGAGTGGGCTCAAAGTGTCGAACAGCTGAGCGGAGACGCGATGGGAAAGTATGAGGAGCGTTTGCAGACCGCTTGCGATTCCTGGATCGTGTCCTCGGTGCGGCGGCTCAGCGAACACGGACAAAATGTGATCGAATCGATGCTGCGCTCTGCGGATCTGGCTCTCCGAGAATCCTGCTCGAAGGTGTTTGATGGTCTGGCCGAAATATTGCGTGAACGATCAGCAAGCGCCGCGGGAGTCTCAGGAGCGGCAGGTTTCAATCCGGGGCTATCGCCCAACCGCGATGTGGAGACATCCGGCCCCCGCAACGAATCATAATAAGATCGCTGACCCGGTATTCCCGGATCCTGCGTTTTCTCCCGCATCAGCGCAATTTTCTAGTTTCTCCCTACAATTTCGAGAACGGAATCAGCGACGTCCCTGACTTGCTCTTCGCTCATGCCGGGGAACAGCGGCAGGCTCAAGACGCGGTCGCAAGCGCGCTCGGCAAGAGGGTAGGTTCCGGCGGGATCTCCTAAGGACGCGTAAGCCGGCTGAAGGTGCACAGGTGTGGGGTAATGCACAGCGGTCTCGATTTCCTTTTCGGCAAGCTTGGCAATAACGGAACACCGGCTATTCACGTAGATAACAAATTGGTGATACACGCATTCGTCGCGCGGGTCATCCACCGGCAGATCGATCCGGGCATTCTGCAGGATGCGGCGATATTCGCGTGCGATTGCGCGGCGTTTTTCGGTCCATGCGTTTAGATGGCGTAGTTTGATACGCAAGACAGCGCCCTGAAAACCCTGCATACGGTAGTTGTATCCGACGAACTCGTGAGCGTAGCGCGCCGTCTGTCCGTGCGAGCGCGCGGCACGGGCAAATTGCGCAATTCGATCGTCATTCGTACTTAACGCACCACCCTCTCCGTAGGCTCCTAGATTTTTCGTGGGATAAAAGCTGAATGCGGCGGCGTGGCCAAGGCTGCCTACCTGAGCACCGCGATAGCGCGCGCCGTGGGCCTGCGCCGCATCTTCCAGAACGCGAATGTCGTGGCGAGCGGCGATCGAACGAATAGAGTCCATATCCGCGGGGCGGCCATATAAATGAACCGGAATAATGGCCCGCGTGCGGCGCGTCACGGCGCGTTCGATCAGGTTCGCGTCGATATTCGCGGTAGCGGGATCAATATCGACTAGAACAGGCTGAGCGCCACAATAGCTGATGGCCTCGGCGGTAGCGAGAAACGTATTGGGAGTTGTGATGACTTCATCGCCGGGTTGAACACCCAGGGCGAGCAAACCCAAATGAAGAGCGGCAGTTCCGCTGCTGAGCGCGACGCAGTATTTCGTACCGCAGAAAGCGGCAAATTCGTTTTCAAAGGCCTCCACGTCGGGGCCTTGAACGAAGGTGGACTCCCGGCAGACGCGGTCGAGCGCGGGAAGAATTTCATCTCGGAGCTCGGCGTATTCAGATTTGAGGTCCAGAAAGGGTACTTTCATTTGTGTGCCGCACCGGCGGTGCGAACAAAAACTGTACTGCACGGCAGCCGCGTCCACAAGCCCCAGGGCCTTTGTGAATAAATTTCTTACTGTCAGAGGCCGTGCTATCGTTTTAGGCTATGGCGATTGTGCGCCTTCCCTACCGCCAAGAGCCCTTTGCGCAAGGACACGCCAGACCGGGCGCAGCGGAAAAACTGCGTCTCTCCGTAATAATTCCCGTGTTTAACGAACTTGCCTTTATCGAAGAACTGCTGCTACGCGTTCAGGATTCCATGCTCGCGGAAGAAATCATTGTCGTGGACGATGGTTCGACAGATGGAACCCGGCAGCTTCTGCGCGGCTTGCAGGAACGGAAATCCAAAGGCGATCAAGTAGCGGAGATCGGGGCGTCGGGCGCGCCGCTTCAACTCGACAGACTGCGGTTCCTGTTTCAGGAAACAAATCAGGGCAAAGGCGCGGCATTGCGCCGTGGTTTTGCGGAAGCGAGTGGTGACATTTATCTGGTGCAGGACGCTGACCTGGAATACGACCCGAAAGATTATCCCAGGCTTTTGGAACCGATCCTCGACGGCCGCGCGGACGTCGTGTTTGGCTCGCGGTTCCTGGGCGGACCGCAGCGTGTACATTTTTTCTGGCACTACGTCGGGAACAAATTTCTCACCCTGCTCTCGGACGTCGTCACAAACCTGAATCTTACCGACATGGAAACTTGCTATAAGGTCTTTCGACGCGAAGTAATCGAGGGCATGCGCTTGAAGTCAAACCGTTTCGGATTCGAGCCGGAAGTGACCATAAAAGTGGCGAAGGGTAAATGGCGGATTTACGAAGTACCTATCTCCTATTCTGGCCGGTCCTATGAAGAAGGAAAGAAGATCACGTGGCGCGACGGAGTTGTGACGCTGTTTGCAATCTTGCGGTACCGGCTTTTCGATTAGACTCCGATTCCTCAGGATGCCGGCTGAACTCGTCTCAAGTTAGATGTGGGTGAGAGTGCCGGTGATTTTCGTGCGATGCAGGGCCCAGGCGAAAAGCGCGAATGACAGCGGGATTAATACCGCAGCGAAGACGAGCAGTGCCGCTATGGAAGGAAAAAGCTCTCCCCAGCTAGCGCCCGCCAGCAATGCAGCGCGCATTCCCTGGAGAGAATAGGTTACGGGAATCAGCCGGGCCAGCATCTGCAAAGGCGCCGGCAGTACCGACACGGGATACATCATTCCGCCAACCAATCCAGAAACTCCGAGGACAATCCATTTTGCGGGATTACCACGTTTGAAGAGGATTGAGTAACTGGCCGAGAGAATTCCCAGCCCGGCGAAAGCCAGAATCGACGCGAGGAGAATGGCCACAGCACCCAGCCAGTTAGCTGAACGCGGCGCGAATCCGAAGAGCAGCGCAGCCCATGCGAGATAGACGCACGTTCGAATGGCCAATGCAACAAAGGGATAAACTGCTGAACCAGCGAGAATCACCGGAAGCGGCGTTTGCGTCACGAGCAAGGCCTCTAGAGTGCGATTCTGACGGGCTTCTTCCAGGCTCGCATCGAAAGCGCTGAGCGAGACACTCAGGTAATCAAAAAAAGCAAACCCAATCAAAGCAAAGGCAAAATAATTCGTTCCTGCGGGGAGCTCGCTGGACAGTTCCGGACTCTGGACGAAACGCGACAGGTAATAAAACGTTGCCACGCCAAAGAGAGCTTCCAAGGTTTCGAGCACCAGCGCTCCGCGGTAGCCGCGCGCGATGGCAAAATCACGCCAGAAGAATGCCGCTATTTTGCGGAGGGTGCGCGCGAAGTTCACGATAGCGCATCCGCCGGCACGGAGTGGCGTGCGAGCGTTGACACCGCCGTCTCCAAGGTGGACGCATGTGCAGAGGCGCAGAGTCCTTGTGGCGAGTCGCAGGCGATCACGCGTCCGGCATCCAACAGAACGACGCGGTCAGCGATCTCCTCGACCTCGCTCAAGGTATGCGAGGCGAAGAGCAGTGTGACGCCGCGCCCCCGAACGAGATCGTCTTTCAATAGATGACGAAAATCTGCGGCGGCCAGCGGATCGAGACTGCGAGTGGGTTCGTCGAGCAATAGAACGGCAGGGCGGTGAAGCAGGGCTCGTGCTAATCCGAGACGATGCATCATTCCAGTGGAAAATGTCCGGACTTGACGATCTAAGTCGTCCTGGATTCCCATGCATTCCGCTGTGCTCACAATTCGTTCTCGGGCCTCGGCCGCGCTCAAGTTGTTCATCGCGGCAAAAAAAGCCAGATTCTCGCGGGCACTCAAGCGACTGTAAAATCCTTCATCTCCGCCGGTGTGGTAGCCCAACTGGCGGCGCGCTTCTGCGGCTTCCCGTTCGACGTCAAAACCTCCGAGCGTGGCATTTCCGTGAGTGGGAACGATCAAGGTGGCCAGGATGCGCAGCAAAGTGGATTTCCCCGCGCCGTTAGCACCTATCAGGGCCACGGCTTCTCCCTGCTCCACTGTGAAAGAAACATCTGCAAGAGCTTTTTCCGTCGCACGGGCAAGCGGCTGCATGAGTGCACGCCAACCGGTCAAAGCAGGCGGGAAATATTTTTCAAGCGTCGTGACGGAGATAGCGTGCGCCGGCATCCTGGTGGTTATAACCGAATTTACCGGGCGGAATCCAGTTCCGTCGTTGCCGTTTAGCGGAAAGTCCGGGTAGAATAGCGCTGGGCGTGCACGAACCTATCTAGTATTGCGTTCTGAACGCTCATGCACTGCTGGGACTGCCCGGCGAAAATTAACTATCCAGCCCCTAAAGGATTTCGGCGCCCGAATGGACGCATCTCTCTCAGTGCATTCCATCGTAGTGGTAGCCAGCGAGCAGGTCTCGTGTCCACTCGGGGAAGAATCTGCGATATTGAATTTAAGAAACAGCGTCTATTACGGCGTGAATCCGGTGGGAACGCGAGTCTGGAACCTGCTGAAGCAACCGCGAAGTGTGGAAGAGCTTCGGAATACTTTGTTAAATGAATATGAGGTGGACGCTGAACTTTGCGAGCGAGATCTTTTAGATCTGCTGGAAAAAATGCGCAACGAGGGGCTGATTGAAGTAAGAGGCGCGGCGACTCCTTGACTTTCGTGCCATCGCAATTCGTTGCTTCTATCTTTTGTACGGCATATGGATATTGTTGACGCGACTTTCTGCGGAACGGCGGGTTGAAATCGACGATGAATACCTGGCGAGGCTTTTGGCGACTGAGCGGATTCGAGCGAGGAATTGCGCTCGAAGCGGCTGCGGGCTTGATGGCCACCTGGGTGGGATTGCGCTTCGCCGGATTTCGGCGCTGGAAAACCTTCCTGGGATGGCTTGCACCCAGGGTCGTGCCGGATGCAGCGGCGTCGAATGTTTCGCTTGAAGAAACAGCGCGTCAAATCACCCGCATGGAAGAGGCGGCGGCAAGAAATCTTTTTTTTGGCACAAACTGCCTAGAACAATCGCTCGTTCTCTGGTGGCTCCTTCGAATACGCGGTATCACCGCGGAACTGCGGATCGGTGCGCGGAAGGATGTGAATCGTTTCGAAGCGCATGCGTGGGTGGAGTTTCACGAAGCGATCCTGAACGGTCTGGGAGGAGAACATCTCCACTTCGCGCCGTTCGAGGGGCAGGCGACGTCGATGGGGACGCAAGCACATTGAGCGGAATCGTGGGCATGTTTGACCGAAAGGGTGCGCCCGTGGATCGAGCGCTCCTACGGGACCTCACACATTTTCTCTCCTACGTGGGTCCAGATGCACTAGATACGTACTCGAACGGCGGCACCGGGCTTGGTCACACGATGCTGCGGACCTCCAGAGAATCGGAGCGCGAGCTGCAGCCGGCCAGCCTTGGCGAGCAACTTTGGATCACAGCCGATGCTCGAATCGACTGCCGCGATGAGCTGAAGCGCGAGTTCGAGAAAGCAGAACCGAATTATCGCCGAGTGACAACCGATTCCGCCTTGATTCTGCAAGCTTATGCTCTGTGGGGCGAGGAATGCGTCCGGCGTCTCCGCGGGGACTTTGCGTTTGCGATCTGGGATGGGCGCCGGAAAACGCTTTTTTGCGCACGCGATCACTTCGGATTGAAACCTTTCTACTATGCTGAGGTCGGTGACCTTTTCCTTTTCAGCAATACGCTGAATTGCATTCGCCTGCACCCAGAGATATCCGACGAGTTAAACGATTCGGCCATTGGGGATTTTTTGTTGTTTGGGCTCAATTGCGAGCTAACGACAACAACTTTTCGCGACATTCGCAGGTTGCCTCCGGCGCATTGCCTTTCCGTGTCCGCCGAGGGTATTAGGATTTCGCGATACTGGTCTGCTCCTACTCAGGGGACCATCCGTTATCGCCATGCCGATGAGTATGTGGAACACTTTCAATTCCTCATTCAAGCCGCCGTTGCCGACCGCTTGCGAACCGACCGCGCAGGAATTCTGCTGAGCGGAGGTCTGGATTCGGCAGCAATTGCCGCCACCGCGCGCGAGATTTCCGGAAACCCATCGGGCGCTGCAGATTTGCGCGCCTACACGAATATTTACGAACCGCTGATTTCCGATCGCGACGGAACTCTCGCCCAGGAAGTAGCGGATTTTCTCAATATTCCGATCCAATTTTTGGAAGTCGACGCATGCAAGCTCTTCGAGCGCTGGAATGATCCAGAATCGAGGAGCCCTGAACCAGTGGACGATCCTCTGTTTGCGGGTCTATTCGATCAATACAACTTAATTGCGCGTGATTGCCGAGTGGCACTATGTGGGGAAGGCAGCGACAACTTGATGCATTTTCAGATGTTGCCGTATGCAAAGCACATGCTGCGAACGCGAGATTTCATCGGATTGCTGCGAGAAATCCCGAGCTACCTTAGGTTGCGACCTTCTGTCTGGCCGGGAATTCGCAGACGTGTAAAGGGAGTTTTCGGGCGCGACCCCAGCGCGGCAATATTTCCGCGCTGGCTAGATCCTGACTTCGCCCGGCGCCTCGAACTGAAAGCGCGATGGAAGGAGTGGAGCGAGTTGCCGGCATACCGACCACACCCCATCCGTCCAATAGCCCAAGCTTCCCTTTCGATTCCCCATTGGGCGAATATGTTTGAACAAGAAAGCCCTGGAGTGACACGTTGCCTTGTAGAGACGCGTTACCCTTTTCTCGATTTACGGGTAGTGAACTATCTGCTCGCGCTTCCGCCTTTTCCTTTCTGCTTCGAAAAGAGCCTGTTGCGCAATGCGATGGCGGGACGCTTACCCGAGAGCTGCAGGCTTCGACCGAAGACAGCTCCTTCTTTTGATCCGCTAGTCCAGTGCTTGCAGCAGGCGAAGGCATTGGGTTCACCGGATCAGGTACAATGGAGTGCGGACATGAATGGTTATGTGAAGCACTCGGAGCTTAAGCCGCTGCAACAGGAACGCAATTCTGAGCAGATTGCGCTGGATGTTCGCCCGTTTTGTCTCAACTTTTGGTTGCAGTCATCGCGCAGAGTCCGGTATAACTGGCGTGCGGAGGTTGGCAATGCCTAAACAAGGCATACAGGAGGTTAAGAAGCCTTATTCCACTCCTGTCTTAACTATTTATGGAACCGTTCAACAGTTGACTCACACGCGGGGTTTGCGCGCAACGAAGGACGGTGGCAAGTTTCCGCATATTAAAACATCACTGCATTAAAACGTCATTTTGAATGCCTTCGACGTCAGTCCGAGTTAAATGCTTTGGGGAAATGCGAAATTAAGTGGGACTGCAAGTCTGGTGCGTTAGTGGGCTTGTAAATGTTTGATTCTTAGCCTGGACGAAGTGAATTTCACTTATTCGGTCTTCGGTTTACTGCTTCGCTCAAATCTTCCGATTCCAGAATTGGTCGCAATGGAGACGTCTGTTTCGAGTCCGTCCGTCATTATTCACATGGAGACTTCGCCTTACACCGCGGACGAAATTCCCAGTGAGCAGGAAACTTTAACCTACACGAGCGTTTACGCCGATGAAGCGGGACAACCCGCTCTGCGAATCTGGAAAATCGCCGGAGGCGATTTCCTGCGCCTTGCGTACTGCGACGGCACACAGTTTTGGATGAATCGCACGGGAACGGAACTGTGGGCGCAGTGGCCGAATAATCTAACAACAGAAGATGCGGCTACATATCTGCTGGGTCCGGTACTGGGCCTTCTGCTGCGTTTGCGAGGAGTCACTTGCCTTCATGCGAGCGCCGTTGCCCTGGCCGACCGCGCCATTGCTTTTGTGGGCTCCGAAGGGGCCGGGAAATCGACAACTGCCGCACTGCTGGCGCGGAAAGGCTTGGCGATAATTTCAGACGATGTGGTAGCGCTTGTGGAACGGGACGGCTCCTTTTATGTTTATCCGGCGTATCCGTATCTTAGCTTGTGGCCCGATTCGGTCGCCATGGTGTATGGACCAGACAAGAAATTGCCAAGTTTTTCTCCTCATTGGGACAAACGGCTGCTCTCGCTAGCCGGTAACGACCTCCGCTTTGAAGCGCAGACTTTGCCCTTGGGAGCAATCTTCGTGTTGGGAGAGAGAGGGTCGGTTCCGGATGCGCCATTTCTTGAACAGCTGACGCCGCGAGAAGGACTGCTGGCACTGGTAGCGAATTCGTACGCAACTAATCTTCTGGAAAAGGAAATGCGAGCACGCGAGTTCGAGTTTTTCGGCCGTATGCTTGGAAGGGTTCCAATCCGGCGCTTGCGGCCCCGTGAAGATCCGAGCCGGATCGGTGAACTGTGTGACGCAATTCTCCGATCGTACGATGAGATCAGGACTTAACCGTAACGCTGTCCTTCAGGTATAGCTGGGAATTTTAAGGTCTATCCGGCCAGCTAGCGAGCAAAGAAGCGCCGCGTAACTCATTCTTCTGCATAGACTTGATAAGTGCGGTGCATTCTTCGGCACACACTTATCTGTTCCCCATTTTTATGCTTTTCACAATATGCCAATCTGGAACGCGCTAACCATAAAGATAGGCCGCAAGCAAATCTCTCTTTGCGTACCAATTCTGAGGAGGCTGTTGCAATGAAGAACCTATTTGGGATGCTCGCTTTAGTCGCGATTTTCAGTGTGCCAGCTTTGGCGCAAGGAACTCCAACCTTTGAGGCAGGGGCGGGGTATCAGTATCGCTCCTTTGATGTGCCAGGGGGAGGGCCCCGGCTTAATATGAACGGGTGGCAAATATCGGCGGACGCTAACATCACCCACTGGCTAGGCGTCACAGCCGACTTCGATGGAACCTACACGACTTTTGGCGGCGGAGATAACACTGTCTACTCATACATGGTCGGGCCGCAGATTTATCCTTTGGGCCATCATGTGATAACACCGTATGTAAACGTGCTTTTCGGGGGAGCGCACTTTGGGTTCTCCAATTGCGGCGGTGGCGGATGCAACGATTCAGAGAACAAATTTGCATGGGGAGGCGGCGGCGGTGTGGACCTGACAGTGTCGAAGCACTTCGCTATTCGCTTGGCGCAAGTTGAATATGAGCGAACGCGTTTCTTCGATGCCGGAAGTGACGGAATTCCTTTCCAAGACAATTATAAAATTGGAGCCGGTTTGCTGATTCGCTTCGGCGAGAGGTAGGCTTTCCTTCGTTTTGAAGGGGCCGGACGCAGGTCCGGCCCTTTTTTTTCGTCCTGACTCTTCAATCCGAGACGATTTCCGTTTACTCTTAGCGGCGCGATAACCTAACTCTTATTGGCTGCATCATAAGGCCCGCGGGAATGGCATACTCGATGCCAGAATTTCTGGAGGACATTGCTAATGAAGAACCTGGTTGGGCTTTTCATATTGGGCCTAATTTTTTGTACGCCGGCCATGGCTCAGGACGTACCGCAGTTCGAAATCGGCGGAGGCGCAGCGTACAGGTCGTTCGATCAGTTCAGCGGGTCAAGGCTCAATATGGGAGGATGGGAAGCCTATGGCGACTACCATATCTGGCGCTTCATCAATGTGGCCGGTGACATCGCGGGCACTTACAATCGATACAGCTCAAGCAGTAGTGTAAACAAGACAAACACCAGTACGGATATCTACAGTTTCCTGGTTGGCCCGCAGTTGTATCCCTTCGGTCATCGTCACAAAATAACGGCCTACGCACACGTTTTGTTCGGGGGAGGAGATTACCGGTACCACATCACCCAAGTCGGGTACACTCCCTTCAGTACTTCCGATTTCGGCCAAGTGTGGATGGCGGGCGGCGGGTTGGATTGGAAAATTAAGGAGCACTGGTCCGTCCGCGTGATCCAGGCGGATTACGAGCAGTCGCGTTTCGTCTCAGGCGCCGCTAGCCAAACCAATTACCGTGCGTCGATCGGCTTGGTGTACCGATTCCGTGAAAAGTAATTTCCCAAGGTGTGAGCAAAAACCTCCTTGCAGGACTCCCTCGCAATTTAGGCTTGCAGAGTAGGCAACGCTCGGTGCAGATTACGAGGGCGTGGAGATCACACTCGAAGGTACAGGCACACGGCGCGCGCTGCTGATCGCCGCGCTGACGATCGCTCTATTTTTCCTCTATCAAAGCGTCCGCCTTTGGATCGCAGACTACCGAATTAATTCAGACCGCCTGACCGAAATTGAGAGCGGCGCGGCACTGGAGCCCGGAAATGGCGAGGCTTGGGATGTTTTGGGGCGCTTCCGGGAACTGGATTTCGTTGCCGGCGATGCAAACGAAGCCGTCAAGGATTTCCAAAGGGCGATCCGAGATAATCCGCTCTCTGCTTATTATTGGATGAATCTAGCGGGAGCGTACGAAGCGACCGGAGACATTTCCCACGCGCGCGATGCGTTCGAACGCGCGCAAGCCGTTTACCCTTTGTCTGCACAAGTCGATTGGAACTACGGTAATTTTCTGCTTCGAGAACAACAGTGGGCGGAAGGCTACGCCCAGACCCGACTAGCCGTTGGCGCGGACCCTTCGCTCCTGCCCCTGGCAATTTCGCGCACATGGCGCTCCAATCACGATGTAGATACGCTGCTCAATCAAGTGCTTCCCGCCGATGTAAATGCGTATCTTCGAACGCTCGATTTTTTCGCATCGATTCACGAAGCCGAAGCCGGACTTGCAGTGTGGCAACGCTTGATGTCACTCGCGAAGCCCATCGCGCTGCCGCAATCGTTTTCGTTTCTCGATGAACTAATTCGCCAAGACCGGTCGGCAGATGCCAGCCGGGTTTGGCGGGAAGCTCTACGAGCAGCCGGGCTCCCACATGAGGATCCGGGAAACGGATCATTGATCTGGGATGGCAACTTCACAGGAGACTTTCCAAATGGGGGATTAGGCTGGCGCTGGAATAGTCCACCGGGTGCGTCAATTGATTTTGATTCCGCGCCGCCCATGCAGGGCGGACGCTCCGTCCGGCTAGATTTCGGAGGGGGTTTTAATCTCGAACTCGATCACCCGCTTGAATACGTTCCTGTCGAGCCCAACCGTACTTATCATTTCCGCGCATATTTACGGACGGCGGCAATCCCGACCGAAAGCGGGATGCGTTTCGCGATTGCTGATCCGAATCACGCGGGGATGGCGCTATTGGAAACGGAGAATCTTACGGGAGACCATTCATGGACTGCGGCAGAGGCAGACGTAGCGACAGGAGCGCAGACACACTTCCTTGCAGTGCGGCTGTATCGGTCTAGAAGCCGACTTTTCGACAATAGATTGAGCGGGACAGCGTGGATCGCGGATGTCTCGCTGGTACCGACGGGAGCTGATGAGAGCGGAAACCAACCATGAAAGTCATCCGTGCCGGTCTCTATGTTCTCATCGCATTCAGTGTCTTGGCTTTTGGCACCGTGGAGGTGTGGTCGCAGTCCCTGCTGGAAATGGGGGCCGGAATTCTGTTCCTGTTGTGGGCCATCGTGCTTTTCAAGGATCCGAAAGCAAAACTCTATTGGAGCTCTTTGAACTGGCCCATCCTCGGGGTGATCGCGATCGGTTTGCTGCAACTCTGTTTTGGTGCTACGCCCTATCCGTTTCTCACGCGGCTCGAACTGCTCAGATTTGGCACTTATCTGCTGCTGTTTTTTCTGCTGGCACAATCGTTCCGAGTCCGTGCGGATCTTTATCGATTGGTGTGGTTCCTGATCCTGATGTGCTTTGGCGTCTCTTTGCTCGGCATCATTCAACACTTCACTTCTGAGGGGACAATTTATTGGCTTCGGGCGCTACGCTCAGGCGGCGATCCCTTTGGACCATACGTGAACCGCAATCATTTCGCAGGATTCGTAGAGCTCACGCTGCCAGTTGGCCTAGCGATGCTGATTTTTCGCGGGTTACGGCGGGACCTGTACCCGCTCGCGGGTGTGTTGACGATCATCCCAATCGGAGCATTGATTCTGTCAGGTTCCCGCGGAGGCATTGTTAGCTTTGGATTCGAAATGGCGGTGCTGTGGTTATTGGCAAAGACGCGCAGAGGCCCGGAAGGGCCGCGTCTGACGGCGCTCGCAATTGTTGCTTTGGCAGCTGTGGCTCTGATCGCATGGCTAGGGCGCGGGAAAAGCGATTGAACGATTTTCCATGGTGCGTTCGGGCGAAGTAACAATCGACCGCCGCTTCACGATGTCTCAAGGGGCGGCACACATCTTTAAGGATCATCCGATCAAGGGCGCGGGCTTGGGAGCGCTGGTGGCCGTGTATCCCCGGTACGAAATTCTATACGATGGCAGGCTCGTGGATCATGTTCATAACGATTACATCGAAATGCTGGCGGAAACCGGAGTGCTTGGAGGCCTTTGCGGTTTGGCGTTCTTATGGATTTTGTTTCGACAGGCAAAAACTTGCTACGGAGCGGAACAGGGCCATTTCTCGCGCGCGCTTCACGCCGGCGCTATCGCAGGCTTGTGCGGGATGTTGCTTCATAGTTTCGTTGATTTCAATTTGCACATACCCGCCAACGCACTTCTCTTTCTTCTGCAAGCTTATCTTGCAACCTCAACACCTTTCGCTTCGGAATCTGTGCCAGCCCGACGGCACGCTCACATACGCAAACTCAGTGTGGCGGCCGAGACCTAGGATCCGCTTCGATTTCTTTGTTTCAATACCGCTAGTGCCTTGCGCGAGGAAGGCATTTCCATAATTGACACAGCCACACGGCGTGGGTGATAGTGTTTGCGGGGTTATCTGTCATATGACTTTCACAGTCCGAAGAGTTTCGGGCTGGCTTAAAGCGAAGCCTGCCTATTTGTTGCCGATTTTCATATTGTTGTGCGTGCAGGGGACGTACGCGCCAACAAAAGCTCGAAACACAGCAGCAAGCAAACGAAAAAATTCAGGAATTGGCCGGGCTCGCCCGCACGCAGCCGGTGGATACGCCCATAGGAGCCGGCGATCTTTTGCATGTTGATGTCTTTGACGTTCCAGAACTTTCTCGCGACCTGCGGGTTAGCGATATGGGCGATATCACCTATCCGCTAATTCCAGGGAAGATTCCAACAGCCACGCTAACTGCATATCAATTGGAACAAAAATTGGCGCAACTCCTGGTCGAAAACGGCTTGGTATCGCATCCGCAGGTTTCCGTTTTCGTTAAGGAGCAGCACAGTCAGCCGATCTCATTGGTGGGCGCGGTGCAAAAACCGATGGTCTATCAGGTGATCCGGCCGACGACGTTGCTGGAATTGCTTGCGGAGGCCGGTGGGATCACTGATGAGGCGGGTAGTGTGGTGATTGTCACGCGACCGCACCCGGCTGGGGACAAAAGCGCGAACAAGAATGACTCGAATGAAACCACCGAAGGTGCTGTTTCGGATACTCCGACGATCACGATTCGTCTGCAGGATTTACTCGAATCGGGTAATCCCGTTTACAACATACCGGTTTACGGCGGCGACTCGGTGAGTGTTCCCCGCGCAGGAATTGTGTACGTGATGGGCGGGGGCATCGTGCAGCCGGGAGGCTACGTTCTCCAGAGCCACGGGGAGCAGATTACTGTTCTAAAGGCAGTAGCGTTAGGACACGGCTTATCAGGGTTTGCTAAGGCTGACGAGGCCGTAATCATGCGCAACAATGCCGTGACCGGACAAAAGGACATGATACCGGTACACATTAAGACAAATCGAAAATCGCAAAGCTGATGATGTGGCTATGCAATCGAATGATATTTTGTATATCCCGGATAGCTTCGGTCTAAAGGTTTTGGCGAAAGGGTCAGAGGCTGCATTGACCGCCGGTGCAGCTGTCGCGGTTTACCGATGATCGGTATGGGATTTAAGGCGTTCTGGCGACTCGGAGCAGGGAATAAGGAAATAAATGGAAGAGCCATCTAGAATCGTTCCAAGTCTTCGCGAGCGAAAAGCTGCGGAGGCGCTAACGGTAATTCCCGCGCCTTCGGTGCTCCCCTGGGATCAGGTTCCCCGGGAACCACACCTGCTCGACTACATCATTATTCTGCGGAAGCATCAGTGGCTGATCCTGACCTTTCTTCTGACCGTCGTAACTGTCGTGACGATCGCGTCATTCAAAATGAAGCCCGTTTACCTGGCCGCCGCTCGTGTGGAAGTGGATAAAGAATCGCAGAATATGATGCCGTTCCCAGATTCGAATTCTTACGATGAATTCATGGATATGGAAAATTACCTGGAGACGCAGGCGAAAATACTCCAGAGCGAAACGCTTGCGCTGCAGACGATTAAGTCTCTCGATCTAACCCGCTATCCTGAGTTCGGCGGAGGCCCGAACCCGACGGCCTGGTCGCACAGCGGACCCGCACCCCAGCGTCCGGCAATCCTGGGCGCATTTCTCGGGCGGCTCAGTGTGAAGCGCGTCCCTAACAGCCGACTGATTGAAGTGACCTTCGAGGCGGAAGATCCGCAACTGGCGGCGCAAATTGTCAACACGCATTTGCAGAACTTCGTGGAACAGAATTTTCGCAGCAAGTACGACGCGACGATCCAGGCATCCAATTGGTTGTCTTCGGAGCTTGAAGAGCTTCGGATTAAAGTTGAAAAATCGGAAAATGCGCGTATCGCTTACGAGCGAGCGAACCAGATATGGCAAATCGACGAGAAACAGGACATTGCTACTTCCAAACTGGCAGACCTAAGTAAAGCTGTCACTGAAGCGCAAACCGATGTCGCTCAGAAGGAAGCGCTGTACCGTATGGCGATCTCCGGGAATGTGGACGCGCTGCCCGCAGCGCACGGTAGCGAAGTCCTCACGGCGTTACTCAAGCAAAAGGCAGATGTTGACGAACAGTATGCGGACGCGCTGAACCAGTATGGTCCAAATTTCCCCAAAGTTCTTCGGATCGCGGCGCAACAAAAGGAAGTGGACGACAATCTGAGTCGCGCGCGGAAGACCTTAATAGAGAGCGTCCAGCAAGAATTCGACACGGCACGTAGTCATGTGGGACTCCTTCAGGAAGCGCTCGATAAACAGAAGGCCGAAGCAAACGATCAAGCAGAAAAACTGGTTCAATACCACATTTTGCAGCACGACGCGGAATCGAATAAACAGCTTTACGACGGGTTGCTCCAAAAATTGAAGGAAGCGACCATTACTGCCGGACTTCGTTCAAGTAATATTCGCGTGGTGGATCCCGCGCTAGCGCCGGGGAGCCCTTCGCGGCCGCAAAAAGCGCGCAATATCATGCTGGCATTCCTGATTGGTTTGGTGGGCGGAGTAGGCCTCGCGCTTTTCCGCGAGTACCTCGATAACACGGTGAAATCGCCAGACGATATCGAAGCGCTCACGGGCTTGCCCTCACTTGCAGTCGTGCCTGCCATGCCGGGATTGAATGCGCACCAGGGCCGGCTTTCGCGTCGAGTTCGAGATGGAAGTTCACAAGCCACTTCCGGCGGGCGCGTGGAGTTGCTATCTTACGTCCAACCGAAATCTCAAATCTCTGAAGCTTTCAGAGCTTTGCGGACTTCCCTGCTGTTGTCGCAGGCGGATCATCCGCCGCAAGTAATCCTGGTGACGAGCGCCCTGCCTCGAGAAGGAAAGACGACGGCGGCGGTAAACCTCGCCGTTACCCTGGCGCAGCTGGGAGACCGTACTTTGCTGATGGATTCCGATCTGCGCAAACCGGGCGTTCGGCGTGCGCTGAATTTGACAATTGGAAAAGACGTGGGATTGAGTTCTTATTTGGCGGGAGTTTCAAGCCTTGACGAAGCCACGATTCAGCATCCGACGATAACGAACCTCTCGGCTCTAACGACCGGGCCGGTGCCACCGAGTCCGGCGGACCTGCTTTCTTCACATCGCATGCGCGAAGCAATTGCGGAATTGCGCCGGCGATTCAAGTTCATCGTTATTGACTCTCCGCCAGTCATGGCTGCCACGGATGCCGTGATACTTTCCGCGCTGACCGATGGAGTCCTGCTGGTGGTGCGCAGCGGCGAGACGCCGAAAGAAGCTTTCACGCGCACCCGAGATCTGCTGGCGGCGGTGAAATGCCGCTTGCTTGGCGTGGTTTTGAACGCCGTCGATTCCAGCGCACCGGATTATTACTACTCTTACCGGTATTATCCATACGCCTATGGTTACGGGTATGGCGAAGATGCGGACAAAACTTCCAAATTTCCGTCAGGACCCGAGGAGCCGAACGGGCCTTCGGCCTAAAAGGTGATATCTTGCGAAACCTGATTACCGGCGGTGCTGGTTTTATCGGTTCTCATCTAGCAGAGGCTTTAATCGGACGCGGTGACGATGTATTTATCCTCGACGACCTCTCGACCGGCAGCGTAGAGAACATCCGGCACCTGAAAAAATACGATCGTTTCCACCATGTTTTTGATTCGATCATGAATAAACATCTGCTGGCAGAGATGGTGGATGAATGCGACGTCGTTTATCACCTGGCCGCCGCCGTAGGCGTGCGGTTAATTGTAGAGAGCCCCGTACGCACGATCGAAACGAACGTTCACGGCACGCAATTCGTATTGGACGCGGCATCCAAAAAGAAAAAACTGGTTTTTGCCGCTTCCACGTCCGAAGTCTACGGCAAAAGCGACAAAGTGCCGTTTCACGAAGACGCAGACTTAGTACTCGGACCGACCAGTAAGGGCCGCTGGAGCTATGCGGCGTCGAAAGCGCTCGACGAATTTCTCGCTCTTTCGTACTGGAAAGAGAAAAAACAGCCGGTGGTGATTGCGCGGTTATTCAATACGGTGGGGCCGAGGCAGACGGGCCGTTACGGAATGGTGCTGCCTAACTTTGTGCGCCAGGCTCTCGATGGTGAGCCGATCACGGTCTTTGGAACGGGCCAGCAGTCACGTTGTTTCTGCGACGTTCGCGACTCCGTGCAGGCCATCATGCGGCTTGTTGCCACCGAGAAGGCAATAGGTGAGGTCGTCAATATAGGCAACACTCACGAAATTACGATTGAAGGGCTCGCGCATCTGGTTAAGCAGCGCACGAACAGCAGCTCTCCGATTACTTACGTGCCCTACGATCAGGCCTACGAGCCCGGGTTTGAGGATATGCCGCGGCGCGTACCAGCACTGGGAAAGCTCGAGCGACTTACGGGCTTTCTGCCAGCGATACCCTTGAACGACATCGTGGATGGCGTCATTCATTACTTCCAGGACAAGAAGAGCGCCGGAAAGCGAGATTCTGTTACGACCAATGGGTCCGACCCGGTGGGCCGGATGGTGGCAGGATCAACTGCCAGCTAATGTCCAGGTAATGCGCACGGCACCACGGTTATATTCCAGACAGTTTCATACGACGTTCTCATTGTGCGGCCAAGGCAAGGAGTTGCTTAGATTGTCATCGAAAATCCGCATCGGCCTTATCGGATATGGGTACTGGGGCCCGAACTACGTTCGTGCGCTGAGTGAATTGCCTGGATCGCAGTGTTACGGTGATCTGCGATTCGCAGCGCGAACGATTGGAACGAGCGGCTTCTCGATTTCCGCAGATCCCGGTCTGCGGAGACGCCCGGGAGGTTTTGGAACGAACGGATGTGGATGCGGTAGTGATTTCCACACCCGCCTCGACGCACTACAAACTAGCCCGGTTGGCTCTGGAGTCCGGCCGACATGCGATCGTCGAAAAACCGCTGGCTCTAGAGGTGGAACATTGCGAGGAATTAGGCGCGCTCGCCGATGCGAAGGGCCGAGTGCTGATGGTGGCGCATACATTTCTCTACAACCCGGGAATTCAGAAGCTGCGACAATGCGTGAAATCATCCGCCTTCGGTCAAGTCTATTATTTGCATTCCACCCGAACTAATCTCGGGCCGATCCGTCATGACGTAAACGCGATTTGGGATCTGGCTCCTCACGATATTTCGATTTTCAATTATTTGCTGGAAGAGCAGCCTCTGTGGGCAAGCGCGATTGGGTCTCGCGCTTTAGGCAATTCTCGGGAAGATGTCGGATTTGTCACACTGGGTTACTCGAATGATGTGATCGGAAATATTCACGTGAGTTGGGCGGACCCGAATAAGGTGCGCGAAGTGGTCGTCGTGGGCAGCCGCCAGCGTGTAGTGTTTGACGATTTGGATGACTTAGAGCGAGTTCGCATATTCGAGAAGGGCGTTTCGTTGAGCGAAACGGATGCCGGGACATTTGGAGAATTCAAGTTGTTGGTGCGCGATGGAGACATCATTAGTCCCAAGATTGAATTCAGCGAGCCGCTGAAGAATCAAGCCACCGATTTCATCCAGGCCATTTCCGAGAATCGGAAGCCGGTGTCGGATACCCTGACAGGAACGCACGTCGTTCGGACATTGAAAGCAATCGATGCTTCCATGCGCGAGCACGGAAAAGCCGTGGAGGTGGCAAAGTGCAAAGTTGCGTCCCGATCGAGTTAGGGCGTGATTGCACGATCGATCCCGGAGTAATCTTGGGATATCCTCCGGGACGCACAGTCGAGAGGACGCCTGTGCGCATCGGCGACCGCGCTCAAGTGCGCTCCGGAACTGTGATTTACGCTTCGGTGAAAATCGGAAACGGACTGGAGACGGGCCATGGCGTAATTATCCGAGAGGGAAACAGGATCGGAGATGATTGCTCCATTTGGAATCACACTACCATCGATTACGACTGCGTCCTCGGAAATCGCGTGCGCATTCACTGCAACGTTTACGTTTCGCAGTATACCCTGATTGAAGATGACGTTTTTCTTGCGCCCGGGGTGATGCTCGCAAACGACCCTCATCCACTGTGCACTAAATGCATGCAGGGGCCGACCATAAAATCGGGGGCGCGAATTGGAATCGGAGCTACGATTCTTCCGCACGTGATTATCGGAGAGAATTCCCTGGTCGGCGCGGGAAGTGTTGTTAACGCCGACGTACCTGCCCGCGCGGTGGTGGTGGGCTCGCCGGCTCGTGTAATTGCGGACGTGGATGAACTGGAATGCCCGTTCGATATCGTCAAACCGTACGTGGACGGAATCGATGTCCGGCGGCGTCCGGAATGGAATACGGTCGCTCCCCTGCCTCGCCCCGTGATGCGACCCGCTCGACGCGGGCAATGAAAACGCTCGCAGCCATCTTCGCCTACAACGAGGGCGAGAAAATCCGCAGGACGATTGCCCGCCATCCGTATCCGCGCGATTACGATTTGCTCGTGATGGATGACGGCTCGACTGACGGCGCACTCGAATCTCTGCCTAAGAACGGATGGCTTCATCTGCGCAACCCCACGAACCAGGGAGTAGGCGCAGCGATGAAGCGCGTCTTCGACTACGCGATCGAAAATAATTATGATGTACTAGTGGTTCAGGCGGGAAACGATAAGGACGATCCAAACGAAATTCCGCGATTACTCGATCCGATCCGCTCTGGCCGGGCGGATTTCGTGCAAGGGTCACGTTTTCTTCCCGGCGGCGGGTACGGCAACACTCCCGCATATCGCATGCTCGCCACACGGTTCGTGCATCCGCTTTTGTTCTCGATGTTCGTGGGCAAGCGCGTGACGGAAACGACCAACGGGTTCCGGGCATTCCGCACGAACATTCTTCGCGACGGACGAATCGATTGGCGACAGGATTGGCTCGATAGATACGAACTCGAACCTTATCTCCTCTATAATTCGATTCGACTGGGCTACCGGCATTGCGAAGTGCCGGTTACTAAGATTTATCCGCCTCACCAGCAGGGCTACACCAAGATGAAGCCGATCACGGGATGGTGGAGTATTCTCCGCCCCATCTTTTATTTGGGTCTGGGCTTAAGAAAATGACTGAAAGAATCCAAATCCCTTTCGTAGATTTGCAAGCGCAGTACAAAACCATTGCGAAGGAAATAAACGCGGCAATTCAGGGCGTGCTGGACCGGAGTGACTACGTCCTGGGTGAGGAAGTCCGCCTGTTCGAGGAGGATTTCGCGAAATTTATCGGAACGACTGCAGGCTATAGGAGTCGGCTCCGGACTTGACGCGCTTGAGCTCGCGCTTCGTGCGTACGGCATCGGGCCGGGCGACGAGGTGATCACTGCGGCGAACACTTACATAGCAACTGTGCTTGCGATTATTGCTGCAGGCGCACGTCCCGTTCTTGTGGACATGGATCCTTCGACTTACAACATCAGTCCGAACGCGATCGAGGCCGCCATCACGCCGCGAACGCGCGGAATCATGCCGGTGCATCTTTACGGTCAGCCAGCAGATATGGAGCCGATTCTAGCAATCGCTCGAAAGAACAAAATCATCGTCATCGAAGATGCCGCGCAAGCGCATGGTGCTATGTATGCCAACCGGCGGGCAGGTACATGGGGACATGCCGCGGCCTTCAGTTTCTATCCTGGAAAAAATCTCGGCGCCTACGGAGATGGGGGAGCCGTCACCACGAACGACCCGGCTATCGCTGAAAAAATTCGCCAATTGCGAAACTACGGTCAACGCGTGAAGTACGAACACGTGGTTGCAGGCACCAATTCACGGCTGGATACGATTCAGGCGGCCATTTTGCGGGTGAAGCTTCGCCATCTGGATGTATGGAATGCCGCGCGACAACGACATGCCGCAGCTTACAATGCACTGCTGGCGGGCGGGCCGTACGTTTTGCCTCGCGTTGCGGCTCAGCGCACACATATTTTCCATCTCTACGTGATCGAGACGGACAACCGGCGCCAGGTACAGGAATTTCTGTCCGCGCGCGGTATCGCGACCGGTATCCATTATCCGATACCGATTCATATGCAGGAAGCCTGCAAAGATTTCGGTTACCGTTACGGTGAATTTCCGGCGACGGAGGCAGCAGCCAATCGAATTCTGTCGCTGCCGATGTACCCGGAACTTACAGAAGAGCAGCTCGAATACGTGGCATCGAGTTTGCTGGAATCCTCAGCGAAATCTTCGACAAGAACGATTCGGGAGACGACGAGTTGATGATGCGGGCCGTGAAGTCGGGGCCAATATTTTCTCGGCGCGTCAAAATCCTGCTTGCGCTATTTGTTTTCAGCCTTCCGCTGGTGAATCCTTGGGTGCGGGGCGACGGAGTGGGATACTTCGCCTATGCTCGGTCGTTGCTCATTGAGAGACGGCTCGATTTCGAGAAGGACTGGCAGCACGGAAATCAGAGCTTCGTGACGGGACGTTTGGGCCCCGATGGCCGCGTTCTTTCGAGCGAATACACCTCAACAGGCCATATCGCCAACATATGGTCCATTGGTCCTTCGCTTCTTTGGCTGCCTTTTCTCATTGTCACGCACGCCGGCGTGCTACTAAGTGACAAGATCGGCGCTCACATCGCCGCCAACGGTTTTTCGAAGCCCTACCTAATAACTATGGCAATTGCGACTGCCGTATATGGATTCGCCGGCCTCTTGCTTTCGTTCAGTCTTGCGCGAAGATATTTTGGCGAGCGCTGGGCATTTCTGGCAACGCTGGGGATCTGGTGGGCGAGTTCACTGCCCGTGTACATGTATTTTAATCCGTCTTGGTCCCATGCACACTCGGCTTTTGTTGTGGCGCTATTTCTATGGTACTGGCACCGGACGCGAGACCATCGCACGCTGCCACAGTGGATAGTTCTCGGTCTACTCTCCGGGCTTATGGTGGACGTTTACTACCCGAACGGCGTCGTGCTTCTGGTCCCTCTTCTCGAGGCAATCTGTTCCTATTGGGAAGAATGGGAATCTTCTGCGCGCAACAGCCGTGCAATTCTACAGCTTTTCGTTCAGCATCTGACCTATCTGTGCGTATTCCTTGTAGCTCTGCTGCCCACTGTAGTCTCGCGACGAATCATTTTCGGAAATCCGACCCACACTGGTTATGCGCCGGTCCGCGATTGGGCCTGGAATTCGCCGGCATTCTGGAATGTTTTGTTTTCTTCCGACCACGGAATGCTCAGCTGGACGCCTATTTTGATTCTGGCGTTGATCGGACTGGCTCTCTTTCAGCTAGTGGATCGGCGCTTCGCAACATACCTTTCTGCAGTCTTCGTGGCCTTCTATATTCTGATTTCCCTGCATCCCGATTGGGATGGTTTGTCGTCTTACGGCAATCGATTCTTTGTTTCGTTAACGCCGATCTTCGTTCTCGGACTGGCAGCATTCTTCGATTGGCTGGGGCGCGCGTGGCAGGAACACCGCGCCGCGCTATTTGCATCGATCGTTACGGCGGCATTGATTGCCTGGAACCTGGGCCTCATTTTCCAATGGGGCACGCACTTGATTCCAGCGCGAGGCCCGATTTCCTGGCGTGACGCAGCGTACAATCAAGTTGCGGTCGTTCCAGCGCAAACCGTTCGGACCTTAAAAGCATACTTTACCGGGCGCGGACGATTGATGGGCCATATTGAACAGGAAGATCTGCAGCAACTCCAAGAACAAAATAAAGAGCCCTAGAATCCTGTGCCAACAGAAGATAGCGAGTGAAACATTTTGCAGGTCCGGAATTTGAAAGGCTTCCGCCGTTCGCAAAGCTTCAAAATTATGGGAACTCAGCCGGCAAAAAGCAGACTTCGAATGCGGACGCGCGTGCTGCAAAATACTGCCGCGTTGCTCGGCGGCCGCGGACTCTCGATTGTTCTATCGGGAGGGGCATCCATTATTCTGGCACGCTATCTAGGGAGTGAAAAACTTGGCGAATTCGGCGCGATCTACGCTTACGCGACGCTCTTTGGCTGGTTGGCAACCTTTGGAATCGATTCGATCATGGCCAGAGAAGCGTCCATTGATCGGAACCAGGCTACGAACATTTTCCGAACCGGAACGAGGCTCTGCGTTATTTTTGCTATCGGCGCCACGATCTTGTCATTGGTGATCGCTCCCTTTGTGGGCTACAAGGGCCATTTACATTTCCTGCTTATTTTCGCTGTACTGGAAATGCTCTTGCTTTCGCCGCTCCGGCTTCCCGGGGTGGTTTTCCTGGTAGATTTGAAGCAATGGTATTCAGCGGGAATCAACCTTTTACGCCAGGTTATATGGCTCTTGTTGGTTGTGGCGTTGGCGTGGTTGCAGGCACGTCTCATCACTGTGATCGTATGGCGATTCATCGTGGCAGCTCTCGAGGCCATTTTGATTTGGGGCTTCAGTCGTCGGTTTCTGCTCCGTTCGTCTGAATCTTAGCGCGGATCGCTCACGATTTTATCTGGCCAGCGCCATTCCCATTGCTTTCAGCTCTCTACTAGCTTCCGTATACTTCCGAATTGACCAGGTCATGCTGCACAATATGGTGAATGATTCGATATTGGGACAGTATGTCGCCGCAGTAAGAGTGAGCGAAATGTTTGAAATGCTCCCAGCAGCTTTAATCGCTTCGCTGGTTCCAATTCTCTCCATTTCAGCAACAGATCGGGGACTTTGGCTTTTCACGGCTATCTAGATCGAACATTCCGTTATTTTTCAGTGCTTGCCTGCGCCATTTGCGTGGTGATTACGACGGGAGCTGGCCCCATCGTAAACCTTCTTTATGGCAAGCAATTCGCGGCAGCGACGCCGTTGCTCGCGGTGCTAATTTGGTCGGAGGTGAGCATTTTTTTCGGGACAGTCATGGTAGCCGCAATGGTGGCCAGGAATCTGCAAAAGTACCTTTTGGTTCCGACGGCCGTAGGTGCATTGAGCAATGTGGCATTGAATTTGTACCTGATACCACGATATGCGGCCCTAGGCGCGGCTTGGGCCACTTTGATAAGTTATGGTCTGGCATGGTTCGTGGTGCTGCTTGCATTTCGCCAAACACGCTCCGCTGGTTCTGCAGGGTTTGCGTTGGGCAGTACCGGCACTCGCTCTGGCATTGGGGGCAGCATGGGCAGCGGACGCTTCTTACCTGGATCGGCTGTCGTGAAAATCGTTGCTGGGAGTCTGTCTCTACGCAGCAGGAGCCGTAGCCGCACGGCTTTTCAGGCGGGACGACATCGAGTATGCATGGGCAGCGCTGGCTCACAGTCAAGCGAAACAGGAATAGCGAAGAACGAGAAAATCAGTGTGATGCGACAACCATGATTAAGTCCGCTATCCGCAAATCCTTCAGGGCACTAGGCCTCGATATTACCCGTCTTCGTAATCGAGAACAGGACTACCCTCCCGATTTTCGCAGTGAAGAGACAGCGATCATTCGAGAGGTCCGCCCCTGGACCTTGACGAGCCCAGAACGAATCTACGCTCTAATTCAAGCGGTACGGTACGTGAGCGCCAACGCAATTGAGGGGTCCATCGTTGAATGCGGAGTGTGGAAAGGAGGCAGCATGGCGGCAGCCGCCAGAACGCTCCTCCAACTCCAGGATGTGAAGCGTGATTTGTACCTCTTCGATACGTTTGAGGGAATGCCCGAGCCAATGTCGAATGACACTGATTACTCTGGCAAACAGGCCTCCGAACTTTTGCAAGAAAATCCCGACTACAAGTGTGCTGGCGCACCTCTGGAACTTGTCAAGACCGTACTTCTGAAGACAGGTTACCCAGAAGAGAGAATTCACTTCATTAAGGGCAAGGTCGAAGAAACCATACCGGCTTCGGTCCCAGATTCCATCGCCCTGCTGCGACTTGACACCGATTGGTATGCGTCGACGAAGCATGAACTGGTTCACCTCTTTCCGCGCCTATCGCAAAACGGTGTAATCATTATCGATGACTACGGGCATTGGAGAGGGTCCCGGCAGGCCTGCGATGAATATTTCGCGGAGAACCGAATACCTATTCTCCTGAACCGAATCGATTACACCGGCAGAATTGCTTTGAAGACGTGATCCGTGATCAAGGAACGAATTTTGAAATATGCCGTCTTGGATCTGCCTCGCGAATGGAATGCCTTCGAGAATTATGGCAATAGACTAGCCTCTGCAGCCGAGCATGGCGCGCTGCTGCGTTGTGCCAGAGAACGATCAACGCTGGTTGAAATCAGAATCGCGGAGGGCGTATCAGCGCTGGCCATCCGAAAAGTGGTTTACGCCGGGGGAACGCTTCAAGTGATTCGCCGCGAAACATATTGGAGCCCCGGAGCGTGACCCTTTCCAGCGAGTACAACGGCTGGCATGAGCGAGTCTTCCAATCCGCGCCCGGGCACCCGGACGAAAATAGCCCCTGGTACAACATTGTTCTGGAATACCTGGTTCCTGTCACGGGCAAGCGTGTTCTCGAAGTTGCTTGTGGCCGCGGTGGCTTCGTCAGGCTGCTGGCGTTAGAGGGTGCGGTCATGTTTGGCGCCGATTTCTCAAGCACGGCCCTGGGAATCGCCCGGCGGAAAACATTAGAGGATTGCGGCGAAGGTATCCACGCCAGATTCACGCAGGCGGACGCACAGCAGCTTCCCTATGCGAAAGAGTCATTTGACATCGTAATATCTTGCGAAACGATTGAGCATGTCCTGGATCCCCTCTCTGCCGTTATGGAGATGGCACGTGTCTGTCGCACAGGCGGTCTGCTTTATCTGACGACCCCGAACTATTTCAACGCAATGGGTCTTTATTACATATATACGCGTACTCGAAAACGCGACGTCATCCCCAAATTCGATCAACCTTTGGATCGGATTTTTCTGTTTCCTGAGGTCCGCAGTTTGGTTCAACGCTGTGGGTGGAAAATTATTCGTTCCGATGGGACGGTCCACCAATTTCCGATCTGGCCACGCCACAACCCCGTGGCCCTCCCATGGCTGGAATCGAACAGGCACTTGCGGCGCGTCCTGAAGCCCTTTGCCTATCATTACTTTATAATGTGTAGAAAAGAAAAGGCATGAAATTGGAGATATCGATTGTAACCGGCGTCGCTCCGAGCGTGAGATCGGTGCCGCACGGTGATATTGGAAGATGCTGGTACGATGAGTTGAGGCCCAGGACGTGATGAACAAGCAGAACGGCACATTTGTTGGGGGAGAAGTCGATTTTCCAGGCGCTAGGCGAGCCGATGACGAGTTGGGCCTTCTCGACCGAAACTACTCGGCGACAACCCTGACGAGGGCGCTGGCGCGAAAGGTGCGGCGGAAGCTGTTCGGGCTTCCGCTTGAAATTGAGCCGGCTTTTCGCTTTGGCTACCTCATTTTCGACCGCCCGGATTTGGATGGGGGAGGTTCTGGTTTTGGTCAGGACTATATCCGTGTGCTCAACGAGATCGGCTTGCATGAATGTGATCGGCTATTTGAGTTCTGCGCCGGGCCCGGATACATTGGTTACTCCCTCTTGGCCCGCGGCTTTTGTAAACATGTCACGCTCGCCGATGTAAATCCAACTGCTGTTAAGGCAGCCCAGAGGACAGCGGATTTTAACGGCATCGCGCACCGGGTCACTGTTTATTTGTCCGATGGCCTCGAGCAAATCCCCGCTGGCGAAAAATGGGACCTCGTTGTGGGCAACCCTCCTCATTTCCTCGAGTGGAACGGAGAATTACGATGCGAGGACCCTGATTGGCAACTTCATAGGATGTTCTATTTGCGAGTAAAGCGCTTTTTAAATCCGGGCGCGCGAGTAATACTTCAGGAAAACGCGCGCGGCTCAAGCGCCGAAGTTTTCGCCCCGATGATTCAAGCGGGCGGGGGCAAGCACATGCAAACGCTCCCCGGACCAGATATCGGTGATGGCGGCAAAATGTACTACATCTTGAGTCAGTGGGATTGAGGACGCGTTCGATACCGGGCCCGATGTGGGTTTCACCAGTTACCTCGCATTAGTGTTGGCAGCCCTTTGGCGTCGGTAGCAAAGTGACAATTCTATGTTAGGAGCAAGGCCAAGAAGAATGT
Source organism: uncultured Acidobacteriota bacterium (assembly GCA_963830375.1). Classification (GTDB taxonomy): domain Bacteria; phylum Acidobacteriota; class Terriglobia; order Acidiferrales; family UBA7541; genus Palsa-295. Next base: position 109,608 of record CAWHMJ010000009.1, read on the forward strand.
CTAACCGCTGCGGGGGAGTGACTTGCAGATCTTAATTGCTATTGGCGTGCCGCGTCAGCAGGAGGCAGGCGCCGCAGCGGTAGTGCTGAACCACGCGCTGGAGCTTGAGAAACAGGGGCACCGCGTCGACTGCTGGTTCCTCGACGACGTGCTCGTACGGTCAGGCCGTCCCAGGCGTTTCGATGCGCTGATTTTCGCTTTCTGCGTCGCGAAACGGATCATACAGTCAAAGGGGAAATATGATGTGGTCAACATCCACGCTCCCTGGGGTTGCGCCTACGGCGTCTGGCGCCAGCTCGCGCGTCCCGCTGGCGCGCCGCGCTACGTGATGACCATGCAGGGAAGTGAGGATCGTTTCGTCCATGCCATGCGCGTCGAGCATCGCCGTGGCCGCGCTCAGAACTTCGGCCTCAAAAACCGTTTCTGGCACCGGCTGTACCACCAAACGATGTACGATTTTTCAATCAAGACCGCTGACTATGGCGCCGTGGCGAATCGCGAGGGCTGGATTCAGTCCGAACTCAAATACGGCCGTGAGCCCGGGCGCATTTGGTTCGTACCAAATGGAACCGAGGCGCGGTTTTTCTTGGATCGCGTCTACGCGAATAAACCGAACGTCCGGCTGCTGTATGTTGGCACCTGGCTCGAGCGCAAGGGCGTCTACTACCTAGCTGAAGCATTCCGCATATTGGCCGGCAAGCTGTCCGGCGTCCATCTGACGGTGGTGGGCTGTTTGCTGCCCGAAGAGGAAGTCCGCAAGTCGTTCGCGCCGACAACGCAAGATCGCTTAACGGTTATCCCCTTCGTCGCACGCGACCAAATGCCGTCCCTCTACGCGGCGCACGATGTCTTCGTTTTTCCATCACTCGTCGAAGGAATGCCGCTGACGCTTCTCGAAGCCATGGCGTCAGCCATGCCGGTTGTGACCACGGAAACCAGCGGGATGGCGGATGTAGTTGAACATGGGGTCAATGGCCTGCTCGTGCCGCCCGCGAATTCGGAAGCCTTGGCGGATGCAGTCGAACGAGTTTGTTTGTCGGCCGATCTGCGGAAACAGCTTGGCCAAGCAGCACAGGCCACCACTCGTCACTACACGTGGGACCGCATCGCGCAAAAGCTTGAGGGCATTCTGCACCTCGCTGCGGGCAATGGCAGGAACTGAGCGGCCACAGTCTGTCTTGAAAGCGGACATCGGAGACGAATGTGAAGTACGCATTATTGAACTTGCCGGTTAGTTCGGGCGCGAAATCGAGTTACGACGATGGCTTCGTGCCTTGGTTTCGTTCTCCCGTTTACGCGTGGCTCGGGCTGAGGCCAGCGCTCGCGCAACATACGGCGGCCGAACATGCGGCGATCCGACGCTGGGCCGCGGGACGCTCCAGCCTCGTGGAGATCGGCGTCGCGGAAGGCGTTTCGGCAATGGCACTTCGGGAAGGTATGGCTGCGGATGGCACGCTATACTTGATCGACCCGTTCCACCTGAGCCGCGCTCCGGCTTTGAACTTCATGAAGCGAACTGCCCGACGCGCGGTCGGCAACTGCCGCCGAGGAAATGTTGTCTGGATCGAGAAATTCAGCCAGGAAGCGGCCCGTAGTTGGAATACGGCTATCGATTTGGTTCTGATAGACGGGGACCATTCGGAATCCGCCGTTGAGCGCGATTGGAATGACTGGAGCCGTTTTGTGCAGCCCGGAGGCGTCGTGATTTTTCATGATGCGCGTGTTTTCGAAGGTGGCTGGACAGGCTCGGACTGGGGGCCTGTCCGGCTCGTCAACAGACTGTTTCGGTATGAGCAAAACCCGAAATGGACGATTGCCGAAGAGGTTCACTCACTGTTGGTTGCGGAGCGACGCAAGAGATGAAGTGGATCCGAGACTCAGGCTGTAAAACATGATTTCGCTCGGCATCAACTATTCTCAGATGCATGACTCCTCGGCATGTATCGCGCGCGATGGTGAAATACTTTTCGCCATCGCGGAGGAACGCCTGAGCCGGGCAAAACACGATGCGCGGTTCCCGGCACTCTCAATTCGCGCTTGCCTCGATTTCGCAAGAATACGCCCAGACGAACTCGAGCTGATTTGCCAGGGCTGGTCGCGACCGCGCGTCGCCTTTCTACACGATCTTAGCTGCTACGCGTCCGGTAAACAGCCAGCGGATTCGCGAGCGCTGCTCAACTCGACTCGCCACTTCGTCAGTATGTGGCACCAACGGGGCGGCGAAAATCGTTTCCGGCAGTTATTCGGCCCAACAAAAGGGCGCTTTCGCTTCGTGCACCATCATCTTGCACATGCCATCAGCGCCTATGCCTTTTCGGGATTCGCTGATGCTGCGGTTCTCGTCATTGACGGTCGCGGCTCGTGGGAAGCTACTTCGCTCTGGAATGGACGAAATGGCCGGCTCGAACACGTCTGGACAATTCCGTGGCCGAATTCGCTCGGCCTTTTTTATGCGCAGTTCACGCACTATCTCGGCTTCCAGCCGTACAGCGACGAGTGGAAAGTCATGGGCCTCGCTCCGTACGGCGAGCCGAAAATAAATCTGCGTGACTTCATTATCCCTGACGACAATCCTTATCGCGTCAGTACGCGGCTCCTCATCGGAAAGAATTCCGCTCCGAGCTCCGGGATTGAGGCGCGTTTGGGCCCGAGGCGCGTACCGGAATCAGAAATTGACGCACTCCACAAGAATCTCGCGTTTGCCGTGCAGGACGCTTGCGAGGAGGCCATGCTGACACTTGCGCGAGCCGCCGTGGCGAAGACCGGTTGCCGCAATCTTTGTCTCGCGGGAGGCGTTGCGCTGAATTCCAAAGCCAACGGAAAGATCCTCGCCTCGGGAATCGTGGACGATATTTTTGTTCAGCCGGCCTCAGGCGACGACGGCGTCTGTCTGGGTGCCGCTCTGGCTCCGTATCTTGATGCCGGCGGCAAGTTGCCGGTTCGTAAAATGCGCCACGTGTATCTGGGTTCGGAAAGCTCAGATGGCGAGATCGAGAAGGCATTACAAACATACAAGCTCCAATCGACGCGAGTGGCCGACCCTGCCCTTGCGGCAGCTGAAATGCTCGCCAACGGAAAAATCCTCGGCTGGTTTCAGGGGCGCATGGAATTTGGCCCGCGCGCACTGGGCAACCGTTCGATTCTCGCCGACCCACGAGACCCGGAGATGAATGCAAAAGTGAACAACGCTGTTAAATTTCGCGAGTGGTGGCGTCCGTTTGCACCATCTCTGCTCGCCGAAGTCGCCGGCGAATATCTAGAATCTGCCACCGATTCTCCATTTATGATTTTGACGGCGCAGGTAAGGCCTGAAAAGCGCAGCATTATACCGTCGGTCACTCACGTGGACGGCAGCGCGCGGCCACAGACCGTTGAGCGCGACGTCAACCCGCTCTATTGGAGGCTGATTCACGAATTTGGCCTGCGAACGGGCGTGCCCGCAGTGATGAACACCTCCTTCAACCTGCGCGGCGAGCCGATTGTTTGCACGCCTACCGATGCGATCCGGACATTTTTCAGCTCAGGCCTAGACTGTCTGGTGATAGGCAACTTCGTGCTGGAGAAATAAACTGTCGCGCGCGCGCAAATGGATGGGTGAGTTGATGTTGCATACCCCTGCCCCGTTTCGTTCGCTCCGCAATGTTCCGATTCTTGGCAATATCATTCATGGACTCAGCCATCGGATGCTGCCCGCGGATGCAAAAGTGTGGGCGCGCGTGGAAGCGGGACCGGCGCAGGGCATTTGGCTCGAACTCAACCCTCGCACCGGCCAGAGCTATATTCAGGGAGAGGCGGAATCGGCGGTACAGTCAATATTGGCCGAAAGGCTGCGGCCCGGGATGGTCTTCTACGATCTCGGCGCCAATATCGGGCTCTTCACGCTGCTGGCGGCGCGGCGCGTTGGAGCCAGCGGAAAAGTGCTCAGCTTCGAGCCTGATTCTGAAATCTCGGTGCGATTGCGGCGTAATATCGAGCGCAATGGATACGGAAACGTTACGGTGATGGAAATGGGAGTATGGTCCGCGAGTGGGCAAATTAATTTCGTCACTGCGGACCGATCGTCTCCTGATCGTGGAATCGGAAAATTCGTGGCCGGAGAAAACGCACCGCCCGGTAAACCGACTCGCTGCGTTTCGCTCGACGATTTCATGTTAAGCGCACCGACGCCGGACGCGATAAAGTGCGATGTTGAAGGGGCGGAGGTGGAAGTGTTCCGCGGGGCGGAAAAGCTCCTTTGTGCGCATCGGCCTTGGATTATTTGCGAGATGCATTCCGAAAAAAATGCCCGGGACTCGCGCGAATTGCTGAGCCGGTTTGGTTACAGCACGGAATCAGTTGACGCTAACCACGTACTGGCGTTGCCTTCATGAATTTTGCGGATCGAAAGAACAGCGAGAAATCCCTAGTCGCTTTGCTTGGCCGCCCTGATACGCCTACGGATGGCGTGGCGGATTACTGCACATTTCTGGCAAAGGCGTTGGAGGCGCGAGGGATCCAAATGAGTTTGGCGTCAGTGCGCTGGATGGAAGATGGCTGGTTCAATGGACTACGGCAGCTCTGGCACGAGAGCGCCGAATGGCGCGGCCAGTGGGTTCTATTGCAATATACAGCGCTCGGGTGGTCCCGCCGCGGATTTCCCTTGGGAGCTGTCGCGACACTCGTCATACTTCGCCGGCGTGGAGTGAGATGCGCTGTTGTGTTCCACGAGCCATACCGCCAGATCGAACACTCGCCTCGATGGATCGATCGGATTCGCGGTGCGTGCCAGGATTGGACCGTTCGCGCTCTGTACCGGCGCACTGAGAAAGCTGTCTTCGCTGACCCTCTCGAGACCATCGCTTGGCTGCCAAAGAATAGAACTAAAGCTGCCTACATCCCCATCGGGGCCAACATTCCCGAAGCATTGCCGCGAAGTAACAATGACCGGAACGGCCAGAAGACTGTTGCCATCTTTTGCTTAAGCGACGCTCCGAACCGCCAGCGAGAAGTAAACGACATTTCTCAAGCGATGAATCTAGCTGCGGCGAATGGTATACGGCTTCGGGTGGTGTTTCTTGGCCGCGGGACTGCGGAAGCGACCGAAGACATCGGGCACGCGTTTCAGAAATCCTCGGTGGAGGTGTTGAATCTTGGACTTCGAAGCGCGGAACAGATCAGCCGCGTCCTCAGCGAATCCGACGCAATGCTCTGCGTTCGCGGAAAGCTTTTCCCGCGGCGCGGTAGCGCCCTCGCCGGAATCGCCTGCGGAGTTCCTATCATCGCGTATGCTGGATTGGCAGAAGGAACGCCTCTTGCAGAGGCGGGGATCGAGCTCGTTCCCTATGGCGATAGCATAGCTCTCGGGAATACGCTTGCGCGTACCCTCACGGCTCGGAATCGCTGGCAGGAATTGCACGAAAGAAACCTGGAGGTTCACGAGAAGTATTTCTCTTGGAACTCAATTGCAACGAAGCTGATTGATGCATTGGATATTGCGAGGTCTAGTCCATGAAGGTCCTCTTGTACTCCAAAGACTTTCCTGCCAGAATCTGGGGGGATCCAGACTGCCGTCTTTGAACTTGCCCGCGGGCTGGCAGCATGGCGATCGCAGGACAGTGCCGCTGGTTCAATCGATGTGATTGTGGTAACGCAGACACCAGGACGACCCGAGGAGGATAAATCTTTCCCATTTCGAGTTATTCGGCACCCCAGATTCCATGAATTAGCCGGACTGCTGCTCAACACAGACATCATTCATCTCGCGGGCCCAACGATATTGCCACTAAGCTTAGGGCTTCTTCTACGTAAACCAGTAATTGTGGAGCACCATGGATTCCAAGCCGCATGCCCAAATGGGCTGTTATTCTTCGAACCCACACAAACACCCTGTCCGGGACATTTTATGGCAGCGCGTTACGGCAAGTGCTTAGAGTGTAATCGCGTCACGCTTGGCTCGATTAAGAGCTTATCGATGCTTCTGCTTACACATGTGAGGAGGTGGCTGAGTAACCAAACCTGCATGAATATTATGCCGACTAATTGGTTAGGGACGGTGTTAAATCTCAAGCGCATGAGAACGGTGTATCACGGGGTTTCCCCCAGTGGTGCCGCAACTTCTGTTCAATCTACAATTCCAATATTTGCCTTTCAGGGCCGCCTAGTTACAACGAAAGGCGTTCGGCTTCTGCTCGAAGCGGCGCAGCAACTGCGCGATGAGGGATACAAGTTCAAGCTGAAGGTCATTGGAAATGGACCGGAACAAGAATCGTTAGAGAAGCTGGCTGCCGGATTGGATGGCGACGTCGATTTCCTCGGTTATGCTCCCGGCGGTCGTCTGGAGGAGTTGCTCGCGGATGTTTCTACGGTTGTGATGCCGTCGCTGGCGGGCGAGGTTTTCGGTTTGGTGGCTGCCGAAAACATGTTGCGAGGAAAGCTTGTAGTTGTTTCTGACATCGGAGCACTCTGCGAAGTTGTGGGTGACACTGGGTTGATTTTCACCACCGGCAGCGTCAGCGATCTCGCATCCTGCATGCGGCAAGTGCTGGACAAGCCTTTGCTTGCATCGACACTGGGCTCGGCGGCACGCTCCCGCACAATGCGAGTTTTCAGTCAAGACAATATGATTCAGGGTCACGTTTCAGTCTATCAAGAGGCCATCCACCCTTGAGCCTTCCACAGCTTGAAACGACTACGATGCCCGGACTTCACGACTTCGTCGTGAAAGAAGTATTGGCTCGTTTCGCCAAAACTAATGCGCGCGCCGTTGATCTTGGCGCCGGAACGGGAGCTCTCGCCCTGCGCATGCGAGAATTAGGGTGGGATGTGATGGGAGCGGACAAGAATGCTGCTGGATTCAAGGCCTCGCTTCCTTTTACGGAAGTGGATTTGAATGAACCCACGTTTTGCGAACGCCTCGGCATAGGTCAATTCTCGATGGTGACCGCCGTGGAAGTAATAGAACACGTGGAGGCTCCAATAGGCCTGCTCCGGAACGCGCGCCGATTACTTAAGCCAGGCGGTCACATCGTAATTACAACTCCTAACGTGGACAGTATCCCAGCCCGTCTGAAGTTTCTGCTGACCGAGAAGATTCGCATGATGGATGAGACGAGCGAGCCGACGCATATCTCGCCTATTTTTTGGGATCTCTTCTGTCGCCAATTTCTTCCCATCGCCGAACTTACGGTGAAAGAACATCATTTTCATCCTTCGAACGGTTTCATCGGAACACGGGCCCGATTTGCTTGGGCAATGAGGGGCCTCTCTTGGGTTCTTCCGGGCCAGTGTAAATTCGGTGATAATCATATTATCGTGCTTCAAGCAAGGGACGAGAATTCGCGTTGAGTCCCAAGCATTCGTGCGGCTTGATCTTGCGTGCAGACCAATGACGGCGACGCCCACCCTCATAGATTTTGAACAAATCATCGAAGCGCTGGCAAAGGATCCTAGAATTGCGCCGGATTCGCCAGATTGGATTCTTGACAATATTGCTGCAGGCGGCGACAAGCTTCGAGTCTTACGCTACGTGTTGAAAAACACTCCCAACGGCAGCGCGCCAAAGCTGCTGGATGTGGGGGCTCAGATAGGGGCGCTCGCCCTTTTCGCAGCTAGCTTCGGTTGCCGGGCATCGGCGGTAGACTACCGGGCTTTCGCGAATAAGTACGGGAAAATTGCTGCTGATCGCGGTGTCGATTACCGCGAATGTGATGTCGGTACCCAGCCATTGCCTTTCGCCGAGAACAGTTTTGAATTTGCCACCTATACGGATGTAATCGAGCATCATTCGTTTTCACCGAAGAGAGTTCTGCGCGAAATCCATCGAGTTTTGGCGCCGGGCGGACGTCTAATTATTACCACTCCGAATCACGCCTCCATCTACAATCGTGTTTTGTTGCTGCTAGGAGATACCGTCAACGACAACTTTGAACAGTATTTCGAAGCTAGCGCCGACTCTGATGTTTATCACGGGCATCATCGTGAATACACGCGCACCGAATTAAGGGCCGCGTTGGAACACACAGGATTCAAGGTGAAGGAATGCCGCATCGTCGAAGAGCCCCTGGGTCCGCTCCTTTATTATTTCTTTCGAAGACGAAGATGCCCAGTCAGTGGCAGTCGCGTTCGGAACATCCTAGTTCGTACGCTGGGTAGAATCTGGGAGCCCTTGCGCTTGCCATTTGGCCGCCAGATTTGGGCCGTTGGCGAAAAAGAGCGTCAGTAAAAAAACAAAGCCGATCACGACTTAATCGCGATCCCCGCGTCTTGAGATGCCTTGCTAATATAGAATGCCTTTGCACTCAATGCCTAGTTCCATTCAGACGCAAAAATGCCGGATCTGAGGAGATGAGAATCTGCTGAACGCGCGCATCCCCGCTGTTAGAAATCAGGCGCTGGTTGGGTTGAGCGTTTTTGTGCTAGCCATTTGGCTAGCCTGGCAATTGGGCGGGGAAATCGCCGCAAACAACGTACGGGCAGTGGCGTTTGCTGCGGCCGGAATCATTGGCGTCATTGTGGCTATGGCAATCCTTCGAAATTGGCGTACCGGGGTTTACCTCTTCCTGATCTGGATGCTTTTCGAAGATTTGTTCCGGAAATACATGGGGAATGGCCCGGCACTTTTTTTCGGCAAAGATATTCTCGCGGCGCTTGTCTACATCTCTCTTTTTGCAGCGATTCGGCGGGGACGGGAAAAGAAGTTTCGGCCGCCTTTTTTGCTGTTTCTTAGCATTTTCTTCTGGCTGGGAGTTCTGCAAGTCTTTAATCAAAACTCGCCCCACATTCTGTATGGCCTGCTCGGCTTCAAGGTTTACTTTTACTACATACCGCTGATGTACGTCGGGTATGCCCTGATTCGCAGCGACGAGGACCTTAGAAAATTCCTGGTGTTAAATGTCGGCGCTTGGCGGATTCATTGCCGCGCTAGGGATCGCTCAGGCCATTCTTGGGAATACCTTTCTAAATCCAGCAAAGCTCGCACCAGAACTTCAGGACCTCGGAAATCTTGAAAAGTCTACACCACTTAGCAATCAGATCTTTTCTCTGCCGGATTCTGTCTTTGTAAGTTCAGGCCGATTCGATGAATTCCTTGTGCTCGCCTTTATTCTCGCCTTAGGAGCCAGCGGGTACTTACTGCTTTGCAATTTGCGCGGCCGCAAGATCGTTCTTCTTGCGATCGGCCTTATTGGAGTCGCGACCCTGCTCAGCGGCAGCCGAGGCGCGTTCATGTACGTATTAATAAGTGCGGTGGGGTTGGGCCTCGGTTTTTTATGGGGAGCGCCTTGGCGCCAGCGTCAAGCTCATCGAATGATCAAGGCAATCCGCCGCTCGATCATTGTCGCCGCGATGAGTCTCGCATTGATTCTCTTCCTGTTCCCCCAGGAGGCGGGTTCCCGGATTGCGTATTATGCCGAGACTCTCTTGCCGAGCAGCTCTGCCTATCAGGGAGGCAACCGCACCTGGGATTATCCGATCCAGAATCTATTAATTGTTTTCAATGGGCGAAATTGGTTGCTGGGAAATGGTATCGGCACCGCTTCTCTTGGCATGCAGTACGTGGCCAAGCTAATCGGACAGCCAACACCAAACCTATGGGTCGAAGAGGGTTATGGGGTATTGATCGTGGAAATGGGAATCATTGCCCCTTTTCTATGGATTCTTTGGACGGCTGCACTCTTATACTACGGCTGGGGCATAGTCCGACGTCTTCGGCAGACGCGTTTCTTCCCTATTGCCTTTGCTATTTTCTGGTTCGCATTCCTGTTGCTGTATCCGATGACATTCGGTGGCCTATCGGCTTACCAAAATTTTATCGACAATGCATATCTATGGTTTCTGGTGGGGATTCTTTTTCGGCTGCCGGAAATTCAGGCGAGCACACCGAATCTCTTACAAGCACCTTCTACCCTGGAACGCGCTCGGGGCGGATTCCAATTCTGATGAAAAGGACGTGGCACGGTGTTGCATGATTCCGGAGGCAGCGGCTTTGGAAAGAAGAGCTCGATTCAGCCTGGACCTACCGTGAGAGTATGATTGATGGGTCCGATCAAGCCTAAACCTCGTCTCGCGGTGGTTTCTCCGTTTCTCGACAAACGGCACGGAAGCGAGCGAATCACAGTCGAGTGGCTGTCGCACCTGCCCGATGAATTCGATATCCACGTTTACAGCCAGCGTGTTGAAGATTTTGACAAGTCTAAATTCACATGGCACCGCATTCCGAAGCTGTCCGGTCCGCATCTCTTAAACTTCCTGTGGTGGCTTGCGGCTAATCGGCTTTGGCGTTACTGGGATGGGCGCTTCCGCGGCTTGCGGCACGATCTGGTTTTTAGCGCGGGTGCAAATTGCCTGGATGCTGATGCGATCTGCGTGCACATTGTTTTTGCTGAATACACGCGGCAGGTACGCGGAGGGATGAGTTTTTTGCGGAATCCCCTTTGGGAGTGGCCGCGACTGCTCCATCGTAGGCTTTATTACGGCATTTCGGTTTTGATGGAGGGGCGCGCCTACAAAAATTGCGAGACGAAACTCATAGTCTATTCGCGCAAAACTGCCCGCGAACTCAAACAATTTTATGGGCGGACCGACCGCATTCCCGTCCTTCATCTTGGTCTGGACCACTCGGTGTTTAATACGACGGTTCGCGCGGCCTCCGCGGGCGAGCACGGGAGGAACTGAAGCTCGCGGAAAACCAGTTCACTCTGATTCTGGTGGGCAATGATTGGCGGAATAAAGGGGTCCCCGTGCTTCTCGACGCGCTGGCGCATTTGCGCGATCTGCCGGTCGTATTGCTCATTGTGAGCCGCGAGGACCAGTCTTCCTGCCGAGAGCTCATCACTGAGAAAAAACTGGACGATCGCGTGCTCTTTTTGCCGCCGCGCAAAGACATTGAATTTTACTACGCTGCGGCTGATGCCTATGCCGGGCCTTCCCTCCAGGAATCTTATGGGATACCGCCGGCCGAAGCGATGGCGTGCGGATTGCCTGTGATCGTCTCCGCAGCGGCGGGAGTATCAGAAATAGTGACGGACGATGTTGACGCAATGGTTCTCGACGATCCAACCGATGTGGGCAAACTTGCCACAATGATTCGGCGTCTCTACGAAGACAAAGAACTCCGTAACCGGCTTGGCAACAAAGCGTGTGAAACTGCGCGGCGGTACACTTGGGATCGCAACGGTCGCGATCTCGCCGTAATTCTTGAAGAAATCTTGCAGCGCAAGGCGCGACCTGGCATACAAACTCTAACCCAGGAGTCATGAATCACGCGCGGAATTCCGACAAACAGGATGAGCGGCTACTCACCAAAAGAATACTGGGCGAGCATAGCGGACGATTTTCGCTCCGCTGACCCGTCAGGAATTGCTCCGGTCTTGCATCCAGGCGCGCCGGCGTGGTTCAACCAACTAATCGACAGGCAGCAATTCCAGTGCTGTTCGGCGCGCTCTGGCGCTCGCGAGAATTCCACCGGCCGCCCGGTCTCTTGATGTCGGATGCGGGACGGGACGCTGGGTTAGGCGCTATGAGCAACTAGGATTTCGCGCCGCTGGTCTCGATGTCACTCTAGGAATGCTTAAGACAGCGCGCCAATGCGGTACCGACGGGCTACTTGTTGCCGGCGAGGCTCATCGGCTCCCGTTCTCGAATGGTGCATTCGATTTTGTCTCTGACGTCACCGTCGTTCAGCACATCCCGACTGAGTTGCAGTCAGCGGTAATCGGCGAAATGATGAGGGTGTTAAAACCGAAAGGCCACCTGCTGCTCTTTGAGTTGATCCGAGGAAGAGGTGCACACATTTTCCCACGTTCGCCGGAAGATTGGATCGAGCAGGCCAGTTCGAACGGTGCGACACTTCTCGGGTGGTTCGGGCAAGAATTTCTTCTGCCCGACCGCCTTTTTGTCCGTCTGGCCCAATCCGTATCAAGTGGAAAAGGTACTCGTCTTGGCACTCCACTTCCGGGGAATCTCCGAGTCTCACGCTCGATCGGCAATCCGAACCGGCTACTGGCGATTCAGGCACGTCACGGCATCGGTTTCCGCTTGGACTGACCCGCTGGCGGAAAAAATCTGCCCTGCAAGATTCGCGACGCACGGCGTGTTTGTCTTCCGCAAATGACGGCCAAGGAACCCAAAGCGCAGGCGAAAACGATCCTTGGCCTTTTTCCGGAGTTGCTCGGCGTTGGCGGAATTCAGGAAGCAGGGCGCCTGACGGCAGTAGCTCTGGAGAAGATTTCCTTGCGTCGCGATAATTGGTCAACTTATTTTCAGAGTCTCAGCGATCCGCCGGGCACGCATGAATTTGTTGCCGTCGAAAATAAAATATGCCTTCGCGGATTCGGACGCTCCAAAGCGCGATTCGTCCTTTCCGCCGTCCGTCAATCCAGACAAGGCACGCGCTTAGTTCTCGCGGCCCATCCGCATCTGGCTCTGCTTGTGGCAGGGATGAAACGGTTTTCGCCAAAGCTAAAGACGATTGTGATGTCACACGGCGTGGAGGTGTGGAAGCCGCTGCCGTGGCTGCAACGCCAAGCTGTTTTGTCGGCGGATATTGTCGTCGCGCCGAGTTCTGACACGGCACAAAAGCTTGCCGAAATCCAAGGCGTGCCGCAGTCCAAAATACGCAAGCTGCCATGGCCGCTCAATCCAGATTTTCTTCGCATGGCGGACGCTCGGACCAACCTTCCTCTGCCCAGGGAATTTCCACAGGGCCGAGTCATCCTCACTGTGGGCCGCTGGGCGGCATCAGAACGCTACAAGGGCGTTGATGACTTAATTCGATCGATTGTGCAACTTCGAATGAAGTTTCCGGGTTTGTATTTGGTGGCAGTAGGTCAGGGCGATGATCTTGCACGCCTCAAACAAATCGTTGCCGATCTCAAAGTTTCTGAGTCCGTGCGATTCCTCACGGGCCTCTCGCGGCAAGAAATCGCTGCCTGCTATGCTCGTTGCGAAATATTCGCGCTTCCCAGCACAGGTGAGGGATTCGGATTGGTCTTTCTCGAAGCAATGGCATTTGGCAAGCCATTGGTGGGTGCAGCTTGCGGAGGAGCCGTCGATGTCGTCGAAGATAATGTAAACGGGTTGCTAATTCCGCCCGGGGATTCGGAGCGATTAGCCGAAGCTCTGGCGACATTGCTTAAGGATGAATTGCTGCGCATCAAATTGGGGCAGCGTGGCGCGGAAATAGTACGCCGAAACTATTCTTTTGAAGTTTTTCAGAGCAAACTTGAGCTAATTCTGGAAGAGTGCGGCTTGGATTCCCACCGGCAGGGATAGTAGTCTGTTGCGCAACCCCGCGAACGTGGCAGCCCAGCACAGACGCGAGCAAGCAGTTTTCCAACAATACTGATACCCCAAGGCGAATGCGCGTTTTAAAGGTAGTTCAATCATATTTTCCGTTTCAGGACCGAGGAGGCCCGGTCGTTAAGGTTCGCGCGCTCGCTCGGGGTCTGGCTAAGCGCGGCCAGCAAGTCACCGTTTTGACTGCAGATTTGGGAATTAGAACCGATCTCAACGCGGATGTGAAAGTCAGCCGCTGCAAATGGGGGTGGTGTGCACAAGAGGATGGGGTCGAGACCATCTACCTTCCCACCCTAGCTCACTATCGAGCGCTCACAGTTAATCCCCGTGTGGTAGCATTCTGCCGGGCATCCATCTCGCAGTTTGACCTGGTTCACCTGTACGGCCTCTACGACCTACTGGGACCTGCAGTAAGTTATTTCTGCAGACGCCGGGGGATTCCATACCTGATTGAACCAATGGGTATGTATCGCCCAATCGACCGAAGCTTTCGAATGAAACGGTATTGGCATAGGAGTTTCGGCGAGATTTACTGGCGCAACGCGGCGCAAATCGTGGCCACTTCCGAGATGGAGCAACAAGAACTTGTCGAAGACGGTGTACCAGGAGAGAAAATCGTAATTCGATACAACGGTATTGACGGATGCGAGAGCGCGGACAGGCCACAACATGGCGCTTTTCGCGCAAAATGGGGAATCCCTCTAGAAGAACCGCTCGTGCTGTTTCTGGGGCGTCTAATTCCCCGTAAAGGTGCAGACATTTTGATCGAGGCTTTTTCTGAAGCGTGCCCGAAATCAGGCCGGCTCGTAATCGCAGGTCCTGAAGGCGAGCCTGGTTATCGCGCAACACTCGAGCAACGGGCGCGCGAAGCTGGAATCGAATCTCGCGTGATTTTCACAGGCGCTCTCTACGACCACGATAAGTCAGCTCTCATGATGGACACTGATATCTTCGTCCTGCCATCACGTTATGAAAATTTCGCGAATTCCGCGGCAGAAGCGATAGCTTACGACATTCCGGTAATTGTTACCGATTCCTGCGGCATTTGCTCTCTAGTGAAAGGCCGAGCTGGATTAGTGATCGCGCCAGAGGAGCAGCAGCTGGTTGCGGCGCTTCGCAACCTGATTTCGGATCGAGTTCTTTACGCGAAGCTGAAAGCCGGATGCAGAGAAGTGGCTGCAGAATTGGGCTGGGATCGCTTGACGGAGCAGATGGAAGGCCACTATACATGGGTCTTGAAGCATTCGCATGGTCATCTCTGATGGGCGCTCCTGAATCGGTAACATTTTACGATCAGCACCCCTTCGATTGGATTCCAGCCGACGCCTCGGGGGAAATTGATTCTGTCGTGTCGCGGCCTCTAGTCGACCTGATCCAAAGCTTGGATGCAGACTCGCTAGTTCTCGATATAGGTTGCGGCCCTGGTAGAGTTCTAGGGTTTCTGAAGCAGCGAGGAATTCGATGTATCGGTCTCGATCGGAGTCGGCGTGTCTCTGAGTCTTGCGATAAAACGGTATGACAGACCGGGCGCCGTTGGTGACAACTTGCATCTTCCGTTCGCGGATAGAACCGCCGATGTTGTCATCTCGGACGGCGTCATCCACCACACAGAGGATCCAGTGACTGCGTTCACTGAGAACTTGCGAATCCTAAAGCCAGGCGGGCGGATGTATCTCGCTGTCTACAAGCCAAGTGGCCGGTACCCTATACTTTACAAGTTTCCTGGCGGCCTGATTCGAGGGTCGCTGAGGCGGAGGTGGTCCAAGCCTTTCGTCACACTCTTTTTTCAGGTACCGTACTACGTGGTTCATTTCCTTCGTTCGAGAGGAAAACGGACTTGGTCAGGCGCGCGAAATCTTTTCTACGATTATTTCGTTACGCCTCGGGTCGTGTTTCTTCCGCGCCACACCATCGAAGAATGGGCCGAGAAGCAGCAGGCTCACATCGTCCGATACGAAGAGAATCGCGGACAGAATGTTCACTCTTTCCTTGTGGAAAAGGAAGAGCCAAACAATCCGTGCGATCTGATCAAAGCAGGGACCCTGGAAGAGTTGATTGAGGAGAAGCAAGAAACGCCATGAGCCAAGATCGCCTGATAACGCCGGCCGGAGCGTGATGAATCCTCAGCGACAACAAGGCTCCCATGAAAACTCTCTGCGTTGGCCCAGGCCCGCTGACAACCCTGAAACTCAGGGCCATCTGCTGTTCCGTATCACCTGGTTCGCTGTGAATGTCTTGCTGGTCGCTTCCATTTTTTTCGCCGTGTATTCGGCGGGATGGGAATTTTCGACACGAAGATACCTGAAGGGATTTTCGGATGCGATTGTGCCGGCGACATCGCCGGGCGACGAAAAAGTTGAAGCTATACTCCAATGGATGGCTCACGGACCCGCGCGCAGGAAGGTCGAAGCCGACACTCCTCAGAGTGACCGCGACCCGACTGACACGCTGAATTATGAGGCGCTACTGAAAGTGTGTGGTACAGCAACCAATGCGTTCATCAATCTCGTAGACACAGGGCACATGCAAGTTCGGCGCCTTCTTCTAGTTGACTCTCGACAGATGACCAAGCATGTTGTTGCCGAGGTTCTCGTTGATGGGCGATGGATCATTGTGGATCCCAGCTTCCGCGTAGTAATGCGCGGAGCGGACGGAAGGGCGCTGACTCGCGGAAGAATTAACGGATCCCGCGGTGTTGGCCGCTGCTACGAGGAACATTCGCGCCTACGATCCGAGTTACACTTTCGATCATGTCGTGCATATTCGCCTCGCACGATTTCATATCCTCGGATCGTTGCTTCGACGAGTTCTCGATCGTGCTGTCCCCGGCTGGGAAGACACGCCATTTATGACCCTCCTAGTCGAACGCGAATCCTTTGCCGCTATGGTCTCCTCTATTCTGCTTCTAATTCTTTTAATCTTGCTGCGAACCGCTCTCGGCTGGTACGGCGAGAAGCGGCTCGGCCTGCCCTCAGTTCACATCCGGCAGCAGCTCCGGAGAGCTTGCCACGCTTTCCTGGATGCGACCTAGTCTTCATGTGCGGAATTTGCGGCGCTATCGGATTTGATTCAAAAGAAACTGGCGAAGCTGTCGTGCGCCGGATGCTCGCCGCAATCGTTCATCGCGGTCCTGACGAGGAAGGAATACTGGTGACACGGCGCGTTGCCGCCGGGGCGCGCCGCCTTAGCATCATCGACCTTCCCGGCGGCAGCCAGCCCGCGTGGAACGAAACCGGAACGATCGCTGTCGTCTTCAACGGCGAAATCTATAACTTCCGCGAGCTCCGAGAGGACTTGGAAACACGCAACCATAAATTTCGATCCAAGTCCGACACGGAAGTCATCGTTCACGCCTATGAAGAGTGGGGCGAAGATTCTGTCAATCGGTTGCAGGGAATGTTCTCGTTCGCGGTAATTGAATTGCCCGAGGCGAGAAACGGTCGTGCCGCAAGCGTATTCATGGCCCGCGATCGCATGGGAATTAAGCCGCTTTACTACGCAAAGGCCGGTGGTGCTCTTCTATTTGCGTCAGAAGTGCGCGCCCTTCTCGCGAGTGGATTTATCTCTCCGCGCCTTTCCAACGAAGCTCTTACTGCATATCTATTTTTTGGTTCAGTTGGCGAGCCGACAACGCTCGTTGAGGGAGTTTTTTCCCTGCCACCGGGCCATTGCATCACGATTGTTGCCGATGATCCGGTCCAAACTCCTGAGCCGAAACCTTATTGGGACGTTGCGCGGGTGTTCGAGATGCAAGCTGAAATTCGGCTTGCCTCGAGGAACTCGAACGCCCCAAGAGTTTCCCCAGCCTCGCGCGTTCGCTCTTTGCTCGAAGATGCCGTACGTAGTCATCTGATTGCGGACGTTCCGGTGGGAGTGTTCTTGAGCAGCGGAATCGATTCCACGGCAATCGCGGCTCTTGCAACAGTCGTGCAGAGCGGGATCCATACCTTTACCGTATCGTTTCCCGACACGGAGTTCAGCGAAGCCGGAATTGCGCGACGCACTGCCGAGCGTCTTGGAACCCAGCATCGCGAAGTCATGATTTCCGGCGATGAAATGGTTACTCGCCTCGATGAAGCGATCATGGCTCTCGATCAGCCCTCCATGGATGGCATCAACACGTATTTCGTTTCGTGGGCGGCACGCCAAGCTGGCTTGAAAGTGGCACTCTCCGGACTTGGCAGCGATGAGCTTTTTGGCGGCTACACGTCGTTCCGAGCCACTGCGAAGATTGGTCGCATTGCTACGGCGGCTGGGTTCTTTCCGCCGTTAGCCCGCAGGTTCATGGCACTCGGAATAAAGAGCGCGAAGATTTTTCAGTCCGCACCGGATGCGTTCCGCAAAGCGTCGGCGGCTTGGCTTCAGCCGAATCTGTTTCCGCATCCCTACTTTTTCACACGCGCGCTATTTACACCGCAGGCATTTGCATCTCACCTGTACGGGGGCGCCAACGCGTGGAATTCAACGTCCTGGTTTCAGTGGCTTACTGTCGCGGCACAACAGTCGCAACCCCTAGATCGGTTTACACAAGTCTCATGGCTCGAATTGCGCTCCTATCTGGTCAATACGCTGTTACGGGATACGGACACGATGAGCATGCACAATTCTCTTGAGGTGCGCGTTCCGTTTCTCGATACGCCTCTGGTGGAATACGTTCTTGGGCTGCCAGAATCGGTCAAGCGCGGCGCCGGAGGACAGAAAGCCCTGCTCGTCGAAGCTCTCGGCGATTTGTTACCCGAGGAAATCGCTAATCAGCCTAAGCGTACTTTCACCTTTCCGTGGGAGTATTGGATGCGTGGGAAGTTCGGCGATCGAGTAGCCACGGGACTTGGCGATTGGGCACCCTCGCTCGGAGCGAGTCTGGACCACAGATTCGCGCAAACTGTTTGGAGGAATTTTTTGCGAGGCAGAACAACGTGGTCCCGGCCCTGGAGCCTTTACGTGTTGAACGAATGGGTGAAGCGCAATTTAAGCGTACCGGCGAAGGACAGCGCCCGGAGCCATAATTCGGCAACCGTCCATGCAAGTTGATTAAGGATGGCCACAGAATTCTATATGCGAACATTTTAGAATGATCATTCTAGGCATAAACGCGTATCACGCAAACGCTTCGGCGGCAATCGTCGTGGACGGACGCCTGCTGGCTGCCGTAGAAGAAGAGCGCCTCAATCGCGTGAAGTATGCTGCGGGCTTACCGGCACGCGCGATTCAGTACTGCCTGGATCAAGCCGGCGCGAGACTGTCCGAAGTGGATCACATAGCGGTTCCGCGCAATCCGTGGGCGCGGCTGGGTACGAAGATTCGCTTTGCAATGCGCATGCCCCGCTTCGCTTTGGATCGCGCGCGTGTGATGAAGCGCTTTGCGGGCATCCGGGAAGATCTAGCGGCGGCTTTCGAGATGCCTCCAGAAAACATCCGGGCGCATTTTCATCGCATCGAACATCACACGGCGCATCTCGCAAGCGCTTATTTCGTTTCGCCATTCGAAAATGCCGCGGTCCTTTCAGCTGATGGCCTGGGGGACTTTGCCAGCTCCATGTGGGCCTTGGGCGAAGGGCCGAAAATGCGGACACTTGGAGAAATCAGGTTTCCTCATTCGCTCGGAATGTATTACACCGCGCTGACGCAATACATTGGCTTCTGGAAATTCGGCGACGAGTACAAGGTGATGGGGCTGGCAGCCTACGGCGAGCCGGAGTTCCTGGACGAATTCCGCCGGATCGTTTATGCCGATGGCCCGCTTTCGTTCCGGCTGGGCCTTGAGTACTTCACCCATCAGCGCCTAGGTGCCGATATGACTTGGCGAGAAGCAAATCAGACGCCAGTGCTCGGCCGGCTCTTTTCCTCTTATCTGGAAAAGCGTCTGGGGCCATCGCGCAAAGAGGGAGAGCCACTCGAACAGAAGCATCGGAACATAGCGGCAAGTATGCAGGCGGCACTGGAAGAGGTCCTTGCGGCTCATTGGAGCGCGCTGGCGAAGAAAACGAAGCAGAAGTCGGTGTGCCTGGCAGGCGGGGTCGCGTTCAATTGTCTCGCGAACGGAAAAATCTTTGACCACTCGGGGTTTGAACGGGTCTACGTTCAGCCGGCCGCGGGGGACGCAGGTCTCTCGGTAGGGGCGGCCTTTGCGGTAAACCATCAGATTCTCGGACGCCCGCGGGAATTCGTGATGGATCACGCGGGGTGGGGGCCGGAATTTTCGGTTCAGGAGCTGCGCCGGGCGATCGAAAAATTTCACTCATCGGAAGACGAAATGGGAGTCTCGGAGATGGACGAAGCTGCTTTGCTCGAAACCACGGCGAAGCATATCGGCAGCGGAAAAATAGTCGGTTGGTTTCAGGGACGCATGGAGTGGGGTCCGCGTGCTCTGGGACAGCGAAGTATTCTGGCTGACCCGCGCCGGCCCGAGATGAAGGACGTTTTGAATCGCCGCATCAAACATCGCGAAATATTCCGGCCGTTTGCGCCCTCCGTCTTGGAAGAAGCCACTGGCGACTTTTTCGAGAAGACTTACCCTTCGCCATTCATGACGTTCGCCTATCCCGTTCGGCCGGAAAAACGCAAAGTGATTCCCGCGCCGACCCACGTGGACGGAACGGCGCGACTCCAGACTGTCAGCCGAACCGCTAATCCACTGTACTGGAAACTGCTGCGCGCCTTCGGCGAACAAACGGGCGTTCCAGTTCTTTTAAATACTTCGTTCAACGACAACGAGCCAATCGTCTGCCGCCCGGAGGAAGCGCTGGATTGTTTCCGTCGAACTCAGATGGACACACTCGTGATGGGAAACTTCGTTCTTGAGAAGAAATTCTCAGGCGCATCACCGGAAGAAACTGCGAATAGTTTTGCGAAGCGCGCAGAATAGGGAGCGCGATCAGAGCGCTGCTCGTCGATACAGTGGTCCAGCCCGGCGTAGAGATTGCAAATCAGGAACCATGCACATCCTTCTTCTCAATCAATATTATCCGCCGGACACTTCCGCCACGGCCAAGATGGCGGTGCAAGTGGCTGAAAAACTGGCAGAGCGTCATCAGGTGACAGTGGTTGCCGGACGTCCATCCTACGACCCGGACGAGTTCTACCCTTTCGCATTTCTCCGGCGTGATATTCGCGACAATGTTACGGTCGAGCGCGTCGCGTCTACTGCTTATCCCCGGCATCAGATGCGGCGCCGCGTCTCAAATTATCTGTCCTATCTCGCGCTCGCGGTCCCTCGCGCGCTGGCGATTCACCCGGACATCGTTCTTGCCATGACGGATCCGTCCGTAGCAGGCATTGCCGGCGCATTTATTGCGCGCATGGCGGATCGCCCGTTCGTTTACAACATTCGGGACCTGTATCCCGACATGGCTATCGGTGGTGATATCGTGCAGCCCAATCGATGGGTTGACCGTTGGGAGAAAATGCATCGCCGGGCACTGCATCAAGCCGCTCGTGTAATCGTTCTCGGCGACGACATGCGCGACCGCATTATCTCCAAAGGTGTTTCGCCAGACCGGGTAGTGGTAGTCCGGGACGGCGCGGCGTTTCCTCCTTCACCGCCGGAGCGTAATGATCTAGTCGTCCAGAAAATTCGCTGTGACTTCTCCTTTGTCGCCTTACATGCGGGCAACCTGGGCTTCTACGGAGCCTGGGATTCACTGCTAAAAGCCGCCGACATCTTGCGCAACGAAAATACCGGACTTGTGTTTGTAGGCGATGGGGCGAACCGCGCGGCGATGGAAATTTCTGCGAAACCTTTGCCGAATGTACGCTTCTTGCCGTTTTTTCCAATCGAACAAGTGCCACACGTAATGATGGCCGGCGACGTACACATTGTGACCGTCAGGCGCGGCCTGGAAGGCGTCGTAGTACCTAGTAAGCTTTATTCGATTCTCGCAGCTGGACGTCCGGTGCTTGCCATAGCCGCTGCAGAAAGCGACGCTGCGCGCATCGTGCGTGAATCCGGCTGCGGAATATCCGCGGATCCGGACGATCCTGCCGCAATAGCCGCGGCCATTCGCGAGTTGCGCAACGACCAAAATCGACTAATTCAAATGGGAATCCGCGCAAAGGAAACAGCGGCGAAATATGCTAGAGTCGATGAGCTTGAAAGGTTTGTCGAAGTCATAGAAGAAGCCGCAAATCATCGCAACAATCATGGAGACGGCCATCTGGACTCGTAAGAAAGTACTGGTAACCGGCGGTGCATCTTTTATCGGGTCGCACCTGGTCGACGCTCTAGTGGAGCGCGGGGCGCAGGTGCGCGTGGTAGATGACCTGACTAGCGGCAAACGGTCGAACATCGAACAGCATCTAGCGGACGACCGTGTCGAGTTTATCGAAGCTGATCTGCGCGAGCCGGGCGTGACACGCGCGGCGATGAACGGGATTGAAATTGCTTTTCACCTTGCCGCTGACCATGGTGGGCGAGGCTATGTTGATTTGCACCAGGCCGGTCCCGCGTCGAATTTATTCCTCGACGGCGTTGTATTCTGGGAAGCGGTGAAGGCGGGAGTCGGAAAAGTTGTCTACGCTTCCTCCGGCTGCGTTTATCCGAATAACATGCAGACCAATACGAAGCAGAAACTGTATCTACGTGAAGAGGACGTCAAACCGCCGCACGATGCGGACAATATGTACGGCTGGGCCAAGTTGATGGCCGAGCTTACGCTGCAAGCCTATCACCGCGAACACGGTCTGAAAGCAGCGTCGTGCCGGTATTTCACAGTGTACGGGCCGCGCGGAGTGGAAAATCACGCTGTAATGGCAATGATCGCTCGGGCTTTTATCGGCCAGAATCCATTTGACGTCTGGGGTGACGGCACGCAAATCCGCAATTGGACCTACGTGGATGACATCGTCAGCGGAACAATTCTCGCCGCTGAAAAAATCGATGACGGTACCGCAGTTAATCTTGGAACCATGGAGCGCATCCGGGTGATTGATGCGGCGAAAATGGTTCTCGATTTTTCCGCGCAGAAGGTTGATATCCGCATGCGTCCGGACATGCCTACCGGCCCGGTAAACCGAGTCGCAGATAACGCCCTGGCAAAAAAACTGATGGGCTGGGAGCCGAAAACTCCTTTCCGGGAGGGCTTGCGCAAGACCATGGACTGGTATTTCGCAAGCAAGCAGAAAGAACAGGTGCGCGCCGTTTTCGAAAAGATGCTTACGGCCCGATGACCGGAGTGGCTGCAATGATATCCATACATGCCGACCTGATCGCTTTTGTTGTGGCGCTGCTTGCGTCGCTCGGTCTTACGATCCCGGTCCGTCATCTCGCTCTGCGTTTCGGAATGGTGGACCAACCGGGTCCGCGGAAGGTTCACGTAAAACCGATCCCGCTTTTCGGCGGTATCGCCATTTATCTGGCTTTTGCGTTGGCCATTCTGGTGACGGTCCACGGCGTGCCGCAGCAGCAAGTTGCTGGGATCCTCTCGGGGGCGACGTTGCTCGCCATTGTCGGCTTTCTCGATGACGGCAAGTTTCTGCACCATCAAGTAAAACTATTCATTGGCATGCCGATCGCCGCGCTGATGCTCATTGCCGTCGGAATTCACGCGCAACTTTTCTCTCATTTTGTTCCCGGAGCAACAGGCGTGGTTCTTGATGATTGCTTTACCATACTCTGGGTCGTGGGCATTACTGCGTCATTCAGCATACTCGACCATATGGACGGTCTTTGCGCTGGCATCGCCGCCATCGCGGCAGTTTTTTTCACAATTTCCGCGAATATGAACGGTCAGACTCTCGTCCGCAGCTTGGGTGCCGCGACTCTGGGCGCTTCACTGGGATTCCTGCGCTGGAATTTCAATCCAGCGAGAATTTTCATGGGAGACGGTGGTGCGATGTTCCTCGGATTCCTGATGGCGACGCTAGGGCTGAAGATTCGTCCCGATGGAGCTCCTTTCCCGATCACCTGGCTGATTCCTGTGCTGATTCTGGGCGTTCCCATCTTTGACACGGCACTAGTCTCAATTTCCCGTGCGCGCCGAGGGCTTCTGCCTTTCACATCGCCGGGCAAGGACCATACGGCGCACCGATTGTCAAACCTCGGACTCGGCCATCGCGGTGCGGTGCTAGTGCTGTATTTCTTTGCGGCGCTCTTTGGCGTGGTTGCGCTTTTTGTCCCGGGCTGGTTGCCGATGGCCGCATATGCCCTGGCAGTATTTCTTGTCGTTGGTAGTCTTGTCGCTATTTTCGTCTTGGAAGGTCTTCCATACGAACGCCAGGTGAAACTGCCTAAGACATTCTCCGCATAGCGATTTTGAGCAGCCTGCCTTCTTGCTGGCGGGCCCGTAGGATATACTTCGTGCCCGGTCGTGTTGGGTGTCTTGCAGTTTCTAAGCTAGCTACAGATTTTTGAACGCAAAGCCTACTTGTAAAAACGAACATATGGCGCCCGAGCGAAGCGACACGAAAAACATTTCTTCCCCCAATCCTCACACAGCTAAGCGAAGTGTTGCTGTGGTGGGCGGGTCGGCGGCGGGCTTATTTACCGCTTCTCTGCTGGCGCGCCAGGGTATCCCCGTCCGCGTGTTCGAACGCATCGAAACTCTGGAGCCCGAAGAGCGCACTCTGATCGTCACAAATCGAATGCTGGCTCTTCTCGGGCGCGCCGCCCAGAAAAGCGTTGTTAATGAAATCCGACACTTTGAACTTTTTACTGATGGCCGCGCCGCTACCGTCACCCTGAAGCACCCCGACTTGATCATCGAGCGCCGGACTTTAATTCAGGGTCTCGCGGAAGAGGCGCAACGTGCCGGCGCGAGTATCGAGTTGGGCCGCCGCTTTCACTCGCTGCACCCCAATGGCCGTGGATTAGTACTCGAGATTGACAGATGCGATGACGGAAACCGGGAGGAAGTTCGAGCGGACACGATTGTCGGCGGCGATGGCGCTTCGAGCCGCGTGGCGCACGCCGCGGGATGGGCTCCGCTTGAGACAGTCCCGTTGGTCCAGGCGATCGTGCCGTTGCCGAAAGATATGTCTCCCGACACGGCGCGCGTGTGGTTCGTGCCGCAAGACACTCCATATTTTTATTGGCTCATTCCGGAGTCGCCGACTCGCGGCGCGTTGGGGTTGATCGGTGTAACGGGCCCGGAAACGCGGTTGCATTTGGAGAAATTCCTGGAAAAACGCAAGCTCGATCCCATCGAATTTCAGGGGGCGCGCATCCCACTTTACAAGAAATGGGTGCCGGTCCGCCGTGAGGTCGGGCGAGGATCCGTGTACCTGGTGGGGGACGCAGCCGCACAGGTGAAAGTGACGACGGTCGGTGGCATCGTGACTGGATTTCGCGGCGCACTCGGTGTTGCTCAGGCGATCGTGGATGGAAGGTTCAGTGAGCTGCGTACCCTGCGCCGCGAGCTTGACCTACATCTTCTGTTGCGGCGCTCGCTCCATGATTTTCAGCAGGCCGACTATAGCCGGCTGGTGGACCTGTTGAACGATCCGGCCAAGCAGTCGCTGGCTGAGTATTCCCGTGATGAGGCATGGAAGATTCTCTGGCGCGTGTGCTTGAGCCAGCCCCGCTTGGTTCTGCTCGGCCTGCGCGGGTTACTATCGCGCAGCCGCTCGCTGCGCCAGACCGGCCTCTAAAGTACAACTTATCTCAACCTGTTTTACCGGGGCTGGCGCTTCGCGATATTACCCGTGAAGACCGCTTGGATGTGAAATTTGTGGCTGCCGGTAGCCTTCTTTTGAAGAAACGATAGCAATCAAATGGCGAACATCGAAAGGTTTCCGGCTGGGCGCAAACACAAGCTAGGTATTATCTCGGCTTTGATTTTTCTGGTGGTGCTTGCAGCTGCTATCCTCGCGTGGCGCGGAGTAGGACGCTGGCTCGTCCGTGAAGACCCGCTGACGCACGCTGACGCTCTTGTGGTCCTAAGCGGCGGTTTGCCGTATCGCGCCGAGGCTGCGGCGCATTGTTTTGAATCTGGCTATGCCGGCGAAGTATGGCTGACCCGGCCAGAAGGGCCTTCCGATCAATTGAAAGAACTTGGTATTCAATACGTGGGCGAGGAAGAATACAATCGGCAGATTTTGAATCACCTCCACGTCCCGGAATCAGATGTTCGCATCCTGCCAGACACTATCATGGACACCGAGCAGGAAGTGGAAGATATAACTCGCGAACTACGCAAGGCAGGCAAGTCCAGAGTCATCATCGTCACGTCACCGGAACATACTCGCAGGGTAAGAGCCTTGTGGAGACACCTTGCCGGTGAAAATCTCAGGGCTATTGTGCGCGCAGCGCCAGAGGATCCATTCGATGCGGACCACTGGTGGCGTAACACGCGCGACGCACTCTCTGTTGTGCGGGAGCTATTGGGCTTGATGAACGTCTGGGCGGGGCTTCCCGTTCGGCCTCACAGTCACTAGAAGGTGACCAGATCAATTGCGCCTCTGCGTCGAGTTCTGCGCGACGGGATCAACCGCCGGTTCCAGAATTCTCCACCGGTCCCATTCCCCTTTCTTGTTTAGATCGCGAACCCAGAGTTGCCATTCGAATCCGGCGAGTTCATCTCGATGAGAATAGAATGCACGCCAGGCAGCATGATTCAGCTGAGGTTCAGACCCGTCGGCGTTTCCGCGAGGATCGTGGCTCCGAAATTCTGTAAGTTCCGCGGAATCGAGTGGGACTCGAAAAAATACTATTTCGTTTGTTCCTGAAATCCTTGAGTGGCCATTGCTGCCCGGCATTGGGAGAAGATGAGCGCACAGCTCCACGGATTTTTCCTTCAGCACTAGCTCAAGTGATGGCGGACGCTGGTTCGAATTCTCCATTCGCGCAAGCGGGAGTTCCCAGAGCGTCAGCTTGTCGGAGTCAGATCCTTCGTCAAAAAAACAGTCCAGCGAGCGCGTCTGCCAAACGGCGCTTCGACGATCCGGCAGAACTTCCGTAATGGTGGCTACGCTATGCCCGCGCCAGCGTTCGATTTTTACCGAACCAAGAAAGCTTCCGAAGGCCTGGATGAAGGACGAGGTTTCTTGTGTTGCGTGCAGCGTCTCGCGCCAGAACTGGTCGCTCAGTCGGAAGGAAAATGTGAATACTTGCTCCAGTGCCGAGGGAACTGATTCGCCGAGCCGGCGGCGAAACTCCGGATCATCTACTTCCTCAAGATTGCGCACACGTTCGTTCAGCCGGCGGATTGTCCAAGTTTGATGCCGCAGGACGCGCTGCCAGTGCTGCACGAGTACAAAGAAAACGAAACATACGAGAATGCAAATGCCGAGGGTTGGCCAAAGAATTTCCATGAGTATATTTTGCCGCGCCTTAACGCGTCACCGATGAAACCGCCCTGATGTGGCGGGATTCTACTACGGGTCATATCGCACGCCTATCAAGGTTTTGCGCATTCCGCAGAGGCCAGCTTACTTCGATTGGCCGGCTTGCGCGAGTCGCTGGCGGAAATATTCATAGGTCAAACGCAACCCTTGCTCAAGGGGTATCTTCGGTTCCCAGCCCAAAATGCGACGGGCCTTGCTGATATCCGGACATCGTTGCTTGGGGTCATCCTGCGGCAGCGGATGGAAATTGATTGGAACATTGGCACCCACCAGGGCGCGAACACGCTCGGCAAACTCCAGGATTGTAATTTCCTGAGGATTACCAATATTGGTCGGCTCGTGCTCGTTCGACTCGAGAAGCTTATAAATTCCCGCCAGCAAATCCGAGACGTAACAGAAGCTTCGCGTCTGTTTGCCATCTCCGTAGACGGTAATAGGCTCCCCGCTGAGCGCCTGATACAGAAAATTCGGCAGAGCGCGACCATCGTTTAATCGCATCCGTGGCCCGTAGGTATTGAAAATCCGCACGATGCGCGTATCCAAGCCGTGATAACGGTGATACGCCATGGTCATAGCTTCAGCGTAACGCTTGGCCTCGTCGTACACTCCGCGCGGGCCTACCGGATTCACGTGTCCCCAATATGTCTCCGGCTGCGGGCTCACCTGAGGATCTCCATAGCACTCCGAAGTGGACGCCAAGAAAAATTTCGCCTTCTTTGCAAGTGCCAAGCCAAGGGTATTATGCGTCCCCAGGGCGCCAACCTTGAGCGTCTGTATCGGAAACTTCAGATAATCGGGAGGGCTTGCTGGAGAAGCAAAATGAAGCACCGCTTCCACGGGGCCTTGTACTTCAATGTAGCGCGAGACATCCTGATGGGCGAATCGAAATCGAGGGTGTGGAATCAGGTGTGAAACGTTGGATTCGTTTCCGGTTACAAGATTATCGAGACACAATACATCCCAGCCTTTTTCGAGCATAAGCTCGCAGAGATGCGAGCCTAGAAATCCCGCCCCACCAGTGATCACTGCGCGCAAATTTGATTTTTCCTTCGCGAAAAAGCGATCAACGAGCTGCCATTATCTCCGAACGACATGTAGGAAGAGCAGCTCCGCGTGTCCCGCGACACCTTCCCCTCATTACTTCCAGCGACAATCTTGCCACAGACCGTGGTGCACGGGCGCTTATTAAAGACTAATGAGAGCCTGCCGAGGATGAGGCAGGAAATCCCGTCGTGTGGTCTGCGACGATTCGCCACCCTTCGGCGAACTTCCGAAAATTCAGGGTAAAGGTCCCAGCGGGACGATCCTTTTCGCGATCGAGCTGGAATTCTCCAATCACGAATGCCGAATCCGGACAGACGAGGTGAACCTCAAGACTTGAGAATGTCAGACGCCCCATCGCTTTCCCATCCGGATAATTCCGGCGATAGCGATCAAGGACCGCCTGCCAGCCGCGAGTGATCCCACTCGCACCCACGAATTCGGTTTCCTCAGATTTCCAGTATCCGGTCATGAAAGTATCTATATCCCCGCGATTCCATGCAGCAGTTTGCATGTCGAGAACCGAACGAATCTTTGCTTCGTTGGACGCGTCCGGCGTAGCACTCAAACGCGAGCCAAAACCCGACAACATAAGAACAACTAAGCAAAGAATAAAAGCTTGCTGCATTCTACCTGGCATGACTTACCTCCGGAAATTGCAATCGCGTGACGCCCCATAATTGCACGGCGATTTTGTACTCCATCCTTGGCCTTACGACAAGCGCAACCGCTCAAATGGGCGGTTTCCAGGCGTTTCGCGCGACTGGTACGGAGGTTCTATTGTGCCCGGCAGAGGGAAACGGCAAACTGTCGTTGGTCGAAAATGTTAATCGCAGCCTTCATTCTCGTGATCTCAGTCGCAGCGACAATACAGTTCGCCGTCTTCAGCTGGCGCGCGTCGCTGCTTCGAACCGTCTCCGAACCATTGGTAAACGAGGCGGATGCAACTCACAAGCCCTACCTTAACCTCATAAGTTTCAGCAGCTTCCAAGAAGTCCTGGCGGTTTATCGCGACGTCTGCCCGGACCTAGAGACTGGTTCAGGCTCCAACCTGCGGGGAGTGAGCTTTTATTATGGCGCCATGCGTTTCCTGAGCCATTTGGGGAGCTTCTTTACCTCTACCGAAGGAGCAGGCTGGACGCAACGCGAAATGGCGCTGTGCACGCAATACGCAACGGTGAGACTATCCCAGCGTCTCGAGTGCAACCTTGCCTTGGTGAACGAGGCCCGCTCCTATCAGTAGCCGCAGTCGAGACCCTTCACCCTTGTATCCTGCCAAGTTTCCCATCCGACCCTGATAACCGGCATCATTGTGTAGATTCTTCGCAGCCCAACTGTAACGAAAAAAGGGCTTTACTACTCTCAAGGATCTCGCCTCAAACTACCCATTCAGCCACGCTACGCTAAATTTTCGTCCTAGTCTTCGGACCGGTTGCTTGATACGCCATTCGCGCCAGTCATTTCTCAACTAGTTACGCAGATTTGTGGCCAAATTAAATCTCCACAACCCTTGGGGCGCATGAATTGTCCCGATTGAAGGAGGCGCCACGATGAAGCGCGCCGGAATTTCTTTTTTGCTCGCTGGTGTTCTACTAACTCTGATCCAATTCACCGGCTGCGCCGATAAGCCGGCTACCTTCAACAAGGTCTCGATTCTCTCGCCACATGGCACGCAGATTATCGGTCAGGGGCAAACTGTTTCGATACAGGTTAGTGTGTTAAATGATTCCGCCGCAGGTGGTGTGACATTTGGCCCTGTCGGGTTTGGCACTCTCACTCAAACAAGCACGACTACCGCCACGTATACGGCGCCAAATCCGGTTACGGCAGAGACCGTTGTCAAGATCGTCATCACATCGGTGGATTTTCCGAATCAGTCGGCGACGCTTACCGTAACGGTCGAACCTCCGCCGACGATTACAACCACTACGCTTCCCACGGCACCCTTAAACGGCTCTTATAGCGCCTCTGTGACTGCGACTGGCGGAGTGCCACCTCTCTCGTGGTCGATAACCGCTGGAGCGCTTCCCGCGGGACTTAAGCTTTCCAACAGCACCACAGGTACAGTGCAAATCACGGGAAAGGCTACGGCAGCGGGAAGTTCCACATTTACGATCACGGTAACGGATGCATCCGCGGGCGATCCGCCAGCCTCGCAGCAACTCACAATCGTAGTCAGCTCGCTTGCGATCACGACAACTTCGCCTCTGCCGTCCGGCACCGTAGGTACAGTCTATGACTCTCCCGGCCTGCAATTCACTGCCAGCGGCGGCACTGGGACTGATACTTGGACAGTGGCGACCGGATCGACATTGCCTGCCGGCCTATCTCTGAGCAGCACCGGTCTGCTGTCCGGCACTCCGACGGCGGGGGGAACTTTTACGTTTGGCATCACCGCAACAGACAGCGCCGTTCCGCCGGCAGTCGTGACGTCAACCTTCACGCTGGTGATCAGCCAAGCGCAACAACTGACGCTTCTGAACGGCTCGTACGCGTTTGAATTCAGCGGATACGGCGCCAATGGATTTGTGGCTTTCGCTGGAACGTTTACTGCCAATGGCATGGGCGGTATCACGGGCGGCGAAATGGATTACAACTCGCAGGAAGGGCAGCCTCTCAATTTCGCTAACCTCCTCGGCAGTTATACAGCTGGAACGGATGGCCGCGGAACTCTCACATTCACAAACACAACCTTGCCGATAGCGCCGATATTCGCATTCTCAGTGAATTCAAGCGGGAACGGCAGGTTCATTGAGTTTGACTCGTCCACAACTCGGGGCTCGGGACGACTTGAACTTCAAACCGTTACATCATGCATCGTGAATAACACGGGCACCACCACCTACACTGGTGACTTTGCGTTTGGCGGTTCAGGTTTCGCTAGTACATTTGCTACCAACGGCGCAGGTCCGCTCGCGTTTGCGGGCAGATTTACGGCCATTCCGCCGGTTGTTGCGGCAACGCCAGGCTCATTGGCGCAAGGAGAAATGGACACGAATAGTCCCGGATTTGTGACGATCGACGACTCGTCAGTTTCTGGCTCATACAACTCCGGAGCGGACAGCACTCACTGCACTCTCGCGCTGACGTCCGGAAGCCTGGACAATCCGCACTACAGCGTCTACCCGATTTCGTCCAACGATGCGTTCATGATTGAAACGGATACGGTGAACAACATCACTCCGTACCTAACTGCCGGCGAAATGATCCAACAAATTGGACAGCCGTTTGTGACGTCGGGTGTCTTGAGTGGGACAATGGTGGGAGGATTGAGCGGACAGCTCATTTCAGGCGGCACTTTTCTTCCTGAAGTTCAAGTGGTCCAAACCTCAGCGACAAGTGGCACCGCAAGTTTCCAGGTGCTGCAAACTGATAATCAGGCTGGAACGGTTTTCGGAACGAATGGCACGGCGGTCACAGATGCCTATACGTCCGACAACTTGGGCCGAGTCCAGGGCTCCATCGAGTTCAATTCTTCCTTCGAACCTGTTTTTTATCTGATCAACACGAATCAAGCGTTCTGCGTGAGCATTGTGCAGAACGCACCCACTTTTGGTTATTTCGCGCCGCAGTCCGCAGGTCCGTTCACCGCGGAAACCATAAAATCAACCTCATTGATCGACGGCACTTCAGCGCCCGCCGTCAGCGCTGACCGCGATCTCTCGGGTTTTCTGAGCTTCGATGGGATCTCGGTAGTCGGAGGTACTCAGGATCAGAGTACAGCCTCGGAAAACAGCACAGCCGCCGAGACAGGAAGCTATGTTCTAACTGCCACCGGAGGTACAGACGGAAGTGGGACCATGACACTTTCGACTCCGACCGGCTTCACGGGATATTTCTTTATTGTTTCTCCGACGAAAGTTGTGATGATTACAACCACGCCGGCGGACACGAATCCGGTTTTGATTATCATCGGTCACTGAGTTGCATTTTCTTGCGAAACTGAAGGTGTCGGTACGCCGACGCCGTTTCTTCTTCGCAATTTGAATCTTGCGCTTCCTTTTGCCCTTGCAAGCAAAAGGAAAGCGGTTAGAATCTTGTTTTAGAGACTCTAGGCGTCGTATTCAGTGGTTAGTTGTTGCGTATTCTTACTTTGAACTTGGGATTCCAGAAAATTTGGCGGTCTAAGAATTCTCGCATTTCGGTTCGTGCCGATTGCCGGGAGGCATCTATGCTGCGCCGCAGCGCATTTCTTCTTTTCATCGGTCTTCTTCTAGTCATGCCAATCGTCAATTGCGGGACCAGTCACCATCACATATCGACACCCGTGATTTCCGGAACATTGCCAAACGGCAATGTTGGCGTGGCCTATACTGGCACGCTGACCGTCACCGGCGGCGTCGCGCCTTTTACGTGGAACATAACTGGATTGCCGACGACTTTGACTTTCCCGCCGGCTGGCAGTGGTAACACCGTCACCATCTCAGGAACGCCTTTAACCGCAGCAACGATTTCCGGCACCGCAACAGTCACAGACTCAAAGGGGACTATGTCGGCGGCTTTCCCTTTCTCATTCATGATCACGTCGACGCTGGCCATTACACCAACAGAGCTCTCATTGATGGTTGGAACCGCGGTGAATCAAACTCTCACGGTCGCTCCCGCAACTGCGGGACCTTATACGTGGACGGTCGCGGACGCGCTGCCACCGGGTTCACCGGCCTTGATGCTGAGTAACGGGACTACTACGTCTCCAACGACGATCCAAACAACGACGAACTCCGTGACCATCATCGGCACACCGAACACGGCCGGAAGCTTTCCGTTTACGGTCTTCGTAACTGACTCTGTTACGCCCACCCCCAATGCAACCCAAGCCACTTACACCGGCTTCGTTTCAAACTCCAATGCAAACGCTTGCCCTGCGGGAAGCAATGACGGGGCGCTGCCAGCAGGGACATCCTACGCATTCCTGCTGAGAGGATTTGACGCCACTGACGAGGAACCGATTGTGATTGCAGGCAGCTTCACCGCCGATGGCGCTGGCGGTATCACGGCCGCCGATGTGGATTACAACGGAATCACCCTTGGGCCCACAAAACCCAGGGGGCAATATGAATCTCGCGGCTAGCTCGTACTCGTTTGATCTCAACGGCGATACCCGAGGCTGCGTGAGCTTAGTCTTTAACTCGGGCGGTGCTGCAAAGCGCGGCAGGGCAAGCAAATCTGGGGCGCTCCCGGCAAGGCTTGCCGGTCTGAGAGCGCGGCGTGCCAATAGTGCGAGGCGTGAGGGAGTTCCAGCGCCTCCCTCAACTCCGACGAGAGTGATATTCCAATTCGCGCTTGGCGGACTGAGTGCGGGAGTCTACACGACGGGCAATATCATCGAGTTTGACAATGGCGATGGGCAGACGGATTCGTGGGCCGCTGGAGTCATGCGTGTGCAGACCCTCTCGCCGAGTTTCACGGTTAGCTCGCTGGCTGCGAACTTTGCTTTTGGCTTAGCTGGATGGGACCCCCTGGTAAATCGTATCGCTATTGCGGGATCGTTCGCGGACGCGGCAGGTGTCATCTCTCCCATTTTTGCCGACTTCAATGACAATGGCACGCCCTCAGGTGAACTCACCGGCGGATCGGGAACGATTAACACCATTGACACTACCACCGGGCGGGCGACTGCTAATTTTGATGTTCCAGTTACAGGCAGTCCGGACCTTACGTTTGATGCTGTTATCTATGTCATAAACGCCGAACGATTTTTACGTCCTCTCCACCGATCAGGTCAGCACAGGTACGCCAAACACGCCACTGGTTAGCGGCCGGGCGCTTGCCACCCAAAGTAGCTTTGCATCCGGTGCGCTGAATGGGTTTTTCCTCGACACCGAAGAGGGATTCGACGCAATTGACTTTACGAATGTGGTCACCGTCGGCACGGCACAATTTTCGAGCACTGGGAACACTGTGACAGCTTCATTGACTCAAAATGACGGTGGGGCCGTAACTACTCCGACGCTTACCGGGACCTATGCGGTGGACGCAACGAATCCGTCTTCGGGGCGTGTTTCCATCACGGTGAACACCGGTACTGCAAATGCGCCGGTCGTTTACCTCACGAACGGCGGAGATGGAATCGAACAGATTCAGGGCTTCAGCATTGGAACGGATGCCAACGTTGGTTCCGGTTTCTTGGTAACCCAGAGTACACAAGCTTTCACTTTGTCGAATATTAGCGGAACGTATGCACTTGGAAATTGGGAAGATGTCGACGGCCAAAACGGATCATTCTCTGGCGTGGCTACTCTCTTGAACACTGGCGCCTACTCTGCCGTTTACGACATAAACTACTTCACGCCGCCGGCAGCTACTCCAAACTTGTGGCTTTCACCGGACACGCCATTTAGCGGCACCTTCACGATCAATTCGAACGGGACCGGCACGGTTACCGTTGGCGGGAATTCGAGTGTCTTTGTAACCAACGGTCAGCAAATCTTCAGCATCGAGACCACCGGCTCAACGGACGGCATTCTGACAACCTATACAAACCTCGTAGCTCCGTAATAGGACCAGTTCGCATTCGGAAAGAGGCCGGCACAGTTTAGCCGGCCTCTTTCATTTCATCGGAGAACAATTTGGAGAGGGCTAGTAGGCCCAGCGCATTAGGATTGCGCCGGTGGTGTAGCCTGCACCGACGGTGATCAAGAGCACGAGATCACCCTTGCGCAAGCGCTTCTGTTCCAGAGCATCCATCAGCGCCAATGGAATTGTGGCGGCAGTAGTATTTCCAAAGCGGTCTATATTTACGAGAACTTTCGAATCATCAACGCCCAAACGCTCCTGCATCGCCCGGATAATGCGCAGGTTCGCCTGATGCGGGACCACCAGCGCGAGATCGTTGCTCGTGAACCCGTTACGCTCAAGCACTTGCAATGCTAGCTCACTCATTCGCCGCACCGCGTATTTAAACACTTGCGCGCCTTCTTGATGGACGTAATGCATGCGTTTCTCAACTGTCTGCAGCGACGCTGGATTTAGCGAACCGCCCGCCGGCATAAAGAGGTTGCACCCGCCCGAGCCATCGATGTCATGCGCAAAGTCCAGGATGCCCTCGGTTTCAGAAGTAGCCGGTTCAACCAGAACCGCGCCGGCGCCGTCGCCGAAAAGAACACAGGTGGCGCGGTCTTTGTAGTCGAGAATGGAAGTCATCACGTCGCTCCCGATAACGAGCGCCTTTTTGTGGGTTCCATTGGCGACAAATTGAGCGCCTACCGTGAGCGCGTAGGCAAATCCCGAGCAAGCAGCAGAGAGATCGAAGCCCCAAGCATTTTTTGCGCCCAGGCGATCTTGAATCAAGCAGGCGGTGGCCGGAAACAACATGTCCGGAGTGACGGTGGCCACGACGATGAGGTCGATTTGTTCAGGTTGCACACCTTTTGCCGCAAGTAATTTCTTCGCAGCCTCGGCGCCAAGATGCGAAGCGCCAACGCCTGGCTCCGCATAATGCCGTTCACGAATACCGGTGCGCGTGCGGATCCATTCGTCATTCGTGTCCACTTTTTTTTCGAGATCGAAATTGGTGACCACGCGCGGGGGCACGTATCCTGCAACTCCGGTGATCTTCGCGGCGATGCGTCTACCCATTCAGTTTCTCCAGGATGGAATCAATAGCCCGCGATTGTATGCAATCAATTGTATGCGTGACAAGCAAAACACGCTCCCCTCGATCTTCCGCAAGGGCGCGCTAAGCTACAATTTCGAAGCGGTAGGTGATCTCGGCGGTCTTTCTCAGCATCGCTGCCACAGAGCAGTATTTGAACTGGCTCAACTCGATTGCGTCCCGTACCGCTTTAGGTTCCAGGTCTCCTGCCAGCCGATAAACCATCTCGATTTTTGTCCATACCGATGGCGGCTCGCTCGCGCGCTCTCCGGAAATGGCGATCTCGAGCGACGTCAGCTTCTGGCGCTTCTTTGCCAGAATCATAACCACGTCCACGGAAGTGCAGGCCCCCAGCGCGCCAAGAAGCATTTCCATTGGGCCGGGGGCGGCGTTATGCTTTCGATCCGCGTCAAATGATACCGAGTGGCCTGAGGGCAACTTTGCAGTGAACTCTTCGCCGGCGAGCCACTTGACCGTAGCGGTTTGCATGATCACCTCCTCAGCCAAATCACATTGAAACGCAGATGGAACTGTATCTGGGCTTCAGTGGGTCGTCCAGCACTGTGTACAATTTGCGGAATCTGCCGATACTACGGCGGCCTGATTTGGGTGCGGACGATTGCGAATTCTCTTGAATATTGTGGAGGCGCAATCTCGCTACAGGAGATCACTATCTGACAGGTCTGGGGCCCCGACAATCGCTTCGATCCGAACGCGCGGCGAACGCCGCATCGTCTCGATGAAGAGTCGAACGAGTTCGGGATCAAACTGATTCGCGGCACAGCGCTCGAGTTCGGAAAATGCGTCTTCGGAACTGCGCGCCTTCTTGTAGGTGCGCTCAGAAGTGATCGTA
The DNA here is from genome assembly GCA_963830375.1 of uncultured Acidobacteriota bacterium. Taxonomy (GTDB): domain Bacteria; phylum Acidobacteriota; class Terriglobia; order Acidiferrales; family UBA7541; genus Palsa-295. The sequence continues at coordinate 145,646 of CAWHMJ010000009.1, forward strand.
TCGTAGGCGTCAGCAATCGCGATTACGCGCGCCCCGTAAGGAATTTTTTCGCCTTGTAGCCGGTCGGGGTAGCCTGTGCCGTCAAAAAATTCATGATGATGCCGAACCATCAGCCGAATTCGATTCATCGCCTGCAAAGGCTCCAGTATTTTGGCGCCGAGTTCTGCATGGGTCTTCATCGTTTCCCATTCAGATGCGTCCAGGGGACCTGACTTGTTTAAAATGGTTTCCTGAATCCCCACTTTGCCAATGTCATGAAGCAGAGCCGCCAGTCGAATTTCTTCCACTTCCGCCTCGCTCATCCCCAGCGCCTTGGCAATCACAACGGTGTAGGCCGAGACTTTCTGGGAATGCCCTTGGGTGTAGTGGTTTTTCGCGTCTATCGCGAGCGCGAGTGAAGTGACCGTTTCGACTACAGCGACCGGCAACGTATCGGGCGGCACGCCTCCGCTTTGTTCGGCCAGTGAACGGGTGAATTGTTCGAGACGCCGGTAGATCTCTTCGAAGGCCTCAGGCCCGGTGGAGAACAGACGCTTCAGCGTGACCCCTAGATAAGCCTCCAACACATCTTTTTTCCATTTTTTCGTGTCGTTCGGGCCGCCTTCCTCCGCGCTCGATACCGAGTTGCCGCCCTGGTGCTTGGAAAGGTACATCGAGGAGTCTGCCACCTGGATCAATTCTTGCGGCGTTGACCCATGGACCGGGAATCCCGCGATGCCAAAACTTGCCGTAATATTCTTATCGCGCAGAAGCGGATCAGACGCCACCCAGCCCCGCAGCTTGCTTGCGAGCTGCCGAGCCTGCTCCACCGTGGTTTCAGGCATTAATATGACGAACTCATCTCCGCCGTAGCGTGCCACGACATCAGACCGCCGGCAGTTCTGTTCGAGGATATGTCCCACGCGTTGCAGTACAACGTCGCCTTCCAAGTGTCCATAAAAATCATTTACGAATTTAAACCGATCGAGATCCATCAAGACCAGTGCAAACGGCCGGTTGGCGCGTGTCGATCGTTTCCACTCGGAAGATAACGTCTCCATCAGGTATCGGTGCGTCTTGACGCCCGTAAGGCCGTCGGTGATCGCCTGCTCTTGCGCTTTCTGGAATGTCAGAGCATTGTGCAGCGCGCCCGCAAAAAGATCGGCAAGAGTCCGAAGCAGCAGGCCTTCCTCCTCGTCGAATTCACAAGCCTCGGAGGATTCGATGTACAGAACGCCTAGCAACTGTTCGGCATATGTTACAGGGAGCGCGATGGCCGAAACGGAGCTTGCCAGGACCAGGCGCGGCGAGGATGCATTCACTTCCCGCACAATAGCCATCCGTCCTGTGCGCGCGACCTCTCCTACCAAGCCTTCGCCCAACGGAATTCTCCGCCCCACAGCGTCTCTACGAGCCCCGGCTTCCGCCTGAATCACCAACTCCTTCGCTGAATAGTCGAGCGTGGCGATGCCGATGTGGTCATACTTCAAGCCATTTTCAATCTCCGCAGCGATCTTTGCGAGCATCTCTTCCGGATCCAAAGTGGTAATCGCGCGACTGGAGACATTGTTGATCAGCATCAGATGGCGCGATTTTTTCTGTTCCTCGGAAAACAGCCGGGCGTTTTCCAGCGCCACGGCCGCTTCGCTGGCCAGCACGCGCATCAACTCCACGTGGCCTTCGTCAAAGACCCGCTCTTGTTTGCTGTGCACCGCCATCACGCCGACTGCGCGGTTGTAAAGAATCAGAGGGACCGCGCAAATACAACCGGCAAGACGAGCTGGTTCGAAGCCCAGCCGTTCGGCTTCTTCTGCATAGTGTTCTCGAATGAGAAGAGGTTGACAGGTATTCACCACGTATTCGGTCAAATGGTTTCCGGCGGTGCGAATTCGCTTAGGCAGTCGCTCGCCTTCGAGTACATCGATTTCAAATCGCACTTGCTGAGTCTTGTGATCGTAGAATGCGATGAAAAGACTGCTCACATCGAGCAGGCGTTTCATCTCGGAATAAATGCGATCGAACAACGCATCAGGCTCGAGTGTCGAGCTCAATGCTCGTCCAATTTCGTTGAGAATGTGGAGCTCTTCGCTGCGCCGCGATGTCTGCTGAACCAGATAACTATTCTCCACCGCCATGCCAATCTGATGGCCCAGCGCCAAAAGCAGCCGCAATTCCGCCGGAGTGAAATTTCGATTGTCCGGCGTTCCGAGTAGCAATACTCCGAAGACGCGCTCTTTTGCTTGCAGACTGATTCCCACGACGGTACGCAGGTTTTGCCCAAGCAGCAGTTTTCGTACGTGCCGGAACGCTTCTTCTTTCTCCAGAGCTGCCCACTTCGAGTCCGTCTCCAAATCGCGGAGCACAACAAGGCCGCCGAGGCGTGCCACGAGGTTAACGATGTAATCGTCTAGATTGTTTTCTTGTATCGTCGCGCAGAACGTATCCCCCAAACCGGTGACGACCACCGAAGTCGGGCCGTTCTCTTCTCCATAATGAAGGCAAAGCGCACCGGCTGGTATGCGCACGACATTTAAGAACGCGGTCAAGAGCTTGCGCCAGCATCTTCTGAATCTCGCCACCGGAAAAGCTTGAAGTTGCCAGGTTCAGATTCGAAAGCGCCAGCATGTTGCGCTCAACTCGACGGCGCTCTTCTTCGTAAACCGCCATCACCATGAGTACGCCGGCGAAAAGTTCAAACAGCAGAACCACCGCTAGGAGATCATGCCCGGCCAGGAATCCTGATCGGCCTTGAAAAATCGTCGTAAGACTCAGCAGTCCCCATCCCACAAAAGTGATCGCCAGAAACTGGTCAGCGCGGGATTCCTGTTTGCGCCCCTCTTGCCAAAAGGTGCGCGCAATAAAGAAGAACAGCAGTCCAACACCCAATTCCAAGGGTACGTTTACCCATTCGCGCGAATAGCCCAAGGCCCAGATTGCCGCCGCCACACCGAGGCCCGCTACACCGCCCCAGGAGACCGTGAGGCGCGCGTACATTCTCGCCGCACAGTAGAATGACAGTGCCGCAGCCGCGAGCAACCACTCATCCACTGTCTCGACCCACGTAAGAGGCGCCAACCAAGTGCCGAGTGCCGGAACTAAAAAGTGAAGAGACAACAGTAGCCATCCTGCGGCCCAAACGAGCATATATTCCTGGCGTTTTTGCTGATATATGTAGGAAAAGAACAACGCCAGCAGGAAGGCGCCTGCCAGGAGAACGGTCGCAGTCATATTGATATGGTTCAGCAAGTCATAGCTCCGACCGATATTGCCGATACTCATCTTGAGAATAGCAGAAAATTGCCGGGCTCCCGTCCGCGTGTCTGGTCAGGTTTCGTTGCGGTCAACGTCCCCCCGTTTCATCCAAAAGTGGGCAACGCGACGGACCCTCCGGACCCAATAGGACTCAGAGTCCGTTCAAACTGCGGGATTTGCTGCCTTGGCGTCCAGGGACCCCCGGAGCGTTACATAACTTGCGTAAGTCTGATTTGGCGCGCTGCTCGATTTTGCTCATCCGTTCCGCTAAGATTAACCGCTTGCCTGAACAGGAAGGAACCTTTCGAGGATGACACTTACCCAAAAACCGCGCGTGCGTTTTGCCCCGTCACCTACGGGCTTTCTCCACGTCGGCGGGGCGCGCACCGCTTTGTTCAATTGGCTGTTCGCGAAGCATGAAGCTGGCACTTTGTTGCTGCGTATCGAAGACACGGATGTCGAGCGGAACAAGCCGGAACTGGTTGACGGAATTCTAGTGGCACTTCGATGGCTCGGAATCGAATGGGACGAAGGCCCGTTCTTTCAGTCACAGCGCATTGAGATGTATCGTGCTGCCGCCGAACGCATACTGGCGAGCGGCGCCGGTTTCGCGTGCTATTGCAAACCAGCGGCTTATACCGGTGGCGATGCGGCCGAAGAGCACGAAGGGGAGGGTGACGACGAGGGCAAGGCAGCGAAGGCGGCCGCTTGCCCTTGCCGGGATTTGACGCCGGAACAGCGCGCTGCCAAAGAAAAAGAAGGCGTTCCAGCCGCAATTCGTTTTCGCACTCCGCGCACGGGCACGACCCATTTTGAAGATGCCGTCTTCGGCTCGCGAGACGTGCAGAACGCCGAAATCGAAGACTTCGTACTCCTGCGTTCTTCCGGCTTGCCTACCTATCAGCTCAGCGTGGTGGTGGACGACATCGATATGCGCATCACTCACGTTATTCGCGGAGCAGATCACTTATCCAACACGCCAAAGCAGGTGCTGATTTATAACGCGCTGGGAGCTGCGCCGCCCATATTTGCTCACGTTCCGCTGATTCTTGGTCCTGACCGTACACGGCTGTCAAAACGGCATGGCGCTACCAGTGTCGGTTCCTACGCGGAAGAAGGTTTTCTCCCAGAGGCATTTCGCAATTTTTTGGCGCTTCTCGGGTGGTCTTCCGGCGACGATACTGAATTCATGCGCACAAATGAGCTGATCGAACGATTCACGCTTTCCGGCGTGAGCCGCACCAACGCTATTTTCGACCGCGCCAAACTAGAGTGGTTCAACACACAATATTTGCAGAGGCCGCCCGTCGAGGAACTATTGCCGTATGTGGAGGCGGAGCTCAAGCGCGCAGGCTTGTGGAAAGAAACCTGGGCCACTACCGATCGCGCTTGGTTTGCGCACACAGTAGATTTGATTCGCTCGCGAACGCGCCTGCTGGGGGATTTCAGCGGGTGGGCTCGCGCGTTTTTCGCCGACGATTTCGACTACGACCCGGAAGCACGCGCAAAATTTTGGAAGGATGAAAAGCTTCCGATACTGATGCTCAAGCTAACAGACGCACTGGAAGCGCTGCCGGAGTGGAATCATGATGCTTGCGATGCGGCGTTGCGCGGGGTAGCAGCTTCCGAGGGCGTCAAGGCGGGCTTGCTTATAAATGCGACACGGGTTGCGATCGTGGGCCGGGCCGTCGCCCCGCCGCTTTTTGAGACGATGGTTGTGCTCGGCAAGAATCGAGTGATTGAGCGTCTCCGCCGCGCCCTGCCGGCTATTTCCGGCCGCTAGACGTGCCCGGGCGCCTGACATTGATCGGTTGCAATCGGAGTACGAAAACAAGGAGCGGATCAGCGCGCAGGTACGAGCCTCGAGAAAATTTCGGGATGGACCTCACGAGACGATGCGCCTTCCCTAGCGAGTTCAAATTTCGCGCTTAGTGGGAATTTCACAGGGGGCAGGCACGTGGAGTCGTTACACGCTTGGTAACGCAATATCATCGGAATCTCTGTCGGTCCCAGTGCGGCTCCAACTTTCGCCGACAACCTAAGCAGAAATGTGACACTCCCGGTATATACATCCAGAGATTGATTCGGCGAAAAGCTGAATTTCTCAAGTTGGCCCTTTGGGTAGATCGTGTCGACCAATTCAAATCCAGTAGGAAGTTTCGGCGTCAACGTCGTCGCAATAAGATATTCTTGCGACGGTTTGTGCGAGTTCATATGAAAGCCGGAGGCGATGTCCACAACTATTGCAATTTTGAACTCTCTGCCGCGCGGCACGGGGTCAAGCGAAACGAATATACGGGGCTTAACGACCTCGGATGCATTCGTTAGATTTGGAGGTTCCTGAGGCGAAGAAAACCGCAGCGCCGCATTCCCGCGCGCTACGAATACAGCGCCGGCGCAAAAAATGCATAAGGCGCAAAAACTGACGGTCCGCCGAGTGCGCATCATCGCCTAAACCTGAACTGTCGATCCTGTTTTTTCGCTGAGAATCCGGCTCATCAACTGGCTCAATGTCTCGCCGGTCTTATCCAGCACAAATGCTTGCGCGGAATCCGACCATCCGAGTTTAAAACTCGTGGTCAGTGCGGAAATCCAGATTTGCCGCACAGGCGCGTTCGGGCTGATTACAAAGCGGGTCTCGTCCTCATCTTCGAACTCGATTTCCAGTTTTCCGCTCCCGCCCTCAACCTCAAATTCATTTTCATCGCTCAGCTCCAACAGGCGCTTGCGCAAGGTTTCAAATGCCGCGTCGCACTTCTTTTGGAATTCCTGTTCGTCCATCATGGCGGAGTCAGATTATCCTCTTGCGCGCACGGGATCAAGAATCGGCAACTACAGAACGCGCGGCAATCCTTGGTGAATCACTCAGAGCAGTCCCTTGATTTCCTTTTCCAGATCTCCCTCATCCGCAAGACCGATATAACGCTTCTGAATCTTGCCATCGCGAGAAATCACGATGGTGGTGGGGAATCCGATCAGCCCTCCGAACTTCTCGGCCAGCTCATCGTTGCCTAGCACGATCGGATAGTTCATTGTCGCCGAATGGCCATCCACATCAAATTGCGTCTTCTGGACGTATGGCTGGACCACACTCTTCCCTTCCTCGTCCATTGCGACGCCGAGTATGGTGAAGCCCTTGTCCGCGTATTTCTGCTGGAATCCGATCATCCAGGGAATTTCTACGCGGCAAGGTTCGCACCAGGTAGCCCAGAAATTCACGATGACTACCTTTCCCTTCAGGCTAGCTAGGGGCACATCCTGTCCGTCCAGATTCTTGAATGTCACGGCCGGTTCGTCCGGCCGGGGCGAGTCTGCGGCCGCGGACTTGCCGTTGGGCGCTCCTGAAACCTTGAGCCAATCGTGCGAATTGCAGCTCGAAAAATTCGTGGTAACAATAAGTGTGATTAATAGTAGCAGCAGAAAATATTTCGAGGCCCGTCGCATTCGCTCTACTCCCATCAACGTGAAAATCTGTTCAAGAATGCTAGTTTACCCGAAAGCCATATCAGACGGTTCATGAATACAAGGCCGCCAACGGCAATCAACAGCACGCCGCTGAACACTTCCACGGCATGCAAGTGGCGGCGAAAGCGCTGGTAGAATTTCAAGAATCCGCCGATTGCCAAGGCGGTCACGAGAAATGGAATCGCGAGTCCTGCCGAGTAGCACGCCAGCAGGAAAATTCCCTGCCCAATCGTCTCTCGCGTCGCCGCAATCGCCAGCACGCCCGCAAGAATCGGGCCTATACATGGCGTCCATCCAAACGCAAAAGCGAAACCCATCAGAAACCCGCCGATGATCCCCGGCTGGCCGCCCACATTTCTGAAATGTATATCGCGATTCAGCCACCGCGTCATGACCGGCCCCAAGAGAAAAATGATCGCGACAGAATAGAAATGAACAGCTTTCAGCGTGGCCCCGGCGATTCCAGGCCGCAAATTTACCGCCGCGCCCACAGCTAGAAGAATAAGTCCAATCACCAAACCTGCACGGACAGAAATTTTCGCCAGCCACCCGACCAAATGCAGCCCGAACAACACGATCAGCGCTCCAGCCAAGGGCGCCAGCAGGCTGCGGTTGCGTGCCAGAAATGAACCCACGGCGCTGGCAGACGCACCAAATGTGATGAACACAATCGAAAATCCAAACACGAATGCGAGGGCGGAAGTCAGCAATCCCGCGCGCGGAGTTTGCCCTTCCTTGAGTTGCTCCACACCGATTCCCGAAAGCATTGAAATATATCCGGGTACCAGCGGCAGCACGCACGGAGAGAGGAACGAAACAAGTCCTGCAACAAACGCGGCGAGTACGGAGACACCCATCGGATATTATTGAACCTCTTAGAGATAGCTTAGGGAGCCGTGCTCGGCTCAATCTTGCATTTTCACACATTCATTAGACGCACGGCTACGCTTTTCGGCTGGGCGCAATGAAGGTTTCCTTATTGTTGCACTGCGAATTCCGGATGCCGAGTGTGCCATTCGGTGGCATCTTCGTAAGTATGAGCGATCGCAAGCAAACTGGCTTCCGCCCAACGCGGCCCGATAAGCTGCAATCCTATGGGTAAGCCGCCGCGCGTGAATCCGCAAGGAATGGAAATGGCCGGATGACCCGTGAGGTTTGCGGGCCGGTTCAAACGCACAAGGGCTGAGCGCACTGATTCGTTTTCATCTGCGATTTTTGTTTCGTCCTCACCAATCCGCGGCGCGGCTATCGGAACTGTCGGCGCCAGAATTGCATCCACCCGCTCGAACGCTGCCTCAAAATCGCTTTCCATTTGTCGCTTTACTTCAAATGCTCGAAGGTAATCCACTGCGCGCACTTGCGTTCCCAACTCGAGCCGGCTGCTCACATCCGCTCCGTATTCCGCGGCGCGCGCAGGATAGAATCCCTGCGACTGATGGTAACGCGTGGCTTCGGACAACGCGATATTCGTGCTGGGATCCAGGGAATCGCCAAGATGAGGAAGCGACACCTCCTCGACCCGCGCGCCTGCCGAGACAAATACTTTTGTTGCAGCTTTAATCGCGCGCTGGACTTCCGGATCAACGCGCTCGAAGAAGTATTCTCTTGGCCATCCCAAACGGAACCGTTGCGGACGATCTCGCTTTAGCTTTCGAAAATCGAGCCGGTGTCGCCGTCTCGGGATGTTTGTCCGCAATCGCCTGCAGCATAATGCACGCATCAACGACATTTCGTGCAAGGGGCCCCGCATGATCCAAGCTTCCGGCCAGTGGAATCACGCCTGCAACGCTTACGAGTCCATACGTCGGTTTCAGCCCCACGACGCCGCACAGCGCCGCCGGGATGCGAATGGATCCACCGGTATCCGTTCCCACAGACGCAAAACACATTCCCGCCGCAATTGCCGCAGCCGAGCCGCCACTTGAGCCGCCCGAAATACGGTCGAGCGCCCAGGGATTGTGCACTGCGCCGTAATGAGGATTCTGGTTTGAGATCCCGTAAGCAAATTCGTGCATATTCGTCTTACCCAGTAGAATCGCGCCCGCACTAGCCAGCCGCGCGGCGACGTCGCTGTCTTCGCTCGGGATGAAATTGGCCAGAATTTTCGATCCAGCCGTCGTGCGGATACCACGTGTCCAGAAATTATCTTTGAGCGAGATCGGAATGCCAAAAAGAGGGCTGGCTAGCTTCGCCGCGTTTCCCCGGCGAGTCCGGATAAATTCGAGTTCGGCCGCCCGAGCTTCTTTTCGTGCGCGATCTGCGAGCACAGTCAAAAACGCATTGATCGACGGGTTCAGACCGTTCGATGCGGGCGAGCGCCACATTCACCAGTTCTAGCGGAGAGATTTCCTTGCGCCTCAGCAAACGCGCAGCCTGTTGGATAGAAAGAAAAGCCAGCTCAGATTCCAGTTTTGAAGTCATACCGCCCGCTTAGAAAATCTTCTCCGCGCGCCGCAGCGTTCCGGCAGAGCCAATATTTGCGATGCGAAATACCACAAGATACTGATTCTCATTGCGAATCGTACCGAACGAAAACCGGCGGTATTCGAAACCGAATCCACAACAAGAGCCGTTATAACTCGCTTCCAGAATCTGGTTTTGAAACGCTTGCTGCGTGAAGTCGTAACTCAGGCCCGCCGTGGCATTGAACCCAACTCGCGTCAAATCGCCGTACCCTACAAGCGCGCGCACTTGATTCGAGCGAGATTCGAAGACGAAATTCGGCGGATTCTCGTCAGCAGGCGTCGCAAGATTCGTCGTCGAAAAATGCGCCAGCGTCAAAAATGACTGCTTGTAGGGTTTGAGCTTCAGCAGCGTGCCAATCGCAGTCAGTTGGTTCCGTTTGGGATCAAAATTCAAAATGAATTCTGTGTCGAAGTGTTTGCCCGGCTCGATTCGCAGGTCGCTTACAATCGGGGAGAAGCGACGCGGCGAATCAGCAAACGCAAACGGCGTAACTTCGTCCAGAGTTTGAAATACGTTTCGCTGGCCGTTAATCAGCGCTCCGCCGAACGTCGGATCGAAAAAATACTTTTGCACAAGACGCCAGCTCACCAGTTCTTCGGTATCGCCGCCCTCTTTGTGACGATACAGCCGCTGTGTGATTCCATATTCGATTTCATTTGTGTCCGTCAGCGTTTCGTCTTCATCAAAACGGATAAAGCGGCTGAAATCGTTTACGCCGTTTACATAGTTGTAAGCGATATCAGGTTCGATCACGTGTTTCCATTTCGTGCCGGACTGGCCCCAGACTCGGTCAAATGACGGCGGACGAATATCCAGCGAGAACTCTTCTGTCGTTCGAAAAAATCCTCTGTCAACGAATGAACCGTTGACCACTTGGCCGCCGTAATAAGTTGACCTCAGCGTGAAGGTCGGCGTCAAATCGAGCCACGGCCCGAAGTGAAGGGGCATCGTCACACTCGGCGCCAATTCGCTTCGACCAACAAAATTCGGCGTATCCAGCGGAGTTGTTTCCACAGTGTCGCTACGATGCGCCGCATCCGAGAAACCTTCGAATGAAAAGTAAATAGGAAACTGGTGAAAGGGCGCCTGGTCAACTGAACTGAAGCGCACTTCCGGGGCGGTCCGCAAAGACACATAGGTGTCCGGCGAAGCGCTCAAGTAGTTCTGGTAGCTGAGCGCTGCGAAATTCAGACTGAACCCGCGGAAGTTATTTGTAAGAAAGGCGGAGTTGCGCACCTCCGAATTCACCGCTTGCGTAAATGTCTCACTCCAGGCCAACCGGTAGGTTAGCGAGGTCAAGTTGTCCAAATCGGCCACCGCACGCCAGCCATCCGGAAGCAGGGCGGTAAAGAGCAATCGCGCTTCGTGCCCGCCTTGGTTAATGGCTGGAACGGGGGGCTGTCCCGGCACCTGCGGCTGTTCCAAGCCTCGATCTATAACCCCGGTGTACGTTGCGTCGAGTTTTGCGTTTTCCCATGGACGCATGCGCAGTTCCGCTCTCTGGCTCCAGCCTCGTTTGCTGTAATAATTGCCGCCGATGGTTGCGTCCATCCAATCTGTGGGCGCCCAGTAATACGTTTCACCTAAAATGTATCCCTTGTTCGAACTGTCGCCGATGTTCGGAATCATGAATCCGGATTCGCGCTCTTTCCCCGCGGGAAAGGTCGCGTACGGAAGATACAAAACGGGAACGGAAAAGATTCGGAAGTCTCCGTTTTCCAGATGCACTGACTTCTGCAAATAAACGGTGGCCTTCGGAGCATAAAACTTCCAAGTCGGCCGATCCGGGTCACACACCGTCATCCATGCTTTCTTAATATGATAGGTATGTTCGTCCAGCCGCTCTGCCTCGTCCGCCTCAAAGTAGAGCGGGTTGGGACTAACAAGCAGCGTGGGCGTTGGGTGCCGCTCAATCGAAAACGTGGCGCGCACATGAAAAAACGTCCCGTGGCCGGTGCGCACTTCATAGTGCGCTTCGTCCGCTTCCACGTGTTGCGTCATGTAGTCAAGCTGGACATGCCCGCGCGCTATCACCACATAGGTATCTTCGTTGTACTCCACATGGTCCGCGCGCAAGCGCGTGTTCTCATAACGCACATCCACATTTCCATCTGCGTAATAGATATTGCCCACTTGCCGCTGTTGATCCGCTTCAAGCGTCGCCGTCTGATCGCCGTTCGCCGGACCTCCCGGCGGGCTCTTTGCAAGGCGGGGTGACTGCTTTGCCGAAGGATTCTGCGCCGGAGATTTTGTGGAGTCTTGTGCATCTGCAAAGTGCGGACTCACAAGAAAAATCACAAGCAAAACGAAGAGAGGACGCAGCCTGCGGAGTGTTAGCTTGCTTTTGGCGTCAGGCATCAGCGGAAAGTGCCGAAATTGACCTTGGCGAAGACACAAAAAAGAAAGTTGAGACTAACATGTGCTTCTCGCAGCCGCAATCGCGCCAATGGGTCGGATGTGCCAACCTCTACTTCGAAGAACTCCCGCCCGCGCGGGTTGCCTAATAAGCTACACTCACGCGCCTCCGGGCTCGGCTGCCTGACCCATGGACGTGCTAACATACGACCCGTTCCGCCACTGGAGCTTCCGCAGCGCAAAACGGACCAGTGATAAGAATATGCACGGAGTGTGGCGCCCTCTTGCTCGAGGACGCCGATAATTGTTCTTTTTGCGATGCACCTCTCGTCGAAGCCGGCGAAAACCTGGAACCGGTAGCCGTCGGCGCCGCTTCGCCCGGTCTCGGCGCTTCCTCGCCGGCATCTTTTGCTGGTGCGCAATCGGCCGAGCCGGAATGGCGTCGCGAGGTATCCCGGCGACTTGAAGACTATCGCGCGCGCCGCCGACATCTCCGTCCCGATGATTCGCAGTCAGGCCTTCCCTTTTCCCGGCAGTCCAAAATCGACGAGGAAGAGGCTGCTCGCGAACGCCAGCGCGAAGCCGAGAGGCAGCGCCAGGCAGAGCGCCCGCGCACCCGCCCGATCCAACGCCAAACCGAGCGAGTTGAGATCTGCATTCAGCCCGAGCTGGATTTCTCAAATGCTCCGCACGACCGCGCGCATCCGCAAACGGCTCTGGTGCCCGTTGCGAATCTCACCGAGCGCCGCAAAGCCGGCTTACTTGACGCTCTATTTCTAGGCCTAACCTATATGGGATTCCTCGGGCTGTTCCACTCGCTGGGGGGCCAGCTCCTGGCCGAAAGGGCGGACGCCGTCGTCTATCTCGCGGCGTTCTTTCTCTTCTATGCGCTATATTTCTTTCTGTTCACCACTTGCGCGGAAGCTACACCCGGTATGCAACTCCTCTGCCTTACAACCGTACGCCTCGATGGCACGGTGCCCGATACGCGCCAACTCCTATGGCGCAGCTTCGGTTATGTCCTTGCGGGCGCGACCCTGATGCTCGGCTTCCTATGGGCTTTGTGGGACGAAGATCGCTTCACATGGCAGGATCGCATTTCGCAAACTTATATCACCGCCGCGATGCCGTTGATCGACCAGGACGCACTCGAACTCCCCGCCGGCCGTCATTCCTTCGCACGCAAGTAATAGCCACCAAAGCGCTGGGGCAGGAGTAGACCCTTGCTGAACCAAGCAGCGCTCCGTTCGAGGAGGGTCACGGCCTGAAAGAGTCTTCTGAGTTGTTTCCGCAAGGAAAAAGCCAGAAAGCCCCTCGTGCGGGGCTTTCTGGCTTTGGAAGTTAGAGAATCTGCCGAATGCGTAGCAGCAGATTAGAATTTAGAAATCAAGCTTTACCAAGTCAGCTTCGCGCCGAAGAGGATCTGTCGGCGTCCGAATCCTCCGCCGTTTGGATACAGGCTCGTATTCCCGAAGCCCGTTTCAAACGAGGAAAGTCCTGCGTCATCAATGAACGGGTCGACGCTGGAGTAATTCGAATGGTTGAAAGCGTTGAGCATCGTCGTGCGGAATTGAGCGGTGGCACGCTCGTTGATCTTGAAATTCTTCACTATCCCGATATTTGAAATATTGGTCTTGGCGTCCTTCAAAGTGTTGCGTCCCACGTTGCCGAAGGGCGTGCCAAATATCGACTGCGCTTCCGCGCCATTCGCGATGAACCGGACCTGCTTGTTCGTTACTGCCGTTGCGGTGGTACCACCGGTCTGGTTCATGACGTTATAACTAATTAGCGTATTGGGAGCCAGTACGCAACTGGCGTTTGTTGCCGGCACCGCGGGGTTAAAGAACAAATCGCACGCGTCGGAGGCAAAAATTCCCACTTGCTGAACTGGTGCGCTCGAGCTTCCTTGGAAT
>CAWHMJ010000010.1:0-170560 GCA_963830375.1 uncultured Acidobacteriota bacterium
AAAATAAAACACATGTCTCCAGGGGTTCTACTTAATGCCTTCTCTGCTTTCCCCTGCAAGGCTCTAAGTCACCTGGCGGATGACCTTATATGACTTCGCGAACCAGCATGAAAGCTTCCGCATATTCTACGTTTACGGTAGCTCCCCGAGTTCGCGCCAGCGCACGGATGGCAGACGGACCGCGTGGCATAAGGTCCGGTTGGGTTTCCGTTTCATACAGGCTCATGATTTCGAGCTTTTTCTGCAGGTATGGCGTGATATCCACAAAACTGTGAGCAACAAACGCTACGTTCAGCTGCGGCGGCGCCGCGTCGGTGGAGGAAATTGTTTCATAAGAAAGTACCCGTCGGATGCCAAACTTACGCATATAGAAAGGTTTTATCACTGACATTGCCGCCCGGAATGCGACTTGATGATCGGTATGGACGTCGCCTCCGTGAATCATATAAACAATTTCTGGCTTCACTTCCGCGATCACTCCCCGGATTGCATCGATAAGTTCTCCCTGTGGTACCGTCTCGAGCTTCGCGGTCGGGAACCCCAATTTGAATGTTTTCTTTACGCCGTACGCTTCCGCCACGCGTTCGATCTCTTTGGCCTTGCGCTCGCGGATTTCCGCAGACCATTGCGGCTCGTGCGGGGCGGTGACAATCAGCCAGTACAGATGATCTCCGTCCTTGGCATGCCTAAGTACCGTGCCGCCACAACCGAGAGTTTCGTCGTCCGGATGTGTGCTGAAAATGAGAATACGTTGGCTCATAGCCTCCGCCTTGAAGTGGCGTTCTCGCAATAGTCTGGCAAGCTCATCCACGCAGACCAGCTAAAGTTTCCGGCCCAAATTGACTGCCGCACCCAATCTCAGTGCCATTCGTCGGACGGTATTCCAGGATCGTGAGATAGCCATCACCCGTGCGGACGCGCAGGCGACCGCGAGATGCTTCCACGACCATCCCCGGGCGCTCCGCAGTGTCAGCATCATGGGATTGCAGCGCTGGAGGCAACGCCTTCCAGACGATAATTTTTTCTCCCTGAAGAAACGTGTGACTTCCGGGATACGGGCGGGCCAGCGCCCGGATGAGGTTGTAAATTGTCATGCTGGGCTGGTCCCAATGAATCTCGCCATCTTTGGCGCTACGTTTCGGCCAGTACGTGGCTTGACTGGAATCCTGGGGAATTCGTGGTGCGGTGTTGTTCATAAGCTTTGGCAAAAACTCCGCGATGCCCTTACTGGCCAACATGCGGATCTTCTCGTAAAGCGTCGATGCGTCATCCTCCAACCCGATGGTGAATGGCTCCTGCCAGATAATGTCGCCGCTGTCGGCGCCTTCGTCCAAGTAGAAAAAAGTCAACCCGCTTTGGGTCAATCCCTCGACCAGCGCCCAGATGAGCGGATGGCGTCCGCGATTCCTCGGTAAGAGCGCTGGATGCGTTCCGATGCAACCGAGCCGCGGAATGCTGAGGACCTCCTTGGAAATCAGCTGCGAGAATCCGAAAACAAAAATTACATCCGGCGAAAGTGAGCGGATCAACTCCACCGATTCCGGGCTCCGGATTTTCTTTATGTAATATACCGGGATGCCCAGAGCGGATGCCGTTTCCCCGAGATCGACGTAATCGGAGTTAAAGCTCGCGTCGTTCCGCGAAACTGTCATAACCCCGACCACATTCCCGCCGTGCTTCACGACCTCTGGAAGGCAATGCCGGCTAAAATCCACTCCGCCAACGAAAAGAATTTTCATCGGCAGCTATGCTTCACTGATCTGGTGGAACCGCTTGAACAGCAAAAGATTATCCAGCGAGATACCTTTCAATCCGGCGACGATCCGTTCCGCTGCGCGGCCGTCACCGTAGGGATTCACGAGATCCCGAAGCGTCTCCCGAAATTCTTTTGAAACTGCCGTTCGGATTGCCGTCAGGATTTGCGCCCGCGGGTATCCACAATCAATTACGTTCCCGGCATGAAAACGGCCCCTCTGCCGGTCTCCGATGTTTACGACCGGAAGTTTGAAGGAGGCTGCCTCCACGATCCCGGAAGAAGAGTTGCCTACCATCGCAGCAGCGTGCGCCATAAGGCTGAAATACACCTTCGGTTCCCAAGTTCACCGCGACGCGGGCGAGTGAATTTCCTTTGATGAACGACTGGATCATTTCAATGATCTTGCGCCCGGACGTATCCGCATTGGGAAAAGTGAAAATCAAAGGCAAGGCGCAGGCTTTCAAGGCGGCGAGCAACTCTGTCACTTGGTATTCAGTGTTCTCGTAATCCAGCGTGACTGGATGGTACGTCACTAGAAGCGGTGGTTGCGACAGATCAAAACCGTGCCTCCGTTCAAGAGTGCCGCACTAAGAAGAGCCATCTTTTGAAGATTGTCCAAACCTGGTGCTCCAGACACCGTGACTCGCCAAGGCTCCTCTCCCATCTGGCGGATCCGAGCTGCATGCCCTTCGGTGGATGCAAAGTGGATGTGACTCATTTTCGTGATCGAATGCCGGATGGCTTCATCGATTAAGCCTTCGGTTGACTCTCCCCCGTGTATGTGAGCCATCGGGATCTTGAAGGGCAGAGCGGCTACTGCAGCTGCCATCATTTCAAAGCGATC
Source organism: uncultured Acidobacteriota bacterium (assembly GCA_963830375.1). Lineage (GTDB taxonomy): Bacteria > Acidobacteriota > Terriglobia > Acidiferrales > UBA7541 > Palsa-295. The sequence goes on from CAWHMJ010000010.1 coordinate 2,601, forward strand.
TCCGAGGAGCAGCAGCAAGTCTGGCTTCAGTTGGGCAAACGCTTGAGAGAAACCAATCACTCCTACCCCTAAGGACTTTGCCACGCCTTCCGGAGAATCAGAGGAAAGTAACATCTCCACTTTCGCTGCAGGATGAAAGCCGTCAGCTTCCAGTGTGTTCACCGTCAGTCCGAATTCGGGCGAGAGATGCATCCCTCCCGCGATCAGAACGAGCTCAAGCTCCGGATCTTGCTGAATTTTGCGAAGAATCGGCAAATAAATTCCGTAGTCAGAACGCGCGACCGTGACTACGCCAATCCTGCGCTTCACTAGAGATCCTCAACTTGGATCAAAGTGTCTGCTGGAATCTCTCGGGCAGCTCTTCTACCAACTACCGTCGAAAGCTTCGAAGGGGGAATGCCGGTTCCGGGCCGCTTGAACACGAGCATGTCTCTCGTAATACGAACGCCTTGCGGAATTACCTGCCGAGTGAGGATGCTCCGCCGCGCTACATTCCGCACGTCTTCCTCTGATGCATTGGGCCTCTTAATACCGTCCCCCATTGCCGATTCGACGTTGCGGATCGCGCGAATTAAAGAACGCAGTTCGATTGGGTCCATAGAGGCCTGATGATCTGGGCCAGGAAGTGATTTGTCGAGAGTGAGGTGTTTCTCGATGATGCAGCCGCCGAGTGCTACAGCCGCAAGAGGAATCTCGGCGCCGAGAGTATGATCGGACAAGCCAACCGGTTTCTGAAACGCTGCTGCCAACGTTTGCATGGCGCGAAGGTTCGAACTCGCGGCGCTGGCAGGGTAGCTCGAGGTGCAGTGCAAAACAGCCAGTTCTGAACAGCCCGCCGATCCGAGCACTCGGATCGCTTCGTCCACCTCGCTGAGGTAACACATGCCCGTAGAGAGAATGACCGGTTTGTGCTTTGAGGCGATATGTTCGAGAAATGGCCAGTTGTTGATTTCGCCCGAGGGAACCTTGTACGCGAGAATGTTCAAGTTTTCCAGCAGGTCGACACTCTGCGGATCGAAGGGGCTCGAGAGGAATAGGATCTTTCGCGATTCGCAATGTTTACTCAACTCTTGAAAAGCGTCAGCCGAGAGTTCCAGGCGTTTGATCATTTCAAGCTGGGACTCATCCGTCCCCGTAGTCTCCTTCTGGTATCGCGCCTTCGGAGCGGAGGCACTTACTAATTCTTCGGCGCGAAACGTCTGGAACTTGACGGCATCTGCACCCGCTTCCGCCGCTGCGTCCACGAGGTTTTTCGCACGTTGCAAGTCTCCGTTGTGATTGACTCCTGCCTCCGCGATGAAAAACACCGGCTCGCCCGAGCCGATGTTTTTCGGACCAATTCGAATCGTGCCGGTCGACGCGATTACCATGTGGTCCAGCCCCCGTCGACAACTAGGTTGTGGCCGGTAACATAGCTCGAGCCGTCAGAGGCAAGATAGATGACCGCGCCGCGAAGCTCCATCTCATCAGCCATGCGGCCCATTGGCACGCGAGCTGAGTACTGCTTAAGAAACGGGTCCTTGTGCCCTCGGAACACTCCACCGGGCGTAATCGAATTCACGCGGATCCCTTTCATCCCCCAATAAGTGGCCAAATACCGCGTCAGTCCGAGAACGCCGGCCTTGGAAGCGGAGTACACGACAGGGCAATTAAAATTTGTTCCTTCATAAATGCGGAAGTCCGGGCCTACCACTCCGTAGGTCGAAGAGATATTGATGATGCTCCCTTTTTTGCGCTTCAACATTTCGCGGCCAACCGCCTGCGCCATCAAAAACTGTCCGGTTAGATTTACGGCCATCACGCGATTCCAAAGATCAAAGGGGTAATCCTCAAAACTCGTCCACATGCCGGGGGGCTGAGCAGCCGCATTGTTAATAAGAATGTCGATCTGTCCAAAATTGGAAATCACCTGCTCGACGAGATGAGTCACATCTCCCGGAAGAGAAACGTCGGTCTTGACACCCAGGGCTTTCCTCCCATGGGCTGCAGAAATCTCGCTGGCGCAACTCTCACAGCGGGATTGGTCCACATCGGCGAGTACCACATGAGCGCCGTTTTCGGCGAGGGCGTTCGCATAGACCAAGCCGAGCACGCCGGTACCACCCGTAATTACGGCGACGCGATTGGAAAGATCAAAGATGTTGTTAATTGGAATTGTGCCTCCTTTTTAGAAGAAACTCCGCAAATGCCAAATCTAACTCGGTGTCAATATCCACAGCTCGCTCATCTGGAACGACAGTGGCTCGGACCTTCCCCTCCAGCAGACGATGCATACGAAGCACGTATTCGCAGCGCACCGCATAGGCGACGGTGGTCATATCGAATACTTGGGGCGCATCTTGCCGCCGGAAAATCGGAGCCGGCGGAGGGTTGACGATGCTCACCCAACCATCGTTCAACTTCACCATATTGAAGTAAGGATTCCGCTGCGCCTCTCGTACGGTAATGCAGAGGTCCGCCTGGTTCTGCACCAGGTTTTCGATGCATCCCTCAACATCTTCAACCGCGCGCAGCGGCGATGTAGTGGGAATTATTACCAGAAGTTCGGGAACTTTGTTGTCCAACGATCCGAGCGTGCGAATCGCGTGCTGCCACACCAGCAATTCTGCGGAGTCGTCGCGCGCAAGCTCGCTGGGCCGAACAAAGGGCACTTCCGCACCGAAGCTTTTGCCAACTGTCGCGATCTCGTCGTCCTCGGTCGAAAGCACTACCTTGTCGATGGAAGGGCAACTTCGAGCCGTTTCGATGGCCCAGCCCAGCAATGGCTTGCCGCCGAGAGGCCGGAGGTTCTTTCGACTTATCCCCTTGGATCCTCCCCGAGCACAGATCAACCCAATCGTGTAGGGACGGGTCATCGACAAGATTGCTTGACTCCCGTTTGTGCCGCGCGATGAGCCGCCAACGCAATCTTGAGAACGGCGATGCCCTCTTCAAGCGAAATCCTTGGAAGTCTCTTGGTCACGACGCACTCCAAGAAATCTGTCACTTCATCTATGTACATGGCGTTCGGATCGCGGAGCGGCCGCTCAATCGTTGTCGGCTCTGACATCCCGGGGAGATGAACATTAATTTTTGACTTCAGCAGGTCAACTCGTATCGTGCCATCAGCTCCGATGATGTCGCAGCCTCGCGCCGGTGTCCGCCGAAGACAATCCAAATGCACTTGGCCCAGCATGCCGTTCTTAAAACCCAAAGTGATTTCCGCGAGGCTTTCGGTGGACATTTCAAGACTCTCAGACCGAGCGGAAACGGCAGTCACGTCCGAAACTTCCCCAAATAACCAATAAAGATAGTCGAGCTCATGACTCAAAGTTAAAATGACGCCACCGCCCAATTCTGGACGTGCCATATAGCCGGTACGATAGTCTTCGCCGGGGTGCCAATCAGGCAGGTACTGTCCTATCCAAGCTCGGACGCTCAGAATCTTCCCAATCTGCCCTGAGAGAATGATCTCGCGGACTGCTTGCAAAACGGGATGAAACCGCAGGTTGTAGCCGACCGTCGCGGTGAGCTCCCGCTGCTTTACGAGATTCTGCAGCTTTTCACACCCTTCCAGAGAATGTGAAATGGGTTTTTCGACGAACAGGTTGCAGCCGCGCTGCGCCGCCGCTAGGGCTACGGGCACATGGAGGGCAGTTGGATTGGTAATGAATACGACATCGGGTTGCTGGCTAAGCGCTTCCTCCAAATCATAATAGGAGTGAATCGCATGAGCACTCGAACTCATCTCCGCGCTCTCGCGTCGAGTGCGGCAAACAGACAATCGTTCACACCCCAACTGCAGCAAGTTTTGGATGTGTCGGTTGCCGACCGATCCTCGACCAACAATCAAGATCTTCAGGTCGCTCTTGCTTCCGTGTAATTTCGCCGACATGAGAGTCTGAACCACCATGGAATCTTCGTTCGAATTGCAGCCAAAAAATAAACGCCACCGAAACCCTTACCCATCGTTCATGCAAATCGGTTTATAAAATCCGCCAGGTTTCTGCGAGGCTACTTCCAGATGCCGCCGGAGAAGGTGAGCCGTTTCATTTGCTGCTTACGCAGGTACTGAATTACTCCGTCGTCTTCCAAACGGGGAATGCGGAACAGGTATCCGCTGAGATAGCCGGTCATAAGTCCGAAACTCGAGACGAAATACGTGTGCTGGAAAATTCTCTTGGCGCACTTCAGAAACATGAAGAGCGGATGATAACCACAGACGTAGTTTGCGCGGCCGTTCTTTACGGCATTCTTCCATGTGCCGTCGGCAGCCCCCGTATGGCGGTGCTGGATAAGGGTAATGTCCGCAAAACACAGCGTCTCCCACCCCAGCATGTTCGCTTTCACTTCATCCCATGTATCCCATCCCGTCTGATGAATCAGTCCACCAATAGCGTCCCAGCATTCTCGCCGATAAATCTTGGTGGCACCACGGACGTGAAAATCATGAGACCGTTCCGCTGTCAGTCCATTGGCACCCTGAGAGAGGATCGTACCGCCGCCCAAGCCGAGTTTCGGATTTTGTTGGAAACGCTTGAAGCAAAGAGCGAAATAGTCCTCGGCGAAGCTTAGGTCACCATCGAGTTTCACGAGGAAGTCCCATTTTTGAGTCCGGAGCGCGCCATAGCCCTCATGGAATGCCTCCATGACACCGGTCCCGGACTTACGGTAGCCTCGATCCTGGCGATGAATCACTCGGATCCACGGCTCTCGAATAGAGTAGTCGTCGAGAATCCGGCCGGTTTGATCTCGAGAACCATCATTAACGATGATCCACTCGGTGGGCCGGACCGATTGTCGCATTACGCACTGAATGGCCCTTTCGATGTTCTCTTCTTCATCCCTCACAGGCGAAACGATGACGTATTTGGGGGCGAGGCCAGTCGAATCCGGCTCGGTTGTCGATCTCGGTAGTGTGATCATGCCTTCGCCGGTCCCCGAATTTGCAGATATCATCTCGGCCAATCCATTCGTCGACGTACGCTCTGTAGAGGAGGGTTTCACCTAGTTTCTTCCGACTCGCTCCAACCCGAGCGTTGCATAAGGGGAATATTGTGGTGCGCGAACTTATAGAGTCTCTGCGGCCAATGCAACCAGTCGTAACCGCCCTCAAGTTTAGCGCGAAACAGAGGATAATCGTCCCAAGAATTAACTGGGAGCCGCGGCAGAAAGAAACGCTTGTCTTTGTACTCGGGGCGGCCGAGCACGGTCGAAACGCCGGTCTCAAAACCGTGGGTTTTTAACACGTCCTCTAGAAAACGTATGAAATCACGATCCTCTTCGGGAAAGGCAAATGGATAGGCAAATGAATTCACGGAGGCGCCGAGATGATCTTCGATCGTCGCCTTCGAACAGCCTACTTCATAATCAATCTCCTCGGGGCCCAGCGAGCGAAGATCAGGGTGGCTGACAGTGTGTGATCCGAAATCAATTCCCGCAGCGTGAAGTTCGCGAACTTCCTGCCACGTCATGTAATCTACGCCTTCCATGCGTACAGGAGCGTCCTGAATTCGGCTGGTGGCAAGGAAGACCGTCGCAGTGAAACCATACCTTCGAAGTGAGGGAAAAGCATCCGTATAGAAATCCCGATAGCCGTCATCAAATGTGATCACGACGGCTCGCGGTGGAATATTCCCGCTTTCAAGCGCAGCCCGCAGCTCTGGCAGGCTAAGAGTGTGATATCCACCGTCATGCAGCCACTTCATCTGCTTGCGCAAAAATTCGCGGCGAAGTGTTGATCTGATAGTAGGGATGCGATTTCCCAAAAAGATTATCGGAAACGCTGTGATACATCAAAATCGGCACCTGCGAACTATTCCCACGGAAGATGCGCGACATTGGGAAACATACATAGAGCGTAGCCCAACGGTCGATGCGAGGCATGAAAAATCCGGCTGAAGTCATTTCAGTTTAGTGGGCAGAGCGTGAGTCTAGCGAGTATTCATTGAGTACAGTTGCGGGTTGGTGCCTGAATTAACTTAACGGGATGAGCCGATACAAAACTTCGCGCCGGCATCTCCGACGCTGGAGGCCACAAAATCAATCACTTGTTTGACGACTTCGCGCTGTTGAGCGGACGTGATTCCAGGATACATCGGCAACGAGAGGATTTCCGAAGCGGCCTTTTCGGTGGCGGGAAAATCGCCTTGTTTATATCCAAAGCCTTCATAGGCTTTCTGAAGATGAAGAGGGACAGGATAATGGATACCCGTGTCGATTTTCGCTTCAGCAAGGTGCTTTTGTAATCCTTGGCGGTCTTGAACGCGAACAACGTATAGATGATAAACCGAACGAGACCATTCGGGCTGATAGGGAGCAATGACACCCTCAACCGTGGAAAAAAGTTCGTCGTACCTTCGCGCTGCTTCCTGGCGTTCGCGGTTCCATTTCGCCAGATGCCGCAACTTGACGCTCAAGATTCCAGCCTGAATGGAATCGAGCCGGCCGTTGTATCCCTCCACGTCGTGGTAATATTTCTTCGCCTGGCCGTGGTCCCGCAGCGTTCGCATCTTTCGCGCCATCTCTTCGCTATTGGTGGTAACAGCCCCTGCTTCGCCACAGGCGCCCAGATTCTTGCCTGGATAGAAACTAAACGCAGCTGCCTGACTTAGAGAACCTGCCTTCCGCCAGCGGTTTTCTTTCTTTGAAAAGTACTCTGCGCCGTGAGCTTGGCACGCGTCCTCGATCACAATTAGGTGATAGCGGCGTGCCAGCTCGAGGATTGGGTCCATGTCCGCCATTTGCCCGTAGATATGCACAGGGACAACACCGGTGACGGGCATTCTCCATTTGCGGTGGTACGGCTTTCCCGTCTCGCGATCTACATAGCACTCCCGCTCGATGTATTCCTTGAGCTTCTCGGCATCCATGCAATAGGTCCGCTCGTCGATGTCAACAAAGTCCGGTCGCGCGCCTGCCTGACTTATGGCCTCCGTTGTTGCGATGAACGTATGTGGGACCGTAAGCACGATGTCTCCCGGCAAGATCCCGGCGGCCATCAGTGCAAAGCGAACGGCGTCCGTCCCGCTTGCAAGTCCGACGCAATAGACGGCGTCACAAAACCCCGCAAACTCGCGCTCAAATTCTTCCACCATGGGGCCGCCCACAAACCCGGCAGTTCGCAAAGCCTTCTGGAAGACAGGGGTCAGTTCGTTCTCGAGTTCTTGATGAAGGCCAACTAAGTCCAGAAACGGGATTTTCCCATCGTTCGGCATTATTCGGTCCTTGGCTTGTCAGTGATATAACGAAGAACTTTTGCTGGATTTCCGGCTGCGATTGCGTTCGCCGGAACATCTTTTGTCACCACACTACCGGCGCCGACCAGGGCATTCTCGCCGATAACAACGTTGGAGAGAATGGTTGTTCCGGACCCGATCGAGGCTCCTTTTTTTACAAGTGTATTCTCGACCTTCCAATCCTTTTCTGTTTGCAGCTGGCCGTCAGCGACTGTCGACCGCGGATAGGAATCGTTAATAAAAGTAACACTGTGACCGATGAACGCGCCGTCTTCGATTGTCACGCCTTCGCAGATAAATGTGTGGCTCGAAATCTTGCACCGTTTTCCCACTGTAGCGTTCTTCTGAATCTCGACAAACGCGCCGATCTTTGTATCGTCGCCTACCGTGCATCCATACAGATTGATGAATTTCGAGAGCTTGACGTTTTTCCCCAACTTGACATCCGGTGCGATGCAAACGAATTCGTTCATAGCCGGATGACTTTGCCTCTTTGCTGAAGCGACTGGTCGGCGGCTTCCAGCACTCGTACGACATGCAACCCCGCGGCTCCATCATTAAAGGGCTTCTTGTTGTTCACAATACAGTCGACGAAATAGGCTGCTTCGAGCTTGAGGGCTTCGACTTGCTCGACTCGAGGCGCCCACATATCGCCGGAACGGTAGCTTACGAGCAGTTGATAGACGCCGTCACCGCTCATTTGCACGCCCTTGTCATATATTTTTAGCTTTTCGTCAGCTTCAAGATCGTTCCAAACCAGCATTTTTTTCTCGCCGCCGATGAGAGTTGTGCGCACCTTCACCGGCGACAGCCAGTTCACGTTAATGTGCCCGATCATGTTGTTCGGGTAGTAGAGAGTGAGGAAAGCGATGTCGGCAACGCCATTTAAATGGCGTTCACCTGTGGCCACGATAGCCTCGGGCTTATCCTTGATGAGGTAATCCATAATCGAAAGATCGTGCGGCGCCAGATCCCAGAGCACATTAACATCGTGCTGAAAAAGTCCGAGGTTTACGCGCGTGGAGTCGTAGTAATACAGATCGCCCAGCGTTCCGTTATCAATGAATTCCTTAATGCGCTTGACCGCGCCGGTGAACAAAAACGTGTGGTCCACCATGATTTTTAGATTCTTACGCTCCGCCAGTTCGATGAGTTCTTCCGCTTGTGCCGTAGTGCAGGTAAACGGCTTCTCAACGAACACGTGCTTGCCGTTCTCCAATGCGATCTTGGCAAGCTCATAGTGCGTCCAAACAGGTGTCACGATTGCGATCGCGTCAATATCCGTAGCTGTAAGGATGTCATTGCATTCATCGATTGCGCGGATCTCCGGATAAGACTGCCGAGCGCGCTGTAGTGACTTAGGACTCTTGTCGCAAATGGCCACAACGCGAGAACGCTCCTGTCCGTGAAAATTTCGGACAATGTTCGGCCCCCAGTAACCGTACCCAATCACACCCATCCGAATCACGTTTTCATTCGATTCCTGCTGCTTCCGGAGTTTTGTCGCGGAGTCAACGTCTAGACTGGTAGCCATCTTTTTCACCTTGGAGTAAAACCCTGAAAGGATCGAATCCTTGCCGCCGAGTACGAACCAAGCAAAGACTTAAGAGCGATCTAAATCTCTGGCCCGCTAATCCAGCGAAGTTTGAAACGCTCGAATTTTTCCAGGAGTGTCATCGAACTAATAGGCGCCGTCGCCTGAGAATACTGCGCGAGGAGTCTGAAGAAGTATTTTCACATCTAACATAGGCGACCACATTCTGGAATACTGCAGATCCAGTCTAACCATTTCGTCAAACGTAGTCTTGCTCCGGCCGTGCACTTGCCATAAACCTGTAATCCCCGGCCGCGATTCCAGTAAGCGACGGCGGTGCCAAATGTCGTAAGCTTCGATCTCATAGGGAATAGGAGGCCGCGGGCCCACCAGGGACATCTCGCCCTTCAGCACATTCCAGAATTGAGGGATCTCGTCAAGGCTGGTGCGCCGCAACAATCTCCCGATCCAGGTGACTCGCGGATCGTTGGTAATCTTATAGACGCCTTTCTTGCTTCCTTCCTGCGCAGTCGAACCCGTCTTTCCCACGATGAAATTTCTGACGTATTCCTTGTGAATAGCGGCATCGGTAGAGACATACATCGAGCGGAACTTGATAAACACAAATCGCGAGCCGAACTGGCCAACTCGTTCCTGACGGAAGAAAATCGGGCCTTTCGATGTGAGCTTGATAATCATAGCCACTGCTAGAAAAACTGGCGAGAGGACCATCACGGCCACCGAAGCCCCCAGGAGATCCATCGCTCTTTTGGTTAGCAATGACAACTTCTTCTTCTCTTTGACTTCGAACAAATCCGGGTACATCGTCGGGTCCACCGGGCGATGATGCCCATCTCCGGCCCAGCCCTCCGGGAAGGCATAGAAAGAGATTTGCAAACTGCTCAGCTGAGTAGCCTTGAAAGAGTTTTGAAGTCCGGCCGTAACCTTGGCTTCGATAATTTTGACGGCTGCGCTGACATCGCAGTCTCCGAACTCGGTGAAAATCACCCCAAAAACAGAATTCGCCTCGAACCATCCGGCCAAGTCGGTCTCACGAATCGATGCGCATAGAACAACTGCAATCTGTTCTAAAAGAGCGTCCGTTTTCTTATTCTTCAACCCGCCATCGATCAACATCAAAACCAAATGCTTTCGTGAACGCTCCGACCTCTTCCTTTCACGGGCCAGCATTCGACGAAACTGTTCTTCCGAAAGAAAGCCCGCCATCGAGCTGGCGGAATTCCCATTGGTTCCGATTGACTTCTTCATCTGTTCAACAATTCGTGGTTTGGTTGTGGACACTCGACTCACTTGGCCTTTTTGCCGGATCGTTCTCCGAAACTCATTTCAGCGATACCTAAGCCCGCAGTTACACCACAATCTGAGCGGGCCTACACGTCACGAACGTTTTTTCCGTTCGTGATTGGCGTGACAAGGACGTGGCAGCGACGAATGCACAATCGATTTCCACCGATACCGAACGCTGAAGCAGCGTGATGGAAAGCACCAGCCGATGACTTCCCTTGAAATCCATTAGGATTCCTTCCAGACCACACAACGAACCCGACTCGATTCGTACTCTCTCGCCTACTTGCAAAAATGGCCACGGCTGGTTCGGAAGACCCGTCGCTACCAATGTCTGGATGGCGTTAATCTCGGATTCATCAACCGCAACGGGGACCCGGTTCACACCCACAATTTGCATCACGCCCGGAGTTTTCATAATGGGCAGGCGATCTTGGGCATCGAAACGGCAAAATAAATAGCCAGGAAATAAGGGAGTTTGCACTTCCTTAATCCGGTCAGACCAGCGCTTTCTGCACTTATAAAGCGGGAGAAACGACTCGTAACCTTGGCCCTGTAGGTAATTCGCAACCCCTGACTCATGGCGCGTTCGAACCTGCAGAGCAAACCATGGGTATTCAGAAACGCCATTTTGCTCTGGCTGCTTCGGGGTCGCATCCGGCTTTGAGATTTGTTCTCATATTTGTACACTGCGCTTGTGCTACCGCCATGAGAGTCACAATTGACACTCTCAAACAGAGGTTTGCACGATGAATGCCACTACAAACCCTAGTCCAACTTTTTGGTAAACCTATGAAACTTAATGCCTTAATTGTGAAAAATCTCGGACACTTTGTCGCCAGCGAGACAGCTACTCTTAAACTTTATGAACATTGCTATCCCAGAGTTCCACTTCTTTTCCCGACACCCAACCTACTACGAATAAAGGACATGGAGCAGGTTCCTTAGGAAACCAGCCTTCGGGCCGCAGACAGCCAACACACTCCCTTGGTCGCCGGGGGCCTTCTGCCAGCATTCGGCAGGCCAAACAGTACTCTCAGGACTGAAATCATTTGGCTTCTTCTTGTCCATACCCGTATCCTGCGTGATAATAAGATCCATATCCTTGCGACTGCTCCACAGCATTCAACACCACGCCGACTACATTCCTTCCCTGCAATTCTTGACAGGCTCGTTCAGCCGTTACAGTTGGGGTCGAAGCTGCGCGCACCACCAAAATCACACCATCAACGTGATCAGCCAGCAGGCTTGCATCCGCTACAGGTAGCAATGGCGGCGAGTCCAAGATGACCCAGTCAAAAATCGGCGCTACGCGGTCCAGTAGAGTCTTAAGGCGTCCGTTTAACAGCAATTCACTTGGGTTGGCTACTTCTTTCCCCCCGGAATAAAGCAAAGATTCCCTTCCTGGCCGTGTTGAATAACCGATACTTCATCCGCCTCTCCGAGCAAATAATCCGTCAACCCCGGAGAAGGCGGCGCGCCAAGCGGAACGTGGAGGCGGGAGCACCGTAGGTCCGCATCAATAATCAGGCATCGCCGGTCGGGCTGGCGAACAATTGCTTGCGCCAAGTTATTGGTTACAAACGTTTTGCCTTCCGCCGGTATAGAGCTGGCAATCAAGCAGGGTGCGAAGCTGTTGGCTGCCGCGCAATTGGTAAAGTCGAGACCGCAAAGTCCGAAACTGTTCCGCTGCGCTGGCGCTTAAAGCTGGATTAGAGAAAATGCTTACATTGGGATCTGGGTGCCAATGAGGATGTGCGCACTGCTGGCACAGATCTTCGAAGCGCCTTAGATTCCCGAGCTGCGGAACGACGGTGGTCGAGTGCTTGAAAATACTGGGAGCCATCCGATCCTTCAGGCGCACGCGGGATGACCTCCGTCGCCGTACTTGGTAGAGAAGTCGGAGTTATCGACGGGCTGCGCTGCAGCTCGTTCTTGTTCGGCCTTTTTTAAAGCTTCGTGAATGCGACTCATGGTTTCCTTTCGCGCATCGTCACCGGCATGATATTTGCCTCGCGCAAACGACTGAGCAGTTCATCTAGATTCTGTAGCAATGCTTGAGCGTCTATAGCTTGTTTATTACCATTTGAAACTCCTGCAGGAACGATCGGTTCGATCTCATCGAGCTGGAATTCCCGCGCTACCTCTTCCACCAAATGGGCCGGAACAGGCCGCAAGTGGTCCACATACGCATTGATCAAAGCATGTTCGCAAAGCAAGTTAACAACACGAGGAATTCCTCGTGAATATAAGTGCACGGTCTCAATCGCTTCCTTCGAAAATATCGGCTCGCCATTTGCGCCGGCGATACGCAGACGTTCAGCAATGTACCCAAAGGTCTCTTCCAGGGTTAAGGCGCCGGTCCGGCACCTCAAAGTGATGCGTTGCCGAAGCTGCCGCAATTGTGGCAATTTTAGCTTCTCTTCCAGTTCCGGCTGGCCTGTCAGTACGATCTGGAGCAGTTTTTCTGTCGAGGTTTCGAGATTGGTCAGCAGCCGAATTTCCTCGAGAACCTGGAGGGACAGGTTCTGAGCCTCGTCCACGATCAGAACCGCTGTCTCGCCGGCCCGATACCGGTCGAGCAACCACGCGTTGAGCTTGAGTAACACCTGGCTCTTGTGCCGCGTCTCGCAGGGAATCTCGAAGTCAGCCATCATGAAATCAAAAAGCTGGCTGACATTGACTTGTGAATTGAAGACAAACGCCGTCGTCACGCGTCTGCCCGTGCAACCAATCCAGCAACCGGTTCAGCAGCGTTGTCTTGCCTGTGCCAACTTCTCCCGTAAGCAGAATGAAGCCTTTGCGATTCTGGATACCGTACGTCAAGCCGGCTAGCGCTTCCTGAATTTGTTTCGTCAGAAAGAGATAACGCGGGTCCGGGTTAACATTGAACGGGCTTTCGCGAAGCCCAAAAAATTTCTGGTACATTTGTTTCTAGGCCCTCGCTCCGACTTCTGCGGCGCATCGCCCGGTTTCTGAATGACCGGATGTTTGGACTTCGTGTCCAGCAATTGTCCAATCGAGGGAACCATTGCGAGCACGGGCAGCCGTAAAGCGAATTCGACGTCTCTCTCGGTCCTAAATGAGGTGTCTCGAAACTCCAGCAAGAACGCAATAGCGAGTCCCAAGGCTAAGCCTCCGCCCAATCCTCCCAGTGCGAAAGCCGGACGGTTTGGAAAGGAAGGCTGATCTGGCAAATTGGCAGGATCGAGTATTTTGAACTGTTCACCTTCCTGATGACGTTCAAGATCAGTAGCCATCGCGGATTGATCCCGCTTCTTCAATAGATCGTTATAGAAATCGAGTGCCGTCTGGTAGTCGCGCGTCAGCTCTTTGTATTGCTGTTCCACAGCGGGGCTCGATTCCACGCGGTCCTGATAGACTTTAATCTCCTGCTGAATCTTGGCTTGTTCCTTGGTTTTCTCGGCGATCACTTGGTCCGTGGTGTGAACTGCGCTCGTAATTGCGCGATTTGAGCCGGTTCGGACGCCGTTTTCGAGGTCTTTACATCATTGGACGGCTTTGGGTGGCTCACTTGTCAGCCATCTTCTTTTGCAGCGCAGCGATTGCATTTTTCGTTTTCACCACATCCGGATAGTCGTCGGTATAACGCGCTTGGAGAGTTGCGAGTTGCGTTTGCAGGGCGGTCAGCTGCATGTCCATGTTTCGGGGATTGGTGCCGCTTTGAGCCGCTTGCCAGGCCCCCACCTGTTGCGCCAGCATTGACTCCGCAAAACTTTTGTCTTGTTGGGCGCGCGCCAACGCTTGTGTCGCCGCATCAAGCTGTGAAGTCAATCCCATCAAGAGATTCAGGTTTCCTTGCTCTTCATCCGGGAGTGATCCGATGTAGCGGCTCTTGAATGCCGCCAGTTTCGAATCCTGTTCATCGAGTTTCGCTTTTGCATCGACGAGTTGTTGAGCCAAGAATTGAGTAGTATCTTCGGAGCGCTGCTGCCGAAGGCGAATACTCTCTTCGATGAACATGTGCGTTACAGCCGAACAAACCTCCTGCGCCGTCTGCGGGTTGTCCAGAGTCACGATAATGTGAAAGCCGGGTAACTCCTGTGCCCGCGTCTCAGCCATTGGCTGGACCGGAGTTATTTCAATATCCTTTTGAAGCCGCGCTACGAGCGCGTCCGGAGGGATGCGGTTCACATCTCCCGAGTACAACCCATATTGATGGATAATAGGCTCAAGTCGCGTCCTGCTTAGGATTTCCTCCTGCATACTCGCCAGGCGTTCATTGATTTCCGTGGTAATCACGGGCTTCACAAAGTCCGTTGGTACAGTCGGCGGCTCGATGAGCACGAGTGTTTGCGACTTGTAGCGATTCGGAAGTATCCGCGAGACGCCGTAGGCCAGCGGTGCTCCAACCATGGCCAGAACCGTTATCAAGACCCACCGCCGTCGTAAGATTGCGATGTAGTCTGCTTGAGTTAATTCACGCTGAGTCATGCCACCCTCTTTTTCCGATTCTCGATTTGATCTTGCTATTCAATCGGGATTGGCTGTTTACGCCAACCCACACTGAACGTGATTAGATTGCGAACAAAGCTTGATCCACATCCGGCTCCGGTACAGAACGAAGAATTCGAGTTTTGATACTGCAACTGGTAGCCCAAGTTCATGTTCAAGGAGCGTCCCCACAAATGACTATAATTCACCCCGGCGAACCAATAATCGAAGGGTTGATTTGATTGCGGGATCTGCGGTGACCCGTTAAAAGATAATCCTGTGTTTCTGGAGTATCCGACATTCAAGCTGCCGGTAGAAACTCGGGATAATTGCCGCACCGCAGATCCTGACACCGTGTCAGCCAGCGAGCCGGCAAACACGCCGGATCCGCCGGAGACACCATGGCTATAGCTGGCCGATAATGACGTCCGTTGCATTTGATATTGCACTGATGTCGAGAGAAACCAATACAGGTTGCTCGACGAGCCTCCCGAAGGTGGGCCGATGGTGCCCACGCCTGTTCCCGGAATGATTGGTGTATTGATAGGAAGCAAATTCCGGCCCGACTCCAATGCGGAACGCTAAGCGTCCCGTGACGCTACGACCGTAATGAAATTAGCAACGTGTTGGTGTTGATCGATTCATCGAAGTTGCTGTAGCGAAATCCACTAAACACATACGAAATGCCGACTGTGTCTTTCCGGGTCATTTTGTAGTTGTATCCGGCCTGAGCAATGATGTCGCCGTAATCCACGAGATTTTCATCAAAAGAATGCAAAAGAGAATAACCACCTGCAAATGTGAGAGATGAGCGCGGTGTAAGAAATACGTCGATTTCGCCGAGGGAACTGTTCAGGAAGCGCGGCCCTTCGTTCGTGATAATGGTTTGGCCCGGGACAAGCCCTCCGAGCCCCGGCGATCCGCCGGGCAAAGATACTCCCGGAAATCCGCCGGATCCGAAAGCACTTTCAGGCGTGTAAGACGCTTGCTCGATGACCGTGAGCGCCCAACGCCGAAAGTTGAATCTATCCACGAAATTTAAATCTTGAATAGTTCCGTTGTTGGAACTTCCGTCGTTCGAAAAGATCGCCGCCGCCTAAATAGCTCAATGTCATGTCAGACCGGCCCGACATCCAGCGCAGATCGACGCCTCCAGTGATGCTAGTCCAAGTGGTCCATCCGCCATTCGCTGCTCCGTCGGGCGGCTCCGAATCGAGTGTGACCGATAGTTCAACATGAGGAGTCCAATAGCTGTGGTTGGTCGAAGGCACCCCGAGAGTCGGGTCCTGGGCACCCGTTAGTTCGTGGTTATCGGGCAAAAGCTGAGGCGGAGGAGCGTTTGGATCGGATCCATTGTCGGCTTGCGAGGCAAGCGGAGAATGATAGGCAGGGATCGGCTCGTCCTGGGTCTGCTGCTGAGCCCGGGCGGATGAGGCACCCAGCGCGACAAGACAGATGACAAGCTCCGAATATGTAAGCCGATTTGCGCATTAGCTCGTCTATGGCACCACGATCGTGTCCCCGGCCTTTAACGAAATGTCTTGCTCCGGGTGCTTTCCGCTAACCACTTCCTTGTAATTAACCGGATACTTCTGCTGCTTTCCGTTTTCCATCCTCAGAACGTAAATACTCTTAGTCTTCGCGAATTGCGTAAATCCTCCCGCGCTCGAAAGCCCCTGCAGCACGTTCATTCCTGGCAGCATCGGAAACGCACCAGGGCGCAGTCACTTCTCCGATAATGTAAATTCGTTGGCTATTGATGGTCGTGACGATCACCGTAACCTGCGGACTGGTCACATATTTCTTCAGGCTCACTGTGATCTGCGCCGCCAATTGTGATGGTGTCAAACCCGCAGCCTGAACATCATTCAGCAACGGCAGTGAAATTTTTCCGTCGGGGCGAACCGGAACACACGGGAGACTTCGGGCTCTTTCCACACGCTGATGTCCAAGACGTCCTGGGCCCCGATGATGTAGTTGGGATCCTGTGTTGCGGCCTTCGAAGACGCTGCGCTCGTGTCCTCGCGCGGCAGACTGAGCCGCCGGCTGCTTATCGTTCGCAGCCTGCTGAGCTTGCGCGGGCATCACGACCGCGATCAGCGAAAGAATCATCCACACCTGTAATCGTCTCAACATCTTGCTCTCCTACTTCGGCTATTCGGTTCTGGAATCCGGCAGGCCGATCTGCTTTAACTTATAAAGAAGGGACTTGTAGCTGATCTGCAATTCTTGTGCCGCTCGTTTGCGATTCCAACGGGTGCGCGCCAGCGCTTCCAATATCATTTCCCGCTCGGCCTCACGAGACGCGGCTCGGGCAGCAGCCTTTAACGAGTAGCTGCGCGTCTCAGTTAACCTCGGTTCGAATTTCGACCGGTTCGGCAACCAAGTCAGGCAGCGCGAGATTTTCCGCACCCAGCGCCACGATTTTCTTCACTGCATTTTCGAGTTCACGTATGTTTCCCGGCCAGGAATAATCCAGCAGCATTCGGAGCGCCCGCGGACTTAAGGAAGGGCGCGGGCGGCCAAATTCCGCGGCATATTTGGTCAGGAAAGACTCCACGAGAAGAGGAATATCCTCCTTGCGATCTCGCAGCGGAGGAAGACGCAAACACACCCCATTGATGCGATAGTAGAGTTCACTGCGAAACCGTCCTGCCCTCATTTCATCATCGAGATTCCGGTTGGTCGTGGAAATCACTCGAGCTCCAAGCGAACCTCGGCGAGGCCTGGCGTCCCCGTCCGGCAATGCGTAAAGGAGACTGCGCTGACAAGACGGATCAAGTTCACTAATCTCATCGAAGAAAACCGTCCCGATTCAACGTTTTGACATCTTCTGCCGATATGTCACTTTTGTTTAATCCAAGCTCGCCCGCAAAGTTCGCGGGATTCATCGAAGCGCATGCGATCTTAACCAACGGCTCATCACCGTTCGCCGAAAGGTGGTGGATTCTTCGAGCGAACATCTCTTTGCCAGCGCCGCTTTCCCCTACCAGCAAAACCGGTATATTGGTCGGCGCAATCTCAGCAACCACGTTTTCAAGTGTTTGCATCGCAGGGCACATGCCGCCCACAAAGCCCCATTCCTCTTTCACCGAAGCGATTCCGACCCCATTGCTCGCCATAGAATGTCCTTCTCATCCTCTGTCAATGGCAGTACCGCATGCATATGGGACTACCGTACGCCAAGTAGTGACTGCAACGCCGTTGCCAGTGACCCAAATTGCTTATGGTAGCAGGGCATTATCTGTAAGAGTTCTTATTTTGTTATACTTGTGACATAGCAACCCAGATCAGGCAATGCCGGTTCGTTCCTGAAATCCTAAGAATGTTCCACGAATGGGCAAAATACTTTCCCTTTGTGCCCCTCTTCCGAGAGCTTTCTCGCGCAAAGTGTGGCCGAGGCCAGAAGCCATACTCTGCTCCGTCATTAGAGCCGAAGTCTTCGCGGACTTGGCTCGATCAGCGATGAGTTATGATAAGTGTATTTATTATTAGTAAGATACAGGAAGTAGTGGCTGGAACGATGCGATATCCAACAGCCCGCTAGATTGCGTTCCCTCGAAGCGATAGAATTCCGCTGGTGGGTCCAAGAGACACCACGAAAGGTCAAAATGAAATTTGGCAAGTTGCACTACCAATGGCTTGGCTTACTCATCGTAGTCGCGCTAATAGCCGCGATGTTCTCGCGACCCGCAGATCCGCAAGAAGGAGTACTTCGACAAAGGATCTTCGTACTTCGAGAAGGGCAAATACGACGAAGCGATCATCGAATATCAGAATGCCATCCAGATCGATCCGAATTTCGCCGATGCGCATTACGAGTTGGCGCGCAGTTTTATGAAAAAGGGAGATTGGACTCATGGTTTTCAGGAACTGACGCGCACCGTCCAACTCGAACCCTCCAACCTAAAAGCGCATCTTGACCTTGCGGAACTGTTTCTTGCTAGTCACAGGTTTCAAGAAGCGCATGACCACGCTGCGCTGGTTTTGAAGAGCGATCCTCACAATGCGCAAGCCGAGGTAGTTCTTTCCAATTCGGATGCGGCGCTGGGAGACTCTCAAAAGGGTTTGAGCGAGGCTCAAGCGGCCGTGCAGATGGATCCGAACCGATCCCAGTCCTATTTGAATCTGGCATTTATGTATGAACGATCGCATGAGCTGGCTGCTGCAGAACAAAATTATTCAAAAGCGATCTCGCTGGATCCGAAATTCATCCCTGCGGTAATTGCCCTCGGAAATTTTTATGAGCGTCAAAAACGCTGGCCGGAGGCTGAGAAGCAATATCAAGCCGCCATTGCTCTCGATTCAGCGAATCCATCGCCTCGCGTGGCCCTGGCCAATCTTTATCTTGCGGAGGGGAATAAGTCCGCAGCCGAACAAACAATGCAGGAAGCCAAGATCGCATTGAAAGACAATCCTGCCGGTTACCGCTTGCTCGGAGATTTCTATTTAAGCCAGGGCGAATTAGACAAAGCGGTTGCGGAGTTCAGCGCGATCCATTCTCAGCATCCGAAAGATAATGCCATCGCCGAGACGTACGTCCAGCTCCTGATCCAGCAAAACCACTTGGATGAAGCTACCAAGGTCAACGACGCCGTCCTGAAGAATGCTTCCGTCGGATCCAACAGCTATGATCCTCCGAGGCGCAATATTGAATCGCCAGCAGAAACAGGCCGACGCAATCCACGTTCTGGAACCGGCAGTAAAGAGCGCGCCCGACAACGCCGTCGGACATTTTCAACTCGGACTTGCTTACGCGGGCACAAAAAACTTTGGACAAGCGGAAACCGAGTGGCGCGACGCTGTCCGGCTGCAGCCCTCCATGACGGATGCCCATCGAGCGCTTGCGGCTCTCGCATTGCAGAATCACGATTCCAAGCTGTTGGTGGAAAGCGGCGCATCTCTAAAGTCCATCTCTCCCGGCGCCGCCGACGGATACATTTATGAAGCCGAAGCCTTTTTGTGGCAGGGAAATCAGAGTGCGGCGGAAGCGGATTTGAAGAAGGCCATCGAAGTAGCGCCACAGAATCCTTCTGGGTATATCAAAATGGGCGATCTGCGCATGGGGCAAAAGAAACCCGACGACGCTGAGAAATATTTTAATCAGGCGCTCAAGATCGATCCGTCATCTTCCGATGCGCTTACGGGGCTCGTGAACATCGCTATTGCTCGCAAAGATCCTGTCAAAGCACTTCGCATGGTGCAGAATCAGATCGCGCTTGTGCCGAACAGCAGCCCCTTTTATCTTCTCCTCGGACAAATCGAACTCCGCAACCAGGAACAGGGAAAGGCGGAAGATGCTTTTCAGAAAGCTGTTGAACTCGACAAAAATAACGTGCCGGCGATTCTTTTGCTTGCAAGCGTCCAGGTTGCGCGAGGGTCGGTTGACCAGGCAATTGGCGGCTATCAGCGGGCCCTGCACGACAATCCAGGCGATGTTCGTATTTACGTCGGCCTAGGCAGCGTGCTGGAGACAAAAAACGACTGGCAACAGGCGGAAGATCTTTACAAGAAAGCTTTGGAAATCCAACCGGATTACCCGCTCGCCGCGAATAACCTTGCATACCTGATGCTGGAACACGGAGGCAACGTCAACGTGGCATTTTCGCTGGCTCAAACCGCGCGCAAAGGACTGCCCAATTTACCCAATGCGGCGGATACTCTTGGCTGGGCTTACTACCAGCAAGGCGCTTACAACGCCGCAATCGAAGCGTTGCAGGAAGCTGTGAAAGGAAGCCCCGATAGCGCGACGTATCATTATCACCTTGGCATGGCTTACCAAAAGGCAGGCAATCTCGCTTTGGCCAAAAAACAGTTTGAAGCGGCGTTGCAGATAAATCCCAATTTCAGCCAGGCTGCCGAAATCAAGAAGCTCCTCGCCCAGTCGCAGCAGAAGAATTAAATGGAAATTCCTGTACTTTTATTATTTGGGCAGAATACGTTGGAGGAGATGACTCTACATTAGCCCTCGTTATCTTGACCCTGTTTTCGCGAATACATCGTCGGACTCGCCCCACATGCACGATTCGCTACCCGGCCGCTACTGATTACTACTCTTGAACAAACGCCTTTGCAAAGAGCGCTACGCCTGATCACGTGATGAACGTCCAGATTCCCTGAGAATCCACACTTCTGACAACGCCAACCGTCGCGTTCCAAGATTTCCCTACGGAGCCTCGCATAAGGATTCACGGCGCAGTAAGATCGCGGTAACGCAATGTTGCTCGGTGAGAAAAGACTAGAAAGTCCAAAGAGAACAAGAATGACAACACGGCCGGATAACCGAGGTTTCACGACTCTCTCGATGACAAATTGGTTTGCGAGCGAACACATCGCGGCGAAGTTGCTTGGAGGTGTTACCGTCATCGTTATTGTATGCGGCGTCGTTCTTCGCGGACTGGGCATGACGAGGAGCCTGTGGCTGGACGAGACATGGGTCGCTAATTCGACTCTTCAAAAATCACTCCATCAGACTCTCTACTATCCGGGATGGCTGCAAACCTCTCCCCCCGGATTCCTTGTCTTGGTGCGCTGGACCAATCATCTTTCGGGGCTTTCCAATGCCTCCCTCCGAATCGTTCCGCTCGTCTCCGGGATACTCGCTCTACCGTGCCTGGCCTGGCTGAGTTGGAAACTTCTGCGTCCGCTCGCAGCCACCTGGGCCGTCGCACTGTATGCATTTTCTCCGAACGCGATTTATTACTCGCACGTCCTGAAACAATACAGCTCGGAGTTGGCATGCTCCGCAGCTCTAATGACCGCGGTCTGGGTGTATCTGTCGCATGAACGGGCGTCGCGGTTCTGGCTTCTTTTGGGAGTCTTATGGATATGCCTGCTGGGAGCTTACGGAACGGTCTTGTTTCTCCCGGGACTTCTGTTGTTACTCTGGCCTTTCGCGGGCGGCGAGAGAAAAGAAGGCGAGCCCCGCCGCGCAACTTCGCGCTGGTGGCTGATACTGCTCCTAACCTCGGCAACCTTCCTAACTTTATTCCTTGTCACGATCCGGCCAAACCGCACTGAGGATCTGAGGTTGGATCAGCGCCATCCGAGAACAACATCGATCAGCGAGATTCTTAGCTACACTCAATACCAAACAACTGAGTTATCGCAGGAATTGCCGATTCCTCCGCGACGGCCCAACCCGGTTCTGAGATTGATGCGGCGCGTTCTAATAATTGGCGTTCCCTCCTGCATCGTGTGCGGCATAGTTTATGCTCGGGGAGATGCAAAGAAGCGGCGATTTCTGGTGTTCATGTGCGGTTGTCCTCTGGTGACCGCTTTTGTTGTGGATTTGCTCAGCATCTATCCTTGGCGCGGGAGAACCATACTTCTGCTCTTGCCATGTCTAGTCTTGCCTTTGGGAAGTTGTATTGAGATCGTCCAATTCCGCGTGAGGCATGGAATCTGGCGGACACGTCTCGTGGCCGCGGCTTTCGCACTCGCGATTGCAGTCACTTGCTTGGTGGGTCTGCGATATGGTGAAGGAGATCGAGGCGACTTCGATGAAGATATGGCGGGTGCAATTCGCTATGTCTCTGAGAAGGCATTGCCTTCGGATCTTATATTTGTTCAACCCTATGCCGAAGAAGCCTGGAAACTTTACAGCCGGATGTATGGATTGCCTTCTTCTCTCGATGTGAGGTTCGGGGACACAGGCTGGCCGTGCTGTGCTCGCGGCAAAAAACCCCTAATTTCAGGCAAAGCTCTCGTTATCCGTGACTTCTCGTCCAAGATTCCCGAATCGTTCGACGGGAGAATCTGGATCCTGACGACGGCGAAAAAACTGCATTGGCAGTACGTGGGGCTGGATGAACCGGCTTTTCTCCGATCCTTGCTGATTCCGGCCGGTTGTCAGCAGCTACCCGTCGAAAGCTTTACGAATGTTAGCCTTCAACTCTTTTCCTGCGATAAAGCCGCCCTACTGAAACTCACCGGCTCCTGATCGGTTTGGCGTTCGAAGCGTTTGATCGGGCGGCATTATCTGTGCTCCCTGAAAACGTGAGGACTCAAGCAACGAGGGCCTACTCGGGTCGACGGAGCCGACATTGTTATGAAATCAAGTGAAGAAGTTGTGCTGGCAGGCACGCTTGCCGCATCCGGACCTAGTCGTATCAACGAAAAATATGGCTCGACGCAGGCTCGGAGAGCAGGAAATATCCCGCGCCGCGGTTTGTGCCCTGGAGTAAGATGCACGAGAAACATGGATCTGAAAGCCAAAAAAGAGACTTTGCGTTTGCTGACCAACGGGGTGTATGTACTGACATCCCGGAACGGTGACGACTACGGAGTTGCGACAATCACGTGGGTCTCACAAGTTTCCTTTCAGCCTCCGCTCGTGATGGCTGCGTTGCGAAAAGATGGAAACGTCTTTCGTTGTTTAAGGGCAAGCGGCGTCGCGGTTTTGCATGTTGTCGGAAGCGACCAAAAAGAACTCGCGCAGAAGTTTTTCTCCACGACAAAGGAGGCCGACGGGCTTCTCAATGGTGAGCCATTCACCGAGGGGAAGACTTCCGCGCCGGTCTTGAAAAACCTGAGCGCCTATCTGGAGTGCAAACTGGTTGATATCTGCGAAGATTACGGTGACCACGCCATCGTGATTCTAGAAGTCGTCGAAGCCGAGAGCCGGGGAACGGTAGTACCGCTCGTTGTCAATGACTCTCCGTGGAAATATGGGGGCTAGTAGCAAGATCAAGAAATTCTTCTCCTTCCAGACGCCGGATCACCGTGGTTTCCGATTATCCACTTATTAGAAATTAGCCGCCTGCCCAATATCCATCTGCCGGGTGACTTCACAGCATCTTCGACCGTTTCTTGAAAATAATAATTCGATCCAGTTATGGTTAGGGCTGATGCGAGCGGAATAAAAGATCGAACCACGGAGTCCATGTCTTGCCGCCATCGACAGATGTTTCTGCGATTTCGCTAACGCCGCCGGGTATTGCTTTCCATGTGCCGCGGACATGTCTCTCCTCGCCGTTGACGCGATCTACACCGCTCATAATCATTACTCCTATTTTGGAACGTGCCTTCGATCACGAGCAGTCGGCCTCGGTTTGTGACCCAACTCTGATGCCAGGTTTTTCTGGAGGCGTCGTAAATACTGAAGCTCTGACCTTTCGATCCGTTGGTGGCTTGATAATTCTCATGCACGACGCAGCCATCGAGAATGCGATCGATTCGAACCCGCGCGACCGCGGTGGCTGGTTTGTCGGCGTCAAAGGCATCCCAATCACCAAGCCAGAAATCAAACTGTCGATATTCGGGCGCCGAACAAGCCGGTGAGGATGACTGCAGGGATTGAGACGAAGAGACGCGAAGAGCGGGCAGGCGTTCCGTCCTTGCGAAGAGAATTGCTATGAAAATAAAGCCGGCTTTCAGGCATAGAGCTAAACGATTCATGTTGTTTTCGCCATTCAGGTGGAAGGCCGAGGGTAGGGGATCTCCTACCCTCGGGCGATCTCGATTCGCCTTGGTTACGGCTTCACTTGCTCTGGTTTGAAGTGGCCGAACGCTAGCTTACGCATCATCTGCTGGCGGATACCTTCAGACACGGTGATGCTCGCGGCTTCGCGGTTCGTGGCTTCCGCGAAGGTATCCGCATCGCCGCCGCCGAAGTACGTCGGGACGGCGAGGTACGCTGGGATGTTGTTGCCAAGCGGGCAGCCTCCATCGACGATGATGCAGGCCTCACCAGTGATCTCCCCACTTTCATTGATGCCAGTCGCTTCAATCAGAAGCAACGGCGAATTTTTCGGCATCAGCATGTTGAGGTCCGTCATCTTTCCGTTTTCGTAGATAAACGCATGGAAGGAGGGGAACGACACGCCCACCACTTGTCCTTGGTCGTTGACGTCCAAGGCTTCGCTGAGAGCATCTCCGGGAAGCACGCCGATGTCCGTCATTTTCCCGCTCTCTTTGGTCCAAATGAAAGCGTGGAAATTTGGAGAGAGCACTCCGCCGCTTACGTCGCCCGCTAAATCCGAAAATCCGACAATGACGTCACCGCGGTGGTTGATGGCCATGGGAGTATTCCAGCCTTTGCCGCCGAGGTTGCCCAGATTAATCACGTTGCCATTTTCCCACAGCAAGGCGTGCATCGCGCTGAACGCTCCGACAGAATTGTCGCAAGTCCCGGAAATCCCGACGATCTGGCCGTTGTCATTGATGGCCGTGGCGGCGCCGTCCGGATCCGCGATGCCGCTTTGGACGAAAGTCGGAAGTTGCGTGATCTGTGCCACTCCGGGTCCATAGACGACGGGCAGGAACTGGAAAACCTGTGGCAGTACGCAGCTTGAATCATGAACTGTAGTTTCCGCCCAGCCTACTATCTGGCCCAGGTTGTTTTCGCCGGAGGCAAATCCGTTGTTGCCACCCAGCGTGGGCAGCCCTGTCATCACCCCAAACTGCCACACGAAGCCGGTGCATACATGCCCGGTGGGGACACCAGTGGGAGTGAAGGCCGTACAACTCCATGACTCGCCGAACGGATCCATCGCTGCGGTTTCGGAAAAACCTGCAATCTGACCGTGATCGTTTTTGTTTGGCCACTGGACGTCGCTGTTTGGACCGCCGAGCGTGCCGAGGTCGAATCTCAATCCGTAGATCCACACGGTGGCGTGCTCGGTGACATCTCCAGACTGATCGGCAGCGCCAATCGCCCAACCTATGTTGTTAATGGTATTGCCCTCGCTAGCCGTTCCGCTAAGGTTGCCGAGATTAAAGAGGCGGTAATGGTTCGGCTGCTCTTGCGCCGCCAACCGAAGCGGGAGCACAAGCGCGGCAAATAAAACAATCATCGCGATAAGGCACGTGCGTATCCTGGATTTCATGTGATCTCCTTTTTATTTATTATCGAAGCCTGATCGAACTACCGCCGCGCTCTTTCCGCATCTATTTGACCTTTTTTTGACCGGCCCAACTGATTCGGTGGGGAGCCGGTTTACCGTCTCTAACAAGGTAGATTTTTTGGTGGAGGAAGGTTGGACGTTTGCGGACGTTGCTCCGGCCTCCACTGGACGTTTTCGGGCGTTGATACGCCGCCGACTCTCCGTCCAGTTTTCAACAACAAAGAGAAAAACTCCGTCCAGGGCTGACTCACTGGGAACTTTTAAGCTTTCAGGCCTGCGTGAGTTTCAGGGAGGAAAATGGTGCGCGGGAACGGGGTCCGAAAACGTCCAGTTTTCCCGGCAGGTTCGACTATCATCAACCTGGGAGACAAATGACTCTAGATGGGCAAGTCTGCTCGCGAGCTAGGCTGTCGCGCGATGCGCGGTTTGACGGCAAATTCTTTATCGGCGTGGACGGCAGCGGAGTGTACTGCCGTCCGATTTGCCCGGCGCCTACTGCGAAAGAGAAAAATGTCCATTACTTCTCCAGTGCCGCGGCTGCCGCGGAGGCGGGTTTTCGCCCCTGTCTGCGTTGCCGGCCGGAAGCCTCGCCCGGCACTCCGGCGTGGTCCGGAACCTCCAACACGGTTTCTCGGGCGTTAAGACTTATCGGTGAGACTGGTTTGGAGGACGGTGGAGTGGAGGCCCTCGCAGAACGTCTTGGAATCGGATCGCGGCATCTTCGACGCCTGTTTCTGAAACACCTGGGGGCGACGCCCACTGCGGTGGCCCACACGCGCCGCCTGCATTTTGCGAAGAAGCTCATCGACGAGACGAATTTGCCCATGAGTCAAATTGCTCTGGCCTCCGGTTTCGGTTGCGTTCGCAGATTTAACGCAGCCATCCGGCAGACCTATAGCCGAACGCCGACGCGAATCCGGCGACTCGTTCGGCGGGCAGCCAACCAGCCCGAGAATCAGTATCTTTTTCTTCTTCGGTTCCGAGCTCCGTACCACTGGGACGGCATGTTAGCGTTTTTGGCCAAGCGCGCCATTCCGGGCGTCGAAGCGGTTGACCTCGGCGCTTATCGCCGGTCGATTTGGTTGAATGGCCAGCCCGGGTATTTTGAAGTCTCGCTTCAGCCGGGTATGGACGCACTTGCGGTGCGCATTCAATTTCGCGATCCATGCTCGCTCTTTTTTATTATCGAGCGAATACGCGCGATGTTTGACTTAAGTGCTGACTGGACGGATATCGCGCGAACTTTAAGAAGCGATCCGGCATTGGCGGCGAGAGTTCGAGTTGCGCCGGGGCTAAGGGTACCTGGTTGCTGGAATGGATTCGAACTTGCGACCCGCGCTATTGTCGGCCAACAGATTAGCGTCAGTAACGCCACGTCCCTTGCGGGCCGCATCGCGAGAAGTTTTGGCCGGCCGTTCTCAGCGGCAAGCAAATTAACTCATCTTTTTCCCACGCCCGAGGTTCTTGCCGAGGCCGATCTAACCAGGGTAGGTCTGACCAGAGCCCGAGCCCAAACCATTCGGTCTCTGGCCCGTGCTGTTTGCGAAGGGCGAATCCGCTTTGAAGGGATTGTGGAAACGGACGCTTTCCTGGCAAGGCTAGGTGAAATTCAGGGCATCGGTGCGTGGACAGCGCAGTACGTGGCTATGCGAGCGCTCGGAGAGCCGGATGCATTCCCAGCTGGGGATCTTGGCCTTCTGCGCGCCTTGAATTTGACAAGTTCCCGTGAACTTGAACGACGCTCCGAAGCATGGCGACCCTGGCGAGCTTACGCGACGATGTATCTGTGGAATGGCTTTTGTGACGGCAAAGCTCGCGGAAACAAATCTGCTCCTTCCAAGACCCAAAAGGAGCCTATTGAAGGAGCCGAACCTCGCCATCCCGTCTCCCAGGTTGTGTGACGGCGAATCAGCGACTGGCGCAGTACCGACTGGACGAATGAGTATGCCTTCGCGGCAAACTCCATTATAATTGTTGGATTCAGCGTTGACACAGGAGCCGCAACACATATGTTGAAAAGCATTCAGCAACGAGACCTGGACCGTAACAGGTGGGTCAAGGTCACGATGATAGTCCTACTCGTACTCATAAGCGTCAGTATGGTGATCACGCTGGTTCCCGGTCTGGTCGGCGGATCGATGACCACCAGCCCTGATACCGTGGCTTCTGTGGGTGGACAGGACATATCCGTCCTCGATGTGCAGCGCCAGTTGAACACGGTTCTGCACGGGCAGGCTGTTCCTGAGATGTTAAAAGGCCTTTATGCCAAGCAGGTTCTCGATCAGATGATTCTTACTCGCGCGCTCGAACTGGAAGCGCGAAGGCTTGGAATGAGCGTAACTCCCCAGGAAGAATCGGACAGGATCAAGCAATTGTTGCCATCGGCGTGGGAGGGCGGGACTTGGACGAAAGACCGCTACGTCGCTGAAGTACAGACCCGCACAGGGATGTCGGTTCCGGATTTCGAGAGTTTCCTTCGTGACGACATGCTGAGGGAAAAATTCCGCCAGCTCGTCACGGATTCCATCAGCGTCACTCCGGCGGAAATTCAGGACGAATTTCGCCGGCGAAATGAAAAAGTGACGATTGAATACGCGCTGGTGAAGCCCGCGGAGCTGGCTCCTTCGATTCGGCCAACGGATTCAGAGCTCTCCGCCTACTACGCCAAAAATGCAGCGCGTTATCAAGTTCCCGAGAAGCGGTCTGCGCGTTACGCGCTGCTAGACTTGGCGAAATTGCGCGAGAACACTCCTGTAAACGACGAGGCACTGCGTGCTTACTACAACGCCCACATCGATCAGTACAAAGTGGAAAACCGCGCCCACGTCGAGCACATACTTTTCAAAACGATCGGAAAGACCGATGCTGAAATAGCCGAAATCCGTCAGAAGGCCGAAGAAGTCCTCAAAAAGGCCAAGAGTGGAGCGAATTTCGAAGACCTGGCGAAAAAGTACTCGGAAGATGACTCTACGAAACCCAAGGGCGGCGATCTCGGCTGGATAGTTGAAAAGCAAACGGTGCCGGAATTCGAGCAGGCTGCTTTCAGCGTCCCTAAGGGTTCGATTTCGGATTTGGTAAAGACGCAGTACGGTTTCCATATTATCAAAGTGCTGGATCGCGAAACGGCCCACACTAAGAGTTTTGAGGAAGTCCGCAGCACAATTGTGCCAATCGTCGCGGATGAAAAGGCCACCGAAGAAGCGAACAATATTTCCGCGCAGATGGCCGGCGCCGTGCGCCAATCCAATCGTCAATCGCTGGACGATCTCGCGAAAAAATTCAATCTTCAGCTCGGCGAAGCGCCGCTAGTCTCGGCCGCCGAACCTATCGGCGATCTCGGAAACACTCCGGAACTGCATCAGGCGCTTTTTCAACTCCGCCCGGGCGAACTCAGCCAGCCCCTCCAGGTTCCTCAGGGCTTCGTGATTTTGACGCCCAAAGACGTCCAACCGGCGCATCAGGGGACGCTGCCGGAAGTTCGCGACCGCGTCATCGCCGATTACCAGCAGGAGAAGTCAATCGAGCTGGCTCGGACCGAAGCCGAGGATTTCGCCAAGCGCGTTCAAGGTGGTGCACCTTTTGACCAAGCTGCCAAAGCTCTGGGTCTTTCGCTGGTTACTTCCCAGCCCTTCGCCAGAACCGGTTCGGTTCAGGATCTCGGCGCTGCGAAGCTGCTGGCAGCTTCATTCGGGATGAAAATTGGGCAGGTTAGCTCGCCTACACAGATTAGTGGCAACTGGCTCGTCTACCGTGTGACAGCCCAAGAGGCGCCAAAACCCGAGGACCTGGCCACTCAGTCCGACCAGATTAAGCAGCAGCTCCTGCAAGCTAAACAGGGCGCCGCCTTCGAGGCGTTTCGAGTCGCACTCGAAGATCGTTTGAAGCAAGAGGGTAAGTTGGTCATCAATGCGGACGCTATGAAGCGCTTGACCCGCTCCAGCTAACCGCTAACACCCGCTCCGGTCCTTACATCGAGTTATCTGGATTTCTTTCAACTAATTATAAATAAAGGACTTGTTAGTTTAAGTCGCCCCTTGCCCCGTTGGTCCGGGTTCGATAAAATACTCACATCCGCATAGCCTCCCCGTCGCCAGCGGGGATCACTTGAGGGCTTGCCGTCCCAACCCTCCGTCCCTGGTAAAGAATTCGAGAGCAACTCCCCAAAGGAGCATTGCTATGCGGGAAAAGAGATCGAAGGCAAACAGGCCGGCAGGGCTTTCGATGGCAAACAAGAAGCGGGGGCGCGGGTCGCGGACGGTTGAATTCGGGGTTACGGCAGAAAAATTGAGGAGTTCGGTGTCCACCAAACATACATCATCGGGAAATGAATATCTTTGCGCGATCGAGAAGAATCAGAATGGGAAGTACAACGTGCGTGTGCGCGCTGTTTTTGGGAGCGACGGGTGGTCGTTGCCGGTCTATTTTCTCGCCTCGTCATTCAACGCGGCCATGAAGAAGCTCGAGGAAGCGCTGCAACTGCTGCAAAAGAATGAAGAGCGCCTGAGGTTCTGGGGGGTGGAGCGCTCGGACGATCCCAACGTTGCCGGGGACCTGCTTCGGGAATTCGGGTTGTGGCTCGATCGGCGGAAGGAGTTCCCCAGGAAGATTGCGGAAGTTGGCGTCCAGCGCGAGCGCCCCGTGCCGGCTTCGTTGTTGGCGCCGGTGCGTCGCATATTGGCCGACTCGGTGTCGCAGGAGCGGCCCTCGCTCGCTGCAGCCGGCGACTAACCACGAAGAACTACTTCTCGCGGACCAGAACTTCGCCGTTAGCCACGACTGCATCATTGAGCGACAGTTTGTAGCGGTACGATCCCGGATTTAGGCCCGAGCGAGCAGTACCGCTTAGCAGGCGCATGCCCGGGGGCGCTTGAAATACGTTCGAGGAGAAGGGACAGCGCTGCGGGTCGAATTCAATTTTGATATTCCCGGCGTTCGAAAACCATTCAACCTGTTCTCCCGGGTCCAGCACTACCACCTCGGGCAGCACTCCCACCATCACTAGCTTTTCGGCCACTCAGTTACCTCTCCCCATAAATTCGTGTTTAGCTGCCTAGGCCATGGCGCGAACGGCTTCGATAATGTGCCGCGCGGAGATTCCGAATGCATCCACCAACTCCTCGGGTTTTCCTGAATGCGGCATGCCAGTCACGGCCAAGAGCTTGAACTTTGTTGGCGACACACCGACCTGCGCCAGAGCCGCCAGAACGCCTTCGCCAAGGCCGCCTTCCGGCCAGTGATCTTCCACGGTCACCAAGCGGCCTCCGGTTGCCTTGATCTGCTCGGCAATGGCTTTGCCGTCGAGCGGTTTCACGCAATAGAGGTCAATCACGCGGATCGCAATCCCTTGCGATTTCAACAGATCGAACGCTTCAGCGCTTGGTGTAGCGTCACGCCTGCGCCGATTACGGTAGCTTTGTCCTGGGCGCTCTGCCGCAAGACTTTAAATCCGGGGACCGCAAATTTCTCATCCTTCGAGTAAAGAATGGGCATCTTCGGCCTCGAAGTCCGCAGATAATTTATGCCCGCGCGCTTGGCCATGTGCTCCGTCAAGCGCTCGGTGGATACGGCATCGCTGGGATAAAAAACTTCCGAGCCGGAAACCGCGCGAAACATCGCGATATCTTCAAGCGCCATCTGCGACGGACCGTCTTCTCCGATAGAAACTCCGCAATGCGATCCGCACAAATTGATGTTTGCGCGGCTGACGGCGGCCATGCGCACGTTGTCGTAGGCGCGTGACAAGAAACAGGCGAAGGTGTCGAGAAAAGGAACCTTGCCGCGGGCAGCGAGTCCGACTCCGGTGCTGACCAGGTTTTGCTCGGCGATATAACCCTGAAAGAAATGGTCGGGATATGCTTTGTCGAACATTTCCGAAAAGGTGGAATTCATCACGTCACCCGACATCGCAACGATGTGCGGGTTCACTTTTCCCAGCCGTTTTAGCGCGAAACCATAGGCCTCGCGGGTAGCAACCTGCGCATCCGCGGCGTACTCGGGAGCGGGGGGCGCTGGAAAATCCGGAGGCGTGGGCAAGGGGGTCCGTGCGTAGGATTTTCCTGGATCCGGAGGAACCACCGGAGCTCCACCACGCTCTTTAATTGCCTCGGCGAGTTGCTCTTTCGAGAACGGCTTGCCGTGCCAGCCCTCTTTTCCGGCAACCAAGCTAAAGCCGTGGCCCTTGATCGTGCGAGCGATGATGGCTTGCGGACGGCCCTTGGTGGCCTTTGCGCGGTCGAGTGCAGCGAGGATGGCGGCAACGTCGTGGCCGTCAATTACTTCAGTAGCGAAACCTTCCGACTCGAATTTGCGGCGGTAAACTTCCATGTCGTGCCGGTACATGGTGTAGTCGCTCTGACCCAGCGCATTGATGTCTGTAATCACGGTGAGGTTATCGAGGTTGTAATGCGCCGCAAAAGCCGCTGCCTCCCAGATTTCGCCTTCGGCCAATTCGCCGTCACCTGTGAGCACGTACACACGCGTGGGACTTTTATCCATGCGCGCGCCGATCGCCAGGCCGGCGCCTACTGAAAGTCCCTGGCCAAGCGATCCGGTGGCCGCGTCCACGCCAGGAATGCGCGGAGTGGGGTGGCCTTCGAGTTCGCTGGAAAACTGGCGCAGCGTCATCACGCGCGATACCGGAAAAACGCCGGCTTCGGCCAATGCCGAGTACAAAAGCGGGGCGGCGTGACCCTTGGAGAGCACGAAACGATCGTCATCGTTGGAGTTTGCGTTCTTCGGATCGAACTTCATGGCGTAGAAATAAACTCCAGCGACAAGCTCCGCGGCTGACATGCAGGAAGTGGGATGGCCCGAGCCGGCGGCAGTGGTGGACATCATCGAATAGATACTCAGCAGCCGAGCATGTTCTGCGACAGCTGCGACTGTGGCGGCCGAGGGTCCTGTAGAGGGAGTGGCGCTCATAGTTGCTCCTTTTCCTTGTGACTGTTCGGCGGGATTCTACCCTGTTCGAGCATATCGCGCGAGCCACATTCTTGTGGTTTGAGCTGCCGCGCGGCTGATTGGAAATGTGCAATTCTAGAACCGGTTAGAAATTGGTCGGTGGTTTGTTTTGAGCGAGTTACGGCGAATTCTGTTTGTGAGCCAGAACCGGTTAGAAATGATGCTGGCGCGCGAACATTCGTATCAGAAATAACTGGAAGAGAGAGTCCTTCGATCATCCGAAATGAGCTCGAATTGCCAATCTTCGCTGGATTCTTACCGGTCCAAAGTTCTCGATTAGAGCCTGTCGCTTTCCTTTGTTTACAATGACTTAGTCCTGGTTCTAATAAA
Organism: uncultured Acidobacteriota bacterium; assembly: GCA_963830375.1. Taxonomy (GTDB): domain Bacteria; phylum Acidobacteriota; class Terriglobia; order Acidiferrales; family UBA7541; genus Palsa-295. The sequence continues at coordinate 35,249 of CAWHMJ010000010.1, forward strand.
TCGAGTTCTCGATTAGAAAGTGGCATTCGTAACACGCAACCCGCGACCCGTGGAGCGCGAAACCAAGCCGGGATCTGATCGCGCACTAACCCTGCAGACTGAGCGGCGAAGCTGGGGCGAGAGAGCCCTTCGCCTATCTGCGATAGAACTCCTTCTCTCGTCCGTTCTTTCGTGAGGGCAATCCATGCTCGCAGGGTGACAGCCCTCATCGGATTGCCGGGGCACACGGGAACGGAACGATTTCGCTCCGACTGCCCGTCGCCAAATTTGTCAAAAATAATCACGAATTTACGCTAGCACTTCGCTCGGAGAGTTTCAAGGGATTGAACGCTGTGGACATGCTGGTGGACGGTGATCTTTTGCACCGCTTTGGGAACGACGTGGAAGCAATGACTTCAGTCACCCCTTGACTCCGCCTACTCTAAGCGCCTAGATTGTTTGGTGATGCATTTTCCGAAGGCAATTCTCGTTGCGGTGGTCACTCTGGCAGCAGCGGTCTATGCGTTTGACTGTTCAGCGATGACTACGCCCGACGAGGCGATGCAATGCTGCAATTCGATGCCTTGTGCGCCGCACGGGCATCAGGGACAGGATTGCTGCAAGACGATGCCGTCCATGCATGCTCCTTTTGTGAAGTCCGCCTCGGTTCACAGCGTCACGCCGCTTGGTTTTCAATTAGCAGTTCTGGCATCGGCACAGGACTTCGTTAACTCCGATTCGTTCATCGGCCGGCTTGGAGTTCATTCGCATGCTCCGCCGGACAACCACGCCTTCGATTTGACGCCGCTCCGGATTTAGTCTCCTTCCAATGGTTTTCTTTGCTGGAGAAGTGTGTCCCGATGCGGGCACAACCATTTTGTATTGGAAGGTAGATTGTGAGATTGCAAACGACGTTATACGCAGTATTGGCAGTCATGTTCCTAAGCTGTGCTTCGCCGGCACGCGCGCAGGGTCCTGCCCCCGAAACGGCGCCGCCGCTTTTTCCCGGCGGGGCGCTGATTTCCTACAACTCCATTTTCACAACGCGCGGCCTGATGCCGGGATCAGTCGGCGACATTCCTGCGACGGCCCGGCCGACGTTTTCGCACGAAGGCGATTTCAATTTCACGTGGGGGTTCTACCGCAATTTTGATTTGACGATTCTCGTTCCGATCGTCACGAATCAATTTGACGAGCGCGGGCGAACCGACCGTCGGCGGAACAGGGCTTGGCGACGCGATGGTGCTCGTGAAGTACCGCTTCTATCGGCGAGATTCACAGCGCGGGACAACGCAGGCATCCGTTACATTCGGCCCGAAAATTCCGACAGGGCGGACAGACTTGACCGATGGAAATGGAAGTCTGCTGCCTGCGAGTTTGCAGCCCGGCTCGGGTTCTACCGATTTCTTCCTCGCAGCGAATTGGACTTACACCGGGCTTTTCAACCTCAGGCGTCTGGTGGCGGACGAGGATTTCCATTCGCTCTTGCGCACGCAAGGAACGCAAGCGACTCGGCTCGGCAGCGACATCGAATCGCGTTTCTGGCTGTCCTACCGTCCCTATGAATCGAAGAACGTGGCTCGCGAATGGTTCATCGGCCCGGCGCTGACGTGGCTGCATTCTCAGGATGACCGCATCGCGGGGGTCACTCAGAGCGGAAGCGGTGGCGACGTGTTGCTCGCTGGGGTCACGACCTACGTCGGCGTTGCGTCCCGGAATGCACATTTGGCTCGGAATGGATTGGGACGTGGCGCACTCCACGGGTGCGATGTTCATGCCCGTGCGCCGTCACATCAGTTTCGGAATCACGCAGCAGTTTCGGCTGCACCTTTAAGAAAGGAGGAACGATGAACACGAAGAAACTCGCGCTACTTGTTCTGCTCGGTTCGATGTTTGCGCCGGTGGCTCAAGCGCAAATCAAGCATATCGAAATGCGCGTCGAAGGCATGACTTGAAATTTTTGAGCATACGGGGTGAAACAACACCTCGGACGCCAGTCTGGCGTTCAAAACGTGGAAGTCAGTTTGATCGATGGAAAAGTTGAGGTCACCCCCAAAGAGGATGGGCAGATCGACCCCGCTCAACTTCTGAAGGCGACATACGACAGCGGTGTGACCGTTGCGGAGATGGACATGACCGCACGCGGGAAAATCGTGAAGGACTCGTCGGGCAACTTTGCCTTACAGGTTGAACCGAATCGGTCATTTGCGTTTGCACCGAATGAACTGTCGAAAGGGCTTGAATCGCTTGCGGGTACCCCGACGTTGGTCACCGTTCGCGGCCAGTTGTACAAGAAGCCCGCAGGGAAAAAGAAAGCAGACCCTTCGGCTCCGCTGAAGCTGCTGATTCTCGAAGTGCAGAAGAAGGAATAAATGCTGAGAAGACGTCTGTTATTTCTGAGCTCTCGCTGCGGTCGGACTCGCCGGATGCAATCAGCATCCGGCGAGTCCGCCTCAGCCGAAAGAAGCCGCAATCGCGGCAGGCGAAATCGGTTCACGGTTGCCTGATTTCTCCGTGAAGGATTTGCAAGGACGCGAGATTTCCTCGGCTGATCTTCGCGGCAAGGTGGTGCTCATTGATTTCTGGGCGACATGGTGCCAGCCGTGCAAGAAAGAGATGCCGGGATATCAGAAGCTGCTGGACCGCTATGGCTCGCACGGATTCGCGGTCGTCGGATTCAAATTCGACACGATGACGGACACGGAAGACCCGGTCCTGTTTGCGAAAGAAAATCGGAGTTCGCTATCCGCTGGCGGTCGCAGCGGATGACCTGAAGCAGAAGTTTGGCGGCATTGAAGGATTGCCGACCACGATGCTCTATGACCGCCAAGGAATACTCCGGAAGAAAGTCATCGGGTTTGAATATACGAGTGTAATCGAGTCGGAATTGAAGTCACTTCTCTGAGCCGTGAGCGAGGAGGACTTGCTTGGCTCGAAGATTCAAGGTGGGGACGAGCCAGCGGAAGAGAATTGTGGCGGCGATGGCGCCCAGGAACTGAGCGACGATGAACCACGGAACGTCGCCGGGGCGGATGCCGGCGAAGGTATCGCTTAGGCAGCGCGCGATTGTGACGGCGGGATTTGCAAACGAAGTGGATGCGGTGAACCAATACGCGGCGGTGATATAGGCCCCGACGGCGAAGGCGACCATCTCGGAGCGCACCCGCGAACATCCCCAGATGACGGAGAGCAAGCCGAAAGTGGCAATGAACTCACTGAAAAGCTGAGCGAAGCCGGCTCGCGCGTGGTGCGAAATAGAAATAAGAGGCAGTTGAAACATGACGTGGGCCGCGATTGCACCGGCAATTCCGCCGAGACATTGCGCCGGCACGTAGCAAGCGGCATCCATCCAAGACACTCCCTTCTCGATGGCATCGACGAAAGTTACAGCGGGATTGAAATGAGCGCCGGAGATGGGCCCAAACGCGAGGATCAAAGCAACGAGCGCGGCGCCGGTAACAATCGTGTTCGCAAGAAGAGCGATCGCAACGTTTCCGGCGGCCAGCCTTTCGCCCATGATGCCGGAGCCGACGACGGCGGCCACGAGAAATCCGGTGCCAAGAAACTCGCAGACCGTTCGGCGCAGGAGTGTGGACGTCATTGGCGGCCGATGCGGTCAACTTCTTTTTTGATAGCGAGGGCATCGAGACTCGCCAGCGGCAGGCAGAGAAATAAACTGATTCTACGGTCCAGGGTCATGAAAGCGTCGCGGAAGGCACGCTCGATCACCTCGGGTGGTCCGTTTACGGCAGCAGGGTCTGCGACGCCCCAATGCGCGGTCATGGGCTGGCCCGGCCAGATGGGGCAAGCTTCCTTCGCGGCGTTGTCGCAGACGGTAAATACAAAGTCCATGCGCGGGGCATCCGGCTTGGCGAATTCTTCCCAGCTTTTGCTGCGCGCGCCGTCGGTTGGCGTATGCGCGAGCTCCAATTGCTTCAGAGCTTCGGGACGCACCGCTCCCGACGGATAACTTCCGGCGCTGTAAGCGGTGAAGGTGGGCTTGCCTTTACGGTTGAGAATGGCTTCGGCCATGATGGACCGGGCGGAATTGCCGGTGCATAGAAACAGCACATTGTAGTGATGCGGCATCGGCGTCACCTGCATTTTCCCGGCTGACAGCAAGCGCGAGACGCTCGTTTGGCATCGGCGGCCAGCTCGGGTACGTCGCGAAAACATTCCTTCGAGGCACTTGATGAGACTGCGATGAAACGGCGAAGCTGCGGAAGTGAGCCGATAATAGGCCCAGAGACCCTGCTTTCTTTTCACGATTAAACCGGCCCGAAGCAGGTAAGCCAAATGGCGGGAAGCTCTGGGCTGCGGCACGCGCGTGATGCTGACGATATCGCAGACGCACATTTCGCCTTTCAAGAGGAGGTGCAGGATGCGCAGCCTGGTGCGGTCAGAGAAAGCGCGGAACATGAGATTGACAGTTGGTTTAGGCATGGACTATATTCGGCTAAGCGAATATAGTATACTTCGCTCTTCAGTTCAAGGGGAAGAAGATGACCGAACCAAATAACATCACACAGGCAGTGAAAGAAAAATATGGCGAAGCTGCCAGCAGGGTTTCCTCCGGGGGCGCGGCATCGTGCGGGTGTTCGCCCTCGTCGGCGTGCTGCGGCGGGGATCCCATCACGTCAAATCTCTATCAATCCGAGCAGACTGCCGGCATTCCGGAACAAGCGGTGCTGGCTTCGCTGGGATGCGGAAACCCGACGGCGCTTGCGCATTTGAAGGCGGGTGAAATCGTTTTGGACCTGGGTTCCGGCGGGGGCATTGATGTGTTGCTGTCGGCGAAGCGGGTGAGTCCCGGCGGAAAGGCTACGGCCTGGATATGACGGACGAGATGCTGGCGCTGGCGCGAGAGAATCAGAGAAAGTCAGGGGTGGACAATGTGGAGTTTTTGAAAGGCGAGATCGAGAATATTCCGTTGCCGGAAAATGCGGTGGACGTGGTGATTTCGAACTGCGTGATCAATCTATCGGCGGACAAGGACAGAGTGCTGGCCGAGGCGTTTCGCGTGCTGCGGCCAGGCGGCAGATTCGCGGTTTCTGATGTTGTGGTGCGCGGCGAGGTGCCTGCCGAGATCAGGAAAAATATGGAGCTGTGGGTTGGTTGTGTGGCAGGCGCGCTAAAGGATTCGGAATACAAATCAAAATTGGCCGTAGCCGGCTTTAAGCAAATAACAATTGAACCTACGCGAGTTTATAAAGTGGAAGATGCGCGGCAATTTCTGAGCGCACAGGGAATCGACGCGGATTCAATAGCCTCGGAGGTGGAAGGCAAGTTCATGAGTGCGTTTATCAGGGCGACGAAGCCACCTGCGATCTAAGGCTGCCTTTGCTACAAACTGCAAAGGATCGGACACCCGGCAATTCTCGACCGGAACCATTCCGTGTTGCCAGAAAAGCGAGCCAATATTCCACGGGAACTGGCTCTAGTCTTCGGGGACCGCGAGAGCAGCGGTGGTCGAGAGGTCCGCGCCCTTGATTTCTTTTCCGCTTAGCGAGATGACTACGACCAGCGTCGCAACCAGCACGACGGTCCAGGCAAGAACCGGGGCGTAATTCCCGCCGAAGTGCTGCTCGGCGAGCTTTGCCTGAATCACGGAATTACGCGAGGCTAGCAGATTGCCGAGCTGATAGGCCAGGCCGGGAAATGTGGCTCGCACGGCGGGAGGAGAGAGCTCGTTCAAGTGCGCGGGGATCACGCCCCAAGCACCCTGCACCATGAATTGCATCAGGAATCCGCCCAGCGCCAGCATCGGAGCGGTATGAGAATAGGCCCAGAGCGGGATCACGGGTATTGCCAGAAGCGCGGCGATTATGATGGCTCGCCGGCGGCCAAGGCGCTCGGACCAGGAGCCGAAAGTGATTCCGCCCAAGAGAGCGCCGATGTTGTAGATGATGGCGATGGTGCCCACGGTGCCCGGCGAGAAGCCATGATTCTTCTGAAGAAATGTGGGGTAGAGATCCTGCGTGCCATGGCTGAAGGAATTGAAAGCGAACATCAGCAAGATCAGGAAAAGAAAACTGCCGAGATAGGCGAGGATGCCTTTGCCGACGCGGGTGTCCTGTTTCTTCGTCACGCGGCCCTGGAGCCAGGCGGGCGATTCGTCAACCTTGGTGCGGATGTAGATCACGAGAAAAGCGGGAAGCGCTCCGACAACAAACATGCCGCGCCATCCGAGGAAGCGGAACAGGGTTCCGTAAACGACAGCGGCGAGAAGATAGCCGACGACGTAGCCCTCCTGCAAGAGTCCGGAAAAAAAGCCACGGCCTTTGGCGGGGAGCGTTTCGAAAGCCAACGCGGCGCCTACTCCCCATTCGCCTCCCATGGCGATGCCGAAGAAGGCGCGCATGATGAGAAACGAGCGAAGCGAAGGAGCAAACGCGGAGCCGAGCTCGAAAATCGAGAAACAGATGATGTCAATCATCAGCGCGGGACGGCGGCCGAAACGATCGGCCAAAAATCCGAACAGGAACGCGCCGATGGGACGCATAGCCAGCGTGAGGAAAATTGCTTCCGCTATGGCTGAGACTTTGGTGTGAAATTCTGCCGCGATGGCGCTGACGCAGAAGACCAGGATGAAGAAATCGAATGCGTCGAGCGACCAGCCGAGAAAGCAGGCGACGAAAGTATTGCGTTGAGTGGAGGTGAGGCCGCGAAAGTGGCCGAAAAGGTTCATGGCTGCCTTTAGCGATTCAATTCGCGTGAGATGCTAGCACATCCGTAACGCGCGCGACTTCGGACATTTCAGCGACATCGTGCACGCGGACGATGTGCGCGCCTTGCAAAATGCTCGCTGCGACGGTGGCGGCGGTGCCCCAGATGCGCTCGGCTTTTGCGACGCTACCGCGCGGGCTTCCTTCCAATGCACGGCCAATGAAACTTTTTCGCGATGTGCCGATCAGAATCGGGAAGCCAAGCTTTGCGAGTTCGGGCAATCGCGCGAGCAATTCAAAATTCTGCGAGTAGCTTTTGCCGAAGCCGATCCCCGGATCGATGATGATTTGCGATTTTGCGACGCCTGCGCGGCGCGCAATCGCTACTGCATCGCCGTAAGCCCAGCGAGTACGTCGCGAACCACATCTTTGGCGAATGGGCCTTTCTGCATGGTGCGCGGCCGGCCACGCATGTGCATCAGGATTAGCGGAAGTTTTCGCCGGCGCGCTACATCCGCGATGCGTGGATCGTTTTGCAACGCGGTAACGTCATTGAGGATTTCCGCGCCTGCAGCGGCTGCTGCCTCGGCAACTTCGGATTTGCTGGTGTCCACCGAAATTGGAATCTTGATTTTGCCGCGAAGCTTTTCGAGCACCGGAAGGATGCGCCGAAGTTCTTCTTCCGCAGAAATGGCCTGCGAACCGGGGCGCGTGGACTCGCCACCGATGTCGAGGATATCCGCGCCGTCGCGTTCCATTTCTAACGCACGCGCGACCGCAGCATCGGCGTCGAGGAACAGGCCGCCGTCGGAAAAACTGTCGGGCGTCACGTTGAGCACGCCCATCACGAGCGTGCGTTCGCCCAGCACTAGGGTGCGCGACGGCAGGCGCAGCTTGAATTTTCGGCGACGAAACATGGCCATGATTAAAACACAAGATTCGTTTAATTCAGGCAACGGAGAATTAACGGCGGAGCGAATCACGGCGGGCGAGGCGCAGGAGATTTGCGAAAAGCGGAACCCGGGAGCTTCAGCGGCTAAAGCCGCTTTGATTTATGAAGAGACGCAGCCTTTACCTCATATTGTTTGGCGCTTTGGCATGGATGTTACACTCGCAAAAGTGTCACAAGGAGCCGGGTGCTTGCGGGCAGATGCCGTTAAGATGCCTGCCTAATTACGCGATATGGCCAATCTAATGCGAAAACGCAGATCGGTTACATGGCTTTGCATCCTGTTTGGCCCTGTTTCTTGGATTGTTTTGGCGCTTGCGACGACCGTCCGACCGTCATCAAGGGAATCAGTGCGCGAAGAATTGATCCGGCGACAAGCGCAGACGGGACTGAGTTTGGCTTCGTTCGGATGGGGGCTCAATGTTGCCTTGTTTGACAAACGCACGCTGGTTAAGATTCCCATATCAACCGGCTTAGCGCTGATGCGAGGAACCATTTCGCGCGACGGCACCGAGATCATAGTCAGCCGCTTCAACTACCACGATTTAAGTGCATCCGATTCTCTTGAACTTCTTCGGACGGATGGGAGCGATCTGCGGGAATTACCATTCACGCACACAGGCGATGTGCCGAGCCACTTTGAGTCGCTTTGTTGGTCCTATGACAAATCCAGATTAGCCGTGGGTGTCCACCGAGGTTCCCCGGAAGTGAAATTAGAAATCTTGAATTTGGGTTCGGGCGTTGACCAGACAGTGGCTCCAAGTGTGAAAGAGCTGACATCGCAATGCTGGTCGCCCGACGATAAAAAGATTGTCTACGAAGCGGGCGATGGCGTGCGGATCTATGAGGTTGGAAACGAGGGGTCCTCAACCCTCCTTGCCCCTGGGGGAAAGGAGCCAACGTGGTCGCCCGACGGAAACTGGATCGCATTCCGTGAGGGCGATACGTTCTACGAAATCCGTCCCGACGGCCGAGACAAGAGGAAACTGTTCCATCGCAGAGACGTGTACACCCCTCTTTGGTGGTCGCCGGATTCGCGCTTCGTAGCCTACGTAGCTTTGGTGCCCTTCGCAATCGACGACTTCTACCGGCTTCGTGTCCGGAGACTGGAAGACAATTCCGACGATCAGTTGTGCCCGACGACGTATGGTGGTACGCGAACTACCACTGGACGACCAGTCGAGCTAATGAAACGTCTTGAACCTGAAGGGCGTCGTTCGAAATGACTTCTTCGAGGATAAAGCTAGATGCTGATAAAGATGCCAGCTCAACCGCTCGAGTTCACACATACACTGTCAAAGCATGCACACACCACCGCGGAAGCCGCATACCGGTACAACTAGTTTGGCGCGGAAGCGTAATAGCCGGCGCGATGGACGACGGTGACGCCGGAGTGTCCCACAACTTCCACTCGCAGTGTGTGCCATGCTGAGCGACTGGTCGCACGGGCGTCCTGCGGGGGCGCGAATCCGAGTGTGTACTCTGCGCGAATTGTGTGCGCGATCTCACGAAACGTTTCGGCTAGAGTTTTTGTTTCGCGCAGGAAATAGAGTTGGCCTCCCACGCGACGGACTAGTTCGGCGAGGTACAGGGTGTAAGCGGGGATCTCCAACCTGCGGGCATCGGATTCGAGCAATGTTTCCGTGGAATGCTTGGTGAGCCAGGCCGCGGTCATTATTTTTGGCCTGCTCTGCGTGGAGACGGCGAAGAGCTGGATGTCCGCGGCTGCAAGGGTGCGAGCGACATCGTCGAAGGTCAGGCGATCACTCGGCAGGCCGGGACGCAGCGACGCGCTGGCAGGGTCTAAGGTTAAGCCGAGACCGCTGTCTTGGCCGTCGGTTAATAACACGATGGCTTTGCGACCAGTGCGTCCGGCGAAGAGTTCGCGCGCGGTGAGAAAAACCGACTGATAAATATTTGAGCCGCCGGTGTCGCCAAAAAGTGCGCGGACGTCGATGCGCGAGATGGCTTTGCGGATGAGGCCCCAATCATTCGAGAACGGAAGCTGCAGATAGGTGTGCGCGGAGAAATCTACGACGGCGACTTGGTCGGTGGGTGAAAGGCCGTCCACGAGTGCGCGAGCAGCGTCTTTAATCTCCGTAGACTCGGGCAAGGTGCTGGGACTGGCGTCGATAACCAAGGCAATCGTCGCGGGCTGGGTGGAGGCGTCGAAATAAGTGATGGGCTGCTCGACGCCGTTATCGTAGATGCGAAAGTTCGCGCGAGTGAGGCCCGCGAGGGCCGCACTACCGGCATCGGTTACGCTGCAGGTGACAGGGACGAGCGGGGTTTCTACGCGAATGGCATGCGGAGCGGGCTCAGGTTCCTTTTCGCTGCTGTTCGCGGGAGTCTTGGCTACTACCGTCTTCAATTCGCCCGTAGCCGGATCACGTTGCAGAGAGATGCCCTCGTCGAGCCTACGCGGACGAGGTAGCTTGGCCTTTTGCGAAGTCTGCGAGCGAAGATTTCCCCGGCATGAAAATAACTGCAAGGAATCCAAGCTGAAAAGCGAATAACGCGAAAGTGCGACGGCGGGCTATTTTGGATTTGTTCGGAGCGGACCGTGAGCGCATCAAATTCTGAATTCAATCGAGGTCAAAATCACGCAGCGGCTTTTCGATGGGGCCGTCTTTAGCTTTCTTCAATCCTTCAGCAAATTTGCGGGCGAGGACGTCTTCTTTTGATTTTTCGGCCTCTACTGACGCGCGGAATTTTGCCTCTACGGCTTCGGTCTGCGCGCGCAAGAGCCGCGCTGTATCGTCCAGATCAACCGACGACGGTGGTCTCGGCGGAGGAACGTGGGAGAGCACGGCGCCGAGCTCGCGGTCAACGCTGAGCTTGGCTCGGCAGCATGGGCAATCGACTTCGAAGGTGCCAGCGGGCTGTTTGGACATCACCGTATTTTACGCTTATTTCCGCGCTTCGCGCATATGAGGAAATGCGCGGCAACAGTCGACGGAAGAATGCGAGCCGCCCAGGTACGCCGCAAATAAAACGGCGCCTGAAGAATCCGGGCGCCTGATAATCGCTCTGAGGTTCCATTAGGCAGGGGCCGGTTTTTCGCCTTTAGCCATGCCGGGGATTGCGCGAGGCTCGGGGCGCAGCGAGAGTTGCGGCTCTTTCGCCGGCAACGGCGGAGCGGCAGGCGGCGGAGGCGGAATCTTTTCCGGCAGCGGCTTGCCCTCCAGCAAAAGCTTCAGTTCCGTGGCGTCGAGTACTTCGCGTTCGAGTAGGGCGGCCGCGATGCGCTCGAGAGTGTCGCGCTGGGTTTCGAGAATATTGCGGGCGCGGCTGTAACCATTGGTGACGATGCTGCGGACTTCCGCGTCGATTTTAATCGCGGTGTCTTCGGAGTAGTCGCGATGCTGGGCAATTTCGCGGCCGAGGAAGATGGCTTCTTCCTTCTTGCCGAACGTGAGCGGGCCCAGCGGGCTCATGCCCCATTCGCAAACCATCTGGCGTGCAATTTCAGAGGCACGCTCGATATCGTTTCCCGCGCCAGTAGTGATGTGATGCAGGAAGATTTCTTCGGCGGCACGGCCACCCATCAGAACGCTCAGTTGCGATTCGAGGAATTCCTTGGTGTAGGTGTGCTTGTCGTCGATGGGCAATTGCATGGTGACGCCCAAAGCCATCCCGCGCGGAATGATGGTGACTTTGTGAAGCGGATCCGCGCCCGGGGTCAATGCAGCGACCAGAGCGTGGCCTGCTTCGTGATACGCGGTGTTGCGTTTTTCTTCGTCCGACAAAATCATGGACTTGCGCTCGACACCCATGAGGACTTTGTCTTTCGACATTTCGAAATCGGACATGGCGACGAATTTGCGGTTCTGCCGCGCGGCCCAGAGAGCTGACTCATTTACCAGGTTGGCGAGATCGGCGCCTGAAAATCCCGGCGTGCCGCGCGCGATTACGGAAAGCTCGACGTCTTCGGACAAGGGGACTTTGCGCGTGTGCACGCGGAGAATTTCTTCGCGGCCTTTCACGTCGGGCCGAGGGACTACGACGCGGCGGTCAAAGCGTCCGGGGCGCAGCAGGGCCGGATCGAGTACATCCGGACGGTTTGTGGCTGCAATCAGGATGACGCCTTCGTTTGATTCAAAGCCGTCCATTTCGACCAGCAATGCGTTCAAAGTTTGCTCGCGCTCGTCGTGACCGCCGCCCAGACCTGCTCCGCGGTGGCGTCCTACGGCGTCGATTTCATCGATGAAGATGATGCAAGGCGCATTCTTCTTGCCCTGCTCGAACAAATCGCGCACGCGGCTCGCGCCTACGCCTACAAACATTTCCACGAAATCGGAACCGGAAATTGAGAAAAAGGGAACGTTGGCCTCGCCTGCGATTGCGCGAGCCAGCAAAGTTTTTCCTGTGCCTGGAGGGCCCGACCAGCAGTACGCCCTTGGGAATGCGTCCGCCCAGCTTTTGGAATTTTTGCGGGTCTTTCAGAAAGTCGATGATTTCGTAAAGCTCTTCCTTCGGCTCATCGATTCCGGCGACATCTTTGAACGTCGCTTTCTTCTGCTGCGCGGTCAAAAGGCGCGCGCGGGATTTCCCGAAGCTCAGGGCTTTGTTTCCGCCGGCCTGCATCTGCTTCATCATGAAAACCCAGAAGAGAACGAGGAGGATGAGCGGAGCGAAGTTAAAAAGAAACGTCATCCAATCGGCGTTCTTCACTTCCTTGTAGTTATAGAGGACGTTGTGATCCTGCAAGAGCTTTGGTGATGTCTGGTATCGCGGTGTTGGCGATCGGTTACGCCTTTGAACTTCGCGGTGGAGTCGCGATATTCACCTTGAATTTCCGCGCTGTTGGGCGCGAGATAAATGGTGACATCCTTCACTTTGCCCGATTGCACGTTGGCGAGGAAGGCCGTGTAGTTAGGCTCTTCATCTTTCGCGGTTTGACCGCCGGTCGAGGCCATCTTCCACAAGACGACCGCAAGCAGAATCATTAGAAGCCAAAATAGAATAGTGCGGACTGTTGAGTTCACCGTCTTACCCCGTCCTCTGGATACGATTGAAGCCCCGGTTTCGGACTATTATGCCACCTATTGTTAGATGCGGCAGCCGAGCCAGTGTATGCACCTGCAAACCGCCGAACACAAAGCCTTAAAGCTGAAGTTCTTCGATCAGCACACCCACTTGCGTCCGCGCCCTTGCGCAAAAATCATCCGCAGGTGCCATGCCCCGAGTCCAGACCACTTGGCCGCCGCATTCAAGCACGGGCCATCGCGCCCGGTCACGGACCGGAATGCGATCTGCGAGAAACATCTGCTTCAATTTACTGGCCTGCCGGCGACCGTAGGGCCTGTAGGCGTCACCTGGCCGCCAATTCCGCAAGATTAGAGAACCGCGGAGGAGGCCAGCATCGAGGGCTTCGCCGTCGCTTTTAGTGTCGCTCGCCTGCAAAGTCCAGTCAATGACTTTCAAACGGAAGCGGCTTCCAAGTTCCGGAATGGAAACAACCGTCGCGCCACTGTTCGGGAGGCTTACAACGTATTGATACGTATTCGCTTGCGCGGCGGTTTCTTTGACAGTAAGCGAACGCCGGCTTGGAGTGGCATGCGAAAAGGTCAGTTTTCCGAAGCTCCGCTCGACAATGATGTCTCCGGGCAGTTCCAGACGACGGCCACTCGATGATTCCGTGGCCAGGCGGATGACCTGCTCGACATGCTGTGCGATTAAATCTTTGCGATCCCCGCGGACACCTTCATACAGACGGCGAATCAGGCGTTCGGTGAGCGCACGTAAAGGCGCGGCTTCGCTGGAGTTAGATGCAGCCCGCGGAAGGTTATTCGGCGCGGAGGTGAGTTCGAGAGGCAACAACAGATCATGAATACGGATCGAAACTGCATCGTCGGCTACACGGACAAACGCGCGGAAGCGGTCTTCCACGAATGCGGACCAGAATAGTTCCTGCTCGCCAGCGAGACGAGCGAGTTCCCCCAGGTGGGTGACGATCGTTGGCGCGAAATCGCGCTCCAGAACCGGAAGAAGTTGTTCGCGAATGCGCGCGCGAAGCCGGCGCGTATCACGATTCGTGGCGTCTTCGCGCCAGGCTTGATTTTTCGCGCGCAGATACTCACGCAAATCCAGGCGGGAGGTGGCAAGCAGGGGACGAATGACAGAACCCGCTGTTGGATAAATGCCGGCCAGGCCGGTCGGGCCGGTTCCGCGAATCAAATGAGCCAGAACGGTTTCGGCTTGGTCCTGAGCGGTGTGCGCTACGGCGATGCGTGTTGCTTGCCCCGCAGCGCAGACGCGTTCGAAAAATGCATAGCGCAAGCGTCGCGCAGCGTCTTCGAGATTCCATCCATGACGGGCGGCTTCGGCGGCAACGTCCTCGCGAGTGGCCACAATTTGAAGGCCGCTATCACGAGCCAGCTCCGCGACGAACTGCGCATCCAATGAAGAAGCATGACCGCGAAGCGCGTGGTCAAAATGCACGACCGATAGAGTTACGCCCAATTCGTCGCGAAGATTTTCCAGAATGCGAAGAAGCGCGACGGAATCCGCGCCACCTGAGACAGCCACACCGATCCGATCGCCGGGTACGATCATTCGCGCATTCCGGATGTTATTAAGTACCGACTGTTCGAGAGGTGTTCTCATCAGCTCGATCGAAGGGAGCGAGGCCGAAATTTCCGGGCCGGTCACCTAGGTAAATACTATGGTAACAGCCAAGACTTGACGGGTCGAGCGCAGCCTGGAAACGCGGATGGAGTTGCGTGCGGAATAGAGTTATTACAGACGATCTGCGACTTGCTGGGTGAACAGGTCACGACTGTAGGAAATGCGCCGGTCAAGAGCGACCGCGGCAAAATAAGAGCAATTCTCGCGTTCCTGTTCGGCCCAAGCCGCGACGCGCGGGACCGTCGGTCGCGCCAGATGGCCGAGAATATTCAGCAAGCTATAGTACGTTCCCACCGCACGAATTTCGCCCTGGTCGTCGCCGCGTTCCGGACACAGCCTGACCAATTGAACCAATCGGCGAAAATCTTCCGCGCCAAAACTCGGGCTTTGAATGCCAGTGACTTCCCGCACGCGGTCCGATAGTTCGACTCTGCCGGCTGGATGCCAGTATTGAACGGCAATGCCAAATGAAGAATTGCAAAAAAGCTGCAATCGAAAAAACAAAAATTACGGCTGCAATCATCATCGAGTTCTCACCACCAAACGTGCTGTCATCAATCGCGCGTCTTCGGGCACCTTGGAAAACGTATAAGCCCAGGCCAGAGGCAGCCAAGTACCTATGAGCGGCGGTACCCAGCGCAAAAACGATTCCTGCAAACCAGGGAAAAGGTTCCGCAAAGCGTAGGTTCCCGCGGTAGCGCTGAAGTAAACACCCAGCGCAAGAATCAATTGAATTAGGCGGGTTCTGGTTTCGCGGAGCTTTAAAACCGCGCCCCAAAGGAGATAGGTGAGCACTACGCCGACGAAATAGAGGTTCTGTCCAAGCTCGACGACAAAGTGACTGGTGAGGTGATTCTTATTCTGGCGAACGACAGCATAGGAAAAAAAGGCAGTTGCAATCAGCAAAATAGCCGCTGCGCTTCGGATATACCCACTGACATTCATTTCTCGAAAGACGTGCTGGTAAAGCTCCATCACCGTGAAGTAGATCAGGACGATTAGCAAGCTCTCGGAGTAGTAGTAGAAATAGCGATACTGCATGGACGAGTATCCGTAGGTATGAAAGGTAACGTAATGGCCGACGAGTGACCAGAGCTGCAGCCAACATGTACAGATTCAAGGAAAAATAACGGAAAGTATCCTTATGAAGGGCCAGACACACCACTACGTAGGCTTCTAAACTGAAGCTTGCGATCCAAATTAAGTAATCTGCCGGGCCAAGCTGCATTTTCGGTCCCTATATAAAGACCGCGACCCTGGGCTCTTAAACCGCTTACGCGGAACCTACCCTGTTATTTCCAGGGCGTTGGCGGCATCGGACTGCCGGTGTTCGCCCATGGTGTCGGCGGCATCGGACTGCCCGTGTTCGCCCACGGTGTGGGCGGCATCGGACTGCCGGTGTTCGCTAGCAACCATGGCGTCGGCGGCATTGGACTGCCGGTGTTAGCCAGTGTCGAATGGGTCGATAAGGCATTTAGACCCACCGCGCTGGTTAGAACCAGCAAGACCAAAACCACCACCATCAACCACTTATTCATAGACCCTCCCGAGGGAAACTACGCGGGAAGTCTATAAGCGGTCTAATGCCGTCAAGGGAGTTTTTATCAGGCGTGTGTCTAAACGGTACACACCCCCACCTCCCCGGCGGAGCCAGAGCTTTTCGTACTGTTGCGAGGTAAAAATAGCTTTTGGGACCGACACGGTCAATGTTACGAAAGTACTAGTTTTGAGGATTGATTCCCTTATGCTGAGAGGGGCAATTTCGGGTCAGGAGATCACTTCCGCTCCTGTCTTGACACTTTGCGCAGGTAGCCCTTAGCATCGAGAATTGTCTTGTGCCGGTTTAGCTCAGAGGTAGAGCGAGGGTCTCATAATCCCTAGGTCGTGGGTTCGAGTCCCACAGCCGGCACCATACTCCGCAGCGATGCCCGGACAAACGGGCTGGTGGATTCACTTCACCGGGGCATTGAGTGCTGCAACGAGCTCGACGAAAGTCGAGGCCTCCAGCACCTGATCGATGGCTTCCTTGCGGCTAAACATTTCTCCGGCGTCGCCCAACAAGTCGTGCTGAGCCTGATTGTCTCCAGTGAGAATTAGAATAATGAGACGCGAGAGTTTGCCGTCTCTTGCGTCGAAATCGATACCAGCCTCTGACTTGCCAATGACCACGATCGGATGCGGAAGGCCGCCAACACGGGCATGAGGAACCGCCAGGCTGTTTTCCCAGCCGCTGGGGACAACCCGCTCGCGCTCTAATACGAGGCGCAAAAACCGCTCCGGTGCGTTGCTGACGGTGTCTGCTGCGATCTCACACATATGCTGAAGAGCTTCATCCTTTGTGCGGAACTTCATGGCCGGCAGAAAGAGTTTGGTAGTGACGGTGTCCTTCAAGGTCAGGACCCGGCGCCGGCGCAGCAGGAAATGGATGGCGGGAGCGGAGACCAGCGAGGTGAACAGCGCCATGACCACGAGCGCTACGAACATGGTTTCGCGAATCAATCCGGCATGAAGCGCGAGGAGACCCAGAATCATCTCCATAGCGCCTCTGGCGTTCATGGCCAGACCCACGCCCCATGAAGTGCGGCGATCCATGCCTCCCAGGCGTGCTCCCCAGCCGGCGCCTAGCAGCTTCCCCAGGCAGGCAACCCCGATAACTGTCGCGGTGATGCCGAGGTTGAAGTTCGAGACGAAATTCGTGCGAAGACCAATGCTGGCGAAAAAGAACGGCGCGAATACGTTGGTGACGATGGAGTGGATGTGCTCAGACGTTCGTTTTCTCAGATGGGTGGATTCACCGACGGCAATCCCGGTAATGAAAGCACCAAAGACGGCATGGATTCCCGCAAATTCCGCGAAGGCTGCACCGGCAAGAGTGAGCGTGAAAATAAAACCTAAAACGCCGCCTGGCCAGCTCGTGTGGGCCTGGATGAAGGGGAGTATTTTGTCGATCAGCCAACGCACAACGGTGAGTGCGAGCAAAGTGAAGGCGGCGACAAGGAGAATCGTGCGCTTAACGCCACCGAGAGAATGCGAGCCGGTATTCATCATGCCGAGAATCATGGAGAACAGAATCCAGCCCACGAGATCGTCGAACATCGCCGAGGACATCACCACGGTGCCCATCTCAGTTCGAATGAGATTGAGATCCATCAGGATTTTGGCGATCACGGGAAGTGCGGATATCGAAAGCGCGGTGCCTACAAACAGGGCGAAGATCAGCCTGCTGGCACCCGCTTCGGCGCCCAGGAACCGCGGGAATGCACCCGCCGCGGAGAAGCCCAAAGCAAACGGAATGATTACCCCGAAGAAGCTGACCAGCAGGGCGCTCTTGCCTTGGCGAAAAATGCTGCGTAAGTCGATTTCGAGGCCGGCGGTAAGGAGGAAGAAAACGACACCGATGGTCGTGACGGTCTCGAGCACGATGGGCATGGCGCCGGTACTGGGAAACAATGCCGCATAGATCTGGGGCCTGAAATGGCCGAGGAGAGTGGGTCCCAACAGGATTCCTGCAAGGATTTCGCCCAGAACGGAGGGCTGCCCCAGTTTCTGCATCAATTCGCCGGCGAGCTTGGCGGTTCCGAGGAGGACGGCGAGGGCCAGGAACATGGTCATCACTTCGTGCTGTGTCAGATGGGGCATGCGGAGCCTGTGTTCTTTTGAGCGATCAGTGCGAGTCTGTGTTTAACACGCGCGATGCTCTGTCGCAAGCGTACGCGCTACGGGATATTTGCGTAATCGACGCCTGCCTGGAAGCACTTCCGTCTCCGAGACTTCGATGGCAACGTGAAATTTGGCCTGTTTGCTGCTATCTGATTGAGCGCAGCAAGTTTAGGTAAAGTGGAATTCTAGTAGAGGAAAATGCTACAAAAACAGAAGCTTCCTATAGGTGCGCTTGTGCCAGAGAATTGCGGTGCGAAAGGATGCAAGATAGGCGTGCCCTCTGGGCTATCCGAAGAGCATTTGTGCATCCTCCATTTCACGCTCTTCATCGAAAACGAATGCGCTGAAATGCGCCGCGAAACCGCGCTGGGGAGTAACAAGCACGAACGCCAAGTGGAGTTCATGCAGAAGATCGCGAGGCGCGGGGAGACGCTGGTGAATACGGCTACAAGCGGGTTTCCGATGTCCGATGAATTAAAGGCGCGCGTATTGAGTACCTTACTGACGTTGATGAACACGCGCGAAAATATGGACCGCGCATTGATGCGGCAGTCCTCCGCCCGCCGATTCGCGGGCTGAAATGAAATTCCCCGATTAGTAGGATCGAATTGTTTGCCGAGCCGTTGAGCACCCTAGACAATTTCAACTCTATGCGCCGATGAACCGGGCGTATAGCGATCGCGCAACGGCGGGATCTTGTGTCCCTTTTACTATGGCGCGGCCATCAGCAAAGATGGTCATTTCGTACGGCGAGACGCGAAAGCGAAGAAGGAAGTCGTTGTTGCGGACATCGGCTACAGAGGCGTGCGCTAAACGGCGGCCGAGTTCACCGAGATCAATATTACGGCTGCCCTGGTGGATCTGAACGGAGTCGCGCCCGCACATGGTGACGTGAGGCTGAGCGTGTCCGGTAAGATACGTGAAATCGCGTCGCCCGCACGCGCGACAATCCGGATTTCGCGAGATTCGAATGGATTGAAATTTTCCGGCCCAGACATCGCAAGATACCAGGCGTCCGTGTAAGGTCTCGGGCTTCCCGGCCAAGAGCTTTGTCGCTTCCGCCGCTTGGATTGAAGCGATCACTCCGGCGGCGGCGTTGAGAATGCCCGCAGTGTCGCAAGTTTCTTCGGTGCCCAAGGTAAACGGTTTTCCCCGGCCTTCCAGCAGACACGCGAGGCAGGGGGTTTGGCCTGGGCGAATCGTGAGGGTGACACCGTAGCTTCCGACGGCGGCCGCGTAAATCCACGGGATATTGAGGGATATCGCCGCGTCGTTGAGCAGGAGCCGCGTCTCGAAATTGTCCGTGCCGTCGAGAATGAGGCTGAAGCCGCCGAGAAGTTCGGGGGCATTTTCCGGGGTGAGATCGGTGACAATCGCTTCAACCCGCACATCGGAATTGATCGAGCGCAGGCGCCGTTCCGCGGCAATGGCCTTTGGCAGGGATTCTCGAGCGTCGGCTTCTTCGAACAAAGTCTGGCGCTGCAAATTTGATAGCTCTACGAAATCACGGTCGACGATACGCAGGCGCCCGAGTCCCGCCCGCACGAGCAAATTCGCAACTACCGTGCCCAAGCGCGCCGCAGCCCACCAGGACGGCGCTGGCGGCAACGAGGTTCTGCTGGCCGCCAGAACCGATGCCGGGGAAGAGAATCTGACGGGAGTATTTCTCGCGCTGTTCGCTATTCATCTGCTGTTTCCAAGTTTGAACTTCATGATAACGCCTTTTAGGGTCATGCAGGCAACGCGCCGTGCTAACCTTTCCTCTTAATCCTCTGGCGAATGAAACTTCCTCGGAAAAAATCGATCCGCCGCCTCCGACGCGCGGGCGTTGTTGCGATATGGGCTGTGGGAGCGCTTGTTTGCAGCGTTTTTGCGTGCGCGCCGGTGCGAGCACAAGAAGCGCAGATGGAAGGGGAGCAGGTGGCAGAGGTCCGCATCCTGGACGATTCGGGGAAAAGTGTGGCGCGAGACACAGCGTCGTTGCCCCTGCGGGCCGGCGAACCGTTCGACATTGCGAAGGAGCGCGATACCCTGCGGGCACTGTATCGCACCGGCGACTATGAAGACGTACGCGTGGCGGCTGAATCCACGGCGAAAGGTTTGCGTGTGGACTTTGTTGTTCGCAGAAATTACTTCAATAACGCGATCCGAGTGGATGGATTAAAGGACCCCCCAAGCGAGCCCGCCGCGTTGGCCTCCATGCGATTGGGATTGGGCGAGCCGTTCCGCGAGAGCGCTCTGCAAGAGGCGATCCAGCGGCTAAAAGACACGCTGCGGAGCGAAGGTCTTTTTCTAGCGAAGGTGACCTGGAAACTGACGCCGCACGAGGACACCCGTCAGATGGATGTGTTGGTTACGGTGGACTCTGGCCCGCGAGCGGTGGTGGGAAGTTTCGTGTTGCAAAATAAGACTCCTTATCCGGACGACGAACTCATTCGCCGGTCAAAGATTAAGTTGAAAAAGCAACTGACCACAGCGCGCCTAACCAAGGCCACGCAGCGTCTGAAGAAATATTTGGTAAACCAAGGATATCTGGGCGCCGGAGTGGTGATTACCGCGGGCCAGTATGACGCGCAATTGAATGTTGTGCCTTTGAAATACGAGGTGACTACAGGGCCGCGAGTAAATGTTGAGCTGGTCGGTGCGAAACTGAGGAAAGGAAAGCTGCGTTCGCTTCTGCCGATTTATGCAGAAGGCGCAGCGGATGAAGATTTACTGCAGGAAGGCCGGCGTAATATCCGCGATTATTTTCAACGGCAAGGGTATTTCGACGCGGATGTGAAGGTGAGCTCTCACGAGGACGCCGCGCGCGGGGAGCGCATGATTAGCTACGAAGTCGTCCGCGGCAATAAATTCCGCCTTGCCAGTGTCGGTTTCGCCGGGAACAAGTATTTCAGCAAGCGTTTGTTGGAAAGCCGGCTGCAACTGCAGCCCGCTTCCTTTGGATCGAACGGGCGGTTCAGCCAGCAACTGGTGAACGACGATGCCGATTCCATACGCGGACTTTATCTTTCCAACGGCTTTCTGGATGTGAAGGTTACTTCTTCGCTGGACGACGACTATCAGGGTAAAAAGGGAACTCTCTCCGTTTCGTACGACATCGTGGAAGGCCCGCAAACGCTGGTTGCCGACCTTCACGTGGAAGGCAATCAGGTGATGAGCACCGATACGCTGCTGGCCGTGGTGGGATCGTCGGCCGGCCAGCCCTATTCGGCTTCAGGGGTAGCGAGCGATCGCAATAACATACTCGCGATGTATTACAACGAAGGCTTTCCCGCAGCTCATTTCCAGGAAGAAGTATCACCGGGAGCTACGGCGAATGAAGTCCGGCTTACCTATCACATCACGGAAGGCGAGCGCATCGAAGTGGCGAAGGTTTTGATCACGGGCTACCAATTTACGCGGCCGGGAGTGATCGCGCGCCAGATCAAAATTAAATCGGACGGCCCGCTGAGAGAAGGGGACGTGGTGGAAACACAACGGCGGCTTTACAACCTGGGCGTATTCAGCCGCGTTCAGATAGAGCCACAGAATCCAGCGGGCACCGATCCGAATAAAACCATCGTCGTAGATTTACAGGAAGGGAAACGCTACACCATAGGGTATGGAGTGGGATTCGAAGTTCAGCAGATAGGAGCTAGTTGCAGCTCGAACTCCAAGAATCCGGGCCAGCCCAGTTGCGATCCCAACGCCACGGTGATCGCCGAAAGCCCGCGCGTTATCTTTGAAATTTCTCGATCGAATATGTTCGGCCGGGCGCAGACGCTTACGTTCAAAGCGCGTGCGAGCACGCTGGAATATCGATCGCTGTTGAGCTATACCGCGGACAACTTCTGGGGCCACCCGTCCATCGGCGTTCAATTGATCGGATTGGCGGACAAAGCGCAGGATGTACAGACATTCACGTCCGTGCGATATGAGGGCGCATTTCAAGTGGCCGAGAAATTCTCGCGCTCGAGTTCCATCCTCTACAGATATTTTTTCCGGAGGGTTACGGCTTCGGAGCTACGAATCACTCCGGATGAAATTCCGCTGTTTAGCCAGCCGACGTTGGTATCCGGTTTCGGGATTACTTACGCGCGCGAGCGCCGCGATAATCCCGTGGATGCAAAGCGCGGGACGTTTAATACAGTGGATTTAAGCGTGGCTTCAACCTCACTCGGTTCCAGCGCAAGTTTTTTTCGAGGGTTTTTTCAAAACTCGTCGTTTCATCCTTTCGGCCGAGCATTCGTGTTCGCGCGGGCCACCCGTTTTGGCTTCGAACAACCACTGGGCAAGACCATCGAAGGCGGAACGTCGGAAGGCGGCTCGACAAACTGCACTTCGACGACTCCCGCAGTGGGGGAGCAAGTGATTCCGCTGCCGGAGCGGTTTTTTGCCGGCGGCGCAACAACGCTTCGGGGTTTCGGCCTGAATGAAGCCGGCCCACGGGATCCGTGCAC
The DNA here is from genome assembly GCA_963830375.1 of uncultured Acidobacteriota bacterium. GTDB lineage: Bacteria > Acidobacteriota > Terriglobia > Acidiferrales > UBA7541 > Palsa-295. Next base: position 57,574 of record CAWHMJ010000010.1, read on the forward strand.
GGGCTTCCCTATCGGCGGACTTGCAGTGCTCATGTTCAACCAGGAGTTGCGATTTCCGATGAAGCTTCCGTTTATCGGCAACCGTTTGGGCGGCACGATTTTTTACGACGGCGGCAACGTGTACAGCGATGTGAACCACATATCCGTGGCGTGGAAGCCGTCTTCCACTTCGAACCTAAATTATTTTTCGCATACGGTGGGTTTTGGCTTTCGGTATCCCACGCCGGTAGGGCCTGTTCGAGTGGACTTCGGATACCAACTGAATCCAGCCCAATATCAGGCGACGATTCCGCCTAACCCGTTCCAGCAATTTTTCCGGCTGCCGCATTTCGCGTTTTCGTTCAACATTGGACCGATCTTTTGAAAAGAGAGTGATAGGACGCTTGGCGCGACGCGCGATTTTCGTGATGGCATTGCCGCTTTTGCTCTGTGGTATCGGGGCTTCGCCGGCGTGTGCGCAATCAGCTTCGCGTTCTGAACCGGGCGCGGTCCGGGAAGATTCCAAAGCGCGGCCGATCGATGGCGTGGCTGCGCGCATTGAAGATGACTTGATTTTAGAGAGCGAAGTTCGCGAGCTAGCCGCTTTCCAGAAGCTTGTGGACGGCCAAGCGAAACCTCGTCCGGACTTGATGAACGAGCTGGCGGACCAGTGGATCGTGAGGGGCGAAGCCAACACGGCGAAGTATCCGCGGCCATCTGCCGCGGAGGTTGACAATGCTTATCAGCAATTCGTGAAGCAGTTCGGTTCGCCTGAGGAGTTCCAAAAACGGTGCGCCGATGCAGAGATAACGGAGGCGGCCGTCCGGCGAGAGCTGGAGCAGCAGCTATACCTCGCGCACTTTCTGGATTATCGATTCCGCGCCGCAGCACAGGTGGACGACAAGCAAGTGGAGAAGTATTACAACGACGAATTCGCACCCCAGCTCAAGGCGCGCGGCGAGCCGGTTCCACCGCTCGAAGAAGTGGAAGACACCATCCGCGAGGTTCTGATTCAAAGGGCTATCAACGCGCGCGCAACGAAATGGCTGGACGATACGAGGGAGCGCTTGAAAATTGATATCGTGCCGCAAGGGAGCGGATCGTGAGACGCCGTCGTGTGGCGCGGAGCATCGTCCTGGTGCTGCTCCTATTGATAACCGCGGGCGTGGTGGCGTTCGAAGCGTTCAAAATAGAGGTAGTGGAGCGCTGGGCTCGAGATCAGATAGTGAAGCAGCTGGAGCTACGGACCGGAGCGCGGGTGGAAGTTGGCACGTTTCACGTAAATATTTTGCGGCTTCGCGTCCAGGCCGATAACTTGACGCTGCACGGTCTAGAGGACGCCAGCAAGCCGCCGCTGTTTCATGCGGATCGAGTGGACTTGGGTATCACGATTCTCTCCTTACTCCGCCGCAAATTTGCGTTGAGCGAACTAGTGGTTGACCGTCCCCAGGTTGCAGTGCAATTCGAGAAGGACGGCCACAGTAATCTGCCGACGCCGAAAATCGTGTCGAGCGAGTCCTGGCAGCAGGACCTTTTCGATTTGCAGATACGATGGCTGGAAGTGCGAGACGGCAGTGCGCTGATCAATGACCGGCGCGTGCCGCTCACGGCAAAAGGCCAGAATTTCGAATTCAAATTGAATTACGGGGCGGCCAGAGCAGGCGGAGATTCCTACATCGGTAACCTCCAATGGAAACAAGTGGAAATTGCGGAGCGGAAAGACGCGCCTTTCCGCTCCGATATCTCGGCAAAGTTCACGCTGCATCGCGACGCGTTCGAACTGGATGAGTTGGTTTGGAAGCTGCCGCACTCTGAACTCAATCTCCGCGCTGAGTTGCCCAGCTTCTCGCGAGCGAATTGGAATTTGCGGTACCGCGGCCGACTGACGCTCGCGGACTTGCGCACGATTTTTCGCCAGGCCCTGGTGCCCGACGCGATTGCAGATTTTTCCGGCCAGGCCAGCTATACCAACGGCGAGTGGGCAGCCAGCGGGCACTACGCCGGCCGCCAAATCAATTTGCCGTACGTTTGGTTTCATGCAAACGGAATCGAAACATGGGGAGATTTCGAGCTTGCGCACGAACAACTCGTGGTTCCGAACTTGGGCGTGCGCGCTCTGGGCGGAACGGTGGATGGCCGGCTGGAAATGGATTTGAAGACTCTGTCCGTCCGCACCGAGACCCATCTGCGCGGCACCAGCCTGGCAGCGGCGTTCGCGGCCGTCAATAATCCGGATTTTCCGGTGGATACGCTGCACTGGGACTCCATCATGGAGGTGGATTCGACGAATACATGGACTGGCCCGTTCCAGCACTTTCGCTCCCAGGGCGAATCACGCTGGACACAGCCGGAGCACAAGCCGGGAGTGATTCCGGCTGCGGCGGCGATTACATACGACTATTCGGACGATGTGGGAGCGGCGACGTTCACCCATAGCGAGATCTCCACTCCGACAACGAGGATTGAATTCGACGGCTATCTCGGCGGACGCGATTCCGCCTTGGAATTGAGATTGAACGCGGACGATCTGAACCCCTGGGATGACTTCATCAATAAGTTGCGCGGCGCGGACGCCGTGCCGGCACACGAAGCCGGCGACGTCGTTTTTCGAGGGCGCATTTTGGGCCCTATTGAAGGTCCCACGTTCGCCGGGCATTTCAGCGCTACGAACGCACGTTACGATGCGCTGTACTGGGACAGCATTGACGGCGATCTTGAATATTCGCTGGATTTCTTTCGCTTGTCGAAAGCCACGGTGACACGAGGGCAATTCTCAGCGGCGCTCAATGTGCAGCTAAATTTCGATGGCGACTGGAGTTTTGTCCCCTCAAGCGCTTGGACGCTGGACGCCAAGGTGGAACGCGGGTCCGTGGCGGATCTGCAGGCCATATTCGGCACGAATTACCCCGTTACCGGGTTTTTGAGCGGCGATTTTCGCGGCGAGGGAACCAGCGCCGTTCCGGTACTGGATGGAAATTTTGTCTTGGATGATATCGAGGCCAAAGGCTTTCATTTCGATCAGCTCAAAGGCCAATTGCATCTGGCGCACGACGAAATTCGACTTTCGCGGGCCGAACTCCGCCGCGACACAGGGCGAGTGGCCGGCGATGTGCTGTATCGCCCGGCGGAGCAAACGACGGAGTTCAACCTGACCGGTACCGGAATCCCGCTGGAAAAATTCGCCGCGCTGCAGAAAACCTCAATGCCTATTGCCGGAGAGCTTGATTTTAATCTGCGCGGCGACGGCCCTATTCGCGCGCCTGCGGCGCACGGCGAAATCCGGCTGGTGGGATTAAAGGTCGGAACCGATAACGAGGGAAATTTTCGCGCGCAAGTTGAATCGGACGGCAAGAATGCCCAGGTCACTTTCAATTCGGAAATGTCGAAGGGCCAATTGACAGGCCACCTTGCTATCGAATTGACCGGGGATCAGATCATTTCCGGCGGTCTCTCCGCCAAGCAGTTCGATCTCGACGCGCTCATAACCGCGGGGCTTCATCTGAAGAATTTGACGCGTCCCAGCGCGGTGGATGGTGAATTCACGATATCCGGCTCGTTGCGGCAGCCCGACAGCATTGAGGTAAAGGTAGACATCTCGGAAGTTTCTTTCGACTACCAGTTCGTTCAACTTCAGAATGACGGGCCCATCCAGATTGTCTACCATCGCAACGAAGTGCGCATCGAGCGACTGCACCTGCACGGGCCGTACACAGACATGCAATTAAGCGGCTCGGCGCGCTTCGACCGCGATCGGCCGCTGCATTTCAATCTCACAGGTGGCATTAACCTCCAATTTGCCAAGGGGCTGATTCCGAATCTCGAAGGGCAGGGCGAAGCGGACGTGAACGTTTCGGTGGAGGGCACGATGTCGAAGCCGCGCATCACCGGACGAGCCAACGTTCGCGATGCCTCCGCGCACTATTCCGATTTTCCGGTGGGCTTGAGCCATGTGAATGGAGATCTGGTCTTCGACCAAAACCGATTGCTTTTCGACCGGGTCACCGCCGAGTCCGGAGGCGGGATATTAACCCTCAGCGGCAGCCTGAACTACGGCGAAGGTCCGATGCGCTATGAAGTCAATGCGGAAACGCCGCAGGTCCGCATCCGCTACCCCGCCGGAATGAGCTGGTTGATCGGCGGAACGCTGCAATTGGCAGGAACGCAGGAAGCCGCGGTTCTTTCCGGACGCATAGAGGTCCAGCGCCTGCTGTTTGCTCAAGGCGTGGACCTGGCTTCGTTCTTTGCTTCGTCCTCGGACACAACTGCTGCTGCAGCGCCGACGTCGGCATTCATGAGGAACCTCACGTTTGACGTCTCAGGGCACACGAACGCCGGAGCACGGATCGAATGGGGCGGGGCGCAAGTTGACATAGACGGCGATCTCCATCTGCGGGGCACGTGGGACCATCCGGTTATGCTCGGGCACATCCATTTGCTCGGCGGGCAGATGGGATTCCGCGGCAATACTTTTACGCTGACTCGCGGCGACATCAATTTCGCAAATCCGTTCCGGCTGGACCCGGTCCTCAACGTGGAAGCCACCTCGGTAATCAGCCAATATCAAGTGACCATAAATTTCTCGGGCCCGGCAAGCCGCTTGTCGCTCAATTATCGTTCGGACCCGCCGCTGCCGGATTCGGACATTGTCGCTTTGCTCGCGCTGGGCAATACGGGACAAGAGAGCGCGCTGCGGTCGCAATCGGCGGGCGGCCAAAACTACGGCGCAACCGCTCTGCTATCCGAGGCAATTTCAACCGGGCTCGGAGGGCGCATAGAAAAACTCTTCGGCATCAGCCATTTTCGGGTGGATCCGTTCCTCGCCGGCACGGCGACGGAATCGAACGCAGCCGCGCGCGTCACCATCGAACAGCAATTCTCGCGCGACCTTACGATCACTTACTCCTCCAACGCAGCTTCCGACCAGGAGCAACTGATTCAGGTCGAGTATCACTTGCGGCGCGACCTTTCGATTATTTTTCTCCGCGATGTAAATGGAACGTACGGATTGGATGTGAAATTTGTAAAACACTTCAACTGATCTTCCCGCAGACATTACTCCGGCATCAAGAAAAGTGAATCCGGGGAGAGCCGCACGTGCCAAGGGTGCGGCAGATCGCGGAAGCGCTGCCATTTTTCTTTGAATACTTCGGCCTGCAAATCATACGCGCTCGTTTCCGCCAGGGGCGGACGAAGACTCAGATAGAGCGTAATCCGGAAAGGCGTCTCGGAAGCGCGAACAAGCCAACAAGGCAAGACATTCTCCGATGATGCGCCTTCCGGCATTGATTCCACAAAATGAATGTGATGCGCCCGGATGCCGAGGAAAGCCGGCGGCTTGGAGATAGTCTGTTCGGCGCGAAGGCGGCAGTTCCAGTCGAGGGCTTCAACGCTGCCGTCCGCATTCATTCTCGCACGCGAAAAATTCTTACAGCCTGTAAGCTGCGCCACTTCGCGCGTCGGCGGGCGCCTGAAAACTTCCTCTTTGGGTCCGAACGCAGCCACTCGCCCGCGCGAAAGCACCAACAGTTGCTCGCCGAGGCGATACGCTTCCTCGATGTTGTGCGTCACGAGGAGTGTGGGACGCCGATAGGCCGCAAATGTTTCTTGAAGCTGCGCCTCGACCTGACTTCGCAGATGAGTGTCGAGAGCTGAGAGTGGCTCATCGAGCAAAAGCGCCTCCGGATCGATCGCAAGGGCTCGCGCTAACGCGGTGCGCTGCTGTTCTCCGCCGGACAATACCTGCGGATAGCGGCCGGCGAGTCCTTCGAGATGCGTGCGCGCGATGAGTGCGGACAGGCGGGCGGCCCGTTCCTCGCGCGAAAGACCGTTTAATCCGAACGCAATGTTTTCGGCGACAGTGTGGTGTGGAAAAAGCGCGTAATTCTGAAAAACCATTCCGATTCGCCGCTGGCGCGCTGGAAGTCGAATGCCTTGTTCGGAGTCAAATAAAATTCGACCGTTCAATGCAACGCGGCCGCGGTCGGGCCTCTGCAATCCGGCAATGCATTGCAGCAACATTGTTTTGCCCGCGCCGGAAGGGCCGAGAATGCTCAGCGGCGCGTCCGACGCGCAGAACGAAACATTGAGTTGGAAATCGGGAAGCTGCTTTTTCTATTTGGACGTCGAGTGCCATGTCAACGCGCCATCCGACGAGCGCGTCCAAGTCCTTGCGTGCGCGTCCAGTAATACAGGCCGCTAAGAAGAGCGAGCGAAATTACAACATCCACAGCGCACCAGGACAGCGCACGCTGCGTTTCATCGGCTTCCACTGCAAAATAAATGGCGATTGGAATCGTCTCCGTCTTGCCGGGAATGTTTCCAGCGATCATCAGCGTGGCACCGAATTCCCCGAGAGCGCGAGCAAAAGAAAGTATCGTGCCGGCCAGCACGCCCGGCCAAGCAAGCGGCAGCGCGATTTCCCGAAATACGCGCCATTCCGATGCACCCAATGTTCGCGCGGCCTGCAGCAATGCGGGCTCCACCTGTTCGAGAGCGGCGCGCGAAGTGAGGTACATCAGCGGGAAGGCAACAACGGCGGCAGCGATCACAGTGGCGGGCCAGGAAAAAACTATGGTTGCGCCAAATTGAAGCAGCAACTTACCGAGCGGACCATTGCGTCCGAAGAGCAACAAGAGAAGAAAACCGACGACAGTGGGCGGCAACACCAGAGGCAGGAGGAAAATTCCATCCACCAAGGCCATGGCAGGTCCGGTATAGCGTTCGCGCCAGACGGCCGCTGCCAGACCGACCACGAACGTGATTGCAGTAGCGGTCACGCTGGTCGCGAGCGATATCCAGAGCGGAGACAAGTCCATCGGCAGGATTGTAGCCGGATCAGATCTTTCCGGATGGATTATTCGGGTCGTTGAACCCGTAAGTCTTGAAAATCTCGAGTGCGTGCGGGGTCTCCAAGAACTTGAGGAACGCGCCCGCGGCTGCTGAATCCTTGGAGTTTTTCAGAACTGCGGCGGGATACACAATTGGATCGTGCGAACTGGGCGGAGCGGTAAAAATGGTCCGGACTTTCGGCGAGGTCTGCGCATCGGTGCGGTAAACCAACCCCGCATCCGCGTTGCCCGTTGCGACGTAGGTGAGGACCTGACGAACGTCCTTGGCGTAAACGGCCTTTTTCTGCACCGCGTCCCACAGGTTAAGTTTTTGCAGCGTTTGTTGCGCGTACATGCCAGCCGGAACAGTGGCGGGTTCGCCCAGCGCGACAGTCTTGACACTCGACTTAGCCAAATCTTGAAACGTGTGAATATCGTCGGAGGAAGAAGGCGCAATCAGTACCAGATCGTTCGCAACGATGTCGTGCCGCGTGTCAGCGACAATCAGGCCTGCCGATTGCAGGGCATCCATCTGCTTCTGAGCCGCCGCGAAAAATATGTCCACCGGGGCGCCCTGCTCGATCTGATGTTGCAAGGTTCCCGAGCCGCCATAATTGAAAGTGATTTTAGCGCCGGGGTGGTCGCGCTCGTACTCACGCCCGAGTTGGTCCAGCGCGTCCTTGAGGCTGATGGCCGCTGATACGGTGACAGAGGTAGATTGCGGCGCCGGCGATTGCTGCGCTTGGGCGCCACAAATTCCCAGGATCAATAAAGCCGGAAGAATGCCTCCGAGCCACAGCGCGCGAGTAATTGACCGACGACTCGCGCGGCGAAAAGTTCTTGGCATTAGCAAATCTCCTTCTTGCGACTCTCGCCTTCACTGACTTACTGCTGCGGAGGCTTTGGAGTTGGCGCTGGGCTCGGTGCCGGTGCGGTAGGAGGCGTCGCGGGCGACCCTGGGGCTGGAGCGGGTGCAGCACTGGGCGCCGGGGCCGGCTTCGACGGGTCCGGGGGAAGCATGCGGTTTTATCTGAGGATATTCGTCGGTCATTCCGCGCAGCACTTCTATCACTACTTTTTGATCCATTTGCATGCCGGCAGTTTTGCGACTTCGCGGCTGACGTCCGGCATTTCTTTCACCATTAGCTGGCCGAGCGGCGATTCGTAGAACTTCGTCACTCCTTGAATATCTTCCATCGAAAAGTGCCGGGCATAGATGGCGACCATTGCGTCCGTTATGGCGGCCGGAGGTGCGCTGGCGTTGAACTTTGTTGTAAAAGTCTCCATAAATTTGGGCAACTGGTCAGCCGGAACCACGCGACCTCATCCCAGTGTGGACCCGGTCGGTCCATCCGGCGGCAATGTCTTGGCCCTCCTTGGACACGCCGGTTATCTCCAATAAATGGCGGATGGCTGCATCTTTAGCAGGATCCAATTTTTCGGACGGAACGAGCTGGAGCGTCGGGACGGCAGCAGGTTGTCCCGGCTGAGCCGGCGCGGGCTTTTGTTGCGCAGCGCCTGGAGGCGTCTGTGCCAATAGAGGGCTTGCCGTTAACAGCGCGGCAGCAATCAGGGCAATTCCTAGTTTCATCTGGTTCTCCTATTCATAGGTCCGGGCTCTAGCCCTGACGGGATCGGTCTCTTGAATGCTATCGAACACCGGGCATAGATGCAATTTGTCCCGCCGTTTGGTGGTGGGTTGGTTTCCGATTATCCGACGAATCGGGAGTTACAAATCTGGGATTTCTAGCTTTTCAGGGCCTTCGCTATAAACGGGGGACAAACCCTTATGCAATCAAATTCCTCGCTCGCAGCCGCCCTCACTTTGCCCGATACACTATCTTTCCAGCTACCATCGTCCACAACACCTTCGCGTCCCGCATTTCCTCCGGAGAAACCGTCAAAACGTCGCGGTCCAGCAAAACCAAATCCGCACGTTTGCCGGCTGCGATCATTCCAATGGAATCGAGATTCATGGCGCGAGCCGAGTTCCGCGTGTAGGCATAGAACATTGCTTCGCGTGGCATTGCCTGCGATGGGTCAAGCACTCCTTCCGGTCCTTTGCGCGTTTCCGCCTGATAAATCGCCCAGAACACGTTCGCGCTTGAAACCGGCCAGTCGCTCGCGCCGGAAATGATCCCGCCGCTATCGAGGATCGACCGCGCCGGATATTGCCACTTGTAAATACTTGCGTCCAGATAAGGCTTCACTATTTCGATCGTGTCCTGGCTCGCATCCGCCCATAAAAGCTGTAAAGCGCTCACCACGCCCAATTCCCGAAACCGAGGAAGTCAGCCGGCTGCACGAATTGTTCATGCGTAATCGTGTGCGGCAATCCAGAATTTCCATTGGCCGTTCGCGCCGCGGCAATCCCATCCAACGCTTCCGTAACTGCTTGATCGCCGATCGCGTGCACGTGGATGATCAATCCTTCCTTGTCCGCTTCCACGCAGAGAGCGGCAAAGTTCTTCGGATCGAACAGCAGATCGCCGTTCCGCCCCGTGTTTTTGTACGGCTTGCTGAGATGCGCCGTCTGTGACGGATACTCCACTACTCCATCCGCAAACACTTTGATCCCGCTCACGTGCAGATTAGGGACGTTCTTGTAAGCCGCGCGCGTTTTCTGAACGTCGGCAAGCTCCGCCGCAGGATTCTTCGCCAAGACCTGTGGAAATGCCACGACTTGAGAATTGAGTTCTCCGTGGTCAGCCAGCAACTTGTAGGCCTGCAGTACATCGTCGGTGGCCAATGGATCAAGCCACGCAGTGATCCCGAGCGAGTAGTTATATGCCAGTGCGGTGCGTCCCGCTTTCAGCAACTCGTCGCCCGTGCGCGGCGGGAGCAAAGGTTCGATTTTCTCCGTGCCGGCATCCACCAGAAAGCCGTTGGGATGCATATCCTTGTCTACGCCGTAGTAACTCCGCTGCTCAGCGGAAAGTTTCTTCAGGAAATCAGTTGTGATGCCCGCGCGTTCCAACAGAGCACGATTCGCCCACGCCGTGTGTCCGTCCATTCCACGCAGAAGGACGCTTTGCTTCTCATAAGCTCCGGTACTGAAACGGGCGTTGAGGACATCGGTATGCGACCAGAATTCGAGCGGCATGCCAAGAATTTCAACAATGTCCCCTCGCATGGCCTTGCCCGTCTTTTTCGCATCTTCTACAAATGGCGGAAGCTCCTTGAGCGATTGCACTTTCTCGCTGGCATCGGCAGAAATTAGGGCGAGTCCACCATCGATTGAGTGACTATGCGAATCGATGAACCCGGGGAAAAGACTCTTGCCGTCTAGATCAATACGTTCGGCATTCTCGGATACAGACTTTGCCACTTCCGGGAGGTTGCCCACCGCGATAATCTTGCCTCCACGAATGGCAACCGCTTCCGCATAAGGTCTCTGTGCGTCGCCTGTGAAGACCTTGGCATGAAAGAAGATTCGCTCAACAGAACTTTCCTGGGCCCAAAGCGAAGAATCCGTCTGAACAAGAAAGACAGTTGCAAGGAAAAGAAGAGCCGAATAATAACGCGAAAAGTGTCTCACCCGATCACCCTTTCCAAAGTTCAGCATTGCGCAATATTCAAACAGACAGGCCACAACTATACACAGGTCTTTCAGACTATGAGCTGGACGTGAACGCGACAAGCTGCTGCTAGACACGGAGACGAACTGACCCGACGGACAACGGGTAGCCGATTCTATGCGACAACAGCCGTTTGGGTAGCAACGTCGCGCCGGGCTGTGATAGCTTCTGCAAAGCATGGGCGAAAAAGGCAACAGCTGCCTCGGCGGTCGAAGAGAATTTCGAAGCGGCGCGCCGAGAAATGGTTGCGCGGCAAATACGCGAGCGAGGCATTCATTCGCAGCGCGTGCTCGACGCCATGATGGACGTTCGACGCCATCTTTTCGTTTCACGCGACCAAGCCAGCCAAGCTTATGCGGATGAGCCGCTTCCAATAGGCGGAGGCCAAACCATCTCGCAGCCGTTTATGGTAGCGGCGATGGCTGAGGCGCTTTCCCTGGAAGGTTCGGAACGTGTGTTGGAGGTGGGCGCAGGTTGCGGCTATCAGGCGGCGGTGTTGTCATTGTTGGCGCGCAAGGTGGTGGCTGTCGAGACACAGTCTGCTCTTGCTGCGGCGGCACGCGAGCGGTTGTCGCGGCTGGGCTATTCAAATGTTCGCATTGAAGAAGGCGACGGATCCATGGGCTGGCCGGCCATTAACTCTTTGGAAGGTCCGCCAACTGCGCAGTACGAAGCCATTCTCGTTTCCGCTGCTGCTCCGGCGGTTCCGCCACCGTTAGTGGAACAATTAGCAGAAGGCGGGCGTCTGGTGATACCGGTGGGGGGTTCCGAAAACCAGGAATTGCTTCAAATTGTAAAACGCCACGGGCGCACCACACAGCAATCGCTCTACGCTTGCCGTTTCGTTCCGCTGCTGGGCCGCTATGGATGGAATCCCATGGCGCCAGGATCGCCGCGGGAATGATTCCGCCGCCGGAACTTTCTATTATCGTTCCCGCTTATAACGAAGAAACGAGATTGCCTCGCACACTTACTCGCATTCGGGAGTATTTTGCGAGCCGCGGGATGGGCTCCGAGCAACTCGAAATTCTGATTGTTGACGATGGTTCCGAGGATGGGACAGTTCAGGTCGCCGAAAAATGGGCGCGCGAGTGGACTTCCGTGCGCGTGGTCTCAAACGGGGATAACCGCGGAAAGGGCTATAGCGTGCGTCACGGCATGCTGGAAGCACGCGGCCGGATCGCTCTTTTTACCGATGCGGATCTTTCTTCACCCATCGAGGAATCTGAAAAACTCCTTGCGGCGATCAAGGATGGAAATGAAGTCGCAATCGGTTCGCGCGCGCTGGATCGTTCACTGATCACTCTGCACCAGTCGCGGCTGCGCGAGCTTGCGGGCATGATCTTTAATGGCTTCGTGCGGATATTTGTCGGCTTGCCTTTCAGCGACACGCAATGCGGGTTCAAGGCGTTCGTGCGGGAGCCTTCACGAGTGGTCTTCGAGCAGCAGCGCATCGAACGTTTCGGATTCGATCCCGAAATACTTTTCCTTGCGAAACGTCACGGCCTGCGAACCGCGGAGGTTGCCGTTCGATGGGCGCACGATCCAGCGACAAAAGTGCACATGATCCGCGATAGTTTGATGATGTTCTTCGATCTTGGCCTCATCCGCTGGAACTGGCTGGTGGGCCGCTATCCCAAACGGCCCGGCGGGAAATAGGCCGCTATTCTTTGTGCTGTTGCGCGGTTGGCGGAAGTAGGTTATTGGCCCGTAGATAAGATGCGGCCATGCTGTAGTGATCGGCGAAATCGTTCGTCAGCGCGATCATTGCCGCCGCGCGAGAGATTTTGTGGTCACCGAACACCGTCAACTGTTCGCCGAGATTTGAGTCGTCCACCTTGGCTAGACTTTGCGAGCAGAAGTCGAATGAAGCCTTCAGCGAAGCCACAAGCTTATCTTTGGGGTCCGTCTCGCTCGGCTTATCCTGGATTGGCGCTGCGACGCCGGAAATTTTGGAGCAGAGACCATAATTTGAACCGATCATGTGCGTGACGAGTTTTCCAAAGGACATCTGAGCGGGTGTGGGATGGAAGCTATATTTGTCCGCAGGCATTTCATCAGCCGCAGCCACCATATTTTTGGACGCTCGCTCTACGCTACTCCTCACCGTATTAGAAACCGGGTTTGTCTCGGGTGGGCTTGTTTGCTGTGCGTTCGCCGCAAACGGAATAAAAGCTAGTTGCCAAAATCGAGGAGCAAAAGTCGGCTGAGTTTCACAGCGTCACCTCCGGCGTTTCTTGCAGCCTCAGGATAGACTCGGAGATTGAGGCTTACAAGTGATTTGCAGCGGCAGCCGCGGGGTGTATGTTCACGCCACTTTGAAAAACAAAGTACTTTACGCAAGCCCGCTAGCTTAGCTATCCTTTCTACATATGGCTTTAACGGATCCAAACCGCCCTCGGTCGTCCGGCCCACGCGCTCTTGATGAGCACGCTCGCGACAATCTGCGATTCATTCGCGAGACGATGGAACGGGCCAGCTCATTCACCGCAGTTCCCGGCTGGGGAGGCGTGGCGATGGGCATTACGGCCCTCGGCGCTGCGGCAATTGCATCATCGCAAGCATCGCCGATGGCTTGGCTGCTGACCTGGATTACCGAAGCAGTTCTGGCCATCGCGATTGCCGGATGGACGACGTACTCGAAAGCGCGTGCGGCGGGATCATCGCTCTTCTCCGGACCCGGCCGGCGATTTGTTTACAGTTTTGCGCCACCGCTGCTTGTAGGTGTGCTGCTCACCGCGCTGCAATTACGCACCGGAGTGGTGGGCGCGATTCCGGGTGAATGGCTGCTGCTGTATGGAACGGGAGTCGTCACCGGCGGGGCGTTTTCGATCCGCGTGGTGCCGTTGATGGGCTTGTGTTTCATGGTGCTCGGCGCGGTGGCGCTGTTCTGCCCGTGGAGCTGGGGCAATATTTTTTTGGCGGGCGGCTTCGGGGCGCTTCACATTATTTTTGGCGCAGTAATTGCGAGGAAATATGGCGGCTAAATTAGAGGCGTACCGAGCGGAGCGGGAAGAATCCGCAAAGAGGGGAGCATCTCGCGCGCGAACCGCGGAGACATCCGCTTCGGATCTGGATCGGCTGATCCACGAGCGCACGCGGCTCGCGATTGTAAGCGCGTTAGCGGTGAATACTTGTCTGGCGTTCAACGAGCTGAAGCAACTGGTGCGCGCGACGGACGGTAATCTGAGCGTTCACGCGCGCAAGCTGGAGGATGCAGGATACGTCACCTGCACGAAGTCTTTCGCCGGGCGTCTACCCAAGACTGAATATCGCCTTTCGGCGGCGGGCAGGCGCGCTCTGGAAAAATATCTGAACCACATGGAAGCTTTGATTCAAGCCACGCGGGAAGGCTAAAGGCGGAATTTTTTGGGCGCAGTTTTATGAATAAAAGTACCTTGAAGATAGCCGATCATCCGAGACTTCACGTCGCTATTTTGCTGGATGGAAACGGCCGCTGGGCGGCCTCGCGAGGCCTGGCGCGTTCAGAAGGCCACCGTTGCGGGGTGGAAGCGGTTCGCCGCGTTGTGCGGGCGGCCCCGGCACTGGGCATCGGCACGCTCACGCTGTATGCGTTCTCATCCGACAATTGGGGGCGCCCCGCGAACGAGGTGGCTTCGCTGCTCGCGTTGCTGGAAGCGTTTTTTCGCAACGACGCTTGCAAGTGCGCTGCGGAAGGAGTCCGGCTGCGTGTGATTGGCCGGCGCGACCGCATTCCGCCTTCACTATCACAGGCAATTGAAGTTGCCGAGCGAGTCACAGCTTCCGGGCGGATTCTCGAATTGCGCATCGCCATAGATTACTCGGCGCGCGATTCCATACTGCGTGCCTCTTGCTGGATGCTCTCAAGCCTGGAGATATCGGAGCGCGAGTTCGCGAAAAGGCTTGGCGAGGTTACGCATAGCACCGGCCCGGCGCTGGATGTGGATCTGCTGATTCGCACCGGGGGCGACCGCCGCCTGAGCGATTTCATGCTGTGGGAATGCGCGTACGCGGAATTGTTTTTTACGACGCGAATGTGGCCGGAATTCGAAGCTGCGGATCTGGCCGCGGCAGTTCAGGATTTTCTGAAACGTGAGCGCCGCTTCGGAAGATTGCCCGAAGCCGCCGCAAGCTAAGCGCGGCTATGTTTTCAGCCCGTGCGATCGTGCCATCTCGAAGGCTCTCTTGATCACGCGCATGGCGGCGGGCGTGAGCGAAAATCGAGCTAGCTCTTCTTCGAAGGACCAGGCGACATCGACGACATCGCTTCCTGCACGCGCGACGCCGCTCATCGCTTCACACAGATAATCCAAGATTACAAAATGATAGCGCCACTTGCCATCCGCGTCCGGCATGATGCGCTCGAACGCTTCGATCAAATCGCCTACGCGCACTTCGAGACCCGTTTCCTCTTGAAGTTCGCGGCGTACTCCGTCGCGCAGCGCTTCTCCTAATTCAAGCATGCCTCCTGGAATGGACCACTCGCCTTCCAGCGGCGGGCCGCCGCGGCGAATCAGCAGCACGCGATTCTCTGCGATCACGACCCCGCCGACGCCCACGAGCGGATGCTCGGGATATTCTCGACTAGTCACTTTTAGACGTTCCCCCGCTCAAAAGCTTGACACTGGCGTTATATAATACGCTCCCCGGTGGAAGCCGGCCTTAGGAAGGAGAGAAATCAGTGACCAGATGTCCCGAATGCGACGCCGAGATTGATTTGGACGAAGACGAAGTGGAAGAAGGCGAAATCCTGAGCTGCCATGAGTGCGATGCCGAGCTTGAGGTGACGCAAACTCATCCCGTTCATCTCATCGTGATTTCTGAAGACGAAGATGAGGAAGAGGACGAAGAAGAGGATTCGGACGAAAAGGCCGCCGTCGAGGAAGAAGAAGAGGAAGAAGAGGCGGAATAATTGTCGTTCAGTTTCTCGACTGGATTTTTTTCTCTTCGTTTCGGTTTGCTTTGCCCGGATGGCAGAAGCTCGATGATTCCAACCTATTTCCAAAGACTCTGTGTACGCTTTTCATCGGCCACGCATATGCCCGCGGGAAATAGCGGCAGCCTGCTGGAAGGATAGGAACAAGTGACGACTTGCCGTATTCCTCGCTCCGCGCTTTTTATTCTGCTGATGTTTCTCATGGCTTTTCCGGCTTCCGCGCAGCAAACCAAAGACCAAAAGAAGGCCGAAGCGCAGCTCCGCACGGTGCACGGGCTGGTGGAGAACAAAGACGAAGACCCGGTTCCCGCCAGCGTGGTCTATCTGCTAAATGTGAAAACGCTGGCAGTGAGGACTTCTTTTGCCGATGAGAAAGGCCTTTACCGCTTTAGCGGGCTCGATCCAAATGTGGACTATGAAATCCACGCTGAACATGAAAACATGACGTCTTCCACTCGCACTATTTCAAGCTTCGATTCACGCCGCGATATTGAAGTGAACTTGAAAGTGTCCCGCCAAAAAAAACAGTAAGCAGGAATTCTTAGTGGATTTTCCAGGCGGCTCATGCACGCAGATTTGGCGCCATCACGCGCACCGCGCCGGACAGCACTTCAAACTCTACCGATGGTTGCGAGGGATCGCCTTCTTGCGTGCAACGATGTTGAAGATTTGACTGAGGAGTGGGATGCTATTGCCCGTCTCTTGCTTGTGCGGTGGTTTCTGTAACGCGAAAATCCCACGGAGGAAGTTCCTATGAAAATTCGCAGCGGAATTCTGATAGGCAGCGTGACCGCGCTTTTTGCCATTGCTTTGGCTGGCGCGACTCCGGCTTTCGCGCAAGAACATCCGGCCGGTGGGACCCCTCACTGGAGTTACTCCGGCCCCGACGGCCCGGAGCATTGGGGCGATCTGGACCCGAGCTTTGCCGCCTGCAAGGACGGCCAGCGTCAATCGCCCATCGACATCAAAGGATGCAGAGCCGGCGGATCTGAAGGCGATCAAATTTGATTACAAGCTCGCGCCGATGAAAATCATCAACAACGGCCATACGATCCTTATTAAGTATGAAGCGGGAAGCAGCATTACCGTGGACGGCAAGCAATATCCGCTCGTACAGTTTCATTTTCATCATCCGAGCGAGGAAGAAATAAATGGTCAGAAATTCGACATGGTTCTTCATCTGGTTCACGTGCATGCGGATGGAAGCGTCGTGGCCATCGCCGTCCTGCTGAAGAGCGGCAATGAGAACCCCCTGATTCGAGACATCTGGAGCCATATCCCCAAGGAAATCGGCAAAGAAGCCGAGTTCAAGAAAGTTATGATCAACGCCGCCGATTTGCTGCCGGCCGATCAGAATTACTTTAGTTTTGACGGCTCGCTCACAATCCCGCCGTGCAGCGATGTGAAGTGGTTCGTCTTGAAAACTCCCGTGGAGCTTTCCTCGGCACAGATCGCAACGTTCGCAAGACTGTATCCGGATAATGCCCGCCCCATTCAGCCAACGAACGGCCGGAAAATCGAGGAGAGCAATTTCACGAAGTAAGAAACCCAATCCTGCAGGAATCAAACAGGGAGCGTGCATGCGTTCTGCCGGACGCAAAGATGAATAGAAACACTCGCGCCCAAGTTAGTGCGGCGAATTGTTTTTCTGATCATTTTCTCGGCCTTCGCTCTGTCCCACATTGCGCCTGCCTTCGCCCAGAATGCACTTACGGCTTCCCCCATCTCGGCGGACTCCGACAAGCTGCTCCATCGCATGTTCGCCTCTACGGATTTCGAGGTGAAGAATTTCGGCCCGGCGCGATGGCTGGACGGCGGCGATTTCTACACGACCGTGGAGCGCTCGGCGGATAGTAAAGATGCACAGGAAATCGTGCGATATGAAACGGCAACGGGAAAGCGCGAAGTTTTTGTACCCGCCGCGAAATTGATTCCCGCGGGCGCGAAAACTCCGCTGGCGATTGAGGATTATTCCTGGTCCAAGGACAAGAGCCGCTTGCTGATCTATACCAATTCCGCCGCCGTTTGGCGGCAAAATACGCGCGGTGATTATTGGGTGCTCGAGCTGAAGTCCGGCGTGCTAAGGAAACTCGGCGGTGATGCACCGCCTTCTTCGCTGATGTTTGCGAAATTCTCACCTGATGGCACGAAGGTCGCCTACGTTCGCGCCAACAATATTTATGTTGAGGATATCGTTTCGAGCAAAATACTGCCGCTGACCACCGACGGCTCGGGGACGTTGATCAATGGCACATCCGACTGGGTGTACGAGGAGGAGCTCGACGTTCGTGACGGATTTCGCTGGAGTCCCGACGGACGTTACATTGCGTACTGGCAATTTGACACAGGGGGCGTGGAGATTTTTCGACTGATATACAACCTCGGAGCCCCACACGAAATCGTCACCGGCTTTCCGTATCCGGGGCTGGGTCGCTACCCTTCCATCCTTGATATCGCGTATCCAATTCCGGGAACCACGAACTCGTCGGTGCGCGTGGGTGTGGTGGACGTCGAAGGCGGCGCCACGCGCTGGATGCTGGTCCCTGGCGATCCGCGCGACAACTACATCGCTCGGATGGATTGGGCCGGAAATTCGAACGAGCTGGCGATCGAGCATTTGAATCGTTTGCAGAATACGAACGATGTTCTGCTGGCCGATCGCGCCAGCGGCACGGTTCGCTCGATTTTTCAAGACCACGATGCCGCATGGGTTGACGTGATGCCGGAAATCACCTGGCTTCATAACGGCGCCGATTTTCTCTGGCTCAGCGAACGGGACGGCTGGCGGCACGCGTATCTGGTTTCTCGCGACGGAAGCCGCGTGCAACTGATTACGCACGGGAATTTCGATCGTGATCGCCCTTGGCCCCGCCGACGAAAAGGGCGGCTGGCTTTATTTCAGCGCGTCTCCAGACAATGCCACGCAGCATTATCTTTATCGCGCCCGGCTCGATGGTTCCGGAAATGCGGAGCGAGTAAGTCCATCCAATTTACCTGGGACGCACGATTACGATATTTCTCCCGATACCCAATGGGCTTTCCACCAGTATTCCCGAGCCGACGTAACGCCCGTCACCGATCTTGTAGAACTCCCCGCTCATCGTTCCGCGAGAGTATTGGAAGATAATGCCGCTCTTCGGGCAAATGTTTCAGGGCTTCTCAGCGCTCCGACCGAATTCTTTAAGGTTGATATAGGCGACGGCGTCACGTTGGACGGCTGGATGATGAAGCCGCCTCATTTTGATCCCGCGAAGAAATATCCACTTCTCGTTTTTGTGTATGGGGAGCCTGCCGCGCAAACCGTGCTCGACGAGTGGTCAGCAGGGAATTATTTTCAGCGCGTCGCAGCCGCTGCCGGATACGTGGTTGTCAGCTTCGACAATCGTGGCACACCTGCGCCCAAAGGACGGGCCTGGCGCAAAATTATTTACGGCGCGATTCAACCCGTCATCGTCAAGGATCAGACAGCCGCGCTTCAGGCATTCCTGCGCGCTCATCCGTTCGCAGATGCATCACGCGTTGCCCTGTGGGGATGGAGCGGCGGCGCTACCAGCACTCTGAGTCTGATGTTTCGAGCTCCGGATCTGTACCAGGTGGGAATGGCCGTCGCGCCGGTTCCCGATTTGCGACTCTACGACACGATTTATCAAGAACGCTATATGGGATTGCCGTTGCAGAACGTGGAAGGCTATCGCAACAGTTCAGCCATTAATTTTGCCGAGGGGTTGCGGGGAAACCTGCTGATCGTCCACGGTTCAGGCGATGACAACGTGCATTACGCGGGATCGGAGCTTCTGCTCAATCGTTTGATTGAACTCGACAAGCCCGTGGATTTTATGGAATATCCGAATCGCACACACGCTATTTACGAGGGGGCCGGAACCAGACTGCATCTGTACAGCCTCTTGCTGCGTTACCTCGAGGAGCACATTCCACCCGCGCCGGTTAGCCCTTAAAAACAGGCTCGATCTGCCCGCTGCGAAGTGACTATTTCTCGGCCGAGTCTTCGCTCGGAGCATGCTCGCCCGAGCGAAATTGCGTCCAAGGACCGGCGTTCATATCGATCAGTACGCTCGACTGCCAGGAATATTCCGGATGCGCTTCCAGGAACGGCCGAGCTTTGAAATCCGTTCCGCACGGATGGCCGATGCGCGCGATAAAAGTCATGGATTCCGCCATGTGGCTGTCCATCACTTTTCCTTCTACAGCTCCCAACGGATTGTATGGAAACTTCGCGAAACCCGGATCTCCCTCGGTAGCCACATCACCGTGGCCACAAAGTGTGCGCCGGTTGGGGCCCGTCTTCTTGGTGTACGTATCGTAATGGTCGGCAAGAAAGGCTTGCGCCAGCGTCGTGTCGATTTTCCCCTGATTCGCGGCCATCAATTCATCCCAGCGAATGTGGCGAGCGTTCGCTGAAGCGGCGGCATTCGAAGGGTCAAAAGTTGTTTCGTCTTTCAGAACAGCCGGATCGCTTGCAAAATTCGAGCCGGCATAATAGCCGTCCTTGGTGCGCCACACTTTGGAATGCAGAAGTCCCAGCTCGAAACGCGCAATTTCGCCCGTTTTGCGGTCCGCCAACAGCCAGTCGTTGGCGTAGCCGCCATTGTTCCCGTCGAGCATGATTTTCACGTACTCGTCGATCGAGCCGGCATACTGCATGGCCTTGCGCGCGCGGACAAATTCCGGCTTGCCATTGGGGTTCCAGCCGTGGAAATCGGTGATGGTCGTCTCGGTGATCATCAGGCCGTCCGAATTTACGCCGAAATCGTCATCACTCACGATTACGCCTGGAAATCCGTCCATGAACATGCGGTAGCCTTGTTGCGGGGTGATATCAAAGATAATTTTCCAGCGCGCGCCTTCCAGGTAACTCGTCCAGTTGTTGTGCGCCATCACGATCTGGTGGTCCTTGGTGTAACTGCCCGTAGCCACGAAAGCGCTGCAATGCTCGGCACCGGGTTTCGAAGAAGGCTTTGCACCCTGCGTTTGTTCGTCCAGCCAGGGTACGTAGTAGTCGGGCAATTCCATGAACGCATTCATGGCCACGATATCGTCCAGATCGAGTTTGTATTTTTGCGCCTGTAAGCCGTCAACGATTCCTTGGAGTTCCGACTGATATTCCACATCAATCTTCGGCCAGAGCATTTGATGTGCGGAGCGGCGGAAGAAATTCCAGTCGCGCTTGGAAGTGTGCGTCATTTCCACACTCACAGCGGCAAATGCGTCCGAAATTTCCGGCGCAAGCAGGTAGCCATGCTGGTAGCCGATGTCGTGAGGCGAGCCTTCCAAGTGGACGTAAATCCAGCCTCCACGCTCAAACCGGTACGCTTTCGATAAAATCGCGTCGCTGGAGCTGCGCTGACCGAGCGCCACAGGCTCACCCGCGTTTGCGCCAGCGGACTTGGAACCCAGAAAGCTCGGCGCGGCAATCAGCGCAATCCCCAACACGAATAGCGTGACGCCCGGAATGCGGTTCCTGTAACAACTCATCGGCTCATCTCCTTACGCGTACGCATTGTAGGCGTGCGGTTCGATGCGGTCAAATGCGCGCTCAGAACTATCTCGGATTGTTCGCTGTGGCGTCTTGCTTTATCCCGCCTTCGGCCAGCCTTTCAGACTATCTTCCTTCGTTGACACCATCTCGTGCCACCGTATAATCAACGTCTGGCCGGACGGCTCCTCAGCACTCGCAGCCTGACCAACGGTTCAGAACGTCCATCTGGCACAGCTATTCGGGAGGCAATGAACTCGTGGTTTTGCTTTACAACTCGGCGATGTGGATGGCTACCTGGCTTGCTCCCAGCAGCCCGTTCTCCGACTACTGGCGCCGAAACATGGACCCCGAACTCAATCCATTTCGCGGCATTTACCAACTGAATTCCTTCGATCTTGCAATCATGCTGCCGTACTTTTTCGTAATGATCGTACTGGCCGCTTACGGCATCCATCGCTACGCCCTGGTTTACAACTATTATAAAAATCGAAAGCACGTTCCTGGGCCGCCTCCTGAGATAGGAACCTGGCCTAAAGTCACCGTTCAGCTCCCCATTTACAACGAACGGTACGTGATCGAACGGCTTATCGAAGCCGTTTCGCAGTTCGACTATCCGCGCGAGTTGCTCGAGGTTCAGGTTCTCGACGATTCTACCGACCAGACCTGCCAAGTCGCCCGCGACTGTGTAGAACGCTACCGGGCCCTCGGAATGCCCATCTGCTACATCCATCGCGACAATCGCGAAGGCTATAAAGCGGGCGCGCTGCAGGAAGGCCTGAAATCCGCGAGCGGTGAATTTGTGGCCATCTTCGATGCGGATTTTATTCCGCCCGCGGATTTTCTGCGCCGCACGGTGCCCTATTTCGCGGACGAAAAGCTCGCCATGGTGCAAACGCGCTGGAGCTATATCAATCGCAATTATTCCGCGCTCACGGAAGTCGAAGCCATTCTGCTGGACGGACACTTCGTCATCGAGCATTGTTCCCGCTATCGCAGCGGCCTGTTCTTCAATTTCAACGGGACTGCGGGCATCTGGCGCCGCAACGCGGTGGAAGATGCCGGCGGCTGGCAGCACGACACGCTTACCGAAGACACCGACCTTTCTTACCGCGCGCAACTCCGCGGCTGGCATTTCCTTTATTTGCCGGACATCGAATGTCCCTCCGAGTTGCCCGTGGAAATGAACGCATTCAAATCGCAACAGGCTCGCTGGGCCAAGGGCTTGATGCAAACGGCGAAAAAAATCCTTCCCCGCGTGTTGCGCTCAAACTTGCCCGCGGCGGTGAAGGCAGAAGCGTTCTTTCATCTCACCGCCAACATCAGCTACCCGCTCATGGTAGTCATGTCCATCATTCTGCTGCCTGCGATGATCGTGCGTTTCTATCAGGGTTGGTTTCAAGTGCTGGTCATAGACCTGCCGTTGTTCCTCGCCTCCACCTGTTCGATCTCGTCGTTTTACCTCGCGGCGGAGCGAGCGATATATCCGAAAACATGGAAGCGCACGTTTCTATACCTTCCGTTCGTCATGGCTGTTGGCATCGGACTTTCCGTTCGCAATGCTTGGGGCGTGCTCGAAGCGATCTTCAACGTGAAATCAGAATTCGTGCGCACTCCGAAATATCGCGTCGAAGCCGCCGGAAACGGTAACGCTGACTGGGCCAAGAAAACTTACCGCAAGAGCGCCGGCTTCCTGCCGTTCGCCGAAGTCGCTCTGGGAATTTATTTTTTGCTCGCGGTCATCTACGCGTTGCAAAATGAAAACTACGCCACCGTCCCGTTCCTGCTGCTTTTCGTTTGGGGTTATCTTTACACCGGCGTCATGTCTCTCGCTCAAACCTACTTCGAGCGCCTGCGATTCACCGTGGAATCCGCCGAAGTTCGCCCCGCCTCCACCGGCGCCCCCGGCTTCTAATCGCGATTAACTTCTTACGTTGTCATCTCTTTCGCTGTGGTTACCGGAGCACACCGTCTTGGACTGACACGTGCAGCCGTGAAAATTGACTCTATGCCAAAGCTGCGGACGTTCTAGATTATGCCCGTCAGGTTCTTCTTGCGGATCAATTCTTCGACGGCTTTCGTGCCCGGAGGAATGATGCGCACTTTGCCCGTCTTCTCCGTGAACTCGATCAGTCGATTCGTGTGAAGAGTGCGGATAGTGCGCATGACGTATTTTTCATCCCCGAACTCGATCCACTCGATTAGCTCCGGTCCTGTGACATCGGGGACGCTGACAGCAGCGAGAAGGAGAATTTGTTCGTTCAGCTTCAGGCTCGTCTCCAACACGCGCTTCACACCGTCTTCCCCAGTCCAGACTGCTGGAAGCCGCACCTCGACGAGCGCATCCACCAATTGCTGAGCCTGCGCTGTGGTCAGATTGTGGTACACACGGAGTCGCTGCCCATAATCCAATTCGCCATCGACAATACAGCTACCGCGTCCATGTGATTGGAATCGACGTCTCCGCCAGTACGCGGCCCACATTTCGGTTGTTGCGCACGTCGTAAAGAACTGGGAGCATTCGCGGAATCAGAATTTGGAAGCTGTGCGGGACATGCGCCAGCTTGTTCTTCTCGAGCGCTCGGCACGCATCAACGAAATTGGCAGGTTTTACAGGCGCGGAGGCGTAGGACTTCTTGGCTTGTCCGTCGAGGATGGTATAGGCGGCTTCGGCAAAGCGACCGCCATACAGTTCGGTCGGGAGCCATCGCTGCTCAAGGAAGTTCTGAACGATCGTGCAATACTCCTCGAGAAGCGGATTACGTAAACCGGGTGGAATTGCAGACAAAGCCGCCGACGCAGCGACCATTTAGGCTCCGAGCGACGCGCGACCGGGTTCAGTGATGAAGAAGCCGTCGCCGTCTTTCTCGGCGTGTCCCTTGCCCACGTTCTGGTTGAGCACGTCAGATGGATTATTGAGTTTCGTCTGGTTCGATCTCTTCAAGGCGTTCCGGACATCCGTCGTAGTGAGCCTGTCTTTTCCTGTCGTGTCGTGCAGCCATACAGCCGTCGCGAGGAACTTTTTAACCTGATTATCCGCCACGCTCTTGTCTCTGAGGAAGTTTGGAAGCGTGCCGTGGCTGCCGTTTTTCTTTCTCGGCTTCGCGTCGTCTCCGGCGTCATCTTCTTCTGGGCGATCGCAACAAGTTCGGGAAGTTTGGTGAGGAGCTTGTCCAGTTCGCCGGACAGCCATTTCCGGTGCTCGCCTGTGAACGAGAACGTTCCTACTTTGATCTCAATCTTCGCTTCAGCATACTCGACTCCGTGACGCAGAAATCCGCCCAAAATTGCGATGAAACAGAAATATCGGGGAAGCACTAATAAAGCAAGTGTATACCACGATGTCCAGCACGCGTGGAAAATATGGCGGCCCCCCGGTCGGCATCAATAGAGATGCAGCCGACAACATTTCCCGCCGAGTGTGATTTTGAAACCGGGCCGAATTCACTTCAGTGGCTTGTGCCCAATCCCAGTTGACGCGAGTTTGACTTTTTCTTGGGGACCGTGGTCCTCTGACTCTAAAGAAGAAGCTCGGCGGGTGGCGAACCCTCCCGCGCGGCAGCGGAGTGAACCCCTGCACGATTAAAACTCGCGGGGGTGCCGAACCCTTCGGGGTGTGAAGGGTTCGGGTTTTGACTTAAGTTCTAGCTCTTTCGCAGACTTCAGCTTCTCGGCTTCCACTCCGGATTCGGCGCGCACAGACTCGTTCCTGTCCTGGAATAAAAACTACAGCTGCTCCATAACCAGTCCTGCGGATGTACCACCAACCCTCTCTTCACCGGATTGAAATGCATGTAATTCATCTTCTCGTTCCTTTTCTTCGCGCTCCACACATTGAAGTCGTAGAACCGTCGCTGCCAGAACGGTTGGTATTTCCGCACCGGACCTTCCTCCCATAGCCATTTCTGCTCCGACCGCGTGCGCCTTCTCCTCCGGTGCATCGCTCGCGAAACGCGCTGCTTCAACACCTGCATCGCCGTGCTGGGACTCCCCACGTTCGGCTCGCTGATCAGCAGATGAATGTGCTCCGGCATCACCACGTATCCGATCAGCGCGAAATCGCAGCGCTCGCGAACTTCACTGAGAATCTTGAGAAAGAGATGACGCGCGCGTTCGGTGCCCAACAAAGGCATACGACGATAACAACTGCAAGTAATGAAATGCAGTTGGCCCAATCCATAGCGGCGTCGCAGGCGTGGCTTCATCCGAGAAACCCGAACCCTTCAAACCCCGAAGGGTTCGGCACCCCACACGGGTCGAGGGAACTAAGTAGTGAACTGGTGGTGTGGTACTATCCGCCCGGGCGTCATGTCAACGCGAAAAATAACAAGAAAGGCTTCGCCACCCGCCGTTCATGCCGAGGCCGCAGCGATCTCGCCGCTGCCTGCGAGCTACGGCAGCGTACGAGGGCTTCAAAGCCGTCAGTCGGATGTGCCGGTGTGGCTGCGGCGCACTGTAAGCATGGGATCTCGCGGGCATATGATAATCTGAGGTACTCATAATTAGGACGATCCGAAATTTCGCTTCCAAACCGTCTTACTCGGCGCCGGGGCCTTGATCTCCTTTGCCGAAGTGCAGTCGCTGCAACCAAAAGATAGCGATCCAGAGGTTCTTGGGAAACAGCTGCGGTCTTGTGGAATGGTATTGCTCACGGCTAGGGCAATCATAGATCGACGACCGCAACCGTCTCCCGTAATTCTGGTCGGTGATGCGTATCTCGACAACGCTCTCCTCAGTCGCAGGAGATCATAGGTTACTGAGATGTAAACAAGACGCCGTAAAGTGGGTGGGACTCCTGTCATGATTGCAGGAATGCGATCAATATGCAATTCGATGAGGATGAGATGAGATATCGAAAAGCTCTGGACGGTAAGGGCCAGGTAGGCGGCACAACCCTCCAGCGTGATCCGAAGCGAGCGCCCTGCTTTTGACGGGGGCCAGCACTCTGCGACGGGCTATTTTTAAGATGCTCAGGCAACATGCTGACCGATGGACGCCACACCTACACCTGGAACGCCGAAAACCAATTGAAATCGGTTGATGGAACGACCTACACCTATACCTGCGATGGCGACGGCCACAGAGTTGAGAAGTCGAACGGAAAGCTCTATTGGTACGGAACAGGAAGCGACCCGGCGGGTAGCGAACCCTTCCGCGCGGCACCGGAGTGAACCGATGCACGATTGAAACTCGCGGGTGCCGAATCTTTTCTGCGGTTTATGCAGAAAAGGTTCGGGTTTTGATTTCGCTCTTCAATCGTTCGTCCCTCCACCTATTGCGCAGCTTCACCCGTGCAACGTCGTCGCCTTAGCAATGAACTTCGCTCTCAACCATTCCCAAAAAGGGAATAGAGCGCTTCGCGGAGTTATGCTCACAACATGCAGTCCCTTGAATTTTGCCGAATCACGTGCTACGGTCGCTCGTGATTAAAATTGAATATCGTCGAGCGCTTCACGAAAGCTCAGGGAAGCTGCACCTCCCGAAGTCTTCCCGCCGGCATGAATTTATCTCTCCACACGATGAATTTATCTCTGCACACGCCAAATTAAATCGCCAAACTCGCGAAATAGAACGTCCTGTAACTCCTAGAAAACAAACAACCGCGGCTCGCTCAAATCGCCAAATTTTTCAGAAATGTGGTTTGCTGTTGCTTGTCCTGGCTTGCGGTTCGTTTCTTGCTCAGGCGCGATTCCGGCAGCCGAACTCCGAGTATCAGGCGCGGCGCGCGAAGCTGCGCTCCACGATCAACGGTCCAGCCGTCCTATTCGGCTATACCAGCCATCAGGATGCGGGCGAACTTGCTGTTTTCTTTCAGGAAGAGAATTTTTATTACCTCACGGGCCACAGTGAGCCCGACGCCGCACTCCTTCTAATTCCCGATTCTGCCGACGGCAAGTCCTCCGACGGCCCGCACGAGATTCTTTATCTCCCTCCGCGTAATCCTAACGCCGAAAAATGGGGAGGGCCCAAGATGGGCCCTGAGGATCCGGGCATCGCGGAAACAACTGGGTTCCAGGCGGTCGAGCCTTTCGCCAATCTGCGCACGGACCTGGCCAATCTCGCCAAGACCTATTCCACGTTCTACACCGAGCTGCCTCCCAAGCAGGAAAACGGCTACCCGCAGCTCACCATTTGGAGCGGATGGGTTCGCAGCATCTTGCCGCAGTCAACCGTTGATGACGTCGCGCCGGCGCTCGCTTCTCTTCGCCAGATAAAATCTGCCGGGGAAATCGCCTTAATTCAAAAAGCCGTGGATGCTTCGGTTGACGCGCACATTGCCGCCATGAAAATGATGCGGCCCGGCCTTTTCGAATATCAGATTGCCGCGCGCATGAAGGAAGTTCACGAAATGGAGGGCTGCTCGCGCGAAGCCTATGCGCCCATCGTGGGAACCGGCTTTTATTCCACGGTCCTGCATTACGACGCTTTGAAGAACGAAATAAAGGATGGCGATGTGGTCGTCATCGACGTGGCCGGCGAATACGGCGGTTACGCAGCGGACATCACCCGCACGCTTCCGGCCAACGGCAAATTCACCGCTCGCCAGCGCGAAATCTATGAAATCGTTCTGGGCGCGCAAAATGCCGCGCTGGCAGCGATAAAGCCCGGAGCCATGCTCACGGGAGGACCCAAGAGCGTCCATCAGACCGCTTACGACTACATAAACACGCACGGCCACGACCTGCATGGCAACACGCTCGGCCGCTACTTCTTTCACGGCGTGGGACATCATCTGGGCCTCGACGTCCACGATGTCAACGATCGCAGCCCGCTTCAGAGCCGGAATGGTGATCACCGACGAGCCCGGCATTTACATCCCCGAAGAAAATATCGGCGTGCGCATCGAGGACGACGTCCTCGTCACCCCGGACGGCAACCAACTGCTCTCCGCCAAGCTCCCGCGTTCGCCTGACGAAATCGAAAAAATCATGGCCGAAGGCCGCGCGCAATCGCAGTCACAACCCCAGCCCTAACAATTCTGAAAGATTTAGCGGAACGGAAGATGCTGCGGAATCGCGGTTGGGCCCAAAATCCGCAAAGCGTGGAAAGAGTTGCAAGAGATTCTGATCGAGAGTTCCGAGGAATGACGGTGCGGCACAGCCGGATCGCTTCAGCTGTGCCGCCTGCCGCCCTTTGATTGCTTACTATTTTTGCGTCTTCTTGACCGCGGCTTTCCTGGCAGACGCTCCTAATGGCAGCGTTTGCTGCTGGATCTGCCCGGTAAACACACTATCGTTTTCGTCCGCCGCGTTCTCCAACCAGAACAGCTGTCCGCCATTAGCCTGGTAAATAACGGCCTGGTAAGTAATCGTGGCTGCTCCATCACCGACGATCACGTTAATCGGGTCGAGCAGGTAACGCCCTTGGGCTAATCCGTCTGAGACGAGTGTGCTGGTGAATGAGGTTCCGCTGTTAACCAGAGGCTCAGTAGTTTCCAACACATCTGCCGGATCGTTGAGGATTCCAGCCCCCGACAGACTGTTGGCCGTTGCCGTTGAATTGCCGACGAAATCAAACTCACCTGTTTCGGGAACAAGATCCTGTAGCCCGAGAGCGTAATTGCCCGCGAAGGATGTCGTGGCGGTGTCCGTTTGAGGCACCAATACTCCGGAACCGGCAACGTCATTGTCGAGATCGACGACCACAGCGCTTGCGACAATGCTTCCGGGGCCGGGGGATGTGGTGTTATTCGGGTCATTCAGGTTTAGAGTCGGGTCCGTCGCATAAATGCCGAGAACGCTGACGGGCCCGAGAGTTGCGGACGTAATGTTCAAGCCCCCGTACCCGTTGGTGGCGATGGAATAGGTACCGGAAATTGTCTGCGCATCTGCAGATCCCACTCCCGCTTCATTAACATCGGCGACTCCGCTGAAGTTAGCCCCCGACGGAACAATCTGACCGACGGCTCCAAACGGAATTCCAGCCAAATTGCTTTGAATGCTGAAAACGGAAGTTCCCACTGAGGCGTTGTCGAAGTTGCCTGCGCTTGCGCCCTGTCCAAAAGCTGAACCCACAAGGGTACGGCTAGTATCCACATCGATGAGCCGTATCACTTTCGGGACCGACAATGTAATA
Source organism: uncultured Acidobacteriota bacterium (assembly GCA_963830375.1). GTDB lineage: Bacteria > Acidobacteriota > Terriglobia > Acidiferrales > UBA7541 > Palsa-295. Next base: position 86,446 of record CAWHMJ010000010.1, read on the forward strand.
CGCAAGGGTGTTTGCGATGCCAGTCCCGGTGAGGGTGCCGCGACCGAAACCGTCAGCAGGCTGGGACAGAGTTGCTGTCGCAAAGGTTTTGCCCATACCTATGCTGCCTGCGATGTTCTGGTCATACACGCCGTTCGATACACTACTCCCGGACACCGTGAACACACCTCCGAAGAAATCCGAATTACCGGTGTTCCCTGCGCCCGAGAGCACAAATGAAAAGCCCCCTGCCGGCGTGCTCGCCAAATTCTGCAGGTCGAAGCTTCCACTGGCTGTTGCGCTTGCATCAGCTTGAATGATGAGCGCATGGCTGTTGTTTACGAAATTAAGCGCCAGGGTTTGCGTGCCGTTCACGCCGAGGCTGTTGTTGCTCGTCACGAGAGTCAGCGATCCCAACCCAGTTGTAGGGCTGAATGACAAACTTCCACTCGAAATCGGGACATCGGGCAAGGTTATTCCACCTGCATCGTTGTAATCCTCCTCGCCCGTAAGGGTGCCGTCGGCGGCAATCGATACCGCTCCGGCAAGGGAATAGATTCCGTTCTTGTTGTTGCCGTCGAAGCCGCTGAGATAAAACGAGTAATTGCCTGAGAGACTACCGGAATTGGCGATTTGTACGTTTGCGGGCGCGCTTTGCGTGCCATCCTTCACGGACGTGGCCGTAATAGCCACGCTGCCCACGGCCGTGGGCGGAGCCGTATACACGGTCGTAACTCCGCTTAGAGTAGTAGATGGATTGAATGAGCCACACGAGGTGGCAGTGTTACCCGGGGTGCAACTCCACGTAACTCCGGTTTTCGTCCCGGTTATGGTGGCCGCTATTTGAGCGGTATGGCCAGGAGCGACGATTCCAGGAGGGGGTTGGCTGATGCTTACTTCTATTATGGAATGCGAGCCGCCTCCGCCGCAGCCGGCAGTCACACCCAGAGCAAATAGAATGATCGAGAGGCATTTACGATTCATAGCTGACCTCCGTTCGACGCAGTTGCCGCAGAGGTATTCGGCGCCACAGGAAATCCGCGTTCGTTCCGGATGGTATAAGTGTGACCACCTATCTGAATGGTGCGAATCAGAAGCACTTGCTTATTATTCGTTGTGGTCATAACTCCAGTCACCTGAACGCGCTCACCCGGCTTGATAGAAAGAGCTCCTTTTCCATTTAGAGCGGAGTAAGTCAGCCTCCCCTGTATCGCGCCGGAGCTTGTTTGCAGCACAAAGCCAGTCGAGCCAGACTGCAATAGCCCAACAGAGGATTTCGAGGGCACGCTCTGAACGGTGGCGTTGAGCGTGATTTCCTTGCTGACGTCATATCTCAGTGGGGTGGCAGATGTAGTTGCCGACACAGCGGTCTGCGCATGGGCCGGTCCGACATTGAACACCAGGACCAGCAGGGTTGCGAACCCCAAGCCTTTCAGAATTCCCTTCATCCGTGCCTCCAATTGGTCTTAGCCTTCGATTTGAATTACGACAGAAAAGTGATTTGATTCCATTAGTGCTGTTCCAGTTGCCAAATATTAATACGGTATACTGCCGCCAATTCCTGGACCCAACACGGAACATGCACCTTAAATGGACCGAGCGGGACCAATCCACCCGAAACTAACCCTTCAGGAAGACAAAAGTTCCGGTCCTGTGCTCCCATTCACAAAAATAGGTCCGCGTTTCAATGCGATCGTTACGGTTCTGCCTCCCAATGGATTTTGTCCGAAATCTAACCGGACGAGCAGCGTTGTAACCTCGCTGGGTTGGGAGACAACATATCGCGGACCAGCCTTCAAGAGACGACTTTTAAAAGTGGACTTCCGCCCACAGCAACAGCCAAGGATTCCGGCATTAACGGCCACGGGCTTCCCGGGCGGCTAAACCTGAGCGTTTCAGCTGCAAGGGCAACTCGGCTGCCTCAGAGCGCCATAGACAACGGATAACGCGCTGTGGACAACTTCCCTAGAGTGCCCAAAAAAGTTCCCAAATCTCAAGCTGAGCCGGTCGAGCGGTCCAAGATCGGATGCCCGTCGGTGTTGACCCTCGGTCCACAGTTCAAGGACCGACCATTCGAAAACCGATTCTTCTGCGGGCCATATAGCCTGTTTGACCGATGGCTGCACAGACCGCTATAATTAGAGCTTCGGCGGCGCAGAGAATTTGTGCCGAGCAGGGTTTCCGCGTCGTTCGCCACTCGATTGAATTACCCCTCCGCTGGCTTGTGCTAAGCGAACGTGTCTGAATGCGGCGGGAAATGCCCGGAAGAAGAATCTAGGAGCACCTATGCTAAAGTCGACTCAATTACGCCCCGGCATGATCATCATGCACGAGGGCGATCTCCACGTGGTTTACAGCGTGGACCATCGGACCCCCGGTAACAAACGCGGCTCCATGCAGACCAAAATGCGCAACCTGCGCAGCGGCTCGATGATGGACTATCGCTTCCGCGCGGAGGAATTCGTCGAAAAAGTCACGGTGGACGAGATCGAGTTCGAATACCTGTACAGCGACGGCGACGGCCATCATTTCATGAACTCCCAGGACTACGAACAACTCGCGTTGCAAAATGACATTGTGGGCGACACCAAGGACTACCTCATTCCCAATTTGTCGGTGAAGATCGAATATTATGACGACAAGCCGATCGGCGTTCTCTTGCCTGACACGGTTGACCTTACCGTCATCGATACCGAACAAACGATTCAGAAAGCCACTGCCAGCGCGGTGATGAAGCCAGCCAAGCTCGAAACCGGCCTGATCATCAACGTTCCACCCTTCGTGGGCAACGGCGACAAAGTGAAAGTGGACACCTCCGAAGCCCGCTACATCCAGCGCATCCAATAACATGGTGCTAGCCTGATTACAGGCTATGAAGAATCGAAAGACCGCGGCAAAACTTTTCCGCGTCTTGAGTGTTTCCATCTGCATGCGTGGATTTCCTGATAAAGCTGCGACTTCATAATCGCAAGAGAAATGATGGACTGACGGCAGCAATTTGCCGTCTGTATTTCCTCATGGTCCTGTCGTTTGCTGTTTCCTCCACTTGTCCGGCCCAAACGCCGCAGAAAATCATCGACGACTACTTGCGCGCTGAAGGTGGCGCGAAAGCGCTGGCGAAAGTCCGGTCGCTAACCATCGCAGGGAGTTTGCGCGAAGAATCCACGGACATGAACGGCTCGTACTCCCTGATTACCAAAGCCCCCAATAAAGTTTATTCCGAGATCGTGATCGAGCCGCAGCATACCATCGCCGCATACAACGGCATGTCCGCCTGGGGCCAGGATTCGAGCGGTACGCCGCGGACCCTCACCGGCATGGAAGCGGCCGAATGGGAAGCCACCGCGCGCTATCTGAGCGGGCGTTTGACCAACGTGAAGAAAGACAAGATCGTGGCCCGCTTCGTTGGGGTCGAGGACGTTGCGCCAATAGGGATGAAGTCGCAAGTTCCGGCATATCACGTGGAATTGTCTCTCGCGCCTGGCGTAACCCGAGAGATTTACTTTGATAAGGGAAGCCACTTAATTATCCGCGAGATTATTCCACCACCAGAAGCCAAGCTTTCGCCCGCGAGCGCCAAGCCGAAGTCACAACCAGGCGACACGCAGCCGGCGAACGCCGCAGAAGAAATCGACTACTTCGACTACAAAGCTGTAAACGGCATCTTGGAACCCAATCGTATTGAGCTGCACCGCGGCGGCCTCGTTTATCAAATCACTGTGACCAGGGTCGAAATAAATGCGCCCGTTCCAGATTCTGTTTTTGATTTTCCCCGCACAGGAGGCCGGCCTCTGCCGGATGTCGCCAAACTTTTACTCGACATCGATAAAAATCAAAAGACCGTGGATGAAATCATCAAGCAGTACACCTGCCATTTGACCGAGGAAGAAGAAAAAACGGACTCCAATGGCCAGGTCACTTCGCGCTCCGTGAAGGAATACGATATTTTTTACGTCGGAGACGATGAGGTCCGCCATCTGCTGGCCAAGGACGGCAAGCCGCTCGAAGGCGATGAAAAGAAGAAAGAGGACGATCGCTTCAGTAAGGACTTCGACGAGAAGAAGAAAAAGAAAGCCGAACTCGACAACGATCCCAAAAAACAAGCCAAGCAGGATGAAGAAGAGCAGGCTCAGATTTCCGATTTTCTGCGCGCCGAGCGCTTTACAAATCCGCGGCGCGAACTCTTCCGCGGCCAGGAAGTGATCGTTTTCGATTTCGGGCCAAATCCCGATTACAAGCCGAAAAACTTGGCCGAGAATATCGTGCAGAAGCTCGGCGGCGTTCTGTGGGTAGATGAGCAGGCTCGAGACGTCGCACGGCTGGAAGCGCGATTTAACGAAAATGTAAAGATCGGGGGAGGGATCCTGGCTTCGCTCTCGAAGGGCTCGAATCTCGTCTTCGAGCAAACGATGGTTAACAACGAAGTCTGGCTGCCGTCCTATTCCGAAGTTCACGCGGCCGCCCGCGTGGTCTTCTTTAAGGTAAAAGAGAATGAGATCGATCGCTACAGCGATTACAAGAAGTTCTCCTCCGAAGTAAAACTGGGTGCGTCCACACCGGTGGAAGAAAATCCCAAGCAATAGTCGGTCAAAGAAAGCGGCGGCAGGTTAGGGAGCTGAATACTAGTTCGCAGCGGACGATTTTGCGCCGAAGACGCGGCGGAAAATAGCGTCCACCGCGCGTAGCTGGCGCTTTAAATCGAATGTGTGGGCCAGAGCTTTCTCGTCGAGGAATTTGCGGATGTTCGCATCCGCCGCTATCCGGTCGCGAAAACTAGTCTCTGACTCCCAGGCGGACATCGCATGGCCTTGCACCCATTTGTAAGCGTCTTCGCGCGGCGCGCCGTGTTCCACTAAATCCTGCAAAAGCTGGCCGGAAAAGATCAGACCCATGGTGGAATCGAGATTGCGCTGCATGCGCTGCGGAAACACTTTCATATTGCTGACGATTTCGGTTGTGCGGTGAAGCATGTAATCCACGAGGATCGTGGAGTCGGGAAGAATTACGCGCTCGACCGAGCTGTGCGAGATGTCGCGCTCATGCCATAGGGCGACGTTTTCGAGCGCGGCCATGGAATTTGCACGCACCACGCGCGCGAGCCCGCAAATCTGTTCGCTCGAAACGGGATTGCGTTTATGCGGCATAGCCGAACTGCCGCGCTGCTCGCCGCCAAACGGCTCTTCCACTTCGCGGACTTCCGTGCGTTGCAAGTGGCGAATTTCGAGCGCGACGCGTTCGAGCGACGCTGCCACAATCGCAAGCGTGGAAAGATATTGCGCGTGGCGGTCGCGTTCGATTACCTGGGAAGTGATGGGCGCGGTCGCAAGGCCCAGCCGCTGGCAGATTTTCTGCTCGATTTCCGGACCGAGATGCGTGCAGGTGCCCACGGCGCCGGAGATTTTCCCTACCGCCAACTGATGCGCCGCCGCTTGGAAGCGCGCAAGGTCGCGGCGATTCTCGGCGTACCAATTTGCCACTTTGAGGCCGAACGTGATCGGCTCGGCGTGTATTCCATGCGTACGGCCGATTTCCGGAGTGTCCTTAAACTCCCACGCGCGGCGTTCTAGCACTTCTCCGAAAGCTTCCAGATCCTTTTCGATCAGCTGCGACGCCTGGCGAACGAGCAGCGCTTGCGCTGTATCCACCACGTCGTTCGAGGTGAGCCCGTAGTGCAGCCAGCGCGCCGCTTCGGGATCGCCCACCGATTCCTGCACTGCGATGGTGAACGCGATCACGTCGTGCTTAACTTTGGCCTCAATCTCATTGATGCGCGGGACATCTACACGCGCTCGCTCGCGCAATTTTGCTGCGGCTTCGCGCGGAACGATGCCGGCTTCCGCCAGTGTTTCGGTGGCGGCCAATTCCACGTCAAGCCACTTCTGGAATTTATTTTCTTCGCCCCAGACGCGGCCCATCTCTGCGCGCGTATATCGTCCGATCAATTTGTCTTCCTAAATTTCAATTATTTGCGGGCAAAAATCCCTAATACATCATACCTGATCCAAGCCGCCCCCAGGCTGCCGGCGTGCGTTTTTCATGAAAAGCTCGGAGTTCAGAGGCACCGGCTTGTCGAAGCAGTTCGTCACGTTAGCGCAGGATAATTGTGTGGGGGCTGGACCCCGAATTGCACGCCCTGCTGCACTCAAATTGCGAGGATCGCGAGGTTACAGGTCGAAGGGGCCGAGGGGGACGCGTTGGGAGGCGACGTGCAGTGTGCCGCGGAAGGCGAATTCACCGGTGCGGCGGCCGAGCGCTTCTTCGGCGCAAATGCGCGCGATGTCCGGCGAGTTATTCTGCTCGGAGAGGTGCGCGAGGACAAGATGTTGCGGGCGCGCATCAAATAGTTCGGTGTCGGCGAGGAAATCGCTGACAACTGCATTCGAAAGATGCCCCGTGCGGCTCATCACGCGCTGCTTGATGTACCACGGATACGGCCCTACCTTCAGCATATCGAGGTCGTGATTCGATTCGAGAATCAGAAAATCGGTTTCGCGCAGATACTGCTTAACGAGCTCAGGCATGTAGCCGAGATCGGTGACGATTACGACCTTGATCCCGTTTGAGCGGAAGCAATAACCGACGGGATCGGCAGCGTCGTGGGGAATGGTGAAGGGAGTGATTTCGATATCGCCGATTTCGAATCGTATGCCGGGGCGCACGTATTCAATGCGCTCGATCTTTCTTACCGGGCCATCCTCGCACAATCTCAAAATTTCGCGATGCGTTAGTTCCGTGAGATAGGCTGGGCACTTCCACTCGCGCGCAATTTGTGCCATAGCGCTGGAATGATCGCTGTGCTCGTGGGTAATCAGTACGGCGTCCACGTGCTCGGGACGCTGTCGGCCCAGCGCTTCGAAACGCCGCATCATTTCCTTGCGGCCGAGGCCCGCGTCAATGAGGAGAGTGGTATGACCTGTCTCGAGCAACGTGCAGTTGCCCGTGCTTCCCGACGCCAGAATGGATACTCGAAACGAGATTGGGTCCCTCAGTCAGGCTCCGCGCCGCGAAGAACTGCGCGCAGGAACCGCGAAGATGATGGCAAACTGCGGCGCTCACGTCAACAACCGCAATTCAGGTGGTGAATTAAAGGACAAGCTGGTCGCGGGTGAGCTGGAAGCCGTTGAGGTTGCCAACCACGGAAGCGGCGATACGGTCGGACTGGAAAAACTCCTGGGCGAGCCGCTGGACATCGGCAGCGGTGACTTCTTCCAACATGGCGATCAATTCCTGCGCGGTGTAGTGCCGGTCGAAATAAATGTGATAGCGGGCAAGACTGTTCATGCGCTGTCCGGTGCCTTCGAGGGCTAGAAGCGTGGCGCCTTTTAGATGGTCTTTTGCGCGGCGCAACTCCTCTTCCGGGAGCGGTTCGTCTTTCATGCGGCGAAATTCATCGAGGACGCAGCGCACAAGCTGGGAGACGGTTTCCAGTGACGTTCCAGCGTAGACCGAAAGCACGCCGGCATCGCGGTAGGAATTCAGTTCGCTGAAAATTGAATACGCGAGGCCCTTACGCTCGCGAATATTTTGGAAGAGGCGCGAAGACATGCCGCCACCTAGAACATTGCTGAGCAAGGACACACCGAAGCGGCGGCGATCGGTCATGGGCAGCGACGAAACGCCGAGGCAGAGATGCACCTGCTCCAATTCATGCTTGGTGCGCACGGTGATGTGCGGAGCGGCGACCGGGACGGACTCAGGAGTCCAAGGATTTCCTGCGGGACGATCCGCAAAGCGTTCCGCAACCAGATCGAGAAGTTGCGCGTGGGTCAAGTGTCCCGCAGCGGTGATCACCATATTGTTCGGGGAGTAGCGCTCCTGAAACCAGGAGCGCAGCGTGGCGCGCGAAAATGCACCCACCGTTTCGGGAGTGCCAAGAATGGGCTTGCCGAGCGCGTGGGGATACCAGAAATTCTGAGTAAAGAGCTCATGCACCAGGTCTTCAGGATTGTCCTGAGTCATGCGGATTTCTTCGAGGATGACCGATTTTTCGCGCTCGATCTCGTCCTCGGCAAATTTCGGCTCGAGGACCATGTCCGCAATGACGTCGAACGCTTTTGCAAGATGCTCATCGAGCACTTTGGTGTTGAAGCAGACCATTTCCTTGGAGGTGAAGGCATCCAGCATGCCGCCGACGCTATCCACTTCGCGCGCGATATCTTCCGCCGAGCGGCGGTTGGTGCCCTTGAACACCATGTGTTCGATGAAGTGGGAAACGCCGTTGAGTTCAGCCGGTTCGCGGCGCGAGCCTGAGCGCAGCCAGATTCCAACAGAGACGGAATGAACGTGCTCCATGGGCTCGGTGATGACCACGAGGCCGTTGGGTAAAATTTCCTTTTGGACTTTATGCGGTGTGTCCACCTGCATCGTGTTGGGCATGTGTTTATCCATTCTGGCATGGCGCGGGCAAAAATGTCATGGGGGCAAGCTCGAATGTTTCTAGACTATCTGCGAGAGATGAACGCGCAGAGTGCTTACATCAACTTCTCGTCCGGAGAAAGCTTGCCGTATTCACTCGAATAATGCAGCGGAACGTCGGCATAAATTCCCTTATCGATGGAATAAACTTCGCAGGAGGAATACGGATAGGAATAAATGTGCACGCTGGTTGAGGGCTGGCCGAATTCCGGAAGATTCAGCACTTGATGAACGGGCTGTTCAGGCTGCACCACCGCGGGATGCTGGGGATCCATATCGTAAGCATCGGAAGGAACGAGCTTGCAGGTAGAATGAGCGGAGTCGCGAGTGTCGACTCGAAAATTTTGCACGCGCAGGCGGCCAATGGGCGTCACCATCCAGCAATTCTGGTCGCGGTGATTGTGTATGCGGCTAACCTGGCCGACGTTCCAGCAGATGGCCATCACTTCGAAAAGCTTGCATTTATAAATCAAGTTTCTCGTGTAGTGGCTCTTCGCGTAAAAAAGATACGGTGAAAGCGTCTCCGGCTGAATGGATTTCTGAGCCGTGAAATCAAAGACTCGCCGAATCGAAAACTCCGCTTCGGGGATAGCGCAAAGTTGCTTTACCCATTCGTCGATCGACAGCATTTCCATCGGCACGCCTCCCAGAACGGTGAACTGAGGCACAAGAAAACAGCAACTCCGACCGACATTATAGCGCCGCGCCGCACGCGCGGCAGCAAGAAACCGCACTGAACGGCGTGCTATCATTGTTTTAGAATGCCCCCGGAAATGGCAAAAAAACCCTTTGAATCTGCTGGGCAAATCGCCCGAAGAGCTTCGCGCGTTCCTGCAAGATATGGGCGAGCCAACATACCGCGGTAGGCAGATCTATCATGCGCTGTATGCGGAGCGGCGGTCCAATTTTGGCGCGATGACGAACCTTCCGGCTGCGTTGCGCGAGCGCCTTACCCGCGAGGCAGCCATAGATTTGCCCAAGATTGTGCGGACGTATCGCTCGGACGACGGAACGCTGCGCTACGTTCTCAGCTTGGGGGCGGCAGCAGAGAGCGAGAATCCAAACACGAAGGCCGCAACGATTGAAACTGTTTTCATGCCGGAAGAAAATCGCCAAACCATTTGCATTTCGACACAGGCAGGATGCGCGGTGGATTGCCATTTTTGTTTAACCGCTACTCTCGGGTTGATCCGCAATCTGACTGCGGGCGAAATTATCGGACAGGTGGTGCTGGCGCTGGAACTCAATCGCGACGCGCTGAAGCCACAGACGAATGTGGTCCTAATGGGCCAGGGTGAACCGCTGCTGAACTATGAAGCGGTGCTGGCCGCGCTGCGAATTTTACTCGACCCGAACGGCATGGCGATCTCGCCGAAGCATACAACACTTTCGACCAGCGGAATTATTCCCGGCATTGAGAAGCTGGGGCTTGAGAAAGTGCGGCCCAAGCTTGCGATTTCGCTGAACGCATCATCGAACGAGCAGCGCGACAAGATCATGCCGATCAACCAAAATATCCGATTGAAAAGCTGATCGAAGCTTGCGAGCGATATCCGCTGCGGACCTGGGAGCATTTGACGTTTGAATATGTGCTACTCGGAGGGTTCAACGATTCGGAGCAAGATGCGCGGCGCGTTGCAAGGCTTGCTGGCAAATCTTCGCGTCAAGGTGAATCTGATTCCGTGGAATCCGGGCGAATTGCCGTTTGAAAAGCCGGATCCATCGCGCGTTGAAGAGTTTCGAAGAATTCTTACGGAAAAAGACGTCCGAGCTTTTGTACGCTATTCCCGCGGACAAGATGTGATGGCGGCGTGCGGGCAACTTGCGCTGCTGGAATCCACGGGAGGCCCGGGGAGCTCGACCCTCTCGCAAATCTCGCCGGCGACTTTCTGAGTGCTACGTTCGGTAAGCCGGAAGCAATTCATCGCAGAATAGCCGCCGGAATCATTCGCAGGACTAAAATCGCCGAATACCGATGGCGGCCATCATGCGGCCGGTGACCCGCTCGCGGCGAAAACTGAAGAAAAGATCCGTGCGGCAGGCGGTACAGAAATCCGAGGAAAAAATATTGCCGGACGGGACCCCCGCAGCACTCAAAATCGAGCGATTCGCTGCGATCAGATCCAGGTGAGCGCGCGGCTCAGGCGGTTGGTGGCCGGGCGGGCGCATCGTGAGCCACGGGAGCCAATGTCGGGTCGTTATCCCCGCGAGCGAGCGAATCGAAGGGGCCTTTAAACCATTCTCGCGCCTCCGGAAACTTTGCCGCGTATTCCGCTACGACTTCAGGTCCTACCTCGAAACAACACTGGCCTATGCCGGGTCCCAGAGCGGCGATTACATCCCGCGGGCGCGTTCCAAATTCCATCTGCATTCGTCCAAGGGCTTTTTCGGCGATGCGTTGAAGCGTGCCACGCCAGCCGGAATGAATGGCCGCAATCGCGCGGCGTTTCTTGTCAGCGAGAAGGATGGGGACGCAGTCGGCTACCTGCACCACTAGCAAGAGGCCTGGGTCGTTCGTGATTAGAGCATCGGCTTTAGGAGCATCAACAGACGGCTCAGAGTCCGTGGAATGCACGATGTGAATAATGTCCGAATGAATTTGGCGCAGACCAATTACACGCATGCCATTTGCATTTAATGCAGCAAAGAAATTCTGGCGATTTTTTAAAACGTGCTCGCGGCTGTCCCATTCGGCGAAGCCAAGATTCAAGACCTTTTCGGAGGTTTTACGGCCATCGCGATGGCGTTCTAATTCGCTTGCGCCGCCCGGGCGCGTGCTGAATCCATGCACGATCCAATCGAGTTGCGCGAGCGGCGGAGCTTCCAAGATCTGTAAGCCACGCGCTTGCCGCAAACTCCATCGAGGAGTTTTCTGCGAGCGTTTCCGCGGCGAAGATTTTGTTTTTGCAACTGCGGGATTCATCGCGCTTGCCTCGATCCGGAGTAAGACTGCGGCGTCAAATCCATTATAGGTATAATTGCGTTGCTATGCAGACTTGCACAACAATCAAGTTTCGCTACGTCCTGCTAGCGGCTGGACCAAGGATCAATTGATAGTCGGGCTGGGACTGGACATTGCGGAAATCGACAGGATCGAGGCGGCCATCACGCGGCACGGCGCGCCGATTCTCGAGCGGTTGTACACTTCAAGCGAAGTGGAGTATTGCGAAAGCCACCGAAATAAATTCGAGCGCTACGCGGGCCGTTTCGCCGCGAAAGAAGCAACGATGAAGGCTCTGGGGACGGGCTGGCGACGGGGCGTACGCTGGCGCGATATCGAAGTGATACGAGAGCCGAGCGGGAAGCCGTCTCTGAGTCTGAAAGGCGCAGCGAAACGAATTGCCGAGGAACTCGGCGTGAACAATATTTCCCTCACCATTACGCACAGCGGAAATCTGGCGCTCGCCGAAGTTATTCTTGAAAATTAGCGGCGGCGAACTCTGCCATTAAAGATTCATCAGACGACAGGCATATTTCGTGCCATTGATTTGCGGGTAGCCGGCCGGGAATCCGAATTTTCAGATAATTTGCGGTCATAGCCGTCGTCCAGGTGTCTCCGCCGCCAGCAAGCGTGAGCGCCCGCAAAGTGCGTCCTGCCTGCGAAGCGCGAAATTCCGACGATTTTCTCTGAGACAGGTCGCGCAAAGTGCGAGCGCGGTCGCGAATGATGGTTCCAGAGAGGGGCGCTGCGAGATTTGCGCCCGCGGTGCCAGGGCGCGCGGAAAATGAAAACACATGGAGATAAGTGAACGGCAGGCGCTCGATCAATTCGACGGTGTGCTGAAAATCTTCCTGCGTCTCTCCGGGAAAGCCGACGATCACGTCCGCGCCGATCGCAGCTCCCGGGACAATTTGGCGAATACGCTTCACACGCTCGGCATAATGATCGGCGCGATACCAGCGGTGCATGGCGCGAAGGATGCGGTCGGAGCCGGATTGCAGCGGCACGTGAAAATGGGGCGCCAGGCGAGCCGAAGAAGCCACAAGCGATATGAGTTCTTCGGTGACGTCCTGTGGCTCGATGGAACTTAGCCGAAGCTGTTCGAGGGGGGTTTCTTGCAGAATGCGAAGAACGACATCGGAAAGACCGGCGCGCGGCGAGAGATCACGGCCGTACGCGCCAAGATTAATCCCGCTGAGAACGATTTCTCGCGAGCCTGAGCCGACAAGCTTTTGCACCTCTGCGACTACGACAGCGGGTGGCAGGCTGCGGCTGCGTCCGCGGACAAACGGAATCACGCAATATGCGCAGCGGTTGTTGCAGCCATCTTGAATTTTTAATACTGGCCGGGTGCGATCGCCTTCGACCACCGCCGCCGGCGCGATTTGCACGGAGGTTTGCGCGAAGATGTCACCGGTTAGAATCTTGGCAGGCCCACGCGCAAGCGACATTTGGCCAGCATCGAGCAAGGAGACCGGGACGAAGTCTTTTTCTGCGGCGAGCGCAGCGAACGCGATTCCTGCGCTGGATCGGGCGGCTAGTTCACCGGCGATCTTGGGAATTTCGGTCTGGTGCGAGTTTCCAATCACCCAGCTGACACCATCGAGCGCGGCGATTTCCTCGGGAGCGCGTTGCGCGTAACAACCGGTAACGATGATGCGCGCGGCGGGGTTTGCGTGATGGATTTTCCGCACGGCGTCGCGGGTTTGCGAGTCCGCCGCGGCTGTTACCGTACAAGTGTTGAGCACGACGAGATCGGCAGAGTGGTGATCGTGGACGAGCATGAGCCCGCTTGTGAGCAATCCGTGGCGAAGCGCAGCAGCATCAGCTTCGGTTGCCCGACACCCGAAATTTTCAATACTAAATGTCGCCATAGGTCGCAAGTCTCTTCAAAATGGGAGCACGAAACACGGAATTATAGCAGCGATTCGTACTTACATTGGAATTCAAGCTGAAGGACTAAGGGAGGAAGGAGAGTTTTCTGACGCGCGGGAGGAACGAAGCTAGGTCCCTACACCGCGACGTTGATAGCAGAGGAGGATCAGATCCGCTCGGCGGCGCACTCCGAATTTGGCGAGCAAATTGGAGACGTGGAATTTGACCGTACGTTCGGAAATGTGCAAACGATCGCCCACTTCCTTGTTCGCCAGATTCTCGAGCAATGCGCTGAGGACTTCCTGTTCCCGGCGGCTTAGCTCGGTAGGCGAATTCCCCCGCAACCGGCGCCCTTGGGTGGAAGTCAGAATTGAATCCACGAAACGGGAAAGCACGGTACGCGGCACCCAGAAACCGCCGGAAGCTACCAGCGGCAATGCACGCGGAAGCTGCTCGCGGGCTTCTTCATAATTCAAAATCCCTTTTACTCCCTGGCGGAGCAGAGTGTGGCTTTCCGCTTCCTTAAGATTGTCTCCAACGACCAGCAGTCGCGCTGTAGCGTTATGGTCCAGGATGTTCGCGAGGAGCGCGCCTGTTGCTTGACGGGCGGCGTGAGCGTCCACAACGTAAACAGCTGCCCGAGGAACCTCAAGATTGCGGAGGTCCGGCGCCAGCATGGATTCAAGCTGCCGGGAAACGATCTGATAGCCGGAATCTGCGAGTACCCGGCGGAACTCTTCGAGCACCATGGGATGCGGCGACAGAAGACAAACCTTCAAATTCGGTTTGGCGGGCGCTTTTGCCATCGTGGTTAGGCTAGCGGAATTGAACGACAGGGGCAAGATAGACAGCACGGGCGATTTCATAACAGACACGGGGTAATCAATAGGTCTCAGGCTACCTTAGACGGTTGGCTTTAAAGGAATTGCGACGGAACCTGGGTGATTGCCGCTTGCCGGTTAACGATTTAATCAAGAGGGGAGGATTCATCAATCTGTTCAACGTCTAAGTTTTCGACGTCCGCAATCTTGCGCTGCGGGCGCTTAGCCGGGATGCCGGCCTGGCGGACTTTGTAAAGCAGGGCGCGATAACTGATTTTCAAGATTTCGGCGGCCTTGCGACGATTCCAATGATTCGCCTGCAGAACCTTGAGAATCACATCGTGTTCCATGCGACGTGTTACTTGCTGGGCGATGCGCTTCAGCGGGATATTTCCGTCTTCATTCAGCTCGAAGGCAAAGTGCAATGGCTTTTTCTCGTGAATCTGATGGCGATCGGAATGGAAGGCTTCCTCCGATCCGAGGATTACATATCGCGCCATGCAATTTTCCAATTCTCGGATATTGCCGGGCCACTCGCGCTGATACAAGAGTTGGAGAACTTCCTTGGAAACCGGGCCTACTTCACGCTTGAAGCGACGATTGAATTGCTCGCGCAGATATTCGACGAGGTAGGGAATATCTTCGCGGCGCTCTCGAAGTGGCGGAAGCGTGAGCGTAATAACATTGATGCGGTAGAAAAGATCGGCGCGAAAACCGCCGCTTTCGATTTCCTTCGCAAGTATCCGGTTGGTGGCGCAGATTACGCGCGCGTCCATGCGCCTTTCTTCGTGATCGCCGATGCGGGTGAAGTGGCCGTCCTGTAGGACGTGCAATAGCTTAGCCTGGAGGCTGGCATCGAGCTCGGCGATTTCATCCAGGAACAGAGTGCCACCATGGGCTGTTTCCATGCGTCCGGGCTTCGCGTTGTCTGCACCGGTAAACGCGCCCTTCTGGAATCCAAACAGTTCACTTTCGAGCAGGGTTCCCGGGATCGCGGGACAATTCACTTTTACGAACGGACCTTCGCACCACGGCGAACGGTCATGAATAAATCGCGCGAGGACTTCCTTGCCTGTTCCGCTTTCGCCCAAAACGAGAACAGGAACATTCAAGCCGGCGGCGCGACCAATTTTCTGCTTGACTGCCTGCATCGTTTCCGACGGCCCGAAGTAAACATGGTCGGGGGGAAGTTCGACAGGATGAGTTTGAAGTAGAACTTTTGCTTCCGCAGTAGATGCCATGAACGTCCAGGTACTCGGATTAAAAAAGGATAAAGTATTCTGCCCGAGCAACTACTTTGCACACTGAACGCCAAACGTCGCTAAAGAGCGGGCTTTCAGTGAAACTGGATTGGCGCGTCATCGAGAATTCAATGCGCTTGTTTTCAGTATGTTGCCGGAGAAAACAAGGAGAACATCGCCTGCGACGGAGGGTGCGTCATAGTACTTCGTTCGGCCAAAATTTAGAAAACCCTGGGCACTTTCGGGAAGGCAGTTTCTCAATCCGGCCCTAACACCGCAACGGGTTTCATTTTGGACTTCCCCAAAAAGCCTACATTCAAGATCGTGGAGTCCCAGTTTAAGAAATTTTTTCAGGGGAGCTGTAACGTACCTCTCGGGGATGGGGCGAAGCAGAAAGTTAGTATTACGGGTGAAGGCGCGGACCTCAACGCTGTGGAAAAATCAAAGCCTCCAACATATCCGCCCGCGCTTTTTGGTCCGAAGCAAATAGCTGGAGCAGGTCCGTGACGGAAATCATCCCGCGATAGCCTTTTTGATTGTCCAGCACCACCAAATGATAGATACCGTGCTGCTCCATCAATCGCAAGCAGTCTTCCAGCGAAGTATCCGGCGTAGCGCTCACCAATTGACGCGTCATAATCTCCGAGACGTGCATCCAAGCGGGGCATTTATTTTCAGCAGCGACCTTGTCGGAAACATCGCTCTGTGAAATAACGCCGAGAAGAACGCCCTGTTTGTCGCAGACTCCGACAGCGCGAACCTGGCGCTCGCGAAGATAGCGAGCAGCGTCGTGGACGGTGGTTTCCTCAGAAACGAAATAAACTTCGCGGCGAGCAGCGATCAGGTCCGCTACCTTCATGGGCGCTCCTTGAACACTGAATTCCACACCGAGCAGTGCAGATGCGACTCCGCCGAGCCTACTCCCGCGTCGGGCACAATTGCAACACGCAACATAAGATTCCTGAGCTAAGACCTTGAAGTCAAGCTATGAAGTTTTGAACCGCTGGGAGAAACAATATTGATTCGGCCGGTGCAGCCAGAGATCACAAGGCACATGGCGAGTATGCTACAAGACAATTAGCCGTATCACTGAGAGTGAGAAAGAGGTGTCCAGCGTACGGGAAGAATCCCGGAGATGGACACCGAAATGACAACGGACTGTGCAAATCCTCCCGTGTAGCAAAGTGCCAAGACTAATTGGGAGATGTTTCGCCGCGAATGATATCGTATCGCTCGATCACTGCAGCGACTCCGATGGATTCGCGCTGATCGTCCGTCTGCTTGTCAACGCGAACGACCCGCCCGTGGGCTCGAACAAAGACCTCGGTACCGCGCGTGATCTCAGCCGGCAGTGTAAGCGTGAAGTCAACTTCTGTGCCGGGAGCGAGATCCTTTTCCATGATGAAGTAAACGCCGCGGGTTGAAATATCCCGGGTCTGGCCATCATGGGCTCCGGGCTCTCGGTTAATGGGAAGCCGGACGCTTACAGGCAGCGAAAGATCGTACCGGCGTGCCGTGCGACGTTCCGTCATACGCGCTGCTCCACCAAGATTGGTTTGATATTCACAGCATCCCCCGTCGATAAGAGTAGCAATCCCTATTCCAAAGCTGACTAAGTGTTGATTTCTGAATCTGCGCTAGCGACAACGGCGAATATTCTTCCTGGATGCCAGCCAAAAAGTGGCGTCCGGAACAAATCCTTTGAAAACAGTAACTACCATTTCCCGAAATCCCAGCTGGGGGTGAGATCTCGGAGCCTAATGTCAGTGGAACTGGCGAAAGCCCCTGTCGGAGCGGAATACTAGACCAAGGAGGCTGAAGGAGGATAGTGCTATTTCTTTGAATGTGCCCTACATATGCAACACTTTGCCGTAATAGGACTAAGCCCGCTTTCACGCGGAAGCCGGTGTTCGTTCCCCATTGTGGGGATAGATGGACGTGATTTCGATTTGCAGTCCGACAGAGAAATCACGACTCTCGATCTGGCGCGAGGCCGGAATCGTACGACTCAGTTCCGGAGCTGCTTACGAGCTGCGAACGACAGGAGTCGCTTCCTTGGCCTCGGCCTCTTTCGCCGCGGCTTCCCTGGCAGCTTTAGCAGCAGCCGAACGCGCGCCGCGTCCAGAATCCAAATTAAATTGGCGCATTTTGTAGAGCAGAGCTTTGTAACTGATGCCCAGCATCTTGGCGGCATCTTTGCGGCACCAATTCGTCTTCTCCAAAGCGTCGGCGATGGCTTCCATTTCTGCTTCGTCCTTCAAACCACGGACGAGCGCCTTGAGGCCCATCTCTTTGGGCACCGGAGAAGCTTCACGCGGAGTGAGGCGCTGCTGCTGACCGGTCATTTCAAGCAACTCGCGAAAACTGCCTTCGTCATCTTCGAGAATCACGTAACGTTTGACAAAGTTTTCCAGTTCGCGGAGATTGCCCGGCCACGGATAACGCAGTGCGGCTTCGATCAAATGCTTCGAAGGATCCGGAGCAGCTTTTTGATATTTCTCGCTGTACTTCACCAGGAAGTGGCGGAACAGCAACGGAATTTCCGCGGTGCGTTCGCGCAACGGCGGAATGTGAATAGAGAGAACATTCAAGCCGATAATAGAGGTCTTCACGGAAGCGGCCGGAGCGCATGGCTTCTTTCACATCCATGTTGGTGGCGGCAAGAACGCGAACATCCACATTCACAACGGCGCGCGCGCCAAGCCGTGAATACTGGCCGTCTTGCAGAACGTGAAGAAGTTTGGCTTGAAGATGCGGGCTCATTTCCGCGATTTCATCGAGAAAAATCGTGCCTTTGTTTGCGAGCTCGAATTTTCCGGGCTTGGAGCGAACCGCGCCAGTGAAGGCGCCTTGCTCGTATCCGAAAAGCTCCGATTCAAGCAGTTCGCCGGGGAGCGCGGCGCAATTCACCTTTACAAACGCCTGAACGCGGCGAGTGGAGCGAAGGTGAATCATGCGCGCCACTACTTCCTTGCCTACTCCGCTTTCCCCACTGATAAATACAGGGACGTCTACGGGAGCAATCTGCAGAATCTGCTGGCGAATCTTCAGCATTTGCGGGCTGGCGGCGAGGAAGGAAAGGTCCTCGGTAAGAGCTTCGCAATATTCGCGCAGCGCCTTGTTCTCGGAGCGTAGTTGCTGCTTCTGGCGGCACTTCAGGAACGCAGCATCGAGTTCGGGCTTCTCGAACGGCTTGGTAAGGTAATCGAGCGCACCCATTCGAATGGCTTCCACCACGGTGGTTACTTCATTCGAGCAGGAGAGCATGATCACGTTGAGCGTGCGATCCACTTGCATCAGTTGGCGCAGCGTCTCGAGCCCGTCGATTTCCGGCATCAATACGTCGAGGATAATGAAGTGCGGTCTTAGACCCGCCCCGACCTTCTCCAGCGCTTCTTTGCCGCCCGGCACTGTTTCGACATCGTAGCCGTCCACTTCGAGCAGCGTCTGAAGATATTTGCGAATACTTGGTTCGTCGTCCACTACTAGGATTTTTTCTTTTTCAGCCATCGATCGCATATTCCTGGGAACGAAACTAGTCCGCTCCTATAAATCAGTTTCTAAGTCACTCTACATTGATCGGGAGCAGGAATGAGAACGAACTTCCGCTTCCGACCACGCTATCAACCCATACTTTTCCGCGATGGGCTTGGATCAGGCGCTTTGTGATCGCCAGTCCCAAACCCATGCCGGAAGAAGACGGATCCACGCGCACGAATTCTTCAAAAATTTCCTGATGAAATTCAGCGGCGATTCCGCCGCCTGTATCCGTAACCGAAACTAAAACACTGTTTGCGCGCATGCCCGCGTCGCGGCGGCGATCGGTAGAAGGGGAAGCCTCGGAAACGCGCCGCTCCCAAAAATGCGGCTCCGCAATCATCGTGACACAGCCTTCCACCGGCGTATGCTTCAAAGCATTATCGAGCAAATTCGCCACACACTGCTGTACTTTCTGATAATCGAACTTGAAAGAAGGCAGGTCCGGATGGACCTTTATTTCCAGGTGCACCTTGGCGCGCTGAAAGGCATCCTGCCAGCGGCAAGTGAGATCGTTGATGCAATCGCGCAAATCATTTTCACGCAACTGCAGCATGAGTTTGCCGCTTTCGAGCGCTGAATAGTTCAGGAACATGGAGACGAGCCTGACCAGTCGGTCGCAGCTTTCTTTCGATTCCTGCAGCATTTCGCGCTGCCGCTCGGTGAGTTTTCCGAGCGAGCCGGAGAGGAGAAGATCGTAATAGCCCTTCATAACGGCCAGCGGCGTTTTCAGTTCGTGGGCGGCTGACGCCAGAAAAACCGTTTTCTGCCGGTTCACTTCCTGAAGACGCAGGTAGGCGGCGAGCAAATTTCGATACGTGATCTCCCGCTCCTGCATTAATTCCTGAACCGTTTGCCGCATCTCCGCTTCGTTAGCCAGCGTTTGAGAGGGAACTGGCTCCACGTAAACGACCAGCCAATCCGGCTCCGGCAACCAACGAACCCTGGCACGGCTTTTCCCGGCGGGAGAATCAATCTGAAGATTTACTTCCTGTTCACCATTTTCGAGCTGGTCAACAACACCTTTGCGGTCGGTGTGCAAAATGTCGCTGAATAGATTCAGTTCCAATCTCGAAGTCGTTTTTGGTGAATTCAACCGATCTTGGGCATGCAGGTTGGTAAACAAAATTCGCCCGGCGCGGTCTGCGACCACTAACGGGCGGTCAAATGCGTCCAATAAGCTCGCGACCAGATGAAAAACCTGCTGGCCTGTGGCTTGCGGGTCGGTTGTAAGACTGTTCGTCAATTCCCCTCCCGGGGACGCGGCACAAAGACACCACTCTTGAGCTTTCGCTACGACGAAGGGGGCCGCACTCAAGAATATTCATGCTCGCAAAGGGCGAAAAGGGAGTCAATGGTAAATGCGTTCTAGTTTGCACAAAGTTGGAAAAGGAATGGAGTATATTTGCCCAATTGACTGCGCTGTTGCACTTCAACGCAGATTCAATACTCTCATAACACCCTGATTATAAGTGACTTGCTAAAAATACTGTCTCAGAAAGAGACTTGCATTCAAATTGCGTAATAGTGTGAGTACTAAAACTGGGGTACTAATGAGCTCGACGGAAAATGTTCTTCACCATAAAGTAAGTATGTCCCCTCTCTACGAAGAGCGAAGGCGATTCCAGCGGATACACCTCCAGGTGCCGATGTTCATTCGCGGCAAGGATGCGCACGGCGAGCAGTTCCTTGAGCTTGCCAAGACCTTAGATGTCAGTGGCTTAGGTGCCTTTCTTACGTGTCCGCGCTCATTAGCCGTTAGCGAGATTATCACTCTAACGATCCCTGCGCCGTCCATTACCTCGTCCGGTTTAATTCCGGCCGGCATGCCACCGATTCAAGCGCGGGTTAAAAGGCAACAACAGGCCGGAGATGTCTACCTTGTCGGTGTCGAATTCTTGAAGCCGATTGGCTAATTCTTTTCCACGTCTCTTCCGACACCTTGGGCGTTTTCCACATCTTCCCGGCGGTCAAGACGTGACCTTGCCACAAAGTGGAAGGTTTTTCGCAAGCCGTCGGAGGTCCCGCCAGCAGTTCGCCATTGACGTGAGTTAGAAAACGTGTAATTTTCTTCCTTGCAGCAACTTACATATTTCTACTTCTCCCGCATTCCTGGCCTGGGGATTGGACTGTCCCTTGCTGTAAGTCCCCTGCCCCCGCAGTGGCCCCTTAGTCAGGGAAGAGTATTGCTAATTTCCGGAACCCACTGATGCCCCAACCCGGCGAATCTTTGCCTACACAGCCCTTGGCCGAAGACTCGTACCTAGAGGTGCTCGCGGAAACTCTTGAGAGCCTCGAGGATTCGGTTCGCGGGCAATTTCTGCGCCAATTTTTCCGTACGATCGCGCAAATAGATCTGACCGAAGCCCAAGGCAATGAATATTGGGAACGGATATTATTGCGGCGTCGAGAGCTAGCCGAAAGCATTGGGAAAAAAGTCTCGTTGAAAACAGCGATGGTAGATGTGCTGGCTTCTACGAGTTTTCTGCGCGTCCCCATCCTGATGGAGTATGAAGAATTCAAGAAACTGCAAATCAATGCCGCCACCGACCCGCTTACAGGCCTGTACAACCGGCGCCTCTTCGATGAATACTGTGACAAAGAACTGAATCGCGCGAAACGGTACGGGCAGCAGCTGGCTGTAGTGATCCTCGATGTGCACAAGCTCAAGGAAGTGAACGACAACCACGGCCACTTACAAGGCGACCAGATACTGCAGCTCGCCGCAGCTACCTTGAGGAAAACATTGCGCGCATCCGACTTCGCGTTTCGCATTGGCGGAGACGAATTCGCGCTGCTTTTGCCGCAGACAGATTCAGAACAAGCCACCACGCTTTGCCGCCGCGTTCGGGCGCAGTACGAAGGTGACGTCCATTCTTTGAAATTAGACTCCGGCGTCACGCTGGACTTTGGTATCGCCGTCCAGCCGCAGGATGGCGAGCAGAAAAGTGTTCTAATGGGTGTGGCCGACGATCGCCTATACGAACTCAAGAACATGGGGCGGAGAACGTCGCGCGTGATTCCGCTGACCTCCCAGGCGCCGCGAGGAGATGCTGGAAGCGAGGCTACAGCGCAGCGCGATCCAGCTTCGCGTTCTCCGAAGGAAACTCCCCCACGCCCGCGATCAGAAGTCTCTTCTCCGCCGCTCCACGATTTACCCTCGCCTGAAAGCGAGCGCGTTCCGCTCCGCGACAGTTCAATCCAGCCGCAGCATCAGGGCCGGACGGCCCAGCCTCAACCTCCGCAATTGCAAAACGTAACAGGTCCGCAGACCACTGGAACAAATCCCGCTGCACCTTCTTCATCGCGAATCGAAAAGCGTAAATGGGAACGTGTGTCGCTCGCCGGAACAAAAGCCTACGCATTGTTGACGGAAGCTGACAAGAGAACGGCAACCTTGGTTGATTTAAGCTATGGTGGTGTCGCGCTGATGCTCGAAAAGGGCGTGGAACTTCCGGACCAGTTCAGCGCAATTCTGCACGTCCCGATCTTGCCACCGGTACGCGTGATTTTGCGCAAGGCCCACACGCAACGGCTCGATGCTGATCGCGAGCGCGTCGGTTGCTCTTTCGTTTCTTAGTCCCTCGCTCAAGCATGTACGCTTCAGTCTATTCGTCCGCCGCAGCTTGGAAAATTTGCGGCAATGCCATATAATTGATGTTCCCGCTGACCTAGCGACGCGGCCGTGTGTCTAAGCATCTTGGGTTGCGCAGACCGGTCGGCAGGGAGGAGCGTCCCATGAAAGAAGGAATCCATCCCGATTATCACGCCGTGAAGGTGCATTGCGCCTGCGGCAACACGTTTGACACGCGCTCGACGATCAAGGGCAATATGATCCGCGTTGAAATTTGCTCGAATTGCCATCCATTTTTCACCGGCAAGCAGAAATTGATCGATACGGCAGGCCGCGTGGAACGGTTTCAAAAGAAATATGCGGACAAAGCTGCGTCACTAAAGAAGTAACGAAAGATTTCTAATTTGTGACGGCAGTTTAAAAGCCCCCAGGCAATCCTGGGGGCTTTTTTTATCCGCCTCTGAAGCGAACCGGCGCCCGTCCGGTGTACAATGCCTAAAAGTGGCCACGCAATTATATCCATCGTCTGACACGCCTATCGGATCCCAAGTGGAAACTGCCCCGCCTCGGGTGACGCTGCGAAATTATTTCGCGCATCCGTTTGATTCCGCTATCGCGGCCGCCCGCACGTGCTATTCGCCACGCCTCATCAGTTCAGAGGAAATCACCGACAAGCAGCGGGTGACGATCGGGTCGGCCACGTACTACGGCGGACATCACACCGTATTTCAGCACGCCCATTTTGAATTCGGCCTGGAAAACATCAGCCGGCAGTTTGTTTGGTCATTGCTTCATGCCCATCCATTTTATAACTCCGAGCAGCAAAGCCAGCGCTACGTGCGGCTGGATCGCGCGCAGGCCTACGTCCCTGCGGAGAGCGCGTATTTCGGTGCAGCCGAGCGCGCGATCTACGAAAAAGCTGTCACTCGCGCATGGGATCACTACCGTGAACTTACACGCGTGCTACAACCGACCGCTCGCGAAATACTTGCGGACATCTGGCACGTCAGCGAAATGTCACACCCGAAACGCGTGCAAAAAGTGGAACGCCAGGCGGAAAAACGCGCCATCGAAGTCGCGCGCTACGTTTTGCCGGTGGCCGCTTTTACAACCATGGTGCACACGCTTTCGGGCATCGTCCTGCATCGGCTCTGGCGCATGCACGCGGCAAGCGACACACCCTCTGAGGCCCGCCATGTAATCGCGCAGATGGTAGAGCGCGTCCGTGAGGTGGATCCGCAATTCTTCGATCGCTTCGATAATGCGCCAATGGATGAACCGCCGGAATGGCAGGCGCCAGTACACGATGGCGAGGCATTCGCGCGCGAATTTGACGCAAAGCTGGCGGGACTGACATCGCGCCTTGTTGATTATCCGCCGCGCGCCATTCCCGTGATGGCCGATGCCTACCGCGCAGTAATGGGCTTAACGGTTGCGGAATGCCCGGATACAGAAGCGCTGGACCGAATGCTGAATCCGGCGCGCAACCCCTACCGACGCGAGACGCTCGACATTGGCGTGCACGCGCCCATGATGCGCGCACTACAACACGCCAATTTTACGTTTGCCAAAAAAATCAGCCACACCGCCGACAGCCAAGACCAGAGGCACCGTATGGTTCCCGGCTCGCGCCCGCTGCTGACTTTGGCCGACACACGCTCGCCCGATTACATCGCGCCCATGTTGATTCGAGACAACCAGCGCGCGATGGAAATTTACGAACGCGCGATGGAAGAAGCGTGGGCGGCGAAAAACGAATTGCTCGACCGCGGCGTGCCGCTGGAATTCGCGCTGTACCTGCTGCCCAACGCGAAGGCGATCCGGCTGGTGGAGTCAGGGTCGCTGCTGCATTTGCTGCACAAATGGACCATGCGCACGTGTTTCAACGCGCAGGAAGAAATTTATCAGTCGTCGATTGAAGAAGTGGAGCAAGTGCGCGGAGTTTTGCCGGAACTCGCGCGCTACATCGGGCCGCCCTGCCATCTTCGCGCGGGCATTTCGACGCCAATCTGCACCGAAGGTTCGCATTTCTGCGGCGTGAAGGTCTGGCTCGATTTCCCCAATATCCAGCGCCGCATATGACGCGCAGCGGCAGCCTCGCGTATTACCTCACCGCATGGATTTGCGGGTGCTTCTTCATGAGCCTTTCTGTCTGGACTAAAGACTTGTTCGGAGCTGCCGCGAACAACGCATTTTCAACGCGCTCGGTATTCGGGCTCATCTTTTTTTATTTTTATGGATTGGTATTCGGGGCAATCGCTGCGCTCACCGGAGCATTTCTTCTGCGACGCGTTATGGCAGCGCTCAAATGCATGACGGCGAGCCATTGGGCAGTCGCCGGAGCGATTTTAGCTCCCGCAGTTATCGCGATACTTGGACTGTGGGGACGGCACGTCGGCATAGACGAACAAAGCGGCATGCGCGTGGTCAGGATCATCACCTTCGGCCCGAAGATTGTGGTGGAAGCTGGATGGTGGCTCGCAATTCCGGCAGGGGCCGCAACTGCGTACTTGCTGTGCCGAGTACAGCGGGCATTCGCAGGTCAACAGGCGCCACAGCTTTCCTAGACTCGGGTATGGTTACGAACTGAAAAAGCAATACGCTCAGCGCTTGATGATACGGGTCATGTTTGGCGAAATAAGTTCATAGCGGATGCCGCGCCAGCGGATACGTTTGGAGAGTAGTGAAGCAATAAAATTCCAGGAAAAAAGAATTGGGACAATGGGCTCGAGGATGAGAAACACCCAGCTCGTTTCCTGCAGCTTGCCCTTCCACTCTGGAATCGCCTCATTGATCGCCACGATGCGCAATACGCCCTTCATTGCGGCAAGCAAGGGAACGGCCAAGGCCACGAGCACCAACTGGCTCCAGGGATCGCCGTCAATCATCAGATAAACAATCGTAAAAATGGCATAAAGCATGGTGACCACGTAAGCCAAATTCGTGAGTCCACCCAGCAGCCATCTGCGGTGCGAATACACTCGCGTAATCAGCATTTGCCGATTTGTGAACTCGAGCAGTTCCTCCCAATTCCACGGATGCAGAGTCGCGGCAAAACATTCAGGACAAAAAACGATGGGCTTGCCCACCTGATCGAGCGCCGAGGTCAGAGCGAAGTCATCGCTGACGGCGCCCTTCCATGCTTCCAGCACATTCGCGTCTTCGAAAGTTTTGCGCCGAATCGCTGTGCCGCCACCCCAGCAAAAATTCTCCTTAGGTTTCCCCAGAAGTGTGGCCACCGATGCATTCCACGCCGATGCCAGGCCGCTGGCCAACAAATCTCCTCCGGATGCGCCCGGAAATATCCAACGGTACGCGGTGGTGGCGCCAATGCGGGCGTCCTGAAGAGGAGCGATGAGTTTCGTGAGCCAAGCACGCGGGAGCCGCACGTCGGAATCGGTGAAGACGAGAACTTCGAATTTTTCGGGCAGCGCCTCGACCGTGCGGCTCAGGTTGAACACTTTCTCGCCACAATCTTCCGGTGGCCCGGCGATCAGAATGTGGACGGTGCGCTGGCTAGCAGCTTTCACACGTTCAATAATTTTCAAGGCGGGATCAAGGCTCGTTGCCAGCGTCAGATAGATCTCATAATTGGGATAGTCGAAACGCGTGAGCGCCATCAAATTTTCTTCCAGGCCGCGTTCGTTCCCCTTGCAAGGGCAAATCAGCGCTGCAAGCGGGGTGTAAAATCCAGCGTGAGACGCAAGCCGCTGCCTCACCATTCGCATCCAGGTAAAGCCGTTCCAGAGGGAGTACAGCCCGAAGGCAATTTGCAGAACTACGAGGACGTAGAAAACTTCTTGCACGAGCGCGAGGATAGCAAAATCGACGGGTCTGGTGCACGATATCGCGGATTGACTTGCCAAGCTCGCAACGGTACACTCGCGCAAATTCTGAGGTAGTTCCCCGGCTCAAAATTCCATCTGGAGGATTCTCATGTCCCAACCTGCACCTCAACCGGTGAACGAGGCTAAGCTGCACGAGTTCGTTATGAAGGCCGTCGGCGAAATGGGAGCAGCGATGAATGCTGCGCTCATCATCGTCGGCGACAAACTGGGGCTTTACAAAGCGATGGCCGGAGCCGGCCCAATGACCTCAGCCGAAGTCGCCACAAAAACGAAAACAACTGAGAGGTACGTCCGCGAATGGCTCTCGGCGCAGGCCGCCGGCGGATTTGTCACCTATGACGCAGCATCCGGAAAGTTCACGCTACCACCTGAACAAACCATGGCGCTCGCGGATGAGCAAAGCCCCGTTTTCCTTCCGGGGTTTTTCGAGATTGTCGCCGCTTGTATAAAGGACGAGCCAAAAGTCACCGAAGCTTTCCGCACGGGCAAAGGACTGGGCTGGCACGAGCACGATCACTGCCTCTTCGCCGGAACCGAGCGGTTCTTTCGTCCAAACTACCGCGCGCACTTGGTTGGCGAATGGATTCCCGCGCTCGGCGACACGCTTGCAAAGCTGAAGGCCGGTGCGCGCGTCGCCGATGTCGGCTGCGGATTGGGAACCTCAACCATTCTGATGGCGGAGGCCTATCCGAAATCGACGTTCGTGGGCTTCGATTACCATCCGCAGTCCATCGAGATGGCCCGGGAGGCCGCGACCAAGGCAGGCGTGTCCGACCGCGTGAAATTCGAGGTTGCTAAGGCGAAGGACTATCCAGGCAAAGGATATCAACTGGTCGCGTTCTTCGATTGCCTGCATGATATGGGCGATCCCGAAGGTGCGGCGCGGCACGTGCTGCAGAGCCTGGATTCGGATGGCGTGTGGATGATCGTGGAACCGTTTGCTCACGACAAGCTACAAGATAATTTGAACCCGATCGGCCGCGTGTTTTACGGGGCTTCCACAATGTTGTGCACCCCGGCCTCGCTTTCGCAGGAAGTGGGACTCGGGCTGGGAGCGCAAGCCGGAGAAGGGCGGCTTTCCAAGATTCTGAAAGGCGCGGGATTCACACGCGTGCGCCGCGCCGCGGAGACGCCGTTCAATATCGTGCTCGAAGCGCGCCCGTAGGCATCGTCGAGCTCCGCTAGTTTCGGCGGCGGTGGGAAAAGACCTTGTGAAGAACCCGGTCGGCGGCGGTGTTTAACTCCAGCTGGAATTTTCCAGCCGCCCGGCGGGCTTGTTCCATTAAAGATGGATCGAGTAACAGCGCGGTGCGGTCCACAAAAGGGCCGGAGGCGACAGCGCGCGTCGTGCGTCCAGCTTGCCTGCGCGGCTCCCGCTGCGTGAGGTCCTCGTAAAGCTCCAAGTCGCGCCAAAATTCCCGGGCGTCGCCGTCGCTCCAATTCAGAGCTTGGCCGAGAGCCACGAAAAACTCTTCGCGGAAAAGATCGAGCAAAGGAATGGCTAGATCCAAACTTGGTTTTTTGGAGTGTTTGACCTTCGCAGCCTTGCCTCCCCTTCTTCGGCTTCTTCTTGAAACTCCGCTTTGGTTCGCGAACGTTAACGCGCACTTTCAATCGGGCGGGCAGAACGTCCGCGGCGCGCAGAACCATGGCGAGAATGGCCTCCCGCCGAATCGTTTCGAGTTGCTCGTGGTAGTGCGCGGGTTGGTCGGCGCGTCCCGGCCGGCGGTTTTGGGCCGCGTACATGTCAAGGAAGCGCGGGACCATCTCGTTGTGATCGAGAGTGGCCAGCAAGAGCGCCGCGGCTTCGCGCGCGCGCACCACGAGTTCTCGGGAGCGGTAGGGCATTCAGAAGTTTCTAGCTGTACGCGATTGCGTGCTGCGCCGCAACAGGAAAGCCGGACTGTGCGCTAAAAGAAAAGGCCCGGGAAATTATTCCCGGGCCCTTTGGCTGCTTCTGTTCTCTGGACTAACTTAGGTTTTAGTGGACCGGACTCACGGGACCAATCACCGGCAATTGCTCGCCTCCCGATACTGGCCGCACAGGCTTCTTCTCGAACTTGCCGAGCGCAATCTCGAGCGCCTGTTCCGCCGTACGCACGAAGTGAATCTTCATTCCTTCGAGCATCTCGGCCGGCAAGTCCTCAAGCACGTTCGGTTCGTTCTCCGACGGAAGAATTACCTCGCGGATTCCCGCGCGTTTTGCCCCGAGCACCTTCTCCTTGATTCCCCCGACTGGAAGCACGATGCCGGAGAGCGAAATTTCCCCGGTCATTGCGACACGCGGCCGAATAGCTCTTCCGGTCAAGAGGCTAACGAGCGCCGTGACCATGGCCACGCCTGCAGACGGGCCGTCTTTCGGGATCGCGCCCGAAGGAACGTGCACGTGCAGGTCGAGTTTGCGGAAGAAATCAGGGATCGATGTCGTAACGCTCAGAGTTAGAGCGAACCCAGCTTAGCGCCGCGCGCATCGATTCCTGCATCACCTCGCCCAAATGCCCGGTCATGGTGAACTGCTTGCCGCCGCGCATTTTGCTGGCTTCGATGAAAACGATGTCACCACCCGCCGGCGTCCAAACCAAGCCCACCGAGACTCCGGGTTTCGTGACTCGCTCCTCCACTTCCTTCTCAATCCGCACTTTTTGTACGCCCAGCGTTTCGCGAATCACTTCAGGCGTGACGATGTGTTTTTCCATCTTGCCTTCAGCAATCCGGCGAGCCTGCTTGCGTATGAGCGTCGCGAGTTCACGCTCAAGGTTTCGCACGCCTGCTTCGCGCGTGTAGTGAGCGATCAGGTCATGCAAAGCCTCATCTGTGAACTCAATCTGCTCGCCCAGCACGATGCCGTGCTCTTTCGTTTGGCGCGGGATCAAGAAACGCTTTGCAATCCCGATCTTCTCTTCCTCCGTGTATCCGGCGAGTTCGATGATCTCCATGCGGTCCCGCAACGGCTCCGGAATGGGATCCATCCAGTTCGCGGTGGCCACAAAGAGAACCTTCGACAAGTCGAACGGCACGTCAAGATAATGATCGCGGAACGTGGAATTCTGCTCCGGGTCGAGCACTTCCATCAGCGCCGCTGACGGGTCGCCGCGGAAATCGCGTCCGAGCTTGTCCACTTCGTCCAGCATGAACACTGGATCGAGCGTCTCGGCACGGCGTATTCCCTGGATGATCTGTCCCGGCAGAGCGCCGATATACGTGCGCCGGTGGCCGCGGATCTCCGCCTCGTCATGCATTCCGCCCAGCGAAATGCGGACGAACTTGCGGCCCATGGCGCGCGCAATCGATTTTCCAAGCGAAGTTTTCCCCACGCCTGGAGGCCCGAGGAAGCAAAGGATCGGACCTTTCATTCCGGGCTGCAGTTTCTTCACCGCGAGGTAATCGAGAATGCGCTCTTTCACCTTGGCGAGGTCGTAGTGATCCTCATCCAGAATTTCCTGCGCCTTCGGGATGTCAATGTCCTCGGTACCGGAGGTCTTGTTCCACGGCAGCGAGGTCATCCATTCCAGATAGGTGCGTGCAACCATGTATTCCGCGGAAGCCGGTGTCATCTTTGCGAGGCGCTTCAGTTCGCGCTCGCATTCCTTCTTGGCTTCGGCGGTCATACCTGATTCTTCGACCTTCTTGCGAAGCTCTTCGATCTCCGCCTGCCCATCATCGGATTCGCCGAGCTCTTTTTGAATCGCCTTCATTTGTTCGCGAAGCAGGAATTCGCGCTGCGTCTGATTCACTTGTTCCTGAACCTGCTCGTGAATCTTGTTGCGCAGCTCGAGCACTTCGCGCTCTTTCGTCAGCTCATTGATCAAAGTCTCCAACCGCTTCTTGACGCTGAACGTTTCGAGCAGCTCTTGCCGAATCATGGTGCTGAGCGACGGCAAAGTAAAAGCGACGAAATCCGCCAAGCGCCCGGGTGAATCCTGGTTCATCACTTCGGACTGCAGATCGTCGGAAAGCTGGGCTGAACGCGTCACCACATCGCGAAACAATTCCTGCACGTTTCGCTCGAGCGCCGTCAATTCTGCATCGCTCTGATTTTCTAGGTCAGATTGTGCTTCGATACGCGCCCGGAGGAACGGCTTCAGCGTAATGACTTCCGTAACGCGAATTCGCTGCAGACCTTCCAGAAACGCAACGATGTTTCCGTTGGGCATCCGGACCATCTTGTGAACTCTCGCCAGTGTTCCCACGTTATGCAAGTCCGAACCGATCGGAATCTCGATACGGGGATCAAGTTGCGCCACCACTCCAAGCAGCTTCTCCGGCCCCTCAAGAGAATTCAGCAGGGCCAGAGAGCTTTCTCTGCCTACCGGCAACGGCATTACCGCGCCTGGAAATAGGACAGTGTCGCGCACAGGAAGAATAGCGAGTTCTTCTGGGATAACACGATTTGGCTTACTCACCTTGTCCCCCTTGGACACAATGGCCGACTGCTTCCTACGACAGCTTTATCGGCTTCCAGTAACGTTAGATGCAGCAAAATGTTAAAAGTCTCGCGAATGCTTAGTTCGTATCTATAAGATACATTGATAGTAACAGACTAAGACTTGAAATGTCTAAATTGGCTCGTCAGTGTTCTCAGATTCGCAGGTTACCCGGGGTGTTGACGGAAGGAGGCTTAGCGACTTTCCTGCTCGATCAGAGCTGGCAGATCGGCAGGCGGTGTTGTTATTAGGAGGGGTAGAAACAAAAAGGCCGTCCCGTAAATTGGGACGGCCTTTGAATTTTAATCCTGGCGGTGACCTACGTTCCCGCGCCGTTACCAGCGCAGTATCATCGGCCCGGCAAGGCTTAACTTCCGTGTTCGGGATGGGAACGGGTGTGACCCTTGCGGTAAGACCACCAGGAAACTTGTGATGCTTGCGAGGTTCGTGCAAGCAAAGAAATTTCCGGGAAAATTTGAAACTGAAGGAAGCTGGAATAACAAACCGCAAATTTCCACTTGAGAATATCGCAATGTGGAAAGAGCGACTTTCCTATCAACGAGCAACCCTTCGTCGTCGCGTAAGCGGGTCTCTCGGATGGTCACGCGTTGGGAAAGTTTTATGGTTAAGCCGAACGGCCGATTAGTACGGGTTAGCTACACGCATTACTGCGCTTCCACCTCCCGCCTATCAAAGTCGTAGTCTTCGACTGGCCTTCTTACCCCCCCGCAGGAGGGTTGGGAAACCTTATCTCGAGGCGAGCTTCTCGCTTAGATGCTTTCAGCGATTATCTCTTCCGGACTTCGCTACCGAGCGATGCCACTGGCGTGACAACTCGATCACAAGAGGTCCGTCCATCCCGGTCCTCTCGTACTAGGGACAGCTCCTCTCAAGTTTCCTGCGCCCACACCAGATAGGGACCGAACTGTCTCGCGACGTTCTGAACCCAGCTCACGTACCGCTTTAATAGGCGAACAGCCTAACCCTTGGGACCTTCTACAGCCCCAGGATGCGATGAGCCGACATCGAGGTGCCAAACCTAAGCGTCGATGTGAACTCTTGGCTTAGATCAGCCTGTTATCCCCGGCGTACCTTTTATCCGTTGAGCGATGGCCCTTCCACGCAGAACCACCGGATCACTAGATCCCACTTTCGTGCCTGCTCGACCTGTGTGTCTCGCAGTCAACCCGGCTTATGCTCTTGCACTCCACGGCGGGTTTCCAATCCGCCTGAGCCGAGCTTTGAGCGCCTCCGTTACCATTTAGGAGGCGACCGCCCCAGTCAAACTACCCGTCTGGCCGTGTCCTTCGACCCGTCTAGGGCCGTAAGTTAGAGCGACAGAACTATCAGGGTGGTATTTCACCGTTGCCTCCCCCTCAGCCGAGACCGAGGGTTCCCAGGCTCCCACCTATCCTACGCAGGCAGTACCGTTAATCATGACCAGAGTGCAGTTAAGGTGCACGGGGTCTTTCCGTCTAGATGCGGGCATCCGGCGTCTTCACCGGAACCACAAATTCGCCGAGCCGTTCGCCAAGACAGTCGTTCGATCGGTACGCCATTCGTGCAGGTCGGAACTTACCCGACAAGGAATTTCGCTACCTTAGGACCGTTATAGTTACGGCCGCCGTTCACCGGGGCTTCAGATCAAGCCTTCGCTGCCTTGCGGCAGCTAAGCCCTCCCTTTAACCTTCCGGCACCGGGCAGGCGTCACCCCCTATACGTCGTATTCGACTTAGCAGAGAGCTGTGTTTTTGTTAAACAGTCGCCGAACGCATTTCACTGCGGCCCCCTCGGGCTATAAACCCTAGCGGGGCACCCCTTCTCCCGAAGTTACGGGGCTAATGTGCCTAGTTCCTGAGCGAGCGTTCTCTCGAGCGCCTGTGGATATTCACCTTGTCTACCTGTGTCGGTTTGAGGTACGGGCACCATCCGAACTCCTTAGAGGTTTTTCCTGGCAGCGTGAAATCAGAGACTTTGTGGCCGTGTGGCCTCGGACCTGGTTTGACCGTTGAATGACCCCGTGGATTTTCCTGCGGGATCCGGCTTATACCGAGACATCGGGACGTCCATCACCCGACTCCCCTATCCTTCTGCGTCACCCCATCGTCAAACGTTCGTATGGCGGGGCAGGAATGTTGACCTGCTGTCCATCAGCTACGCCTCTCGGCCTCACCTTAGGACCCGCCTAACCCTGAGCGGATTAACCTTCCTCAGGAAACCTTAGACTTTCGGCGACACGAGTTCTCATCGTGTTTATCGCTACTTATGCCGGCAGAGTCTCTTCCATTGCGTCAAGTAGTTCTCTCGATCTACCGTCGAACACAATAGAATGCTCCCCTACCAAATGACGAATTCCCGTAGGAATCGTCAATTTCGCAGCTTCGGTCGCAGACTTAGCCCCGTTGGATTGTCGGTGCGTGAACACTTGACCAGTGAGCTGTTACGCTTTCTTTAAAGGATGGCTGCTTCTAAGCCAACCTCCTGGCTGTCTGTGCGCTCACACGTCCTTTCCCACTTAGTCTGCAGTTTGGGACCTTAGCTGGCGATCTGGGTTCTTTCCCTCTCGACCACGGAGCTTATCCCCCGTAGTCTCACTCCCGTACTGTTGTCCACGGCATTCGGAGTTTGATTGGATTCGGTATCCTGGATGGGACCCTAGTCCATTCAGTGCTCTACCACCGTGGCAAATCATACGAGGCTGCCCCTAAAGGCATTTCGGGGAGAACGAGCTATCACGGAATTTGATTAGCCTTTCACCCCTACCCTCAGCTCATCCGAGCGATTTTCAACTCACACCGGTTCGGTCCTCCAGTCGCGGTTAAGCGACCTTCAACCTGGCCAAGGGTAGATCATCCCGCTTCGCGTCTATTCCCACACACTGAACGCCCTATTCGGACTCGCTTTCGCTACGGCTCGCTTGCGCTTAACCTCGCGTGTGAGAATAACTAGCCGGCTCATTAAGCAAGAGGCACGCCATCAGGCTTTCCGGATCCGAAGACCCGGCATTGCCCTCTGACTGCTTGTAAGCATACGGTTTCAGGTTCTATTTCACTCCCCTCGCAGGGGTGCTTTTCGCCTTTCCCTCACGGTACTAGTTCACTATCGGTCGCCAACGAGTATTTAGCCTTGGAGAGTGGTCTCCCCAGATTCCCACGGGGTTTCTCGTGCCCCGTGGTACTCAGGATACCGCTTCGAGTCCGGTAAGCTTTCGGTTACGGGGTTTTCACCCTCTTTGACCCTGCTTTCCAGCAGGTTCACCTAGCCTCCGGATTGGTAACTCTACTCACGCGGTCCTACAACCCCGGGATGTAAACACCCCGGTTTGGGCTGTTCCGATTTCGCTCGCCGCTACTATCGGAATCTCAATTGATTTATTTTCCTCCAGGTACTGAGATGGTTCACTTCCCTGGGTTGACTCGCACCCGCCTATGTATTCAGCGGGCCGTAACCTGGTTTTACCAGGATAGGTTTCCCTATTCGGAAATCCCCGGATCAAAGCCTGTTTGCGGCTCCCCGAGGCTTATCGCAGCTTGCCACGTCCTTCTTCGTCTGTTGGCGCCAAGGCATCCACCGTACGCCCTTAGTAGCTTAACCATAAAACTTACCCAACACGTCTCGACCCCTTGCGAAATCGAAACCCTGAAAACCGTCCTAACGAAAGGTCTTGCAAGCCATTCGGGGATGTACTTCAGGGGTGACGCGCTTTTCCAAGCTTCTTTCGAAACCCGGAAATTCACGCGCTGAACCAATGCGAGGCAAGTTCGCCTTTCCACATTGCGCTACTCTCGAGCAAAAATTTGCGGTTTATTACGCCATGCGAACTTGAAATCGCATAACGTAATGCCAGCTTCCTTCAGTTGTCAAAGATCGTCGTTCCGTTCATCAACTTCCGATCGGAACGTCTCCGCTCCCGGCGGAGCGCGTCTTCAGTTTGGGGCCGAAGCCGCGGGAAATAAAAAACCCGGCGTCGAGCGCCGGGCGAGTCCGTCCACTACCTGGCCACTCAGTGAGCGGCTCTAGGACGGAAGTGCTCGATGCTCGAATTCGTTCTACCCGGTGTTAGTAACCAACTTCACCTCTTGGGCAGACCCGGTCCGTCAGGAGAATCCCCGGCAAACGAGGGGCCACCGACATCAGGAGAGTATATCAACAATTTCGATTCCGTCAAGTCTATCCCTATTATTTCCTCGGGTATTTTGTGTAGCCTGCACTGTGGATTTCACTGGAATCTGTGGAAATCCAACTCCCACCTATGGCCTCAGTTGTGCTTGAACAATTCCACCTAGCACAGCGCAATCCGCGTCTAACCGGGGCGTTCTCCCTTTTCCTCACGCCGCTGCGCCGTCTTTGCAGATTGCCCGCTACGATCAAGCCGAGGATGACGAGTTGAATTCCTCCCGCGACCATCCACTTCACTGCGAGCATGTGGGGAATGAGGTACACCACGTATTCGCTTAAGGAATATGGAATGACGGTCATGAAGGTCATCACGATTCCGTAGCGAATGCCTTGCGGCATCCACGGCTTGTTCTCGCGTCCGCGCGCGTAAATATAAGCAAACATCGCCGCAAAGAAGAACTGGCCCAATGCCATGGCCCAGAATCGATGCATGATCTGTTCGGCGCTGCGATGGCTTAGCGGGATGGCATCGTAATCAGGCATCAGCCAAACGCTATGGACCAAGTAATTGGTGGCCATCAGAACAACGTAAGCTACAAAGATCGCGATAATGAGTTTTTTCATGGTCGTTTTTCCCTCGCGCTCAGATTTGGCCCACGGCACAACCGTTGAGGAAAACCTTCGGGGAGTCGATGTCATGGCCCCGTTTGGCGGAGCCTAACACCGCAGAGCTTCTGGGAATAGAAGATTTTGCCGCGAACCATGAAGTGAAGATGCAAGCGGCCTTTCGCTAGTCGGCCGCTTGGTTGTGCGTAACTATGGATTTGTGACCTGCTCGGAGATGCTAGCTTCGCGGAGCAGCGTGTACTTCTGCTCCCAAGCCTGGTGAATGGGACTTTCGGCGTAGGCGTCGGCCGCGGCCCGGTTCTGAAACTCGATGGCAAAGGCGGCGCTGAAATCGCGCGGCTGCAGACGCTCCGCTTTGATCCACACGTTTTTAACGCCCGGGATTTTTGCCGCCATGTCCTTGACGCCTTCCAGCGCGCCCTGCTTGTCGGCATCAGAAACGCCCGGATTCCATTTGAGAATTACCATGTGAATGATGGTCTTCGGCTGGCCGAATTTGTTCTGCCCGGCAATGAAACCGCTTGCAAAAAGCGCTAGCGCCGCCACAGCGCTGCTAAGAATTCTTGTCGTCCTCGAAATGTGGATTCGCATGGAATCTCCTTTTGCCCCGAACGCCGTGCACGAGTGTAAGCAATCGCGCGGCGCCGGCGCAATCATTTGCATGTTGACCCTTGGGTTTGGTGTTCAGTAGGATGCGCAACAAGCAATGCGTGATTGTGGCAGCGTCGCGCTGCGAGGAGGCCCCATGTACTGTTCAAAGTGTGGCTCAAATCTACCGGAAGGCGCAGCGTTCTGCAGTGCATGTGGGCAGCCCATGGCCACAACATTTGCCGCTCCACCCGCCGCCGCAGCCCCAGTGTCGGTCGCACCGCCGGTGTATGCGCCGCCGGCCCAGCCGAGCTGGCCAGCCCCGGCGGCGCGGGCAATCGCTTACGCAGGATTTTGGCTTCGCTTCGTAGCTTGGATTATCGACCGAATCGTTTTGCAATTTGCAGGTGCAATTCTCACTTTGCCGTTGGCAGGGTCCATCGGAATTCGCGAGTTGATGCGGACTCATCCGTCATCGCCAGAGGACTTCATCCCGCTAATCGCCACTATGCGTAAGTTTTTCTTGATAATTCTCGTGCTCGAATGGCTTTATTACGCACTTTTGGAGAGTTCCGCGTGGCAGGCGACGCTCGGGAAGAAAGCTCTTGGCCTTGAAGTCACTGACTTGGCAGGAGCTCGTATCAGTTTCGGCCGCGCAACCGGCCGGTATTTCGCTCGCTACATTTCCTTTTTTACGCTAGGAATTGGCTACCTTATGGCAGGTTTCACTGAAAAGAAGCAGGCGCTGCACGATATGATCGCGGGCACACTCGTCATACGCAAGCTATAGAGCGCCCGGCCGGCAAATTAATTCCGAGGAGCAAAATGTACTGCTCAAAATGTGGAACTGCAATCGCACAAGGCGCAGTATTTTGCTCCTCCTGTGGCCAGCCTGTGAATCCGCCATTCGCTTCGGCACCGAGCGCCCCGGTCTCTGGAACACCTGTGCCGCCGATCCCGGGACCTTATGGCGGTGTTTCACCCGCTCCTCGGTTCCCCCAGTCGGCCTATGCCGGATTCTGGCTGCGGGTGGTGGCGCACTTGATTGACGGGCTTCTCGCTGGAATTGCATTTGCTATCGTATTCCTGGCTGGAATCGCCGCGGTTGGGATCGGATATTTCAAGGATTTGATTCGGGAAACAAACAATCCGGAAGACATTTTTACGCCGGGGCTTATCGCGATAATTTTCCTGCTATGTGCGATCTCGATTGTGATGATGTGGATCTATTATGCCTGGATGGAGAGCTCTTCGCATCAAGGAACGCTCGGTAAGATGGCGCTCGGATTGATCGTGACGGATCTCGAGGGCCGCCGAATCAACTTTGCGCGTGCAAGCGGGCGTTATTTCGCCAAGATTATCACCGGCCTGATTCCGCTAGGCATTGGCTACATGATGGCCGGATTCACGGAGAAGAAACAAGCATTGCACGACATGATCGCGAGTTGCCTAGTATTGAGAAAAGTTTAGGAATTGTGGGACTCGAATGCAGGTTGACGTTCTGCGAGGCGCGGACAGCCCTGCTCAAACTGCTTACACTCCCCAGCCGTAGCGCTCCGAATGGACTAGCGATTCATGCAACTCGGCGCGAATGTGTGCGGTGAATTCCGAGCTGCGTAGCACGCGTGAAACTGACTCTGCAATATCCATCGTGCGGTAACCGTGATCCAGAACGCGATCTACCGCCGATTCGATCCATTGCGCTTCTATGTCCAGGCCGAAAGATTCCCGCAACAGCAGGGTCGCGGAAAAAATCGCTCCGAGCGGGCAAGCCACATCCTTACCGGCGAGCGATGGCGCCGATCCGTGAATGGGCTCGTAAAGCGCGGGTTGGTTTGCAGCGCCGCGGCTCATGGAGGGAATTAATCCAATGGAGCCGGCGAGAGCTGCCGCTTCATCGCTCAAGATGTCGCCGAACAGATTTCCGGTCAAAATCACATCGAATTGCGCGGGGCGCAACAGGATCTGCATCGCAGCGTTGTCAACGTACAAATGCTCCAACGTGATCTCCGGATAATCGCGCGAGACTCGCGTGACCGTACTCCGCCAGAGTGCGGAAGTGGCCAGCACGTTGGCCTTGTCCACGCTGGTTACGTGCCGGTTTCGTGCGGCAGCCCGCTCGAATGCATAGCGCGCTATACGCTCGATTTCCGATGCCGTGTAAGATGCCACGTCGCGTGCGCTCGCATCGCTTCCTTCGCCGCGCTGTTCGTGTACGCCAAAATAAATGTCTCCCGCTAGTTCGCGCACGATTTCGAAATCGCATCCGCTGATGCGGTCGCGGCGCAGCGGGGAAATTCCTTGCAAGGCCGGCCGCAACTGAATCGGGCGCAGGTTGATGTACAAACCAAGCTGCTTGCGCAAGCCCAGCAACCCGGCCTCCGGGCGCTGTTCCAGCGGAAGGGAGTCCCACCCAGGGCCGCCGATGGCCCCCAGCAGAATCGCATCGCACGAGCGGCATCCCGCCAGAGTTTCTTCCGGGAGCGGCGTACCGAATCGCTCGATGGCTGCCCCGCCAAACGCGAACTCGCGAAAATCGAAATCGTGCTCGAAAACAGCAGCGCAATCGCCCAGCAGTTGGACGGCTGCGCGGGTGACTTCCGGGCCGACGCCATCCCCTGGCAGCACTGCAATCGTTTTTCGCATTTTGCTCATGGATTTCAGCTCCCCGATCAATCCGCAGCTTTTACATTCTTCAACTCGCCGCTGCGATACCAACGTCCTCGTTTGCGGGAGCTACCGAGCGACCGCGGCGGACTTTGTGAATGATCGAAAGCAAATCGCGATCGGTTACCAGCTTGGCAGCATCCGCATGCGCCATCGCCTGTTTGTAGCACTCCGCGAGTTCGGCATCCGTGGTCTTATAGCCCAACTCATCGAGCCGCGCACGCAAAGCGTTGCGTCCCGAGTGTTTTCCAAGCACCAGCCTGCGCAAAGGGACGCCGACCTTTTCCGGCACGATGATTTCGTAGGTCATGGGATTCTTCAGCATACCGTCTTGATGAATGCCCGCTTCGTGCGCGAAGGCGTTGGCCCCCACCACGGCTTTGTTCGGCGGAACACTCACTCCCGTGACGGAAGTGAGCAGCCTGCTGGTGGAATAAATCTTCTCGAGCGAGATGTTCGTGCAAACGGAATAGCGCACCTGCCGCACGTGCAGCGCCACCGCAATTTCTTCCAGCGAAGCATTTCCAGCACGCTCGCCGATACCATTAATAGTGCACTCCACCTGGCGCGCCCCAGCATCAATGGCTGCCAGCGAATTGGCCACCGCGAGGCCCAGATCGTTGTGGCAATGCGCGCTGAACACAACATTCGGATAGGCAGCAAGGTGTTCGCGCGCGGCGCGGAACATGGCGCCGTACTCTTCAGGCGTGGAATAGCCGACCGTGTCGGGAAGATTGATGATGCTGGCACCGGCGCGTGCAGCCGCCTCGATTACTTCGAGGAGATAGGCCAGATCGCTCCGGCTGGCGTCTTCCGCGGAAAATTCCACTTCATCGCAACGCATGCGGCCATAGCAAACCATTTTTGCCACTTGCTCGAGGGCCTCTGCACGCGTAATGCGCAGCTTATGTTCCAAATGCAGGTCCGACGTCGCCAAGAAAACATGCAGACGCGGACGGGCTGCGGGTTCGAGCGCGCGCAGCGCCGCATTGACATCTTCCAGACGCGCGCGAGCTAACGCGGCGATTCGCGAGCCCTTGACCTCGGCAGCTATGGCGCGTACGGCTTCTAAATCTCCGGGCGAGGCGATCGGGAAGCCC
Source organism: uncultured Acidobacteriota bacterium (assembly GCA_963830375.1). Taxonomy (GTDB): domain Bacteria; phylum Acidobacteriota; class Terriglobia; order Acidiferrales; family UBA7541; genus Palsa-295. Next base: position 126,202 of record CAWHMJ010000010.1, read on the forward strand.
GCCTCAATCACATCCACGCCGAGTTGTTCCAACTGGCGCGCGAGAAGAAGCTTTTCGCCGCAATTCATGGAAAAACCCGGCGATTGTTCGCCGTCACGCAGCGTGGTATCGAAGATGTGCACAGTTTCCATGGGGTCTCCCGAACACGTCGAGTGAACCGCGGATGCCCGAGCATGTCAAATTTATACTTCTTGCATGTAATATAAGTTTTCTTTATATCTGTAGAGGGTGCTTGGAGGAATCTCGTGGATCTAGCGGTGCTCCACGTGTTTCAGACGGTGGCGAATGAGCGCAGCTATTCTCGCGCTGCGGAAAAGTTGTACCGCACGCAACCGGCCATCAGCATCGCCATGCGCAAGCTGGAGGCCTGGGTCGGCCAGCCGCTTTTCGTGCGTGGCTCAGGCGCTCGTGCGTTGACGGACGCGGGCGTGCTTCTGCTCGAGTATGCCGAGCGCATGCTCAACTTGCGTGAGGAAGCTCGCAAAGGCTTGAGGGAATTGGGCGCGCTGGAGCGCGGGCAAGTTTCCCTGGGCGTGAATGAAAGCTCGATTCATGCGCTTCTGCCGGCGCTGGACCGTTTTCGCGAGCGTTACCCGGGCATTCACGTCCGGGTTCATCGCGTTTTTTCGCGCATGATTCCGCGCGAACTGCTGAGCCATCAGCTCGATATCGGCGTGATTTCCTACTTGCCCGAGGAAAAGGAACTAACCGCCGTGAAGTTCTATCGGGACTCGCTTACTCTGGTGGTTTGGCCCGGCCATAAGCTCGCCAAGCGGCGGGAGGTGGATATTTCCGCGCTCGGTGGTGAAACCTTTGTCGCGCACATTGTTAAGTCGCCCCATCGCCAACAAGTGATACAGATGTTCGCGCGGCATCGCGTGGCCCTGCGAATGGAGCTGGAACTCCCGACCATAGAGAGCATCAAGCGATTCGTGGAGATGAAGAGAGGGGTGGCCATCGTGCCGCGCATGTGTGTGGAAGGTGAGCTGGCGCGCGGCGATCTGCACGAGTTGCGTATCCGCCAAATGAGGATTCAGCGGCACTTATATTTGGTGTACCGCCAGGATCGTCCGCTGAGCGCCGCCGCGCGAGCGCTAGTGGAAATCATACTATCGCGAAAGAAAGCGCGGTCTGCACGTTCGCGCCGCGCGCATCACGCTACCGCATCGCGCCGGCAGTGAGCGGTGCCGCGCTAGCATCCCGAAACGAGAATTTCTTGTTCACCGACGAAAACGGTTTGCCGTCCACTTCCACGTACGGGTAAACAAAGTAAGTTCAGTGGTGGTCCCGCCTGTGGCGGCGCCAGGATCAAGTCGCGGCCGACACTGAACTGAACGCGGTTTGCATCGTGCGCACCGAAGAAATATTCTCGCTTCGACGGATCTTTCCACGCTTCCGAAGCGTCAATGGGGACCCAGCCGTAATCCTTCAGATAGAATTCCGCCCAGCAATGGTAGCCGCCGATCTCGCCGCTTGTCGCGCCTGGCGGCAAGGGGAATCCAATTTCAAATTTTGCGGGAATGCCGGCCGAGCGAGCCAGCCCGATAAAAAGAGAATGAAAATCGGTGCAGTTCCCCCGCTTGGCATCGCACGCCCAATAAATGTCCCCGTTGCCCCAACCTGTCCCGCTCTTGTCATACTTCATGTTTGCCAAAACATAGTCGTAAATCGCCCGGGCTTTGGCGAGATCGGTGGTCTTGCCGGCCGTCACTTCGGCTGAGAGTTCGCGAATACGCTGATCGAGCGGCACGAGGTGGTCCGGCTGCAGCCAGCGTGCGAGATCCGGCGGCGCGCTCGGGGCGGAGCTGGAAACCTCCGTAAAAGCCTTGTGTACATGCTCGGTGCGCTCAACGGTGAACTCCATCGTTACAAGAATGCTCGCTGCGGCGGGGTTCTTCACGTCAATGTGCACCATTTGATTGCCGTATTCCGGCGCAGTCAAAATTTGCGAAGGGTAAGGCGAACTCACTTTGGCCTTCAAGATTTTCTGGTACTGGTCGCCCTGGGGATACGGCAACCAGATTTGCACATCTTTCGATCCCGCAGGAATGTCGTGAACTTCGGCTGTGTAGGTAAATTCAAAGGTTCGTTCTTGCAGCGACGAAGTCGCCGGGGCCGAACCGACCAGCAAGAAACAAGCCGACGCGAAGAGAACGATTCGTACGAAAGAAGCATGCCAAGTGCTCATAGGAGCGGCATTTTACTCCTTTCGGCCGCCCCGTGACAAAGCAGGAATTTCAGTGCCACGAGATCCGTAGATGATTCCCCGGAGAAATTCCGGCCGGGTCTCATTGACCGCTGGCCCAAACCGACGCTAGCGTTTAACCGCGAGTTCGTCGAGCGCAGCAGCCACGCGCGAAAGTCCTTCGCGGACATCTTCAGTCTTCCCGCCAACGCCTATGCGGAAGTGCTCGGGGGCATCGAAGAAGCGACCTGGAACGACGCTGGTTTCGTATTTTTCATGCAAGAGCTGGCAAAAGGCGTCGGCGTGGCCACTGGCAAGATGCGGAAAGGAAATTGTCCCGGCCTCCGGCCAGATGGTCAGAAGGTCTGGCCGGGAGTCCAGTAGTTTTTTCACAAGCGCGCGATTCGTGCCGAGTAGTTTTTTCGCGCGCGCAGCGATCTGCGGAAGATGATCCAGCGCTATTACGCTGAGCATTTCGGCGGGATGCGCCCCAGTAACTCCGAATAGATCATTTAAATGCCACATTCGCTCCGCCAGAGGCTTAGCCGCGAAAATCCAGCCGCAGCGCAATCCGGAAAGTCCGTACGCTTTGGTCAAGCTGCTGGTAACTACGAAATTTTGTCCCAAGAGAAACGACGTCTTCCAAGGCGAATCGAAGCAAGCTTCCAGGTATACCTCGTCTATCAATACGTGGGCGCCAAGACTGCGCGCGATTTCGCCGACGATCCGAATTGCTGAGTCTGGTGTCGCGCACTCCGCTGGGGTTGTGCAGGTTCGTGATCACAATCAAACGCGTTCGTGGCGTGATGCAGCGTTCCACTTCGCGTGGATCCATTTGAAAGCCGGACTCGAACTTCCGCGGAAAGCGGCGGATCTTTGCGCCCAGATATTCTGCCGTGGAAACAATAGCCTCATACGAAGGCTCTTCGATCAGCACTTCGTCGCCGGGCTCTACCAGCGCGGCCATGGCCAGATGATTCGCCATCGAAGTGCCCTGCGCGAGAACGATATTTTCCACCGGAACACTTGCTTTGGAAGACAGGCGTTCAAGCAAAGGCTGGTAGCCGTAGCCGCTTGAGCCGGAGATTTCCAGATCTTCGATGCTCACGGGAAGCTCGCTCAGCGGAAAATGAAGGACGTCACTTGCGGCAAGATTGTAGCGCGCGTCGGAACGCAGCTTGGCCCATTCGATATACCCGGAACGAATCTCTCGCCTCTGCGGGCTCATGGACGAAACTCACTGTGAACCGGCGGTGCGCTTTGCGCGCCCGCGCAATAAGTAATAGACAGGGACCCCCGCAAGCAGAATACATACTGCGACACCTGCATTGCGAGGATATTTGTAAATGGTGTTTAGAACTATCAACCAGGCCACCAGAACGAAAAGCCCTGTTGTCCACGGATGCCCCGGGACACGGAATCCTGGATTGGCGCTCGTTGTGTTTTCGCCGCGTGCCTGGCGGCGCCGAAAAATAAAAAGGCAGCTCGCGGTGAGTCCGAAAAACAGCCAGTCCATGACCACGACATAGCTCAAAAGCTGCTCGAACGTTCCGAGCAGCACGGCTGCACTGGTGATCGTGCCTTGAAGAATGATGGCAACCACGGGAACTCGGCTGCGCGAGCCCAGCCGCGCAAACGCGCGAGGCAGCACACCGTCTTCGGCCATGGCAAACGCGACGCGCGGATAAGTGAGCATGGCTTGGCTAAGAAATCCAAGAGTGGATATTGCAATCGTCACCGCTATCAGCGTTGCACCGAACTGCCCAAGTGCAGCACGCATCACACCTGACGCCGGTGTGGTGGTCGCCGCTAATCCAGCCGGGGCCAGAGCTTGGACGTAAATAATATTCACGGACACGTAGAGTGCAATGACTCCGATAACTCCGAGCAAAAGAGCTTTTGGAAGGTTTTTGCGGGGTTCGCGAATTTCGCTCGCGATGTAATTCGAAGTCTGCCAGCCACCATAAGCAAAAATCACCGGTATCAGGGCCGCGCCGAAAACGGTCAACAGGTCGAATGAAGCGGGGCGGTCGAGCAGCGGATACCACGCCGGATGAGGCGCCGCAGGAGACCGGAGAAGAAACCACCCGCCGCAGCCGACGATCATCACGATAGCAAGAATGCGCAAAACCATGAAGAAGCTCTGCACGCCGCTGCCCGCGCGCACTCCAACGCAGTTGATTGCCGTCAGCACGACGACCACGGAAACCGCCGCAACATTCTCCGGCACCGTACTGTGAGAAAACTCGCGGAAATATTTTCCGAAGGTAACGGCGACGGCGGCCGTCCCGCCGGCATGAATCACGAGAATGCTTACCCAGCCGTAAAGGAAACCCGACAGCGGATTGTAGGCCTCACGGATGTAAGCATATTGTCCTCCGACCTTGGGCATGCGGTTGGCCAGCTCAGCGTAAATAAACGCTCCAACCAAGGCGAGGAGGCCGCCCGCCGACCCAAGCGCCAAGAATCATTGCGGGCGTGTGCACCAGCTTCGCGACAACGTAAGAGTTGATGAATATCCCGGAGCCAACGATGCCGCCCATCACAACCATAGTCGCGTCGAAGATTCCCAGACGAGCAGCGAGACCGGATGTGAGTTCCGCGGATTGGGGTTGGGGGGAAGGGATATCGCGAGCTGGAGTGCTTTGTGACATCGAGGCGAGCGCCCGCGCTCAACGAACCGTTGCGCAATTCAAAGTGCGAGCGAGCAGCGCGAATCTATCACTGCGAGAGTTTGCCGCCAAGCAATCGCTTAAGGCTCCTCTGATTCCGGCTCCTGAGCCTAAGTTAGGTTTCCGGTTGCATTCCGCAGCGCACAATAGTAATCACAAGTGGGATGATGATTTGAATGGAGATCTGCCTATGGCTGTGGAGTTTAGCATTGCGCTTGGTCCGTTGCTGGATGCCCGAAAAAGATGGTCGCGAGTGACAAACCTCGCCGTCTCGGCGCTTATGCTGTTGAGTATTTCCTCGGCGTCCGCCCAAACGAAAACGTTGCCGTCACAAACGGCAGCGCTGAATGCGCCGCCGGTGGCGTCGGCAACGACTATCCAGCCCCCCAGCCAGGATTATCTCGTTTATGTGGTATGCGAATCCGCCGACAAAGTTGTCCTGGTGAGGTTCGGGCCAAAGGGGTTGCAGAAAGAGCACGAAACGCAGATCGGCCTGATGCCCATGGACATCAATGGTCCGCACGGCATCGCTGTTTCGCCGGACAAAAAATATTTATATGTCTCGGTGGGTCATGGCCGGCCGGATGGATCTGTGTGGAAGTTGAAAACCGGAACAGACGAGGTGATTCGCTTCGCGCCGCTTGGATTGTTCCCGGCGACGACAGACATTTCCCGCGACGGCGCATTTATTTACGTGGCGAATGCTAATTTCCACGGCGACATGGTTCCGTCTTCGATTTCTGTGGTGGCCACAGACGAGATGGCCGAGGTAAAGCGGATCACCACCTGTACTATGCCGCACGGCTCGCGCCTGAATCCGCAAGGCACCAAGCATTACTCGGCATGCATGATGGACGACATGCTCGTGGAAATCGATACGCAAACCTTCAAGGTCTCGCGGCACTTCCTGCTCGGCGCCGGCAAAGAAATGGGTATGACCGGAGCGCCCGACAAGCAAATGAAAATGAGCGATCTCACTTGCGTGCCCACCTGGGCGCAGCCTTCTAACGATGGCTCTGAAATTTACGTGGCGTGCAACAAAGCGAACGACATCGTCGCCGTGGACGCGGCCTCATGGGAAATGTCGCGGCGATTTCCTGCCGGCACTGGCGTGTACAACCTGGCCATGACGCAAGACGGCCGCCTGATTGCGACCAACAAGCGGGGCCAGTCGGTTTCCATCTTCAACCCAAAGACTGGCAAAGAGCTGGCGCAAGCTTCCGACCAAGCGAAAGATTGTGCATGGCGCAGTGGTTACGCCGGACAATCGGTACGCATTTATTTCCGTCGAAGGGATTGGCTCCGATCCAGGCACTGTCGAGGTCATCGATCTGAGTTCACTGACGACGGTGGCCACGCTCGATGTTCCGCAGCAGGCTGCCGGGATCGACTTCTGGAAGACGGAGCCCAGCAAACCCTAAGCTTCCACACATCCATACGCAGCGCATTGACCAGCCGGCTACCAGCCCGTCCACGAAATACATTGCGACGGACGCGCACGTGTTTAAATCCAATTAAGGGTTGCAGCACCAACGCTTTCGTTCGGCGTTGCAAGATGGCAAGGTTGAAGGCACGATATATTGTCACCGACTGGCATTGTCTTAGTTCGTCCAGATTTGAGATCGGAATCATAGATTCGAAAGGGACCAAGAATGAATTTGGGGATTAGCCTTAGAGACGAAAACTCGAACCTGCCGCCGCGCCTTCCCAATTTGCCGGAAAGAATTCGGGGGCTGGAGCGTCTTTCTTTGAATTTGTGGTGGAGCTGGCAGCCGCGCGCGCGGGAAATGTTCCAAGCTCTCGATCTGCAGGCCTGGCAAGAAAGCGATCACAATCCGTTGCGCATGCTGGCGCAGTTGCCGCAGGAAATTCTTCAGAATGCAGCAAGCGATTTGGAATTTCTGAAGCGTTACGACGCGGTGATGGAAGAATTTGAAGCGAACATAGCGTCGCAAACAGGCTGGTTCACGGCGGAGTACGGCGACCCGCAGGCGCCCATCGCCTATTTTTCCGCCGAGTACGCCTTCCACCATTCGCTGCGGCTTTATGCCGGGGGCCTGGGAGTTCTGGCGGGAGATTACATTAAGGAATGCAGCGATCTGGCGATTCCGGTGGCGGCAGTGGGACTGATTTATTCCCGCGGGTATCTTTCGCAGAAACTTCGAGATGACGGCTGGCAGGAAGACGACGAGAAGATACTGGATCGCACGTACGACCCTGTGAGGCAAGTCCTCGATAAATCCGATCGCCCTCTTCGCGTGCAAGTGCCGTTGTTCGATCCTCCGGTTCACGTGCAAGTGTGGCGCGCGGACATCGGCCGGGTTCCGGTTTATTTGTTGGATACGGACGTGGAAGGCAATCAACCCTGGGATCGGACCATCACCCAGCGGCTTTATACCAACGATCCCGAGCAGCGCCTGCGGCAAGAAATCGTATTGGGCATCGGCGGCATGCGCGTGCTGGAAGCTCTGGGAATCCATCCGGCGGCTGTGCACATCAATGAAGGTCATCCGGCGCTCGCTCTGCTGGAACGGTCGCGCATGCTGGTCGAAGGCGGAAAAAGTTTCGAGCAGGCCATTGCGCAAGTTCGAGAAACGTCTGTTTTTACCACGCACACACCGCTTTCCGCCGGAACCGATGTTTTCCCTTTCCCTTTGATCGAGAAATATTTCAGCCATCTATACGATAGATTGGGAACCAATCGAGATGGGCTTCTGCAACTCGGCGTTTCTCCGACAGATCCGAATGCGGGCTTCAACATGACGGTGTTCTCGCTGCGCATGGCGAAGTTTTGCAACGCGGTGAGCAAGAAACACGGCGAAGTGGCGCGGCAGATGTGGGCGGCAGTATGGCCGGATAAAAAGGAATCGGAAATACCGATTACCGCGGTGACCAATGGAGTGCATCTTCGCACTTGGATGGACCCGCTGTGGTTGCAGCCGATGCTCGATAAATATATCGGCCCCAACTGGGTTCGCGACCTGGACCGAACAAACACCTGGCAAGCAATTGACAACATCCCGGACGAGAAACTCTGGTGGCTGCGGAGGCGTCTGAAGGTCCTGTTGTTTGCGGACATTAGCGAGCGCGCCCGCGAGGAATGGAAAACGAAGCGCGTTCGCGCCGAAAGTGTGATTGCGTTTGGCGCATTGCTCGATCCCCGGATTCTCACGATCGGCTTTGCGCGACGGTTCACGGCCTACAAGAGGCCGGACTTGATTCTCCACGATCTCGGGCGCCTGAAGCGCCTGCTCACGAATCCGCTGCAGCCGGTACAAATCATATTTGCGGGCAAAGCCCATCCCTCCGACGTGGGTGGCGCGCAGTTGATTCAAAGAGTGTTTCAACTGGCGCGAGATCCCGAGTTCGCTGCTCGCATCGCTTTCGTGGAAGATTACGACCAGCATCTGGCGCAGCGAATGGTGCGCGGAGTGGACGTGTGGCTGAATAATCCCCTGCCTCCGCTGGAAGCTAGCGGAACGAGCGGAATGAAAGCGGGCGTGAATGGCGTGCCCAGCCTTTCCGTTCTCGACGGCTGGTGGCTCGAAGGATACAACGGGAAGAACGGTTGGGCTTTCGGAGGCGATCCGGTGGAGGGCGACAGAACAAATGTGGATGCCGACGCGCTTTACCGCTTGCTGGAGGAAGAGATAATTCCGCTTTATTACCAGCGCTCCGACGACGAGATTCCGCACGAATTCGTTCAGGTGATGAAGGAAGCTATCAAGAGCGCGGCGCCGCGGTTCTGCACCACGCGCATGGTGAAGGAATACGTGAACCGTTTCTATATCGACGCGCTGGGGCTAAAAGAATCGCTGGTTTCCAGCGACAAGTAAGAATTTCTGCAGCCGCTCGATTATCTTCAGTGGGATGTTCCTTTAGTAGAACCAAAACAACATTGCAAGATCGGCCTCCAGAATTCTTGTAGGGCTTTCGCTGTAGGAGCTTACAGTTTTCTTCGCATGAGATTACAGCAACCTCTGAATAGAAAGACCATGGCGCAAACCCGATACTGGATCGGCAGTGCAGCAAAACATACAAGGAGAAAACCATGGCCGACAATAAGCAGCAAGATTCCAAGAAGGATTCTCAGTCAGGACGTGAAGGCAGCCAAAAGGGAAATCAGGGCGGTCATCAGGGCGGTTCGAGCAATCGATAAGCCTGAGCGGAAAGCGACCGTAATCTTGGGACCAAAAAGCGGGGGTTCATAGCATTGGATGCTAGGGGCCTTCGCTTTTTTTTGGTTCAATGCACCGCAATATTAATATTCCTAATGCCGTTTCTTAAGGCCATCCGGGGAGCTTGACGGCCTTGCGAAGCTTTCGTATAGTGATGGCTCAATTGCGGCAGTTTGGGCAATCGAAAAGGGAATTGGAAACGCGCGATGGGATCGTTTTATTACTGTCTCGGCTATGCTTACCGCTTTTACTTTACGAAGCGGACTGGCGAGACTCGCGCGGATGACCTAAGAAGCTAGCAAGTAAAACCCGCAAAAAGTCTTAAGACGCCAGCCGCGCCCTCTCCAAGAGGACGCGGCTTTTTTGTTTTTTGGGGCGCTATTCGACTCGAAGATATCGGCGTTTTCTTCCGGCGAATTTCTAGGAGGCAGGATGAGAGGGATGAAGATCGGGGACTGGCGAACGAAAATTGATGCGATTGACACGACTCTGCTGCATCTGCTGAACGTGCGCGCGGCATTTGCGCTGGAAGTGGGAAGGCTGAAGGGAGAGGCTGGCCTGCGACTTCGCGTTCCGGCGCGCGAGCAGGAAATTCTTTCGCGCATGAAGGAAGTAAACCCCGGGCCGCTGGACAGCGAGGCGGTGGAGAAGATTTACCAGTTGATTTTGGACGAATCGATTCGCGTGCAAGAGAGCTACGGCTACGGAGCCGCAGGTCTTTCAATAAGAAACCGGACGCAACCGCGTGACGAAGCGGCGGAAGCGGGACGCGGCATGAAAATTGCGCAGCGATATGCGCGTCGCGTTTCAGGGAGAGCGCGGTGCGTTCAGCGAAGAAGCGGCGGTGAACCTGCTTGGCGGGGAGGTTTGCCTGGTGCCGCTGCCTACATTTGAAGCGGCATTTGGGGCGATTGCGAACGGCACGGCGGATTACGTCCTGGCTCCGATTGAAAATAGCCTGGCGGGGCCGGTGCACAGATCGTTCGATCTGCTGGTGGAAAGCCCACTGACCATTGTTGGCGAGGTGATTATCCGCATCGAGCACAACCTGATCGGGCCGCCCGGCGGAACGCTCGGAAGAGGTAGCCATGGTGGAATCGCATCCGGTGGCTTTGGCGCAGTGCGAGAGAATTTTTCAGCGCTCGTCCGCTTTTAAAGCGAATCGCCACGGACGACACGGCCGGAAGCGTCCGCGAAATCGTGCAAGCCGGAGATCGCACGCGGGCCGCGATTGCGAGCAAACGCGCGGCGGAGATTTATGGAGGGCAAATCCTGCGCGAGCACTTGGAAGACGATCCTGAAAATTACACGCGGTTCCTGCTGCTCGCACCGGCGACGGAAGCGTCGCCGGAAAAAGCAGACAAGCTTTCTTTAGTATTCAGACTCGCGCACCTTCCCGGGGCGCTGTACCACGCGCTGGAGCCCTTCGCACGGCGAAACATCAATCTGATGAAGATTGAAAGCCGGCCAGTGCGCGGACTTCCTTGGCAATACCGGTTTTATCTTGACCTGCAAGCGTCGACGCGCGATCCAGAAGTAGCCGGGGCACTGGCAGAGCTTGGAGAAATTGGCAGTGGATGTGCGGATTCTGGGTTCCTACGTTTCGGCAAAGGCAGCGAACAGCGCTACATCGTAAATAGGGAGTGCAATCATGATCGTCAACATGGCGACAAACGCAACGGAAGAACAAATTGACCACGTGGTGGTGCGGATCAAGGAGTGCGGGTGCCAAGCGCATTTGAGCCGCGGCGAGGAAAGGACCGTGATCGGAGTGGTGGGACGAAGCGAGCAGCATCAAAGCGAACTCGAAGCTTTGCTGGCCGCCCCGGGCGTGGAAGAAATCATACGCATCACGCATCCCTTCAAGCTGGCTTCGCGGAATTTCCGGCCGGAAGGCTCGATCGTCGAGTTGGGCAAAGGCGTTTCGATCGGCGGAGCGGAAGTGATCGTGGCGGCGGGGCCGTGCGCGGTGGAATCGGCGGGGCAAATCGGCGAAATCGCCGAGCGCGTGGCTCGAGCGGGAGCGAAGTTGCTGCGGGGAGGCGCGTTCAAGCCGCGGAGTTCGCCGTATTCCTTTCAGGGGCTGGGCGAACAGGGATTGAAACTGCTGCGCGAGGCCGCGGACAAAAACGGGTTGCTGGTGGTGAGCGAGGTGATGGACCCTTCGCAGATTGAAATGATGCTGCCGTACGTGGACGTGATGCAGGTGGGTGCGCGCAACATGCAGAACTATCATTTGCTGCGCGCGCTGGGAGAAAGCAGCAAACCGGTGCTGCTAAAGCGCGGGATGTCGGCGACGATCGAAGAACTGCTGCTGAGCGCGGAGTACATCATGTCGGGCGGAAACTATAACGTGATGCTGTGCGAGCGCGGCATTCGAACGTTCGATACGTACATGCGCAACACGATGGACATCGCGGCAATTCCGGTGATCAAACATCTTTCACACTTGCCGGTGATTGCCGACCCGTCGCACGGCACGGGCGCCGCGATAAAGTGCCGCCGATGGCTCGGGCTGCGGTGGCGGCAGGTGCGGACGGCTTGCTGATCGAAGTGCATCAAGATCCGGAGCACGCGCTATCGGATGGGGCGCAGTCGATGTATCCGGAGCACTTCGCGCAACTGATGGATGAAATGCGCGTGATTGCACCGGCGGTTGGACGCCGGATCGCAAAACCTTAGAGGCAGAATAATTGGCAGACGCGCCGGAATTGAGCGGCGAACTCCCTGATCGGTACAAATACGGAGTATTTTGGCCGCTTCCCAATCCCCTCCTGCCCGGAATCTCGAAAAAAATCACTCAAGTCGTCTAGTTGAACATGCCGATGAACAGATTCAGGTTACCTAAATACGCACTGTCCGGTGTCTTTGTTTTGATTTGGGAAAGTGTGCAATTTTGAACAGTCACGGCAATGTCAACCGCCTTACGATTGCCCACTTTTTGAGGAAATAGTGATCGCGGTGGAGTCGCTGCGATCGTCACAGCGATGGAACGCAAGCTTCGATACTTTCTTGGGAGAGAGGGGGAAATTTGACGCCGCGCTCCACGGCTCTGCGCATTTCGGGCCTGCTTATTGCAATTGGTTTGCTATCGACGCCCGCCCTAGCACGGCCGCAAGAAAAGTCTACGCCCACTGCAAAAGCCGTGCCTCGCGGCACAAGAAAAGAGTTCGCCGAATTCGTCCGAGGCGAAGCCTTCCGAATACGCCGGCGCGGAAGCCTGCAAGACCTGCCACGCGGAGATTTACAACGGCTGGGAGAAGAGCGCGCACTGGAAGCAGACGTACAAGGAAGGCGGGATCGCGAAGCACGGCTGCGAGGATTGTCACGGTCGCGGCTGCCAGCCACGTTGCTGATCCATCCGACACCTCCAAGCTCTTCCTTTTTGAAAAAGCATCCACCAAAGAAATCAACGCCCAATGCCTGACCTGCCACGCCGGCGGCACGCAGCACATGAATGCAATCAATTCCGTGCATTCGAAGAACGACGTCAGTTGCGTTTCCTGCCATTCGCCGCACCACGGTAAAGACTCGGATTTTTTGCTCGTCAAGGTCGCAGCCCGAGCTTTGCTACTCATGCCATCTCCAACAAAAAGCGCCAGTTCGACATGCCGTTCCATCATCGCGTGAATGAAGGGCTGATCCAGTGCAGCGATTGCCACAACTGCACGGCACGGTGAAACCCAACCAAGTGCGGACTTCCTCCACGCAGGACGCAGTCTGCTTCAAGTGCCATATCGACAAGCAAGGGCCGTTTGTGTTCGAACACGCGCCGGTAAAGGTGGATGGCTGCGAATCCTGCCATCTGGTGCACGGCGGGCCGAATCCGCACATGCTGAAACTCAGCAATGTCAACCTACTTTGCCTGCAGTGCCACACGACTTCAAGCTTCAGCAGCGCGCCGGGAGCTCCTTCGTTCCACAACCAGGCCAGCTTTTTCCAATCGTGCGTGTTGTGTCACTCGCAGATTCACGGCTCCAACTTCGATGCGACCTTCTTCAAGTAGAGGAAAGGCAAGCAAGCCGGTAAGCGAGCAGCGAGATTTTCGAATGGGGGCAGAAAAGCTATGAAGGGCCGCCTGAGGGTTCACTCGATACCGTTTGCGATCGTTGTCTCGGCGCTCCTACTTTCGCCTGCTGCTCGCGCTCAAGACGACTCCGGAGAATTGAAAGGAATTAATTCGGGCGATTACAACATCCATTCGTCCATCGAAGCCGGGTATCGAGCGAGCGAGATCAACGGCAACACAAACACCTACGATACGTTCGAGAACCTCGGTTCCGGCCTTCGTCTGTTCGACTACACGCTGGAGATGCGCTCGACTCGATCACAACGGATTCTTGTTCGACAACTTGAGTTTCAGCAACTTCGGATACGGCGGCGATCCGAACGACGTTACGCGCCTGCGCGTCGAAAAGAATAAATGGTACGACTTTCGGCTGCTGTTCCGCCGCGACAAGAACTTTTGGGATTACAACCTGTTCGCCAATCCCTTGAATCCGGCTTCCTTGAACCCACCGGGATCTTTGAGCACCGGCTGCTTCGTGGGTCCGCCCACGACGGTTTTCCCGCAGGGCGCTCCGGCATTCTGTTCGACTCCTGCAGTACCGCAAAACCATTCACTGAATTCACTGGATCTTGTCCGCCGCATGCAGGATTACGATCTCACTCTGCTTCCGAATTCGGCGGTTCAATTCCGGTTGGGCTATTCGCGGAATCGCAACGAAGGGCCCAGTCTTTTTACCACCGACGGGGGAACCATTTCGGCATTCAATCAAACGAACAGCTATACGACGAATGCCTATCGCGCTGGAGTCGATATTCGAATTCTGCCGCGAACGACGTTTTCTTTCGACGAGTTCCTCAGTTATTTCAAGCAGGACAACGTCGTCACTGATAACCCCTTAACCAATCCGCAGAATTTTGGATTCGTCCTCGCGAACCCTACGGCATTGGGCACGCCGAACGGCACCCCGGTTGACCTGGGAAACATTTGGAGCACGCAAACACACGCGGAAGCCCTTCCTTGCGCGACTCCGATTGTGGCGGGCACGACAAACACCGCCAACCCCAACGTGCAACGGATTCTTGTCCTATAGCCAGGTAGGGAATCCGCGGAATTTTATGCCCACGGAGCGGTTCCGGTTCCAATCGAACTATTTCAAGAATTTCGAAATGTCCGGCTCGGTCGGTTACAGCACCAGCAACAACCAGATCCCGAATTTCCTGGAGACCGTGGACGGATTCACTGCGCGCACCGGCGAGCGCGGTAGTACGACCAGTGGTCCGGCGAATGCAAAGCGCGTGTCGGTGAATGCGAATTGGTCGGGTGTGTATTCCATAACTGACAAGCTCCGCATCCTCGACGAGTTTCGCTATGACAACTGGCGGATTCCTGGAACGTGGGCGCTCGACGAAACCAATATTTTTGGCACAGGCTTTCCGGGCTTGGCAGGTTTGCAGCAGAGTGAAGCCGTCTTTAACGCGGCCAATTGCCCGCCTCCGTACAGTGCGCCGACTTGCCCGCAGCACGCGCCGACAACGCCCACCTCGGCCGGCTCGGCTGCCGATGTGATCACCGGCCTCGCTTCAACGTTTCTAGGCCAGAACTTGAAATCAAATACCTTGGAGCTCCAATATGACTTCAACAGGCGCGTGAGCGCTCATATCGGCTACCTGTACACCAACCGAACCATCGCCCAGTTCGGCCAGGGGGGCCCGACCGACGCGGAGCTGATCTATTATCCGAGTTTGCGCAGCGCGCGGAAATTGCGCGACCGGTGCGCCGTCGACCGCCGTAGACTGCGTGCTCAATCCAGACGGATCGGAGACTTACACCGCTCCTGCGGCGGCCAGTCCAACTCGAAGTCTAACAACCATCAACGAGAATGCGTTGTTGCTGGGAGCGGTCGTGCGGCCGATGGACGCCCTCCGCATTACCACCGATCTGGAGTTCGGTTACAACGACAATTCGTATTCGCGAATCGATCCGCGGCAAGTGCAGTCTTACAAGATCCATGCGAATTACAAACCGCGGCCCGTGGGCAATGCTCGATGGCGCGGTCGAGATTCATGAAAACCGCGACAACGTACTACGGTCTGGACAATCTGGAGCACGACCGCTCGTACAGCTTCTCGGCACTCCTGATGGCGAATCAGCGCTTATCCGTGGATTTCGGGTACAACTACTGGAGCGTCTTCACGCAGTCCGAGATTTGTTTTAACTATTCCACAACTTACACTTTCCCGAATCCCACACCTCCTCCCGCTACCCTGACTGGAATTGCGAGCAGCTCTCCCCCCGGAGTCGCCACGACTGCTTGCCCTATTCCAAACGCTTCTGTCGGGGCACCACCGACCGCGAGTCCGCCTGGAACCGGCCTGGGGGCGCTTTCCACTTACAGCAGTACCGATCATTTCGCTCACGCCGCCGTGATGTGGAAACCCACGAAGCGGGTGACGGCGATGGTTGGTTATGGCGGCAGCTTTGTCCGCGGCAACACGATTTTTCTGAATCCACTCACGCCTTCCGGCACGCTTGATTTCAATTACCAAAGGCCGTACGCGTCGGTTGCGATCGATGTTTATCGCAATCTCAGCTACAAGATGGCTTGGAATTATTACGGGTTTACCCAAACGGGAAACACGAACCCATTTGGACTTGCGTCGATTCAATCGGCGAATTTTAACGGCAGCAATGCTACGTTCTCGTTCCGGTATGCCTTCTGAAATGTTCCCTAGGAGGGATGAAATGAATTATCGAACGGTTCGGTTGGGGTCGGCAGTTCTTCTATTGGTCGCTGTCGTTTTAGCGGCTGCCGCTCCGGCCCATGCCCAGGATGGCGGCGCGCTATACAAAGCCAAATGCTCCGTATGCCACTCGGACGATGGGAGCGGAAGCGGAGCAACAGGGAAGCAATTGGGCGCGAAGGACCTGCGGTCCGACGACGTACAGAAGCAACCGACGCGCAGTTGAACGACGGCATATCGAATGGTGTGGGCAAGAAAATGCCGGCATACAAGGGCAAGCTGACGGACGACCAGATTAAGGGTCTCGTCGCGTATATCCGCGAACTGGCGAAGAAGAAGTAGCAAGAGCGGGTAACGTGACAACAAACACGAGGGACGCCAGGTAGACCAGAATCCCCAGGCCGATCGAACTCGCAGCGACGAAGGCAAAGAGGACGATCTATGGAAGCGATCCCGAACTACCGCAATCGTCAGGTTCAATAGCAAGCGCTCCACCGTCCTCTCGAAACGCTCAATGATGGATCAGGTGAAAAAGAATTACTGCTGCCAACCGCCGCCGAGGGCGCGGTAAAGGCGCACGAGATTCTGATACTCATCGCCGCGCGCCTGGGCCAGAGTAAGTTCCGCAGAGAAGAGTGAGCGCTGTCCGTCGAGCACTTCGAGATAGGTCGTGGTGCCTCCGCGATAGCGCATGATCGAAAGTCGCACCGACTCCGCGAGATCGTCTACCACCTGCTGCTGCCGAACGCGAACTTCATGGAGTCTCTGGTATCCGATCAGCGCGTCCGATACGTCTCCGAAGGCCTGCTGAATGGCTTGCTTGTAGGCGAGCAAGTCCTGTTCGTGCTCCGATTCGGCGCGGTGCAGGTTCCCCCGAAGAGCGCCGCCGGTGAAAATCGGCTGGGCCACACTTGCGCCGTAGGACCAGATTGGATTCTGCGAAGCCATCAAACTTGAAAAAGAGCTGCTGCGTCCAAATGCGCCGCCCCCGGAGCCGGTGAGCGAAATCTGCGGGAAGAACGCAGCCTTCGCGACGCCAATTTGGGCGTTCGCGGCGATGAGGACCTGCTCGGCCTGGCGAATATCGGGCCGGCGAGCCAGCAGCGAAGATGGCAGGCCTGGCGGCACCTCCGGAGGAATGAACTGCTGCGGCAATTTGAGGCCACCGCGATTCACGGGACCCGGATAATTGCCGAGGAGAATGTTGATCGCATCCTCCTTCCTGGCCAATCTGCCTCTCAAGGTCCGGGATCTGAGCGTTCGCGGTGTCGAGCACTTGCTGCGCTTGCAATACGTCGAGCTTAGTTGCCACGCCATGGTCCAGTCGCAACGAAGTCAGTTTGACGGAGCCTTCCTGCGTCTCTACCGTGTCTTTCGTGATTTGGAGTTCGAGATCGAGCTGCAGGAGGAGGAAGTATGCGGTCGCGACGTCGCTCACGAGGGTGAGAGTTACAGTACGTTGACCCTCTTCGGTCGCCAGGAGTTGTGCGCGGGCCGCTTCGGTGGCGCGCCTCAGTTGGCCGAAGAAGTCGAGCTGAAATGAAGCGTCTGCAGCCAACTCCAGGAGATTTGCTTTCAACGGAAAGAACTGCTGTTTGCCGCCCGCAAAATTGGCCGCGCCTTGCACTTGCGGGAAAAGACTCGAGCGCGTAATGGCGAGTTGAGCGCGCGAGGCGTTGATGCGTTCGGTAGCGATCCGCAGGTCGTAGTTCTGTTTCAGCGCCGTGCGAATCAGTTCTTGCAGTTGCGGATCCTGGAAGACTTGCCACCAGGGCAGATCCGCGAAGGAGGCCGCTTGAGCCTGGGCTTGCAGGTTATCGCTGAGATCGTGATACGAGCTGGGAGTCTGGACATCAGGCCTATGGTAGTTGGGACCGACAGCGCACCCGCCGATCAGACTTGAAACCAGAACCGCAGCCAAGCCCCGGGGGAGCAATGGCCGCAGACTTCCGATGGATCGCTTCGGTGCGAATTGCGCACGATGCATTCGGTGGGCCATTTCAGTCTCCCTCCGCCGGTGCGGGCGTGGTCTGAACTCCGGCAGCGGCGGGTTCCTTGTCGGCGCCGGACCATTTCTCGACCAGATAGAAGATCGCCGGGATGAGGAAAATACCGATCAGGCTTGCCGCCAGCATGCCCCCGATGACAGTGGTTCCCATGATCTGGCGGGACACGGCGCCGGCGCCCGTAGCAATCCAGAGAGGCACGCAGCCGAGGATGAAAGCAAACGAAGTCATGAGAATCGGACGGAGACGCAGCCGGGCTCCTTCGAGCGCCGCGTCAACGAGGGGCTTTCCTTTTTCGAGCTGATCCTTGGCGAACTCGACGATCAAAATCGCGTTCTTTGCCGACAGACCGATCAACATGACCAGTCCGATTTGCGAATATACGTCGGTCTCGATCTGGACCATGTAGGGCGGATTGAAAAGTCCGACGATGATACGGCGCAACCACAACACGAGGAACGCGCCAAACACCGCGACTGGAGTGCTGAGCAGCACGCTGAACGGCAGCGACCAACTCTCGTACAAGGCCGCGAGAATCAGGAAGACGAAAAGCAGCGACAATCCAAAAATCGCCCAAGAGGGCACGCCTTCCCGCGCTCTCTGCTCTTGATAGGAGATCCCCAAGTAATCAAAGCCCATCTCACCCGGCATGGTCTCTTTGAAAACTTCTTCGAGCGCCGCCGTGGCCTGCTCCGAGCTATAACCCGGAGCCGCTGCGCCGTTGATCTGCGCGGAGCGATACTCGTTGTAACGCATGATAAATTCAGGACCGGAGCGCGGCGTGAAGTTGGTGAGGGCAGAGAGCGGAACATTTTCACCTTTGTTATTCCGGACATAGAACTGCCCCACATTTTCCATTTTTGCGCGATATTCGTCTTCTGCTTCGATATAAACCTGCCATTGGCGCCCGAAGCGGTTGAAGTAGTTGATAAACGCTCCGCCCATGAAGGCCTGAATGGTGTGGTAGACGTCCGCCAGCGGGACGCCGAGTTTCAGCACCTTGTCGCGGTCCACGTTAATGTACTGCTGCGGAACGCTAGCCAGGAAGGTGGTGCTTACGCTGGCAATTTCAGGGCGTTTACGAATGGCGGCGAGGAACTATGTCTAAATTCTTCGATAGAAACTCAACATCTTTGCCGGCGCGGTCCTCGAGAACGAAAGTGAATCCTCCGGAGGTGCCGACGCCAGGGATCGCAGGAGGCGAGAAACTGAACACGATTCCTTCCGGAAGCTGGCTCAGCGCGCGATTCAGATGAGCCTTGATCTCCTGAAATTGTTCGGCTTTTGTTTTCCTTTCTCCCCACGGTTTGAAAGTGACGAAGAAGAACGCGTTGTAACTGGTGCGCACATAGCTCAACAAGCTGAACCCGATGATGCCGGTGGAGTACTCGACGCCGGGCGTGTCCGCCAGGATTTTTTCCACGGCTCTGGCCGCTTCGTCGGTACGTTGCAAAGACGCCGCGTTGGGGAGTTGCATGTTGATATAAGCGTAGCCCTGGTCTTCGTCAGGCAGGAAACTCGAAGGTACACGGCTGCCGAAGAAACCAGCCGCAACCACTACGATGACCAGTATCAAGATCGCGACGAAGCTTTTACGAATCAGACCTCTGCAGACAAAAACGTAGCCATCGGTGGCGCGCCCGAACACGCGATTGAACCAATCGAAGAACCTTCGGAGAAGACCCGAGCTCGGTTCCTTTTTCCGGAGGAGCAGGGCAGAGAGCGCCGGACTGAGAGTGAGCGCGTTGAAAGCGGAGAGCAGAACCGAAATCGCAATCGTCACGGCAAATTGCTGGTAAAGGCGTCCGGTGATTCCGGGAATGAAGGCAGTGGGCACGAACACTGCGGACAGGACCAGAGCAATTCCCACCACGGGGCCGGAAAGCTCCTCCATGGCTTTCAAGGCTGCGTCCTTGGGCGTCATGCCTTCTTCGATGTGCCGCTCAACTCCCTCGACCACGACGATGGCATCGTCCACGACCAATCCGATGGCTAGGACCAAGCCGAAGAGCGAAAGCGTGTTGAGCGAGAAACCGAACACGGGGAAAAATATAAAAGTGCCGACGAGCGAAACCGGAACAGCTAAGAGAGGAATTAACGTGGATCGCCAACCTTGCAAGAAAATGTACACCACGAGGATTACAAGAATGAGGGCGATGACAAGGGTTTCGACAATTTCCTTGATGCCTTCGGTCACCGAGCGGGTCTGGTCCAGAGCAATGGTGTAGTCCATGTCCTGCGGGAAACGCTGCTTCATCGTTTCCATTAGCTTGCGCACTCCAGCCGCGGCATTCACCGCGTTTGATCCCGGCAACTGATATATGGCGATGATCGCGCTTGGGTGTCCGTTCATGCGGCTTGAGACGCTGTAATCCTGCGCGCCCAGCTCGATGCGAGCTACGTCCTTCACTCGGACCAGACCGTTAACCGGAGTTTCGCGCACGACGATCTCGCCGAACTCTTCCGGTGAAACCAGGCGGCCTTGCGCAAGAACGGAATACGTGAATTCCTGGCCTTTCGGCGCCGGCTCGCCACCCGCTTTTCCCGCGGGGTTCACGGTGTTCTGCGTTTGAATGGCCGCCACTACATCGGGGACCGTAATTCCCAGCTTCGCGAGTTGGTCCGGCTTCACCCACAACCGCATCGCGTATTGGCCAGCACCGAAGATTTGCACGTTTCCAATACCCGGAAGGCGCGTGAATGGATCGTTCAGGTTGATGTAGGCGTAATTGGCGAGGAATCTCGCGTCATAAGTGCCGTGCGGCGAGTAGAGAGCGAGCAGCACAAGCGGGGCCGATACTGATTTTCGAACCGTGATTCCATAATTCGTGACATCAGTCGGGAGCTGCGAAGCGGCTTGCGTCTCGCGCGATTGGGTGAGAATCAAGTCCGTGTTCGGATCGGTCTTGATGTCAAAATCGACGATCAGTGTGGTGTTCGAGTTTCCCGTGGCGTTGAGCGAGTACATGTAGTTCATGTTGTCCACGCCGCTCATCTGTTGTTCGATCGGCGCGGCAACCGCTTGCTCCAGCGTCTCAGCATCCGCGCCAACGTAGGTTGCCAGCACTTGAATTTCCGGGGGAGCAATGCTTGGGAACTGCGCGATGGGCAGACTCAAAATCGTGATGGCGCCGATCAGCACCATGAGGATGGAAATCACGATTGCGACGATCGGACGGTTGATGAAGAACTTTGACATGAGCGGTTACCTAGCCTTCACTTCGGCCACTTCGGGAGCGTATGGTTTCGGATTCACTTTTGAGCCCTGCCGCACCTTTTGCGTGCCTTCGGCTACGACGCGTTCACCGGGTTTCAACCCTTTCGAAATGATCCACTGGCTGCCGACGCGGTCTCCCACTTCAACCGTCTGAATGTTCACTTTGTTGTCGTTGTCCACTACTGCCACCTGGTAGCTACCCTGAAGTTCCGTGACCGCGCGCTGGGGTATCAGAAGCGCATCCTTATCGATTCGCGTGGAAGCTCGCACTTTGCCGTATCCACCGGGACGCAGAATGTTGCCCGGGTTGGGGAACAATCCCGCGATCAGGATGGCCCCGGTGCCCTGGTTTACGGCACGGTCGGCGAAGTCGATGGTCCCCTGATGCTGGTATGTAGTCCCGTCAGCGAGAATCAGATCGAGCGGGGTACGCTTGAACTCGGCTTCCCTGCCGGAGACAGTCGGAAACCTTCGGTTGAAGTCGAGATACTCGGATTCGCTAACGGTGAAATAAACCTTTATGGGATCGACTGTGGAAACCGTGGTCACGGGCCCGGTGCTCTGGCTTACGAGTGCGCCTACCTGCAACTGGGCCGTGCCGGCGATTCCGTCGATCGGCGATGTGAGCCGAGTGAAACCAAGATTCAGCTGTGCCGATTCAACCGCGGCCTCGGCGCTTTTGATTTGCGCCCGGGCCGTCGCTACCGTAGCTAACGCTGCCAAATTGTTCTGCACGGAGTTGTCGAGGTCCTGCTGGCTCGCCGCCTGCTCTTTCGCAAGCGGCGTATAGCGCTCTACGTCGAGCTCAGTCCGTTTCTGAATTGCTTGCGCATTTGCGAGCTGGGCAGTGGCGGTGGCCAGTTGCGCCTTTGCCTCATCGAGCGAGGCCTGAAATGGCCGCGGATCAATCTCGAACAGGAGCTGATTCTGTTGGACGAAGTTGCCCTCTTTGTAATCTTGCCGCAGCAGGTAGCCGGTGACTTGTCCCCTAACATCGGCATTTACAAGCCCCTCGAGGGTGCCTATCCACTCTCGGTAAATGGGGACGTCTTTCTGCTCAACTTGCACTACTTGAACGTCGGGCGCGCCGGGGCCGCCGCCCGCGCCGCCTTTCGAGCAGCCGACCAAAACGATCGCACTCATCGTGATTGCGAGCAGCGACCCTCCCTTTAGCTTGCGTCCACTATTCATCGTCGTCTCCGATCGCTTGCCCTTTTACCCGTTTGCTTGTTTTCATGAATGACAAAGTTGACATCGTCAACCACCATCTGGATTCGATGAGAAGCGTCAGCAATCGCTTCTTCGATTCGAGCCATCTTGAAAACGAACGACCCTTGAGGACAAGGGGATGGATTCTCCGCACCAAACGCAAGCCATTCCACCGTACTTCTCCATGAGTTCTGGTTTCCCTGAGCTTCACGCAGCGGAATTTATAGGGAGGCTGGAGGATACCACCAGGCTGGCGCAGAAATCCATCGCGGGGCGATCGTGAAAATTCGTGGACGTGACCCGGTTCGAACCTGCGACCCCCTGCTTGAGAAATGCTCTAGGTCTTCCGAAAGGAGCGACGTACGGAGACGGTATTGCTGCAGCTGCCGACTCCCGATTGGTCGGATAACTGGACATTTGAAATTCTCGTCCGACATCTACTCGGCGGCGGGGCAATAGTTGGAAGCTAGCTAGATTCGTTTCCCATAATGAAGAAAGGCTTGTTTTCGAAGCTGGCGAATTTCGGGCGCAGGCGCTCGGTATTGTAATGCATCTCGATATTCACCACTTTTTTGGCCCCGGCGATGGATTCGATCGGGATATCCCCGTAGCGGCCATTGCTGAGAACCACCAGCCGTCCGTGAACGCCGCGCAAAAGAAGATTGAGGGCGATATTGCCGAACACCATGGGCACGATGGAATCGATCACGTCCGGATCGCCGCAGCGGGCTAGATAGCCAAGCTTCTGGTTCACGACTTCGATTTTCTTTCCGTTGTTGAATTTTGCGGAAAGGTCCTTGATGCGTTCAGAAACGAGATCGCCGATGCCTCCGAGTTTTTTGTGGCCGTAGGCGTCGGTGGAGTCGCTTTCGAAAATCATTTCGCTGCCTTCGAACGTCGCACCTTCTGAAACCAGCACGATGGAGTAGCGGCTGGGATTTTTCAGGCGGTCGGCGACGAGAAGCTCGGTCAGGCGTTCGATATTGAATTTGTATTCGGGGATCACACAGCGGTTCGCAGCGCCGGCCAAGGTGGGAAGCATGGCGGTGTAACCGGCATAGCGGCCGAACACTTCGATCACCATGAAACGTTCGTGCGACCCCGCGGAAGTGCGCAGACTGTTGACGAGCTGCAGAGTGCGCGTGACGCAGGTGCTGAACCCGATGCAGTAGTCCGTCCCGGGGACATCGTTGTCCATCGTCTTCGGAATGGCGACGACTTTGAAACCCTCGCGATGGAGCCGCAGACCGTAACTCAGAGTGTCATCGCCGCCGATAGGGATGAGCGTGTCAATCTCAAGCCACGCCAGATTTTTGAGCACTTCGGGAGTGAGATCGTTTTTCTCGGCCGCGAATTTGCTCTTCAGATGGTCCGGAACGTTGGCCTTGCTGACGCGGCTGGGATTGGTACGCGAAGAATGTAGGAACGTGCCGCCGGTGCGCCCGGCGCGATCGACGAGTTCTTCGTCGAGAATCACAAAATTGTCGGAGTTGTCGTAGTCTTTTTCGCGGACCATGTCGACGAGGCCGGCCCAGCCGTGACGGATGCCGATGACCTGATAGCCTTCGCGAATGGCGCGAAGCGTGACGCCGCGGATCGCGGGATTGAGCCCGGGAACGTCACCACCGCCGGTGAGTATGCCGATGACCCCTTTCTTCGTGTTTACGCTTACCATGAATCTTTGACTCGCTCTTTCGCAGAATGTGGAACGGCCGGGCAGCGCTCCGGAGCGCGTAGGTGAGTATCGCTGCCTAGATGGTTCAAAAGGATCAGGGGGTGTAATGCTCCCCACTAATTTAGACAGTCAGGGCCTCGTTTTTTAGGTCAACTGCAAAACTCAAGAAGGCCTCGTGCGGAGTGCGATTTCCGACTCCGCGATGAGGCCGGTCGTGATTGTACTCCTCGATCCAACGAGCGATGCTGGTCCGTGTTTCTTCCACGCTGCGATATTCCGCCGTCCAGACTTCCTCTTCCTTCAGGCTGCGATGGAACCGCTCAATGTAGCTGTTCCCCTCCGGGTGATGATAGGCCGTGCGACGATGCGTGATGCCCAGCCGGTTGAGCGTCTCGATGAACCGTGTCGAAGTGAACTGTGTCCCATTGTCGGTGGTCAGCGTCACATAGGCCTCGCGGCTGCCCTCGGGCAGCCGTGCCAGCACCGCCTGCTCCACCGCTGCCAACGCGTCTTCGGTCCGGCAGCGATGCGAAAGATTCCAGCCCACGATCTCTCGCGTGCAGCAGTCGATCACGCACACCAGGTACGCCCAGCCAACGGCTGGCCCCGCCCAGATCTTGGTCATGTCCGTCTGCCAGATTTGATTCGGCTCGGCTGCTTCCACGCGGCCCCACTCTTTCTTCCGTCGTGCTCGTAGACGACGCGAGCGCACCAGCAACCCACGTTCTCGCATCACCCGCAACACACGCTTGCGATTCACGGGCAGCCCTTTCTTTCGCTGCAGCCACCACGCCACCCGTCGATAGCCATACGCCAACTTCTCTCCGCACGCCATTACGATCTGCTCATCGTAGGTTCGGTCAGCTCGGCTGCCTCGTGGCCGCTTCTGGTAGTACAGACTCGACCGGCTGATGGCCAACGTCGCCGCCACCAGCGTTGCCGTGTAGCCCTGCGTCACCATCTCTCGCGCCTGGGAGTGAACCGCACCGCAGCTCACTCCCCCACGACGTTTTTTAAGATTTCGATCTCCAGCGCTTTCCGCCCCAGCGTTCGTTCCAGTTGCCGGATGCGGTGATCCTTCTCGGTCTCCGCCGCGGCAGCGCTTCTCCCCCCAAGCGCTGCCTTCGCTCCCTGTTCTGCCTCATCCTTCCAGCGATAAAACAGATTCGGAGCGATCCCGTGACGCCGACACGTCTCCGAGACGTTCCCACTCTTGATTCCTTCCTGAACGATCTGCCACTTCTCTTCGGGGGATCGATCTACACGCGGTTTCCTGCCCATGTTGCCTCCTGTTTTGGAGGCCCTGATCTTACCTAACTGAGGTGTCTAGTTTTAGAGGGGAGCACTACAGGGGGTCACTGTAAGAGTCACTACAGCGGAGCAAGTGAATTAATGATAGCAATCCGTAAGTCATTGAAAGAATTGGTGGACGTGACAGGGTTCGAACCTGCGACCCCCTGCTTGCAAAGACGAGAAAGAAAATCTATCTCATTGGTTCGCTTGGCTTTGTTCTGTGCCGTAGTACCTGGTTTTGGACCTAATTTGGCAGCTATCGGACCCAAGTTGGACCCAAGTTTTGAGGTGAAAGATCGGCTGTTTGATCGCTTCGTTCCTCGGATAAGATCTTCCGCGGAGCTTACGGCAATGAACAGCCGCGTGCCTGATCAGGACAATATTCAAGAGCTCCTGAAAACAGCGCAAGAGGAATGCCAACGGCTTCGTGAAGAGAATGCGCGTCTCCGTGCGATGCTCGGGATTGATCATTCGCCCACCCACGACCCCGTTTCCAAAGCGGTCCTGGTCCCAAAGCTCTCGTCCACCGGCACAAGCGGGGTTTCCACGCCAGAAGAAAAGATTGCGTTCTTTCGAAATCTGTTTCGTGGGCGCGAAGACATTTTCGCTATTCGGTGGGAAGGCAAGAGTGGCAAATCTGGCTATTCGCCAGCTGGCGTCATGGACTGGCGTGCCATCCATGCATCGAGACCAGAAGAGCGAAAGAAGGTTGCCCGCAAAACCCGGATGCTCCAGCCACTGACTGATGATGCGATTCGTAATCATCTAACTGGAAAGCACACGATCGGCATTTATCCACTTCTACTGGACGACACATGCTGGTTTCTTGCGGTGGATTTCGACAAGAAGTCCTGGGTAATCGATGCGGCAGCGTTTGCCGCGACATGCAGGCGATTTCAGGTTCCCTTGGCTGTCGAGCGCTCGCGATCAGGAAATGGCGCGCATGTATGGATATTCTTTGACCATCCGGTTTCCGCTGCCGATGCGAGAAGGCTGGGATGTGCCTTGTTGACACGCACCATGGAAAATAGACATGAAATCGGCCTTGATTCATACGACCGCCTTTTCCCCAACCAGGACACCATGCCCAAAGGCGGTTTCGGAAATTTGATTGCGTTGCCCTTGCAAAAGCGTCCCAGAGAACAAGGGAACAGCGTGTTCTTGGATGAACTGTTTCAGCCTCATCTTGATCAGTGGAGGTTTTTAGAGTCCGTTCAGAGAATCCCTACCGATCGACTCGCCCGAATAATTTACGAAATAGCCCCCGAGGGAAATCCCATCGGAGTGCACCTTCAGGTGCCCGATGAAGACGAGGGCGAAGCTCCATGGCTCTGGCGCCCTTCTCGGAAACGAAAGGAAAGACAAATCACCGGTCCGCTGCCGGCGAATGTTCGTGTGGTTGTGAGCAATCTTATCTATATCGAGAAAGAGGGCCTGCCGTCGGGGATGGTGGATCGCCTGATCCGCATCGCTGCTTTTCAAAACCCTGAATTTTACAAAGCTCAATCGATGCGGCTCTCGACCTACGGTAAGCCGCGGGTCATATCCTGCAGTGAAGTCTTCCCCGAGCACATTGGCCTTCCAAGAGGGTGCATGGATGAGGTAGTCCGTGTTTTCAAGTCACATCACATTAATGTGGAAGTTCATGATGAACGAACCGCAGGGCGGCAAATCGACGTTTCTTTCCACGGTGAATTGCGGCCTGAACAACGAGACGCCATCGAGCTGGTGCTTGATTATGACCAAGGCATACTATGTGCGCCAACGGCGTTCGGAAAGACAGTGGTAGGAGCTTGCCTTATCGCAAAGCGGGCGGCTAACGCCCTGATCCTCGTGCATCGGCGTCAATTGATGGACCAATGGCGTGAGCGATTAGCGGCGTTTCTAGCTTTGCCGATTGGGCACATCGGACAGTTCGGGGGTGGGAAAGTTAAGAGAACCGGTTTGATTGATGTTGCTGTAATCCAGAGCTTGCAGCGTAAAGGAGCGGTTGAAGATTTCGTCGCGGACTACGGCCACGTGATTGTGGATGAATGTCATCATCTGTCAGCAGTCACGTTTGAACGAGTCCTTCGCGAAGTCAAAGCAAAATACATTTTGGGATTGACGGCAACACCGACTCGAAAAGATGGGCATCAACCCATCATCTACATGCAATGTGGCCCGATACGTTTTTATCTCAGCGCGAAGAAGGCTGCCGAGTCTTCACCGCTCCAACATAAGGTTTTCCCAAGGATGACTGATTTCGGTTGGAATCGGCCTGAAAATGAGACGGCCATTCAAGATATTTATGCTGCTCTCGTCGTTAGCCAAGAGAGGAACGACCTGATCGTCCGAGACCTTCAGCAGGCTTTGTCCTGCGGACGTTCACCACTTGTTCTGACAAGTCGGACGGAACATCTCGATTACTTGGCTGGACGCTTGAGTGGACTTTGTCCGCATATTTTCATTTTGAGGGGCGGGATGGGTGCCAAGCAGAGGAAGAAACTGGCTGAATCTCTAGCAGCCGTTTCTTGCGATGAACCGCGTGTGATCCTAGCGACCGGAAGTTACCTCGGCGAGGGATTCGACGACCCGCGTCTTGATACGCTTCTTCTTGCAATGCCGATTTCGTGGAAAGGTACGTTGCAACAATACGTAGGCCGCCTGCATCGTCTCCACGACAACAAGAGCGAAGTCCACGTCTACGACTATGCGGATGTGATGGTGCCTATGCTGGCTCGCATGTACAAGAAGCGGCTTGCCGGTTACTCTGCACTTGGCTATAACCTATGCTATTCTTAGCACATGGAAATTACTTTCAACATCCCGGACGAACTCGCGCGGCGAGTCACTTCCGAAGGCAAGGACCCGGCACGGGTCGCGCTTGAGGCATTGGCCCTTGAGGGCTACCGTTCAGAATTACTGTTCGAGTCCGCAGTTCGCCAGATGCTGGGCTTCGAGACCAGGATGGAAGTGCATGGTTTTCTGAAGCAGCATGGTGTTTACCTTCATTACGATGTTGCGGATTTAGAGCAAGATCAGGTAACCGCCTATAAGTTGCGCGAAAGACTCCAAGACGAGAGGGCTTCCGGTAAGAACCGTTTGGGATGATCGTTGTCGCCGACACCTCCCCGATCAATTATCTGATTCTCATCGAAGAGATCGACATCCTCACAAAGCTGTACGGCAGGGTTGTAATCCCACGTGCGGTGCGTGACGAACTTCTGCGCCCTTCAGCACCCGAGATGGTTCGGGCTTGGAGCGGTCAATTACCCACTTGGCTCGAAGTTCATACCCCTGTGAATGCTCCTGACGCAATGCTGGTCAAGCTGGACCCAGGGGAGCGTGACGCCATCCTGCTTGCAGGAGAGCTCCGAGCCGATCAGTTAATTGTTGACGACCGGCAGGGACGGCACGAGGCCGAAAAGCGCGGCATCCCAGTTATGGGGACACTGGGCGTATTGCGGGAAGCTGCCACGATTGGGCTACTGGATCTTCGAATCGCGGTGAAACGCCTTCAGGGCACCAGTTTCTATCTTGCGCCGGAGGTTCTGACGCGCCTCTTGAAAGATCAGCCTTAACCGGCGGGGGACGGTTTCCCGTCTAGTTTAGCTTCACGACCGCCGTGTTTCCGAACGCAATCGACCACTCATAAGCTGTGCCGTTCTTTCATGCTAGTCGTAGGCATGAAAATCAAGACTTGCACCTATTGCAAACAAGAATTCCCCCCGTGCCGATACCACCCGGATCAGAGGATTTGCGGTTCCGCAGAGTGCCAGCAGCGACGCCGCACTGATTACCATAGAGAGAAAATCGCCACGGACTTTGTCTATCGCGAGCAGTGTCGAGACAGCCAGAAAAAATGGCGGGAGAATAATCCCGGCTATATGAAACAGTATCGAGCCAGGCGCAGATTTGGAGGCCGCCGCCATTCCGCAAAGTCCCGCCTGTTGACCGCTCTTCACCAACTCGTTGATTCTGTAAAGAACAACGTAGTCTTGGATCTCCGGGCTATGGATGCAAGCATTTGGCTCGTCTCAGACTCTGTGTTCCAAGAGAAGAACAACTTAGCCTCAGCGAAAGTGATTATTCTGCAAGGCGATTTGCACACCGTCGCTCAAAGGCAGAGGCTGAAAAGAACATCTCTTTGAAGCTTGGTCCCGATTCGTCATATAAGGACCACGGCAGTTCAATGTGAACTACTGGCGGGAACAGACTCTTCGCAAGACTCAGAGATGCGCCGCCTGTCATTACTAGCTGTCAGACGAGTGGCGGCAATGGAAAGCATCGAACCAGGATCATCTGAAAGCAAACCGAGCGCAGCCCGCGCCGTAGAGTACGTCCGCATGTCCACCGAGCACCAGCAATACTCGACCGAGAACCAGCGAGAAATCATTCGCCAATATGCCGAACGCCGGGGAATGCTGATCGTGCGCACGTACACAGACGCCGGCAAGAGCGGGTTGCGGATTGATGGCCGGGACGCTCTGAAGCAACTGATTCATGACGTGGAAAATGACCGGGCCGACTTCAGTGCGATTTTAGTTTATGACGTTAGCCGTTGGGGACGTTTTCAGGATGCGGACGAGAGTGCATATTACGAATATATCTGCAGACGCGCGAAAATCGGAAGTCCACTACTGCGCTGAGCAATTTGAGAATGATGGCAGTCCCATTTCGACCATTGTGAAGGGCGTCAAACGGGCAATGGCCGGCGAGTATAGCCGTGAGCTATCCGCCAAAGTCTTTGTCGGGCAATGTCGCCTCATCGAACTCGGCTTTCGCCAAGGCGGTTCCCCTGGTTACGGGCTTCGTCGGATGCTACGCGACGTGAACGGGGAGCACAAGGGCGTGCTCAATCGAGGAGAGCAGAAAAGCATTCAGACAGATCGCGTCATCCTCATTCCGGGGCCGCCGGACGAGGTTGAAATTGTTCGTTGGATGTACCACATATTTACAGCAGAAGGAATTCGTTGAATCGAAGAATCGCAACGATTTTGAACGAACGCGGCATTCCCACGGATTTGGGTCGGCCTTGGACACGCGGTACCGTTCATCAGGTCTTGACGAGCGAAAAATACGTGGGCAACAACGTCTATAACAGAGGTTTCCTTCAAGCTAAAGAAGAAACGCGTGGTCAATCCGTCAGAAATGTGGATTCGGAGCGATGCGGCCTTCCAGCCCATCGTCCCGCCAGAATTGTTTTCACAAGGCGCGAAGCATCATTCTGGAGCGCGGTCGCAAGTTTGCGAATGACGAATTGCTGGACCATCTTCGCCAGCCTGTTGGAGCGCGCGGGCCGTCTTTCCGGTCTGTTGATAGACGAGGCTGAAGGCATGGCTTCAAGCTCCGATGTACCGCAATCGGTTTGGCAGTCTAGATCCGTGCATACCAACTGATCGGTTACACGCCCGAGCGCGACTATCAATTCATCGAAACCAACCGGCAACTTCGTCTGATGCATCCCAGAATCACCGCTGACGTCATCACGCACATTCGTCAACTCGGGGGGAGTGTGAGTAGCGATCCCGACAACGACTTGCTGACGGTGAACGATGAATTCTCCGCGTCTCTTGTCATTGCGAGATGCAGCCAAAGAGATGTCTGGCGCATTTCGATGGCTCATTCGGGTTGATGCTGGCTTGAAGCCGGACATCACTGTGGCCGTGCGAATGGACGCCGACAATCGTGAGCCGCTCTGACTACTATCTGCTGCCGCACCTTGATTTCACATTTGAGAAGCTGCTACTCGCTGAAGATAACGCCGTCAGTTTGGATACATATCGTTTTAGCACGCTTGATTTCTTTTTCGGCATGGCTCGACGGAAGCGAATCCCGGAGGGAGCATGAATGACACCGCCCCAATGGTTCAGATGATCCCGATCGATCAAATTAATGTCCTAAATCCACGAAGCCGCAATAAGGTCGTTTTCCAAAGCATCGTCTCGAATATTTCCAATCTTGGCCTGAAGAGACCCATCACCGTTGCTCGTCGGACAGAACCTGCCGATGGCAAATTCTACGACCTCGTCTGCGGTCAAGGTCGGCTGGAAGCATTCGCCGCGCTGGGACAAGCCGAGATTCCGGCGATTGTTAAGGAGGCATCGAAGGAAGAATGCTTCCTGATGAGCCTGGTTGAGAACATCGCTCGACGCCAAATTCGCCCACTCGAGTTACTACGAGAGATCAGTAGCCTAAAGTCCCGAGGTTACAGCACAACGGAGATCGCGAATAAAATTGATGTTCATAAGAGCTATGTCACGGGAATTAGTCATCTGCTAAAAGACGGCGAGGAGCGTTTGATTTCTGCCGTTGAGACGGGCCGGATACCGCTGTCGGTTGCGATGCAAATCGCCAACACCGATGAGGATGGCATTCAGCGAGCTCTCTGCCAGGCGTATGAGGACAAAACGCTCCGTGGGCCGCAAGCTACTGGCTGTCCGACGCATCATCGAAGCTGCGGAAAGCCAATGGCAAGACGTTCCAACCCAGGCGTCCGGCGAAAAGTTGATCGGCCTGCAATCGGCCGAGGGGCTGGTTCGCGTTTATCGCCAAGAGGCCGACCGGCAAAAGCTGCTGATAAAAAAGTCACAACTTACGGAGCATCGTCTGCTGCTTATCGTATCCGCGCTAAAGAATCTCTTCCGGGACGAAAACTTCGTCACGTTGCTGCGTGCGGAGGGATTGGACACAATTCCAGCGCCCTTGGCAGAAAAAATTCAGATCACGGACAAGGCTTCAATATGACAAAACAAGTTCCAGCTTGCGTTTAACCCTCAAGGGATGATCGTGCCGATTACAAGCATTCTTCCGCTCAAGCATATAAAGACTTCCATAAGGTCCAGCCAGAAGTACCAGCAGGTCCTTTCGTCCGTGCGCGAAGTCGGCATCATTGAGCCGTTGATTGTCTTTCCGCAAAACGGCAAGTCCGACACTTTTCTGTTGTTGGACGGCCACATTCGGCTCGAAGTCTTAAGGCAACTCGAAGAGACCCACGCCCGCTGCTTGATCGCAACCGATGACGAGACGTACACCTACAACAAGCGCGTAAACCGGATGGCCACGATTCAGGAGCACGCGATGATTCTGAAAGCTACGCGGCATGGCGTCTCTGAAGAACGGATTGCCAAGGTATTGAAGGTGGATGTCGCCAGCATCCGGCAGAAGCGAGATTTGCTAAATGGCATCTGCAAGGAAGCAGCCGAGATCCTCAAGAACAAGCATGTTTCGCTGGGGGCATTTTCTTTCCTCAGAAAAATGAAGCCAATGCGACAGATCGAAGTGGCCGAGCTTTTGGTGGCGACGGCCAATTACTCGGTCCCGTATGTTAAGGCGCTTCTCGCGGCAACCAATCCCGACATGCTCGTTGAACCTGACAATCACAAGGTCGTTGGCGGTCTAACGCCGGAACAGGTCACGAAGATGGAAAAGGAGATGGAGGCTCTGCAACGAGATTTGAAGCTGATCGAAGAGTCTCATGGGAACCAAGTTCTAAACCTGGTTCTGGCGCGAGGCTATCTCGGGAGGCTGTTCGGCAATGCCCGTATAGCGCGCTATCTTGGCCAGAATCACGCGGACATCTTTCGTGAGCTGCAAGCCGTGTCTGATGGTCCCTCATTGGAGAACTGAGAATTGGGAAACCGCGTTTGATTGCGCCACACCCTTCCTGCACCTGACTTAACCCGCAAAACGCTGGCGTCCGCTGTTCTTTTCAAGGTAGGCGGTCACGGCTCGGCGAATCTGTTCGGATACTCGCTCTGTGCGTTCCGGCGTGCGCGACAGGAAGAGCGTGGCGACTGTGCCCGATTCATACGAGGTCCAACTGAAGTGGCCGATCTCCCTCTGCAAAGCCCTCCGCACAGCGTCGACGCGAATCGAAACCCTATGAGGGTGGAAGCGTCTCGCCCCCGTAAAAAGTTTGGCCGAGTGGGGCGACCGGGCCAAAAGATGGTGACTGAGATCACCAGCCTCCTTGCGGTCCCGCTGGAAGCCGCCGTTTCTCTTAAAGAATCGCTGGCGAAGAAAAAGCGAAGATAGTAAGATGGACTCCGATGAACAACGGGCGCAAGCGCGCGCTCCTAATCACGTCAAACAATGTCTCAGCATGATGCTTATCAAGATATGTGGGCTCAACTTTCATCAGCAAGTGCCGATATACTAAACAGCAAAAAGTGATAGGATACTTTGATGGACCGAATGTCATGGCTGTTGATGGCGCTGGACGCGGCAGAGGATAGAGGGCTGGACCCGGCTCAATTGCAGAAAGTTCTCTTTTTGCTCGCGCAGGAAGTTCCCGCAGTTCTGGGTGTGCCAAATTTTTATCAATTCGTTCCATACAACTACGGGCCATTTTCAAAGTTAGTTTACGTGGATGCAGAGATGCTGGCGCAGGCAGGGCTCGTTAATATGCTGAGGGCTCCTGGATCCTCTTATCCCATATACCAAATTACTCCGGCAGGTGCCATTCGAGCCAGAGTCGACGCAAGAGAAGCCGATCCTCGCGCTTTTCAATACCTTACGGCGCTAGTTAATTGGGCCAAAGGCCTTACCTTCTCGCAGCTAGTGACTTCAATTTACAAAAAGTATCCCGCCTTTCGCGTTAACAGCGTCTTTCAAGACTAAGTCCTCATGACATTGATCATTGGTATTCAGTGCGAGGACGGTATCGTTCTGGGCGCAGACGGGGCGGCGACTCTCGCGACGAGTCTTGGGGCCGGGACCGTCCGACAATCCGTCAAGAAATTGACTAAGATCGGACAATGTATTGCGATCGGAACGTCTGGTCCTGTTGGTCTGGGTCAGCGTTTCAGCGCCTCACTGGAAAAATTGTGGACCGGCAAGATGCTTAACGCCGCTAGCACAAACGATGTGACCACAACTTTGCAGAAAGAGTTCTGGCAATTCGCCGAACTGGAATTCAAGACTGCCCAAGTAACGGCGCCTTTATTGGGACAAGCCGCTATAACTAGCGCGATGAGCAGCACAATCGTGATTATGCCGATTGCCAAACAACCCCGACTCATCCAATTCAATCATCAATGTAGTCCGGAGTTGGCTTCGCATGACTTGCCTTTCGTGGCAATCGGAAGCGGTCAACCGCTCGGCGATATGTTTTTGGCATTTCTGCGAAGAATTTTTTGGAAAGACCACCGACCGAAGGTGACTGAAGGTGTGCTGGCAACCGTATGGGCTCTAAAACAGGCAATCGAAACGAATACAGGCGGTCTCTCTGGTCCGATTCAGGTTATGACGCTGGAAAAGAGTGACGGAGACTGGAAGGTCGATGAACTTGCAGAGGATGATCTCGCGGAGCACTACCAAGCGATCACTGACGCTGAACGCACATTTGGCAATTATCGTTCCTATTTGAATCCTGAGAAGCCCGTACCTCCTCCTCCCGAACCCGGCGCAGAGTAAGCGCTCTGGTCATCGCCAGGCCCCGGTTAGGGTAAAACCATGGTCTGACGTGCCAGAATGCACTGGAATGGCCCAAAACCATGGTTCTACAGGGCCAAAAACGGCCACCAGAATCACTGCTTTGAGCCCTAAATCGTTGGTCCTACCCGCGCGAAACTGCACTCTTTG
This sequence comes from uncultured Acidobacteriota bacterium, assembly GCA_963830375.1. Lineage (GTDB taxonomy): Bacteria > Acidobacteriota > Terriglobia > Acidiferrales > UBA7541 > Palsa-295. Next base: position 160,954 of record CAWHMJ010000010.1, read on the forward strand.
AATGTGATCCCCTGGAAGGTGGCGCTATTTAGATTGCCCTTATAGAAAGACGCGAGCGCGAGTTCGGTACGCACCGGTAACTGAGACAGGGTGCGCAAATCTGCCTCAGCAAGCTCTTGCAGATTGAGGCCTGCGAGAATTCCCTTCGTGATCGTCACCATTTCACTGTTCTCATGCCTTGGGATGTTTCGCAATCTATCGTCTCAATCCGGTGTTGTCAAACCCATAAAGACTGATTGCATACAGCGGTCTTGTTGTGTTTTTCCGAGAGACGTAGGTGTGGGTCACAAGAGAGTGCACCTATTATAGATTCTCAAGGTCATACCGGGTACGGGTCTTGCATTGAGCGGATCGACCGAACAGAATCAAATCCTACCGTGCGCTTCGAACTGTCGTACACCGGGAAACCGGCCACGGATTCGGGCTGCCTTCTTCACAAAAGCTCGTTCCGCGCCCGTTCTCTCGAATACGTGACTCGCCGATTGGAGAACGGCGTCGCTCCTTTGGAGCCCCTTGAATGAGCTGGGTAAACGTAGCGGAAGTGGTCCGCGCCAATCCGCCAACCAAGCAGGAGATAGCGCAAGGCCTAGAATATCGGCGCCGCAACGCAAAGGTCAGCTTCTATGCAGATGAGAACTTTCCCTTTACCGCCACACAACTTCTGAGAAAGATGAGCGCGCGTGTCACCACCGCGCAGAGGGAAGGCCTTAGGAGACACCCAGACGAGAATCACACCGCCTACGCGCTTAAGCATGGGTTTGTGCTTCTGACATGTGATCGTGACTATCTCGACGAACGCCGCTTTCCCCTAATCCATTGCCCGGCGATCGTGGTTTTCAACTTTGGCTCCGGCTCCGTCGGCGAGGTTCGTCAATCTCTTGCCTGTCTAAGAACTATCCTGGGAATTCCTCAGTTTTACGATAAGTGGACCAAGATAGACGCGAAACCGGACGGCTGGACAGAATACTCCAGATATCTGAATGGTACGATATCGCGAACACGGTACCGTGTTTACCGAGGCCGACTCCAGGAATGGATCAAAGAATCTCAGAGCGACTGACCCTACTCATGTCCGCAGCTCGGTGTCGGGCGGATTCTCCACACCCCCACTAGCTAACGAAACGAAAAGGCTATATAGTTTTGTTAGGGAATTCCTAACGAAACGATGGTTTTGTGATGGCGACACCAACCAAACCCAACAACCGCCTCGGGACTTATGTCCTCAAGACCTTCAAGGACGAGTCTTTCCGGGCCTACGTGCCCCCACCACTGCCCCCGGACCCGCCGCTGGCCCTTCAGCCACTCCTGCCTCTGCTTGAGCAGGCAAACCAAGCACTCGGTCGCCTGGACGGGCTCGCGTCCATTCTGCCCGATCCCTCGCTCTTCATTTACCTCTACGTTCGAAAGGAAGCCGTGCTCTCTTCGCAGATCGAGGGCACACAATCTTCGTTTTCTGACCTGATGTTGTTTGAAAGCGCCGAAGCCCCTAGCGTACCGCTGGAAGATGTTCAGGACGTTTCAAATTATGTGGCAGCGATGAATCACGGTCTTCGCCGTCTGCGAGAAGATTTCCCGCTGTCTCTCCGTCTGATAAGGGAAATTCACAAGATTCTCTTGTCCAAGGGGCGCGGCAGCGAGAAGCGGCCCGGCGAATTCCGCGAGACCCAAAACTGGATTGGTGGCACGCGGCCCGGCAACGCTGCATTTGTTCCGCCGCCACCCGAGAAATTGATGGAATGCATGGCCGCACTCGAAAAGTTCCTTCATCGCCAGCATGAGGACCTGCCCCTTCTCGTGAAGACAGCCCTCGTGCACGTACAGTTCGAAACCATCCATCCCTTTCTAGATGGAAATGGAAGACTGGGCCGTTTGCTGATTACGTTCTTGCTGTGCGTCGCTGGCGCGATCCGAGAGCCGATTCTGTATCTCAGCCTGTATTTCAAGACGAACCGGCAGAAATACTACGAATTGCTTGACCGCGTCCGCACCCACGGAGATTGGGAGACCTGGCTCGAATTCTTTCTAACAGGGGTGAAGGAGACGGCTCAACAAGCAGCAGATACGTCGAGGGAGATACTCACGCTCATTGAAAAAGACCGCCGGAAGATTGAGGAGCTTGGCCGCCCCGCTGGATCGGTTCTGCGCGTTCACCTACACCTTCAACGCAAGCCGATCATCACGATCCCGGCGACAGCCGAAAAACTCTCCCTCTCTCCCCCCACTGTGGCGAAGGCCTTGCAGCACATGGTCAAGCTCGGCATGGTTCGCGAGACGACCGGCAAACAGCGGCATCGGCTCTTTACGTATCATCGCTACCTGGAAATTCTCAATCGAGGGACTGAACTGCCAAAAGTGAACCACTGACAATGGTTTCATTGCTTGGGCAGCAGCGACGCCAAAAACTTTCGAACTGAGGTGTCTTTTCTCAACTTCTTGAGTTCTTCTGGATTCAAACCACAAATAATCTTGTATGCACTATCTCGTTCAGTTTTGAACTTTTGCAATCTATCGATGAAATCCTGTTCTGTAGGTAGTCTCCCGTGTTTTTCATACCATCTACGGGCGAATAGCACGATTGGTGCAATTTCGCCGCTCTTGATTTCGTTGCAACCTCGCGGACCCGCAGCCCTCGGCTGCTTTCCACAACACGGTAATACAGCATCCCAAACATAATCTCCATTTTCCTCACGATCTAATCCGCCTGCCGCCTGTGGTAGTGGACTGCCACAATAAAAACATTCGTCAAAAGCCACTATCGCGGCATATTGTTGAAAACTTAAATCCCATTTGTGCCCGTTAAATTTAGCTTGGGCACTTCCTAAATTGTATTTTCCACCTAATGTTCGACTTCGTTTTTTCGCGTGTTCGTTTTCACACACGCGGCAGCGACCATAACCACTGCTAACTACAGAGGCTGAGGCATTTTCTGATGTTAGTCGTTTTTTACATCGACTGCATTTGCCCTTCATCATTTACGGTCCCCGTCTGTAGTTTTACCTGTCCTATGGTTGCGATTTGGCGACATCGGACTTCTCAGGGAGTTAACGCGTACAGATCCCAATGTTATCAAAGCTTTGGCTGCGCTATGCTTCATGCCCATGCGGAAACTCTACGAAATCCACGTTCCGGCGCGGCCAACAATGTGCCACGCCCCCGTTTCCTTTGAGAGATATAGGTAGGTTCCTTCCCCACAGAGGCCGCAGTAGGTTAGCTGCGCGTAAACTACCGCATGCTGTCCGCCAAGATCGAACCCGACGCGTGAAAGGGTAATCACACCCCAACTTTTCCGCAGAAGCCCGCTGAGTTCAACGGCGTTGGGAGAATCGATTTGGCCGGGACGATAAACCTTGTCCAGTCCATTCTGGCTGACCATTGTGAACGGGTGGGGAAGGCGAAACCTTGGCGGGACGTGAAACCGGAACAAATTTTTTGCGGTGTAGCTGCCTCTCGCAGTCAGCGGAAGGCCCAATCTCGCGGAATGGAAGTTGGAAATACCGAAACGTCGCACAGGCTGTGTAGTGTCCAGAATCACGTAGTACGAGACATCTTCGCCGCTAAAGGCCTCGCGAATCGCGGCCTCATAGACCGCATATTCCTCGGAATTCCACTGCACAGCCCAAATGGCCAAGCAAGCGGCCACTAGTGGCAAGCCTAGAGCCAAGGCCCAACGAGTTGGCCGTTGGTGGATCATCCTTTCAATCAGACACCACGATCCGCCAGACAGTTCCCCCTCAGGCGTGTGCTCCCCTTTGTCTTGGAGACCCGCCTGCGTTGTTGATTGGCGCAAAATATCCGCGCTGCGTCAATGCAGCCCGCCACGAAGAAATCACCGAATGGATCGGCAGAACATTTGCCCCTGAAGTTTTCGACCTGGCTACGACGAACCAGATATTCCAGCAGCTATTCCCCTGATCGGGGACCATGCTGATCAAGTGTCCGCACTTCTCTCAAGCACCCGAGCGCGACTTTGAACGCCGGGTCAGATTGAGCAGTTCAAGAAAATCTTCATTTGGAAGAGGTGGCCGCTTGTCGATATGCGACAGGTAGCACGATGAGTCTGGCCCCCAGTCGAAATATAAGCCACAATCTGGCTCCGCGAGCTGGGCTGCGACCTCACGAGGAATCTCAAGAGTCTGCGAGAACAGCATCATTCTCTCTCGGTCTCCGAGCAACTGGGCGAACACGTCCATTCGGTAGCGTCCCTCAGTAAAGCGGAAAGAGCTTCCATCTCTGGGAGCCAGAAAATGATGATTAGCAGATATCCCCGCTTCACCAACAAACAATCCACTGCCGCGAACCAACCGTTCATCGCCGTACACCCAAATGTTGAAATTTTGATGCGTCTCGTTGCGCGAAAGCGCAACGTGCATGCTTTCCACGACGCGACCCCGTTTCGATGTCGCGAAAAGCAGAGTTCGCAAATAGACTTTGGGTAGAGGCGCTTCGTCTCGTGAACGTGGAGTATCTGGCCCGAAGTATATGACCGTTGGCTGGGTCATTTTGACTGTGCCGCGACGGAAAAGTGTCAACCATGCCGTCACGGCTGACATACACAAGGCTAATACGGAGATTATGACCGAGATTGGCTCTGCCATCAAAACTAGCCTCAGGCGGCGCGAGCGCTGATTATCCCACAGCGGACTGAACGAACCTAGCATCCCACCGACATAGTCGTGGACCCAAACCGTAAAGATCACCGAAAACCGGATTTTGTTGGTGAGGTTTCCCCGTTTTTCCCCTCTGTATAGATGAGGGGAGTTTTTGCTCAATGCCCAACCACGAGCGTGGGACCGCCACTGTAATCTGTGAAGCACCCAGGGCGACGAACGGGCAGGTCTTGCGGGAGCAATTCGAGCATCTGCGGGTAGGAGGCTGTGGGATTAGCGTAGGTATACATCCCCCAAATGGCAAGGCAACGACCGCAGTTATGCCATGTATTTTGCTGTGCAGGACCTCCGCCGGGTCACCGCAGCAGACGACGAATCCGCGAGACAGGGTGAAGAAGGTAGAAATGACGCTCTGCACTTTTTCACTTGCCACTTCTTCACCTTGTAGCGAAGCGAAATCCTTGTCCGACAGAGGAACGGAAACGCTGCGAAGAGGAAAGACGCTGTGGACAAAATACGAAATCGGGCGGGAGCGACCCCACTTTTTCGGCCTTCAGCCGCCCAAAAAGTTCGTGGGGTCGCTCCCGCCCGGCACGCTGGTCGCGTGCTCTAGGATTGCCGCGCAGGGATGCGGCAAACAATTTGTAATGCAGGCTGCACTACATCTCGAAAAGGAGAAGGAGGAAAGAACATGGCACTACTGAAAGCACCGTCAAAACAACCAAAAACTACAACCATCCAGGTTCGCCTCGATGAAGAGGTCAGACACAACTTGGACACCTACGCCGAGTTCATCGACGCAACCCCGTCCTACGTCGTGAGCGAAGCGCTCAAGCTCCTGTTCAAGAAGGATGCCGAGTTCAAACGCTGGCTGGACCAACAAGCCAACAGTGGCAACCACCAGCAAACCGAAGGAGGAGTCCACACCAAGACCGCATAACGCGCATGAAGCCCCGTTCAAACCAACCCGGCGCGCGCGAGAATACAGCGTCATCCCGACAGCATGCCTCGCGCCTTGCACCAGATATCCATTCGACTGCCATCTGCATTGAAGGAAAAAACCCGGCAACGCTAAGGTCTTCGCTCCAGAACGGCTCACCAGCAGAACACTTCGAGAACCCGTTGCATGCCGCGCCACAACACGCGGCCACAGGGGGAGATCGCGGAGGCGAAAGCCATCTCATGACTGTTCATGAAGTAGCCAGGTTGTTGCAGGTGCCCGTGTCCTGGGTCTATGGACGAATGCGAAAACGTTCTAGGGAGCGATTGCCGGGCTACCGGCTTGGGAAGTATTGGCGTTTCAGCGAGGACGAAATACTGGCATGGGTCAAACGTCAGTGCGGAGGTGCAACATGTTGCTTGACTCCAGCGCTACACTCATAACTGACACAGAACAAGCCAAGCGGGCCATCGAAGGAGGAACGATGGTTCGCAGGCGTTTTCAACGAGGCTCGCTTTTCAAGCGCGGCAAACGCGAGAAGGTTTGGGTTGCCCGCTGGTGGGAGGATGTCATCAACGCTGACGGAACAATGGGAAGGATGCGCCGGTCAATTGTAATCGGTACCGTCGCAGAGTTCGCCACGCGCCGTCTCGCTATGCGTGCTCTCTCAGAGCGGCTTCGTTCATTGAACAGCGGAAGTCAGCGGCCACAGGCCATGCGCACGTTGAAAGATTTCGTGCAGATGGACTGGGAACCCGTTGTACTCCCGACACTCAAGTATGCAACACAAAGGCATTACGAATACATGCTTGGCGTTCATTTGATTCCGATTTTCGGTGAACGGCGGCTCCCCGACATTTCGCGCGAAGCGATCCAAACTTTTCTAGCAGCAAAGCTTCGTGACGGGTTTGCCTGGGAGACCGTGCACCACATTAGATGCGCGCTAAACAAAGTGCTGGGCACGGCGGAGGAATGGGACTACATCTCCGACAACCCAGTACGCAAGACACGACTCCCAAGACGGGAACACAAATCGGAACGGTCCATTCTGACTCCGGAGCAAATCAAACAGCTACTCGTTGCTCTTCCAGAGCCATCCAAATCCGTGGCCACGTTGCTGGTTCTGACGGGACTTCGGATTGGCGAGCTTCTCGCGCTTCGCCGGAAGAGCATCGATTTAGATGCGAGGACGCTCCGCATTACGGAAACCGTTTACGATGGACACTTCGATACTCCGAAGACAAGACGCAGCGTCCGGTCTATTCCAATTGGGTCCGAATCCATCTCCATCCTTTCCGCTCTGCGCAGTAAGGCAGGCGATCCTGACAGCTTGGTATTTTCAACCTGTTCGGGTCAGCCATTGTGCAGACGGAATCTCTTGCATCGTCACTTGCAGCCCGCGTGCGAAGAGCTCGGTTTGCCGAAGATTACCTGGCATTCCCTGCGTCACTGCCACGCGACGTTGCTGGATGCCGTAGGAGCACCGCTGGGAACGGTACAGGCGTTATTAGGCCACGCTTCGTCTGAGGTCACACGGCAGATCTATCTGCACGCGATCCCTGCGGAGCAACGCCGAGCGGTGGAAGGAGTGGAGAGACTTCTTATTGGACCCAAATGGACCCAAATTGGTGGAGTCGTCCAAAGGCCAAATTAGCAACAGATTGATTTGCAGGCAGATAGATGGTGGACGTGACCGGGATCGAACCGGTGACCCCCTGCTTGCAAAGCAGGTGCTCTCCCAGCTGAGCTACACGCCCACGCGGTGCAACCAATACACTCTCAATAGTTTACAGCGAGTTCTTCAACTGGTCCAACTTCGAGTTTCGGTCCATTCAGTCCAACAACGGCTTTTTCGGACGGGAGTTCGAAGCCCAAGCCCACTTTCTCGGCTACTTGCTTGCGAAACTCCGCGTCGTCCTTCAGCTTGGAATAGCTGTCTGTCACCGTCTTCCCCGCGTGGCCATGCCAGAACGTGATGAGGTCCTCAGGGACCAAGTTCTTGCGAAGCCATGTAATGCGGAAACGACGGAACGCGTGACAACCCGTTTTCGGCTGTTTGAGGTTGGCAAGGATCGGATGCAGCGAGCGCCGCAGGATGTTCGACTGCGTAGAGTTGTCTCCCCGTTCGAGTAGCAGAACAGGAGGCCAGATTTCCTCTCGCCAACGAACTCCTTCAGCATGGCCGCGACCGTAGGGTGCAGATCGATTTCACGTTTACCGTTTTCGGACTTCAGGTAATCGTGAATCTGCCCCCTCCAAGCCTTCTGACAGATTTTGATCGTGGTGCAGTCCGGGGAAATATTTCTTATGTCGATCCCCAGCGCTTCACCAAATCGCAATCCCGCAGATGCGCAGAGCGCGTAGAGCATACGGTAAGAGCTTATCTTTTGGTGCGCCGACAATGGCGGTCACTGCATCACTGGTCAGGGTAGGTTGTTTCGGATTTCTATCCTCGGGTAGATCGATGAAGTCGTGATTCCATTTTCGGGGAAAGAGTGCATCCCCTTCTTCATTGACCGCCGAAGCTACAACCATTTTGACCGCGTTTGTGTAGGACCTTATCGCCGACGCGCCTAGCCGACCCTTTACCATCGTTGCGCCGAGATTCCTCAACGCAAGATTGCCGATGGAGTCGAGAGGCATATCACCGATGTTCGGATTGAGCCAGTTCCTCAAGCAGCGTTCCCAATTCTCAAGCGTAGACGGAGCCACCGGCTTGCGCTTGCGGTTCTTCATCTGTTCCAACCAAATCTCGGCCTGTTCACGAAACGTGATGCCGTGGTTCGAACGAACAACCTTCTCGAAATGCTCCGCAGTATCCGCTCCGCTGGCCTCGATTATTTCTTTGGCCTTGTGTTTCCGTTCGGATACAGAAAGTTTGCCGGGACCGGAAATAGGGCAGATTCTCTCTCGTACTCGCTGCCTCTTTTCCTGGCCTGCGACATCCTTCCAGAACCGAACGACGTACCAGTTGCCGTCCTCCTGAATACAACCATTCTGACCAGATCGACGCGACATGGATTTTCTCCCTGTCCGCTTTTCTGGTGTCGCTTGACGACTGTATCAGCGACTTCGATAGACGGCAACTGTGGTTTGGTTTGCATTGGCTCTAGTTGACAGCTATGAATCTGCCTTTGAAGTTCTGCTTGAAGAGCGTGGTCTAGACTTGGGTAGAAAAGACGGGAGAAAAATTGTAGCGGTCCAGGTCGGAGTCGTAACCGCGAATCTCCAAGACCTCCGAAATGAATCGTCTTCCTGGCCGGCGTTCGAGCTGAATGATGACGTTGAGCGAATCGCCGATGTTGGTCTTGATGGCGCGATAAGGCAATTCGACGCCGCTCTGTAGAACGCAACTCGTGAATCTGAGATCGCTTGCCGGGCGGAGCTGGCATGGACGGTTGAGAGCGTGCCGGAGTGGCCGGTGTTGAGGAGTTGGAGCAAGTCAAATGCCTCACCTCCGCGAATCTCACCGAGAATGATTCGGTCGGGACGGTGCCGGAGTGATGCCTTCAATAAATCACGGATCGCCACGGCTGGAATGTCTGCCTGTGTCTGACGAGCTTCAAAACGGACGAGGTTTGGCTTTTGCAGTTGAATCTCCGACGTGTCTTCGATGAGGAGAATCCGGTCGTCATTCGAAATGAGTTTTCCCAAGTCGTTCAAGAGCGTCGTCTTGCCCGTTCCGGTTCCGCCGCTAATGAGGATGTTCTGCCGTCTCTCGACGTAGTTCTTCAGTCGCTCAACAAGTATTGCATCGAGGCTGCCGCATTTCACCAGGTCTTCAATCGTGAAGTGGCGACCGTTGAATTTCCGAATTGTGAGTGTTACGCCATGAATGCTGCACGGCGGGATGACGGCTGCGACGCGGCTACCGTCAGGCAGCCGGGAGTCGAGGATCGGTTTCTGCTCAGAGATGTCGTCCCCAAGTCGCCGGGCGATGTTCTTGACGGCAACCATCAAAGATTTCTCGCTCAAGGTGAGGTCAGGAACTTCTTGAAGTACGCCCTCCCGCTCAATAAAGACATGAGTCGAGCCATTAACCATGATTTCGCTTATGGAG
>CAWHMJ010000011.1:0-153251 GCA_963830375.1 uncultured Acidobacteriota bacterium
GCATCAGGCAGGGAAAGCGGTAGAAATAGAGCCCGCGGGTGAGCCCGCCGTCGCGCCTGGGCGCATGGAGGTGGAAGAATTTTTGTTCCTCGTAGATGTCGATCCGATAGTTGTCGATGTCCATCGCCGCGCAGAGCCCGGGATGCATCGTCCGGCAGTGATAACATTCGAGATAGTTCTCGCCGTAGGTCTTCCAGTCGACCGCGCAGTCGCGGTCCTTCGACATGAAATAATGCTGCTGTTCGAGCGGGTAGTCGGCCGCCACTCGTGGATCGGGCCGAGCCACTCCACCAGGCTCGCGCGCCGCCGCGCTTCAGCCTGAGAAAGAGGAGGCCGCGCCATTCCTCGGCGTCGATCGCGTGGAGGCTCCAAGCGTCCGGATCGAAAGCGGCGTCGGAGCCGAAATCGAACGCCTTGTTCAAGCGTCCGTCACGCGTATAACTCCAGCTGTGATAGGGGCAGACGACGAGCTTGCCGCACCGGCCGCTGCTTTCGCCGAGGAGCTGGGCACCGCGGTGCCGGCAGACGTTATGAAAGGCGCGAACCTGTCCCGCGTCGTCGCGTATCGCGAAAACGGGATAGCCCGCGACCGTTCCCGTCACATAGTCGCCCGACTCCCGCAAGCGCTCGGACCAGGAAAACAGCATCCAATTCGCAGCGAAAATCTCGCGCCGCTCCCGCTCGAACAGAGCCGGATCGCGAAAGTCCCGGGAAGGCAGCGTCCAGTCGAACTCGGTCTTGGTCGTTTGGGTCATGGTCGGGCCTCCTGCAGCGAGGAATTAGGGCGGGACAAATCACGTCCGGTAGGACGGGTCCATCGCGTCGAGCATGCGTAGATGCGCCGCCCATTCGAGTGGAGATCGCCGTCGTCGAAGGCCATCCGGTCATTTTGCTCACCGACCTTCCGGCAAACCTCCTCCGGCGGAACGACGAGTTCGGCGCCCATCGACAGCGCCGAGACCTGCACCTCGCAGGCAAGATTCAAGTAGAACATCAGGCTGAAGGCTTCGGCCACCGTCCGTCCGAGCGTCAGCAGTCCGTGGTTGCGCAAGATCACGCCGCAAAAGCCGCCCAAGTCACGGATGATGCGCTGGCGCTCGTCGAGATCGAGCGCGATTCCCTCATAGTCGTGAATGCCGAGACGGCCATAGAATTGCAGAGCGATCTGGCTGATCGGCAGCAAGCCATCTTTCACCGCCGAGACCGCCATTCCGGCGCGCGTGTGGGTGTGGATGACGCAGGCGGCATCGTGCCTCGCCATGTGGACGGCGCTGTGGATGGTGAACCCCGCGGGATTCACGCGGTAGGGGCTGTCGCCGATCTTGGCGCCGTCGACGTCGATCTTCACCAGCGAGGAGGCGGTGATCTCCTCCCATCGATGGCCGTAGGGATTGATGAGGAAATGACCGGGCTCGCCGGGCACGCGAACCGTCGCGTGCGTATAGATGAGGTCGGTCATCTTATAGTGCGCGAGCAGGCGGTAGCAGGCCGCGAGCTCCACCCGCTGCTCCCATTCCGCCGATCGCGTCTCGAGCTGCAGGCTGGTGACGGACATCGTATCCTCTTCGTCTAGTGGCCCGCGGATCTCCCCTCGCCGGCTCCACGGGAGGGCTCCGTCGTCAGGCCGGAACGCGATTGAGTTCGAGCGCGTCGGCCCAGCAGCTTGTCGCCCATTCCCTCAAGATGAGAGCCTCGCTCCAGCGATCCGACAATTCCTCTCCGTTGGCGTCGGTGATCGCATAGTCGCGCGGTCCGAGCTCGCACAAGAAAATGCAGTCTTCGTTCCGGCGTGGCGCGGCGCTGCCACGACGCGAAGCCGCGACGCCACCAATCCAGGAACGTGTCGATCCAAATGCGATGCTGCGGGAAATGCAGCGGCAGTTGCACCTGGCAACGGTTCGCCACCCTGCCTTGAAAGGAATCGGAGCGCTCCAGGATGCGGCCGACGTAAGTCTGATAGTCCTCGGCTGATCGGTTGCATCATCTCGCGGTCGACCACGTAATGCGAAAGATCGGCGCTCAGCCGCATGTCGGGGATCGCGTCGAGCAGCAACAGGGTCGAGAAAAGGTCGTTGGTGATGCAGTTGCGATGCGTCTCGAACTGAATCGGAACGCCTTCTTGGTCCGCGATCGCCATCCAGGCCTTGATCGCCTCGGCCATATCGGCAACCGCGAGCGGCATGACCTGGCCGACGACGATCACGAAGGGCGAGCCGATGTCCTTGGCGAGATGAAGGGCGGGCCGCAATTCTTCGATGCTGCGCGGGAACGCGGTCAGCAAGCCTCGCAGCCCGGTCCGCCCGAACTCGGGAACGAGCGCGCGCGCGGCCACTATGTCCATCGCGCCGAGATCGATCGCCATGCCGTCGAAGCCCGCCGCGCGCACGCGATCGAACCGCTCGGCAATTGGTCGCTCCGGCGCGCCGGGGCGCCGCAGTTCGGTGGCCCACAGCGATTGATAGACGCGCAAGCCCACGCTCAGGCCTGCTTGGCGGGACGCACGCGCGGCGCGACGGGCTCGAGGTCAGTGTCGTCGCTGATCCAGATCGCGTCGTCGGGATAGTCGGCCTCCGTTCGCCCGTTCCAGAACGCGCGCAGCACCGCCCATTGAAACGCGAGATAAGACATCGTCGGCGGCCTCCGGCCTTTCTCGACGAAAATTTCGTCGTGCAATTGCGGCAGCGCCCAGCAGGGCACGCCGGGGAAGGCGTGATGCGCCGTATGATACTGCATGTTCCACGCCAGCCAGCGCATCACCGCGTTGGTGCGGGTCGTGCGCGTATTCTCGGTGATGGCGTCGACATGCGGCAGGCCGAGATGCTCGATCGTGTTCTGCAACTGATGCACGGGCTTCATGACCAACATCGGCAGCAGCCAGAGCTGCACGGCCGCCCAGCTCCCGGCCAGGATCGACACGAGGGCGATCAGCGCGTAGCCGGCCACATGCCAGCGAGCCTCGCGGATCACGTCGGCCTTGCGGGCCTCGGGGATATAGGGTTCGGCGACCACGCCGAACGAGAAGCGGATCACGCGACGGATCCGCGTGTACCAGTAGGTCGGCCCGAGCACCCAGAGAAGATAGGAAGCCAGCGTATAGCGCTCGCGCGCGAGCTCGCCGTCGCTCTCCCAGTTTTGGGTGTAGCGGTGATGGGCGAAGTGCTGGATCTGGTCGAAATCCCTGGGGTAGATCAGGATGAAGCCGAACAGCCGGCCGAAAAATTCGTTGAGCGGCTTGGTCTTGAACACCGTGGAATGGCTGAGCTCATGCTGGCCGGCATAAAGGAAGTTGATCAGGATCCCATGCGCGATGAACGCCGGGACCGCCCACCAGCCGCCCCAGGTCGAGCCAAAGCGCCGCGCCTGACAGAACAACCGCGCCGAGATGAGCGCCGACCTGGCCGAAGCCGCGCCAATCCGACTTGACGCTGAGGGCTTTCAATTTGACGGGGGCGATCATGTCCCGTCGGCCAAAAATCTCATCCATGATCCACCTCGTTTTCAGGCGTGTTCTTCGCGCTGGAAGATCATGCGGCCCAGCAGCGCGACGGTGGTGATGACGATCAGAACCACTGAAATGGCGGCGATCGCGGGGTCGATATTATCATGAACGCCCATCCACATCATGCGCGGCAGCGTGATGGCGTTGACGCTGGTCACAAACAGCGTGACGCCGATCTCCTCCCAGGAGAGGATGAAGGCCATCAACGCCGCCGTTAGCACGCCGAAGCGGATGTTCGGCAGGATGACCATGAAGACCCGCTGCAGCGGCGTCGCGCCGAGCCCCTGCGCTGCAAGGTCGATGCGGCGATCGACCTGCGCCAGCGCCACCAGGATCAGCACGACCGCGCAAGGAACGATCATGACGACATGCGCGAGCGTCACGCCGAGCCAGGTGTCGTAGCCGACGGACGCGCTCACCTGTGAAAGGCTGGTGAGGAAGAAATACAGGATCATCGCCGAGACCACGGGCGGCACGATCATCGGCAGCATGACGAAACCGACCAGCAGCGCCGCGAAAGGCGGCTGGAACATCCAGACGCCGAGCGCGAAGGCGAGCGCCAGCGTCGTCGCCGCCACGCTGCTGACTAGCCCGATGCGAAGGCTGAGAAGGATGCTCTGGCCCCAGTCCGGATTTTCGATCAGCTCGCGGTAATGGATCAACGACAGCTCGCCGGTCGGCATGGTGAGGAAGCGTGCCGGCGTGAGCGAGATCGGCACGACGGAGAGCAGCGGCGCCAACAGGAAGGCCGCGACCAGAACCGCTGATGTGAGCGCGATCGGACCTGGGCGCTGGATCATCGCGCGCCTCGGAGCAGAGCGGGCCGCGCGAGGCGGAACAGCGCCGCCATCAGGAGAGCGACGATCAGCACGAGCACAACGCTGACCGCGGCGCCCAGCCCCCAATCCGGGCTCTGGAACATGCGGAGATAGACGAGTTCGGCTACCATGATGCTGCGGCCGCCGCCGAGAATCGCCGGCGTGACGAAGAAGCCGAGCGTGAAAACGAAGACGATCAGCGCCGCGCCGATCACGCCCGAGGCGGTCATCGGCAGGAACACCGACCAGAAGACGCGCAGCCGCGAGGCGCCGAGCCCGCGCGCGGCGAGCAACACGCGCTCGTCCACCGATCGCATCGCGGAGGCGAGCGGAAAAGCGGCGAACGGGGTGAGCGCATGCGTCATGCCGAGGATGACGCTGAATTCGTTGTAGGTGAGCTGAAGCGGAGTGTCGATCAAGCCGGCGGCCTGCAGCCAGCTATTGACGAGACCGCGATTGGAAAGCAGCGCCAGCCAACCGAAAGCGCGCGTCAGAATCGAAATCAAGAACGGAATCAGGATGCAGAGCTCGGTCAGCCGCCGCTGCAGCCGCGTTCCGCGCACCCAGACATAAGCGATGGCGTAAGCCGCCGCGACGGATGTCGACCGTCACGATCGCGCAAATGCGGAAGGTGCGCACGAAGACCGACAGGACGAGCGGATCGGAGGCGAGCCGTTCATATTGTCCGACGCCGGGTTTCGGAAGCGTGACGCTCCATTCGGCGACGCCGAGGAACGGCACGACGTAGACCAGCGCCAGGAAAGCGAGCAAGATGATGTCGTCCGCCCCCGGCACCCCCATGATATAATTGCATCCCGCTGCAGCTAAAAGAGTTAGCAGCACATCCATATCATCCTGATCCGCCTCCGCATGGTTGGTATAGCAGACATCGCAGCCCATCGGCAGCCCCATCAGTTTGCCGCAAAAATGGTCCTCCAACCCCGCGCGAGTGATTTGTTTTCCATCATATAGATACTCCGGCCCAATGAACCCGACCACCGTATTCACCAGCAGCGGCTCATACCGTTTCGCCACCGCATAAGCCCGAGCCTCGCAGGTCTGCTGATCGATCCCATGATGCGCATTCGCCGACAGCGCGCTGCCCTGCCCGGTCTCGAAATACATAACGTTTGCACCAGGATGGCGTTCCCGCGCAGCGTGCCAAGCCTCATATATTTCTGCCGGTAATGAAAATGCAGTATCCGGAAATTGTGGACGTCGCCATGCCCGCGGAAGGGATTTTCCAGAACCTGATGATCGTCTCTATTCGCAAAAGCTATCCCGGACAAGCGCGCAAGATCATGAACGCGATATGGTCCCTCGGGCAGGCCATGTTTACCAAGGTAGTTGTGGTGGTGGACCACGATGTGAATGTCCAGGATTCCAGTGAAGTGGTCTGGAAAGCGTTGTGCGCCATCGATCCGGAGCGCGATGTCCAATTTGTGCTAGGTCCGGTGGACACGCTCGACCATGCCGCGCGCCGCCAGGATTACGGTTCGAAGATGGGCGTGGACGCCACGCGGAAATGGCCGGAAGAAGGTTATACCGGACGCTGGCCCGACGAAATCAAGATGGACGAAGCCACAAAACGGCGGGTTGACAAAATTTGGCAACAGTTAAAATTGGTAAAGGAGGCAAAGAAGCAATAACGTTAGCGAGCCAATTCGAGCCCTTCAACGGTCCACCTTCGCCTCGCGTTTCGCCTTTTCCTACAAGGCTTTGCTCCACTTACCCGCGCTTTTCACCTGTACGTTTTCGCCAACTGTTCTCTAGGACAGGTTTTTACCAATAGCACACTCCCCGAACACGTTGCTTGACAGTGAGTGCTGCGGATGTAATAAACGGTGAAAGCGGAACGTACCGGCCGTAGCAGTACTACTGGGCTACTGCACGCAACATCGAATGAGAGCCTCACGGGGTGAGAGGCGAAAGCAGCAAGCGAAGCAGAAAAAGATTCCGAAAGAAATTCGAGAGTGAAGCCGGGTCCGACCTGCGAAGCGGGACGGAGTGAGGAGCGAGGGGCCGCGCGATGTTCAATCTGGGGAAGACAAGATCTTTAATCGGCCTGGACATCGGCTCGAGTTCGGTGAAAGCAGTCGAGCTGAGGAAGTCGAAGTCGGGCTACGAGCTGGTCAGTTACGGGATCGAGACTCTGGCGCAGGACACGGTGGTAGACGGCGCCATCATGGACGCCCCGTCAGTCGCTGAGAAAATCATTTCGATATTCGACAACCAAAAGATCAAAGCGAAAGATGTGGCCACCTCGGTTTCCGGGCACTCGGTAATCGTCAAGCGGGTGAGCATGCCGCTGATGACGGAAGAAGAGCTGTTCGACCGGGTACAAGCCGAAGCAAGCCAGCACATTCCCTTCGACATCGCCGATGTAAACCTAAGCCACCAACTATTGGAAGCCACCGAAAACCAGATGGACGTTTTGCTGGTGGCGGTAAAGAAAGACAAAATTCTGAACCACACCAACGTGCTGGCGCAGGCGGGCAAAGTGCCGGTGGTGGTGGATATTGATGCGTTTGCGCTGCAGAACTGCTTCGAAGTGAACTACGAGCCGGATGCGTCGCAGGTAGTGGCGCTGCTGAACATCGGGGCCAGCGTGATGAATATCAACATCGTGCGCGGCTGGACACCATTGTTTACGCGCGACGTTTCGGTGGGCGGCAACCAGTACACCGACGCGCTGCAGAAGGAACTGGACTTGAGTTTTGAAGATGCCGAGAAATTGAAGATGGGCGGAACGCTGGCCGGTGTGAGCGAAGAGCAACGCACGGCGATTCTGCGATCCGTTTCCGACATCTTGATTCTGGAAATCCAGAAGACTTTTGACTTTTTCCGCGCTACGGCGAGCGGAGAAAATATTCGGCGTATTTACGTCGCCGGGGGGACTTCCCGGGTTCCGGGCTTGCTCGACCTGTTGAAGGAAGAATTTGCCATGCCGGTCGAAGAGCTTGATCCATTCCGCAAAATTGCAATCAATTCAGGGCGTCATGATGAGAGCCAGATTCGCGAGTTGGCGCCGCGCCTGGCAATCGCTGTGGGGCTGGCGCTGAGGAGCTTTGACACGCCATGATTCGCATCAATTTACTCGGCCAGAGCCGTCCGAAGGCCACCAAACAGACCGTGCCGCTGGAAGCGACCGTCCAGATCATCTTTTTGCTGGTGGCGCTGGGACTGGCGGCGATCGTACTTTCGGTCACCTATTTCCAACAGAAGCGGGAACTGGACGCGACCAACGCTCGCATCGCCGCGCTGCGGGCCGAGAAGCAGAGTCTGCAGCAGGTGAAGCAGGACGTGGACCGCTTCGAAAGCCAGAAGGCCGTGCTGGAACAGCGAATCAATGTGATTGAAACGCTGCAAAAGAATCGCACCGGCGGGCAAGAATTGCTGGAGACGGTGGCGAACACGGTGGTGAGAGTGGATGCACTGTGGCTGACCTCCATCGAGCGCAAGGGAGACAGTCTGGATATTGCGGGCGAAGCAGGTTCGATCAATGCCGTAGCTAATTTCATCACCCAGCTAAGGCGCTCGGGCTACTTCGACAAGATTGAGATCAAAGAGGCAAAAGAAGACGACATTCTGAAGTCGGTTCAAACATACAACTTCACGATGACGGCCAATATATCTCAGTCTTCCGTCCCTGAAGCGGAGCCGCAAGCCAAGCCCGCAGCCACCACGCCGCCCCCGCAGCCTGCGGCTAAGGGGAGGAGCTAGAAATGGCAACCGCCTTCAGAGATTGGCCCTGGCCGCTGCAAGCTTTGTTTTATCTGGCGCTGACCGTGGTAATCATCGCGGCTGGCTTTTACGTACCGGGTTTGCCGCTGGCGTCCGTGCGCGCGCAATTGCAGGACGCGCAGAAACAGGAGAAGCCACTGGAGCAGGAAGTAGCGAACCTGCGGGTTTACAAACAACGCAAAGCCGAGCTGCAATCACAAATGGACGCGCTGGAAAAACAGCTCGCTACCCTGCAAACAATCGTGCCCGAAGAGAAGCAAATTGACCAGTTCATGCTCATGATTCAAAGCGCGGCAACGAGTTCCGGCGTTTCTCTGCGCAGAATGAAGGCCTTGCCTGTCGCCACGAAGCCTTATTACTTCGAATTGCCGTTCGAAGTAGAAGCCGACGGTCCTTACTTTTCCGTTCTGGACTTCTTTTCCAGGCTTGGACGGCTTTCCCGGATCATCAACGTGGGTGACCTGAAGCTAACCGGCCTGGGGGGCAAACCAGCCAACAGTACCTTTCGAATGAACCCGGGAGCATCAGTGACAGGGATATTCACGATCACCACCTTCTTTACGAAGGCGGCAGACCAGCCGGCAGCGCCAACGCCGACGCCGACTGCCGCACCGGTAAGGCGGTAGGCAAAGACAATGAGACTAGTGAAGACAACCGCGAACTTGATAGCAGTTCTGGCGATGTCGTGTTTCCTGGTCCCTGCGACTTGGGGACAGACGGCAGCTCAGCCGCCGGCACCGGCGCAGGCACCAAAGGCCTCCCACAAGAAAAAGCCGGTAGCGGCAGCGCAAGGCGCCAAACCAAAACCGACTGCCAAGCCTGACGCGAAGGCCCAAGAGAAGGCCGACGCCAAGCCAGAGGTGGCGGGGAAGCGCGATCCTTTTGTACCGCTGGTCAATGACAAGAAACCCAGTGGGCCGCCGTTGCCTCCGGGGAAAGCGGGTTTGGTAATTGCTACGGTACGCGTGGACGGGACAGTAAAGGCTGCCAGCGGAATGCTGGCGGTCGTGACGAATCCGGATCAACGAACCTATTTTATCCGGGAAGGTGACCGTCTGTATGACGGGGACGTAGAAAAGATTGGCTTAGATGGAGTGACCTTTAAGGAAAATTCCAAAGATGCATTCGGGAAGCCGGTCGAGCGATTAGTTACCAAGCGAATCTACCCGAGCGCAGGAGAGCAGCAATGAGGATTATGCGGAGGGCGTTGGGCTTGACTGCGCTGGTTGCAGCAGCCTTGATACTGACGAGCGGAGCGCTGCGGGCCAGCGATGGGCCGGTAGTGCATGTGAAGGCGGTGGTAAAGAACGGAACCGTGACGCTGGAAGCTCGAGGCGAACGGCCCGTTCGAATACACCACCTATCGCCCAAGCGAGAGCCTCTATGTGCTCGATCTGAGCGGGGTGTCGGCAGCGGACCCGGCCGGAGCGCGGATGGTGGCCTCCGACTTGGTGAAGAGTTACCGCACGCTGACTTATACCGCGGGGAAGAAGCCCGTGGTACGCCTGGAAATCCTGCTGAGCCAGGGTGTGGAGCCGCGCCTTGAGCGCAAGGACCCGCAACAGCTAACGCTGCTGGTATCGCGCACAAATGATAGCGCGGGGAAGACTGCGTTAACCGGACCTGCTCCTGCCGTGACGCCGATCTCGGTCCGGACTTCGGAAACAAGACTCCCGGCACGACCTTTGAAGCTATTCGGCGAAGTAAAGCTTAGCGCAGAACGGTGATTCGACCGACGTGAATGTAGTCGGCACCGGAAAACTGACTTATCACGCGATTCGATTGCAGAATCCGGACAGACTCGTCCTGGATTTTGCGGGCGCGCAGCTGAGGACTCCTGAAAAACAGATTGCGAGCAATCTGGATCCGGTGCGTGAAATTCGGTTGGCGCAATTTTCGCCGCAGGTTTCGCGTGTCGTTATCGATTTGAGGCAAGCATCGCCGTACAACATTACCAGCTCAGAAACCGGCATAACGGTGGAATTCACGAGCAAGAGTTCGAAGGGTGAGTTTGGAGGCGCGAAGTCAACGCCGGAGACTCAGCCCGCAGATGTGACCACAACGAAGCTGGCTCCGCAGGCGGTTCCGGCTCCGGTCACGATTCTGCCGGCGGCCTTTACGCAGCCCACTTCAGCGCTGGCGTCACCCTCCGGTACTCAGACGGAGATGGCGGCCAAGCAGGTTGCCACGGAGGCTGCAGCCACTGCGTCGAATTCGAGCGCAGCGGTTGAAACTCCTGCGTCAACTGCTTCGGCTCCGGCAATTTCGACGGTATCCGTGCAGCCGATAACTACTGTAGAGCCCCAGACGCCGGCTCCGTCGGGAAAATATTCGGGTGAACCGATTTCTGTAAACTTGAAGGATGTCGATCTGCGCGACTTCTTCCGGCTGATTCACGAAATCAGCGGATTGAATATCGTTGTAGATCCGAGTGTGAAGGGAAACCTCACAATCGTCCTCGACGATGTGCCGTGGGATCAGGCCCTGGAAATCGTGCTGAAAAACAACGGCCTGGATAAGCAGCTTGAAGGAAACGTGTCTGCGCATCGCGACCAAAGATACTTTGAAGCGGGAAGCAGACCAGAATCGTGAGTTGGCCAAGGCACAGGCAGAGGCAGCGGACGTGGTGACCACGACGCGCGTCCTCAGCTACGCAAAGGCCCAAGATCTGGTTCTCACGCTCAAGAAATTCCTGTCGTCGCGAGGCGACATTCTTGCGGACGTGCGGTCGAATACGTTGATTATCCGGGACATTCCGAGCGTTTTGCCGGTGATGGATAACCTGCTGCGGCAGCTGGACCGGAAATCACAGCAAGTGGAAATCGAAGCGAGGGTGGTCGCGGCGAATCGGTCGTTCACCCGCGATATCGGCACGCAGTTCGCGGCAGCAGTATCCGCGGGCGGCGGCCAGAGTATCCTTGGCGGAGCGAGCACCGTTGGCACGAGCCCAATCGTACGCAACTCACCCACTCCGCTGCCTCCAATCATAGTCGGGTCGGGTGCTAGCGCTCCAACGAGCGGCTCCATGCCGCTGATCACGAACTTGGGCGCCACAACGCCAACGAGCGCACTGAGCTATGCTTTCTCGTCCTCGAACTTTGCACTGGATTTCATTATCAGCGCGGCAGAGGAACGAGGCATCGGCAAGCTGATCTCGAAGCCGAAGCTGATTACGCAGAACAACCAAAAAGCGACTGTGAAGCAGGGTACGAAAATCCCAGTTCAAACGATCGTGAACAATACGGTCTCGGTGCAATTCGTGGATGCCGTGCTCGAGCTTGACGTCACACCGCAAATCACCTCCGAAGGCACCATCTTCATGGATGTGACGGTGACGAATGACCAGATTGACCAAGCCATTCCGCGCGTTCAAGGCATTCCCGCTATTGACACGCAGGAGGCTAACACCAAGGTCCTGATCGCTGATGGTGGCACGGTGGTTATCGGTGGCATCATCGTTTCATCGCAGAACACCACTGTTGACCAGGTGCCTCTGTTCGGGAGTATCCCGGTGGTTGGCAACTTGTTTAAGCATACCAACGTCCAGATCGAGTTCCCTGGAACTCTTGTTCTTCCTGACGCCGCGTATTTTGCCAAGCTAAGCAACGGCAGGGCACATGCGGGTACTGCGGCCAAGGTGAGGCCCAAACCGGTGCAAGTGAATTCAGGCCGGAGCCGAATCGATCGGCTCCGGCTTTCCTTTTCCAAACTGCGAGTTGATGCATTCCTCGTCACACACCTTCCCAATGTTCAATACCTGTGCGGATTCAGCGGTAGCGCCGGAGCGCTGCTGGTAGAGACGTTCGCGCTGCACGCTAATTACTGATAGCCGATATGCCTTTCCAGGCGCGGGAAGAGGTTTCCGACGCCAATGTACATATCGCTAAGCATGGACTGCTTGCGCGGGGTTGCTGAAGCGCTGGGGAGGCATCGCAAGCGGTTCCAGGTGGCTTACAGCCCCAGCCACGTGACGGTGGCGCAGAAGGCCACGCTGCAAACGTTGGGAGGGCCGCAGGTGCGCTGGGTGAGCGATGCGGGACGCAGTAGAAAGGCTCCGTGCGGTTAAAGACCCAGGTGAGCTAGTCCTGATGCGGGAAGCCGCGAAGCTTATAAGTGAGGTGTTTGCGGCGGTGCTGCCGGAACTCAAGCCGGGGATCTCCGAACTCACTCTGGCAGCGAGAAATCGAGTACGCCATCAAGCAAAAGGGAGGAAGTGGAACCTCTTTCGAGACGATCGTTGCCTCGGGGGCGCGATCTGCCTGGGCGCACGCCCGGCCCACTTGCAAGCCGCTCAGGAAAAACGAATTGGTCGTCCTGGACCAGGGTGCTATACTCCGCGGTTATTGCAGCGACCTGACTCGGACGGTGTTTCTAGGACGTGCTCCGGCGAGGGTAAGGCGGCTGTACAATGCCGTTCTGGAAGCTCAGGGAGCGGCTCGAGACGCGATCCGGCCGGGCGTGAAGGCTGGAGAGGTGGACGCCGCGGCGCGGCGGTCGCTGAAACGCCATGGGCTGGCTCGGTATTTCACGCATAGCACCGGACATGGGCTGGGGATTGAAGTCCACGAAATGCCCCGGTTGGCCCGAGGCGAGGAAACGGTACTCGAAGAGGGAATGGTAGTAACGATTGAACCGGGCATTTACATCGAGGGGCTGGGCGGCATACGGATTGAGGATGATGTAGTGGTTACTTCCAAGGGCGCCACGGACTTGACGAGCGCAACCAGGGAATTCTTAGAACTCTAAATGGCGAAAAAATCGACTCCAGATTCTCAGTCCGGCTCGCGCGCCGGTGGCGTGGACCTTCAGGAAGTTGAGCGGCTCCTTGAGTTCATGGAAAAGCATGGGCTCGAGGAGTTCGAATACGAGCGCTCGGGATTCCGCATCCGTCTGAGGAAACCATTCTCGCAGCCGACCGGCTTCAGCCGCGCGATTTCGGCGCCGGACATTGTGGTGGCCGGCCCTTCTAGTCCAGTTTCCTCCGGCCACAGTCCAGCTTCAGGCGCGCCGGTCGCCCGAGAAGCATCGGGAGAACAAGGTCGTGCAGGTTCCGAAGACGTTCACGTGGTGAAATCACCGATTGTTGGGACGTTTTACGCCGCCCCGAGCGTGGGCGGCGAGCCGTTCGTGACGGTGGGTTCTCGCGTGGAGGCCGGGCAGGCGCTGTGTATCATCGAAGCGATGAAACTAATGAACGAGATTGAATCGGACGTGGCGGGAGAAGTGGTGCGGATTTTTGTCGAAAATGGCCAGCCGGTGGAATATGGCGAATCGCTTTTCGGCATTCACACGCACCGGAAGAAATAGAGCTACTCACCCCAGGCGAAATGTTCCGAAAAATTCTGATAGCAAACCGTGGCGAAATTGCGCTGCGCATACTCTCCGCCTGCAGGGAACTTGGCATTCGAACTGTGGCGGTTTATTCCGAGGCGGACCGCCATGCCTTACACGTCCGGTTTGCAGATGAAGCCATTTGTATCGGCCCTCCGCGCAGCAGCGAAAGTTACCTCAACATTCCGCAAGTAATCAGCGCCGCCGAAATCGCCAATGTGGACGCAATTCATCCGGGCTATGGTTTTCTTTCAGAGAATGCCAACTTCGCGGAAGTTTGCGAAGCGTCGCACATTACTTTTATCGGCCCGACGCCCGACGCAATCCGGCTAATGGGTGAGAAAGACAAGGCGAAAGAAGCCATGGCGGCAGCAGGGATTCCGGTGGTTCCCGGCAGCGCGGGCGTGGTGCCGGATGAAGATTCCGCAAAGGATATTGCGCGCAAGATCGGCTACCCGATAATGATCAAGGCGGCCGAGGGCGGCGGCGGCCGCGGGATGAGGATCGTCCGCTCGGCCAAGGAACTCATTCCATTGTTCCGGACGGCGCGTACGGAGGCCGAGCAGGCGTTTGGCAGCCCCAACGTTTATATGGAGAAGCTCATTGAGCGGCCGCGACACATCGAGTTCCAAGTTTTGGGCGACCGGCATGGCAACGTCATTCACTTAGGCGAGCGCGAGTGCTCTCTGCAGCGTCGCCACCAAAAAGTGCTCGAGGAATCGCCGTCCGTCGTCGTGGATGCGGAGACGCGGCAGCGCGTCGGCAAGCAGGTTGTGGATGCGCTAAAAGCGATCGGCTATTCCAGCGCGGGAACCATGGAATTTCTGCGCGAAGAATCCGGAAATCTATATTTCATTGAGATGAATGCGCGCATTCAGGTGGAACATCCCGTGACGGAGATGGTGACCGGAGTAGATCTGGTGAAATCGCAGATTCGAGTGGCTGCCGGCGAAAAACTCGAAAAAGTGCTCCCTCCCATCGAATTTCGAGGGCACGCCATCGAATGCCGCATCAATGCGGAAGACCCGGATACTTTTACGCCCTCGGCCGGCAAGGTCACGGCATTCCGCGTTCCCGGCGGGCCAGGGATTCGCGTCGATACGGCTTGTTATGCAGACGCCGTAATTCCGCCCTATTACGATTCGCTCATCGCCAAACTCATCTCGCATGGACACGACCGGGCCGAAGCCATTGTGCGAATGCAGCGCGCGTTGGATGGATTTGTGGTCGAAGGTGTGAAGACGACCATTCCGCTGCACAAACGAATCCTGGCGGACCCGAATTTTTTGGCGGGAAAATTTGACACGCACTTCCTTGAGCGCATGACGGCAGTGGAAACGAAATAGTTCTTTGCGGGAGGCGACGGTTGATCCCACCGCTTTACGCCATCCTGGACGCCAGCCCCGAATTCGCAGCCGAGTCCGCCTTAAACATTCCTGAAATTGCCGATCGATTGGTAGAAGCCGGCGTGGAGCTGCTCCAATATCGGGACAAGCACGGGTCTGCGCGGCGAATCCTTGATAGTTCACAGGCGCTCGCCGCCCGCTTTGTGCCGAAGGGCGTTCGCGTAATTGTCAACGATCGCGCCGACATTGCCGCCATGGCCGGCGCAGCCGGGGTGCATGTCGGACAGGAAGATCTTCCCGTGGATGAAGCGCGAAAAATATGCGGCGCTCCTCTGTGGGTAGGGGTTTCGACACACACTCTGGAGCAATTGCGCGCGGCGGAGGCGACTTCGGCGGATTATATTGCGGTGGGGCCCATCTTCCCGACCGGGACAAAGGCAAATCCCGACCCGGTGGTCGGACTTGAATTCTTGCGCGCGGCCCGGCAAATCAC
This sequence comes from uncultured Acidobacteriota bacterium, assembly GCA_963830375.1. GTDB lineage: Bacteria > Acidobacteriota > Terriglobia > Acidiferrales > UBA7541 > Palsa-295. The sequence continues at coordinate 15,232 of CAWHMJ010000011.1, forward strand.
GCGAAAACCACTTGTCGCCATAGGCGGCATCACAGTAGAGTCCGCGAGTGAAGTTTATCGGGCCGGAGCGGATTCGATTGCGGTGATCCGGGACTTGATGGCTGCGCGAGATCCGGCGCACCGTGCGCGCGAGTATCTTGCGATAGCCAAACGAGTTCGGCCCGCGCGGCCTGCGGACAACTGAGAGCATAGCCGAATGGCGCAACAGGTTCAGACGATCGGAACCGAGGTGGCGAGCAAGCAGCCGGAGCTTGTAAAAGGGCTTGGGCTGTTCGATTCCACCATGATCGTTGCCGGCTCGATGATCGGGTCGGGAATTTTCATCGTTTCAGCCGACATCGCGCACCAGGTGAAAAGTCCCGGACTTTTGATTACAGTGTGGCTGGTTACCGGGCTCATGACGCTGATCGGCGCTCTGAGTTATGGCGAGCTTGCCGCCGCGATGCCTCACGCCGGCGGGCAATATGTTTATTTGCGAGAGTCGCTCGGGCCGCTCTGGGGATTTCTCTACGGCTGGACCATGCTCCTGGTGATTCAGACCGCGACGATCGCAGCCGTGGCGATTGCCTTCGCAAAGTTTACCGCGGTGATCTTGCCGTGGTTTTCCGCTTCGGACTGGATCTGGAAAATCGGGACGTTCGGTCCCTGGCAAATGTGGTTCGGCTCGCTGGGGCCGTACAACGTCGGAATCAACCGGCAAAATCTCCTGGCCATCGCTTCGATCGTTCTTCTCACCTGGATCAATACGCGCGGCTTGCGCGTCGGGAAAGATCGTTCAAAACATATTCACGGTGACGAAAGTCGGTTCGCTCGCGGCGCTGCGTTCTCTTGGGTTCTGGTTTTCGACTGCAGGTCGCCCGAGCAGCTAATTTCACGGATTTTTGGCGAAACGCGGGCTTATGGATGATGCATCCGTATCCGCCGGACCATCCATCTGGATGATTGGTACGCTGACGCTGGTGGGCGTAGCCATGGTGGGTTCGCTCTTTTCCGCCGACGCCTGGAACAACATCACCTTCACCGCCGCCGAGGTGAAAAATCCCAGCCGGAACCTGCCGCTTTCGCTCGCGCTTGGCGCCGGCATGGTGATGACGCTCTACACGCTGGCGAATGTGGCTTACTTGAGAGTGTTCCGATTTCCGGCGATCCGAATGGTGCAACGGCTCTGGCGCGCGGAATTGAATTTGCCGCCGATGGCCGCGTGGGCACGGCCGTCGCGGAAGTAGTTTTCGGTCCGGCCGGCGCGATTGTGATGGCCGTAGCGATCCTGATCTCGGGATTTGGCTGCAACAACGGATTGATTCTTTCCGGCGCACGAATTTACTACGCAATGGCGAAGGACCGGCTGTTCTTCCAATCCGCCGGCAAAGTGAATCGCCATCACGCTCCAGCCGCCGCGCTCATCGTGCAGTGCATATGGGCGTCCTTCCTCTGTCTTTCGGGCACGTACGGGCAGTTATTGGATTTTCTGATTTTTGCGGTATTGATTTTCTACATTCTTACACTCGGGGGGCTATTCATTTTGCGCTGGAAGCGTCCGGATATGGAGCGGCCATATCGCGCTTTCGGCTATCCCTTTCTGCCGGCGCTATATCTGGTGATGGCGGTGTTTATCGAAATTCAATTGCTGCGTTACAAGCCGCAGTACACCTGGCCGGGACTAATCATTGTTTTGCTGGGCGTTCCGGTGTATTGGTTGTGGAAGTTGGCAGCCGGTAAAGTCAGCCGAAGCGTAGGTTGAGTGGTGAAGCGGGGCGATGACCTGGATTCGATGAGAGGAGATTGCGAATGGGCAATCCGCTGTTCAAGAAGAAGCCGATGGACTGGCTGCTGAACGAAGCCAAGGCCACGGGCGAGCATACGCTGAAGCGCACCTTGGGTCCGGTTTCGCTGACGGCCTTGGGAGTCGGCGCAATTATCGGCGCGGGAATTTTCGTACTCTCCGGTCTCGGCGCGCATTATGCCGGCCCGGGGCTGATGCTGTCCTTCGTCATCTCCGGTCTCGGTTGCGCCTTCGCGGGGCTTTGCTACGCGGAATTCGCGGCCTTGATTCCTCTCGCCGGCAGCGCATACACCTATGCTTATGCGGCACTCGGCGAATTAATTGCGTGGATCATCGGTTGGGACTTGACGCTGGAATACGCGATGGGCGCCAGCACGGTTTCCTCGGGCTGGTCGAATCACTTCATCGAGTTTCTCCAAATTTTTCATCTGAAGATGCCGCTGTGGCTGGCCTACGACCACTGGACCGCGCTGGTCACGGCGGAAAATATCGTCGCGCGGCAAATGGCGCACGTTTCGGATCCTTCCCTGGCGGAGGGCAGCCAGGCCTTCCTAATGCGAGTTGGCGACATCATCACCGCGCAGTCTCCGGAATTGCTCCAGCGCGCCCACGATATGGTGGCGGCGCCCACGCTGTTTGGCGTCGAGATCGGATTCAATCTCCCGGCATTTTTGATCGCTCTGGTGATCACGGCGATCCTGGTAATCGGGATTAAGGAGAGCGCAAACTTCAACGCCACGATCGTCATCGTCAAGGTCGCCGTGGTGCTGTTCGTGATTCTTCTTGGAATGCATTACGTGAGTTCCTCGAACTGGGGACACGATTGGGGCAGTTTTGCGCCCATGGGATTCAGCGGGATCGGACGGGGAGCGGCCTACATATTTTTCGCCTACATCGGTTTTGACGCGGTATCCACCACCGCGCAGGAAGCCAAAAATCCGCAGCGCGATCTGCCGATCGGTATCATCGCCTCGCTGATCTTGTGCACCGATTCTTTACATTCTGGTCGCCGCGGTGCTCACCGGCATGGTGCCGTGGAAGGAAATCAATATCGAAGCGCCGCTATCGGTCGCGTTTCTCGATCGCGGCTTGGTCAAGGCCTCCTATCTGATTACCGCCGGAGCCTTGGCGGGACTTACCAGCGTGATGCTGGTCATGCTGCTCGGTCAGACCCGCGTGCTGTATTCCATGGCCAACGACGGTCTGCTGCCCCGGAAATTCTTCGCCGCGATTCATCCGAAATTTCGCACGCCCTACAAGAATACGATTCTGGTCGGCGTCATCGCGGCGGTCATCGGCAGCATCACTCCGATTGACGACATCGGAGAAATGGTGAATATCGGCACGATCTTTGCTTTCATCATCGTCTGCATCTCGATCATGGTGCTGCGCAAGACGAATCCCGAGCAGCCTCGACCGTTCCGCACGCCGTGGGTTCCGCTCGTTCCGGTGCTTGGGATCCTCTTCAACGGCTACATGATGTACAAGCTCGGCTGGGTTAACTGGGCGCGTCTGATCATTTGGCTGGTGATCGGTCTGGTGGTCTATTTTGGGTATAGCCGGCACCACAGCCGGGTTCAAAAGAATGACCGGAGCGCGCTCTAGCTGTTTGATTGGGTTTCAAATAATATTAGACCTGCGCGACCGGCGGCAGACCACTCTGCACATTCCGGTCTTTATCTTTCGCCTGCCAAGATATACTACCTGTCGGGATCTCTAAACTTGGCCCCATTTTCTCCACGCCGTTTCATCGTGTCGTTCCGCAAGACTTCGCCGCTTGATCGGGTGGCGCTTGCAATTCTTCTCTTGGGCATTGCGGTTCGCGTGCTCGCCTCGCTGGGAACGCATGTTCCGTATTCGGGCGTTCTGGGCTTCTTGAGCTTTTTGGCCATCATTTATTTGGTGATCCGCCTGATTCCGTGGTTTCGCACGCGGGTGATGTGGCCGCTGCGCAACCGGCTGATCGTGGCTTATGTTTTCATCGCCGTGGTCCCGGTCATTTTGCTCTTTTCCATGGCCGGCGTAGGGCTGTATGGCCTGTATTTGCAACTCGGCGCTCACCTTCTTCACGACGATTTGCAGGCGCGCATCAGCACGGTTGCGGCGGACGCAGACGCTTTTTCCGAGGCTGTGGAGCAGGAAGCGGCAAAAGGCGCCTCGACTCAGGATGAATCGATGCTGGCGAAACCGGATGTGGCGCGTTTGCTCGCCGCGGAACGGATAGAAAGTCCCGACCTGCGCGTCTATCTGAATCGTGGCAACGCATTTGATTGAGAAGGGTGACGGTCACCGTTTCGCGGGCCTGGTGGAATGGGATCAGAAGTCGGTGATTGCTTGCGCACTTAAGCGCGACGGTCCTGGCGGTCCGATGACAATTCTGGTGGTGGAACCGGTGAATTCCGCGTTTCTCGACAGGCTTTCTTCGGAACTTGGTCCGATTCAATTACTTTTTCTGCGCCTCGCGGGAGACAAGCCGAGTTCGCGCGCTACTTTCAATTTCAATGGACGCGAGTATATTCCAGGGGAGCAGGTGTCCAGCCGCCTCCGGGTTCTGCCTCCGCCCGCAAATTTTTTAGATGTGCCGGTCGCCGGCGCTTCGACAATCGAACTCACCCATATGGAGGCTGACAAGGATCAAGGCCCGGTGGCGATTTTCGCTTCATTTTCTCTTCGGCCCTCCGCCGTGAACCGGGAACTCTTTACCTCCGTGGGGCAGGTAGGACCGTTGCTCGTAACCGCGCTGGTGGCTGCGGGGATAATTTTCCTGTTACTGGAAATCACCGCGCTGATTACGGGCGTAGTGCTGACGCGGACGATCACAACTTCGATCGGCGATCTGTACGAAGCAACGCTTCACGTTCGGCGCGGAGATTTCAGCAAACGCGTTCGCGTTCGACAACGAGACCAACTTGGCGCGCTAGGCGAATCGTTCAATGAAATGACCAGCTCGATTTCGGAGCTGATCGAAGAGCAGCGCCAACGCCAGCGGCTTGAAAATGAAATATCTATCGCGCGCGAAGTGCAGGCGCAACTTTTTCCGCAATCGTTGCCTTCGCTCCCCGGGCTTCAATTGGGCGCGATCTGCCGCCCTGCGCGCGTGGTGAGCGGCGACTATTACGATTTCATCAGGCTGGGTCCGAACCGGCTGGGTATCGCGCTGGCCGACATCAGCGGAAAAGGAATTTTTGCCGCTTTGCTGATGGCCAGCCTGCAAGCGGCGTTGCGCAGCACGGCAATGCTCGACGGCCAAGGCGGGACCTGCGACCTGGTGGCAAAGCTGAACCGGCACCTTTTCAGGAACACGTCTGACGATCGCTACGCCACATTTTTCTATGCCGTCTATGACGAGCAGGCGCGGACGTTGACCTACACCAACGCGGGGCACCTCGCCCCGTTTTTCGTTCACGATGGAAACGTCCAGGAGCTGGAAGAAGGTGGCACCGTGGTTGGACTCTTCGAGGAATTCCCATTCACACAGGGAGTGATTAAAGTTGAGCCGGGCAGTCTGCTCGTGCTGTTCAGCGATGGGTTGACCGAGCCGGAGAACGTGTACGGCGAAGAGTTTGGGCGGCTGCGCGTGCGCGCTGAGATTCTTCGGCAGGCGAATCTTCCGCCGCAGCGCCTGGCGGAAAACCTAATCGCCGCAGCCGAACAATGGGCCGGAACACCGGAGCAGGCCGATGACATCACCGTGGTCGTTGCGCACATGGGATAGCGTGCGCGGGAGCGATTTTTATTATACTGGCAGGTCAGCGAAAGGCAGGTAGAGTTTGCCTCTAAACGAACGGACGGCTCTCATTACCGGCGGCAGCCGGGGAATCGGAAAGGGGATAGCGCTGGGGCTCGCGCGTGAAGGCGTGCGCATCGCTATTTCGTATCGTTCGAACAAGACTGCAGCGCAAAATACTTTGCGCCAATTGCAGGAACGGGGCGCGGAATGTTTTGCCATCGAAGCCGATTCAGCGGATCCGGCGAAGGTCCAGTTTCTCGTGGACAAAGTTATCGAGCGTTTCGGCCGTTTGGATATTTTGATTAACAATGTGGGGGAATTTAATTGGAAGCCGGTGGCGGAAACGTCGGTGCAGGAGTGGAAGGACGTCTTTACCTCCAATCTCTTCAGCGTGTTCTACGCAAGCAAAGCGGCTCTGCCGGAGATGCGGCGCCATCACTGGGGGCGCATTATCAACCTCGGTGCTTTGGGCGCGGAACGGAGTTTTGGCCAGGGAACGATCTCCGCATACGCAGCGGCGAAAGCTGCGGTCGTTTCGTTTTCGCGATCGCTGGCAGTGGAGGAAGCCAAGCACGGAATTACGGTGAATGTGATTAATCCCTCCAATATCGACGAGAGGGAACTGACCGCCGAAGAAGCGCGCCGCATGCACGATGCGCGCTCGCCGATAGGACGTCCGCCCTCCGCTGAAGATGTCTCCACGGCTGTGAGATTCTTTGCTTCCGACGGCGCGGACTTCATCACCGGGCAGGTGTTGAATGTCAGCGGGGGTTGGATGCTGTAGCGCTGGCTGCGGAGTTTGCGGCGGCTGCATCGCGCCCACGTTCTCTGTTTTCCGGCGGGAGCTAAAGCCGACGGGTTCCAAACCATGAAAATTCTGACGACTGCGGAAATGAGGGAAGTCGACCGTCTGACGACGGAGCGCTACGGCATTCCCAGCGCCGTTCTGATGGAGAATGCGGGAAGAAGCGTCGCGCAGTTCGTTCAGCGACGTTTTTCGGAATTGGGGCCACGCACGATATTTGTTCTTTGCGGTAAGGGGAATAACGGCGGGGATGGGTTCGTGGTAGCGCGAAAACTGCTGGAAATGGGTGCCGCGCCGGAAGTGATCCTGTTCTGCGATCCCAGAGAGATGAAAGGTGAAGCTCAGGATAATCTGCGGCGGTGGGAAAACGTTTCCGGCGAACTGCATGTGGTGCGAACTTCGGCCGAATTGGGCGAATGGAGATCCAAGCTACGCTCCTGCGACATTCTGATCGATGCGTTACTGGGAACGGGGGTGCGCGGTGCGGTGGAGGGGCTGCTACGCGATGTCATCGCGATTGTGAACGAACGCACCGCCGGTCCCGCCGTTGTAGCGGTCGATATCCCTTCGGGATTGAACGCGGATACAGGCGAAGTTCATGGCGGGGCGATTGTGGCGGACTATACCGTCACGTTCACCGCGCCTAAGCTGGGAATGTTTCAAGGCAAAGCCAGTGAAAATGTGGGCCAGTTAATCGTCCGCGATATCGGTTCGCCGCCGGAATTAATTTCGTTGCTTGGTAGCGGGCGTCTGCACTGGGCTGAACCGAACGAATTCGAGCAATTTGCGGTGCGCCGAAAACCGGACGGCAATAAGGGCGACTACGGACATGCACTAATCGTTGCAGGTTCGGTGGGCAAGAGCGGAGCGGCGGTTCTGGCCTCCTGGGCGGCTTCACGCGCTGGTGCTGGACTGGTGACGGTGGCGACGCCTGAGCCGGTATTGCCAGTCGTGGCCGCGCACACTCCGGAAATCATGACGGAGCCGCTAGCCGCCACCAACGCGGGAACTATTTCACTGCGCAGCCTGGAGGACGGCCGATTCGGCACAATACTAAAAGGAAAGCGCGCTTTGGCAATGGGCCCGGGACTTACCACGAATGAGGAGACTCAGAAATTTGTTCGTACAGCGATCTTCAAGCGGGGTTCTGTGCCGTTGATTCTTGATGCGGACGGATTGAATGCGTTCGCCGGACGCGCCGCGGAACTAAAGGGACCAGAGGGATTCATCGCCATCACGCCGCATCCGGGAGAAATGGCCCGGCTCACTGGATTGAAGACGGAGGAAGTTCAGGCGCGCCGTATGCGACTAGCTCTTGATTCCGCGGTAGCCTGGAACGCATATGTAGTGCTGAAAGGACACAATACAATCGTCGCCGCGCCCGACGGAAGCGCTTTCGTAAACTCGACTGGCAATCCGGGAATGGGCACGGGTGGAACAGGCGACGTCTTGACCGGAATGCTTGCGGGTTTAACCGCGCAATTTGGAACCGACGAGTGGGAGCGGGTTCTGGCCTTTGGGGTTTATCTGCACGGTTTGGCTGGTGACATAGCCTATGCTGATTTCGGCGAAGCTCCTCTGATAGCGAGCGACTTGATCCGCGCGATTCCTCGGGCCTACCAACAATTTTATGCGGCGTCCGACCGTGGCTAGCACTGAACTGACCACGCATTCCTCCGAAGAAACCATGGCGCGCGGCCGCGAAATTGGCGCGCGACTGAAACCGCGCGTGCTGGTCCTTCTGTCGGGAGATTTGGGCGCAGGCAAGACCACACTCACGAAGGGAATCGTAAGCGGAATCGGCGCCGCGACTGAAGATGAAGTGACCAGCCCGACGTTTACGCTCGTTCACCGATACGATCACGATGCGCGGGTATATCACGTGGATCTGTATCGCGTGTCCGGCCTGCACGATCTGGAGACGCTTGGGCTCGAAGACGTATTTTCAGAAAATGCAGTGGTGATCGTCGAGTGGCCGGACAGGTTGAAGTTGCGCGTAAATTGGCCCATCGTGCGGATTCAACTTGAGCACGTTTCGCAGGATACGCGCAGAATTTCTATCGAAGATGACGACGGCGTGTTGCTTTAACACGCTGTGCCAAGAGCTGGCAAATTACATCTCGCGTTTTTCAATGTCTGTTCACAAACCCATAATTTGGAATCCCGCGTCTACGTAAAGAACGTTGCCGGTCACTCCACGGCCCAGATCGCTTGCGAGAAACACGGCGGTGTCGGCGACTTCCGCTGGATCGGTGTTGCGGCGCAACGGTGCGTGCTGCTGAACGAAATCGAGAACCTTGGAGAAGTCCTTAATTCCGCGCGCGGAAATCGTTTTGATGGGGCCGGCTGAAATTGCATTGACGCGAATTTTGCTGGCTCCCAATTCGCTCGCTAAATATTTCATGGACATTTCGAGTGCTGCTTTGGCTACACCCATCACATTGTAATTGGTGACCACGCGCGTGGAGCCCAGATACGTAAGGGTCATAATCGCGCCCCCTTCGGTCATCAGCGGCGCGAGCGCTTTGGAGACAGCTACCAGCGAATAGGCGCTGACGTCGAGCGCCAGCTTGAACCCGTCACGCGAGGTATTCACAAAAGGCTGGTTCAAATCCTCATGATTCGCGAATGCGAGACAATGAACCACCACGTCGAGCCTTCGACCCTCGGCTTTCAGCGAGGCTGCAAGTCCGTCGATATCGGACTGCAGCTGTACGTCGCAGGGATAGTAATTGCTCACTCCGAGTTCGTTTCCGAGTTCCTGTACCGTGGGCTTGGCGCGCTCATTCTGGTGGGTCAGCAGAAGCGTGGCGCCTTCGCGCACGAATGCCTGCGAGATCGCGTGAGCGATACTCCATTTATTCCAAACGCCCAGAACGATTGCCGTTTTTCCTTCCAGTAGTTTTGGCATGGTCCGCCATTTTACCCGGAATTGGGGGTTTCGGAGCTATGTTCTGCGTGGCCCGCAAGCAAGGTCGTCAGGCTGCTTAATGAGCGTGGATCCAGCGAATCACTTCCCTCACGATATCCGCGAGATAGGGCCAAATGACTGCGACGATTGCGAGGACAGAGGCGGCCAGTTTTTTCGAAGGCTTTGCAATTCCGCCGACTGCTGCGCCAGGCTGGTGAATGGCGCAGAAGCCTCCCTTGGTCGCGCGCCTGCCGCAGCGTTGGCCACGGGGGCCGAGATAAAGGCAGGGGCCTTGATCAGCGCCGCTGGAAGGAGCGCCCGGGGCGGACAGCGTTTTGATACCAAAGTCGTCAGTGTAGTCGCCCGTTTCATCGATCGAGCCAATGCCGAATTCAGGGCCGGCGTTGTCGCTGTCGCGAGAAGCATTAACGGTTAAGACTCGTTCCATTGCGCCCGGCATTTTTCCTCGGATAGAGTGAATGTGGAATCGAGTTCCTGCGTCTGCTAAAGGATCAGGATACTTCGCATTCGTATGCCCGAAACCTATATAGCGCCGTCACCCGCCCATCCGGCTCGGATGAAGCTCGAGCCTTATACCGCCGAAATCCGGCTGGCCAGCATTACCGTGGGCGTTGACAACATACATTATGACGTCTTTCTGAGCCCGCGATTCGTCGAATTCATCCGTAAATATCTGCTGGACCTGGTGCGGCAGACAGTGAATATCAGCCTGGTGTACGGCAACGACCGCAAGCAGTCGGGAACGCCCGAACACGCCGCTTTCCGAAAGACGCTGATAGAAATTCTGCAGGCCTCCATCACGCGCGCAAAATTTCAGCAGTCCATCGAAACGGACCTTCTGCACCAGCTCGCGCTGCTGAAACATATCATGTCCGAGTTGGGCAATCAGTTTTCCAGCATCCTGGTGGAATGCAAGGAATGGATTCGCAGCCGCGGCGAACTTTTCGAGCACAGCGAGCAAGCTCACGTGATGCGTTCAAAAATCGCCGAAATTCAGGCGGACAAGAAAAATATTTACAGGGCAGTCGGTGAGACGGTCTGCCGGGTCTGGCGCGACGTGGAAGAGGGCACGCTTTCGAAATCGCGCCGGGCGCTTTTCGGCGAGGATTTTCACGAAGTTTACGAACTGCTGCAAAATCGTTTTCTGTTCGTTGACGGCGGCAACGACGATCATCTTTTCCTCGAGCACTACGTGCTGATGGGGAATTTCGTGAATGACCCCGACCGATTCGAAATCTTCGACGGATTGCTGCTCGATCTCGTGCGGGATCTCATCCTGACCGGAGACAGCTCCGAAGATTTCAGCAAGGCGCGCAAGGCGCACGAGCGTTTGCTGGAGCAGGCGCGGTTGCTACGGTCCGAGATGGCGCACGTCGAGGAAGAGCAGGAAGAACTCGCGGGCCGCTCCGGGGAGGGCGGTGAAGGCTTTCCCTGGCTCTTCAAGCGCAAAGGCGCATCTGCGGAATCCCATGGTGAGCGCGCAAACCTGCATGAAAAGTCTTTCTCTTTGGAATCGAAACTCGCCGAGATGGGCTCGCAGATCGAAGTTGCCAAACAGCGCATGAACTTCCTGACCGAGGAACATCGAAATCGCCTGGGCGACTATTTGAATCAGCCTGAAAATGCGCGGAGACTCTTTGATGCGCAAGCGCCTGCGGGCAAGGGAGAAGCCTCGGCGACGACTCGCGCGCAGCTTCTGCAGGAGTGGGTGCACCGTTTGGAGGAGCGCGATCTGCTTTTCCACGTGCTGGCGAGCTACGAGCTGAGAAAAATCTATTCGGATTATTGCCCGCCGGTCCACTTGCAGGCCTTGAAAAAAGCCCTGGTGAACCGCGATGAAGCGAAGCGCGTGGAAGCGATTTTGGAGCAATTTCCGGCACGCAAGATTTCGATGAAGCGTCTGGACGACGCCTCGCGCTCGATTCGCCGCAGCACGCCGGAAGAGCAGTCGTCCACGGCGCTGCAATTTGCTAAGGATTTGATGCGCTTCCGTCGCGACCGCCGGAATTATCAGCAGGTGGCGGCGTGGATGGAACGAATCAACCTGGTGCGTTCGGAGCGCGCTCGCGAGCTTTCTCGCGCGAACAAGAGCCTGTATGAATTTTTGCATCCCGATGAAGGCCGTCCGACCGAGGATCCCGTCATCAATCACACGGTCATAAAGGCCGATGTGCGAGGATCAACCGGCATCACCAAGGATCTGCTTGCGCGCGGTATGAATCCGGCTTCGCACATCAGCATGAACCTGCATGAACCGGTGAAACGCATCCTGGAACGCTACGGCGCCGCCACCGTATTCATTGAAGGGGACGCCATCATCCTGGCCATTTACGAAACGGAGGCTACGCGGGCCACCACGCGCGGTGTGGCGCGAGCTTGCGTCCTGGCGCGCGAAATTCTCGCGGTGACGCAGAGTTACAACCAGCGAGCCAATGCCTCCAGCCTTCCTGCACTGGAACTTGGGGTGGGTGTTGCGTTCCAGGATTCCGCGCCATCTCTTTGGACCGACGGCGATTCAAAGATTATGATTTCCCGCGCGCTGAATCTTTCCGACCGTCTCTCGAGTTCCTCAAAAATAGCGAAGCGCCTTTTTCAGAAAAATCCCGCGCCATTCAACGTGTACTTGCTGCAAACGTTGATGGAGGATGCGGAAGCGGACGAAGGCGAAGAACTGCTAGTGCGCTATAACCTGAATGGGATCGAAATTAATGAAGAGGGATTCAACAAGTTGAACGCGGAGATTGCGCTCGCACCCATGGGTGGCAATTTTCCAATGCCATGGGGCAAAGAACGAGTTCAGCTTTATTTCGGCGAAGTTCCGCTAGGCGATTCACTGGAGCCCATCGTCATCCGCAAGGGCTTCGTTCGCCAGCTATTGCCCGGGCGCAAAAATCGGCGCGCAGGGAAATCGCCCGTACTACGAAGTGTGCACGGACCCGAAACTGCTTGACCTCGCTCGCAAAAAGTTCGCCGCCGGCTCCCCGAAAAGTTGAAGGCTGTTCGCCGCACGCTTATAATTCCACGACGGAGGCGCATGGGGCCCGGTGGTCCTCGCAGCCTTCAAAGCTGCCGTTCGAGCCCTTCGCGGGCTTCGAAGGTGGGTTCGACTCCCACTCGCTTCCGCCACCTGCATTTAGATTTAGTCGCACGATCGCATGCGCCCCTGTACGTTCGTACAGTTTGTAATTGACCACTCAATTCTCCGATACACGCTACGTCTCCCTGACCTGCACTCATACTGAGAAAAGAAATGTACTTCTGAGAACTTGAGAGGTCATCATGCGCGGAAAGCTTTCTCCAATTTTCTTCATCTTGATCGCGGTTGCGGGGGCGTTCGTTGGCACGGCCGCGGGCCAAGCCGCATCTCCGAGTGAACCGGCGACGTCCGCAAACCTAGTCACTGCGGCACCGCCTTCAGGGAAGCCCGGCCAGAACCCGTCGAAGGCCACAAGCGCGCAAGCCAACGCTCAAGACATCTCAGCGCAGCCGGACCAGCCGATGTCGCTCGGCGAAGTTGCACGGCTCGCGCGCGCAAAAAAGAATAGCCAAGCTAAAGCGGTTAAAATATTTGACGAGGAAAATATGCCGAGAGCGCCCATCAGCGCAGGCGAAAAGGCTCCCGAGTTTTCGGACGTTGGCTCGTCGAGCGGCGGCAAGGTTACTATCCTGGACTTCTGGGCCACATGGTGCGGTCCTTGTCGCCATGCATTGCCCGGGCTGAAGCAGCTGCAAGCGGTTTACGGCGGCGACCAGGTCGAGGTTGTGAGTATCAGCGAAGATGAGGACGAAGGCGAGTGGCGCGCTTTCGTCTCACAGAACCAGATGAACTGGACGCAGCGACTGGATTCGAATCATCAGATCATGCGCCAGTATGGAGCAAGTTCTCTGCCGACTTACGTGTTGATCGGAAGAGACGGCACAGTCCTTCAGCAATATGTTGGAGACGATCCAGACGAGCCCATCATCGAACGCATGGGCCAGGACCTGAAGAAAAGTCTGGAAGGAAAATCATAAATCAGCCAGCTCACTCGGTCGAGGCTGGAAAACTAGATGTGTCTTGTACTGGCACTAGAGAGCAATCGTGCCAAGCTTCCGAATGCAATCGCAGCCAGCAGCATTACGATGGGATCAATGGGCAGGCGGTAACGAGGCAAAACGAGAGTTAAATAGTAAGCCCAGGGGAAGACAACTGGAAAGACCGCGGCGGGGAACGCGTACACGCTACGGCGGCGAAATAAAATCACGATACCGAGCAGCGCGCCCATCGCGGCTGTCACGTTGAAGAGCAGCACGAAACGAAACCACACAGACGGAACATTCAGCAAATCTTTCACCGGAGTTGGAGTGCCGCCGGACCAAACCGAGATAATACGATTTCCGATTAAATGTGCTTCGCGCGCGGGATGAGCGGTCATATATTGAACGGCTTGTTGCTGCTTCTCCTGCATGTAGGCGGTTTCGCCCATTTGGATGTATCTCGCACGCTCGTCCGCGTTGTAAATCGGGTGAAGTTCGGCGCGGAAGATGTCCTTGGTGTCGTCGTTGTTCCCGAGCCACAACTGCAAGCCAAACCCTGAACGGAGCGGTACGAAGGTGTGAAAGATTTCGTAGTTGCGGATCGTCCATGGCACGCAACACAAAACAGCGATTCCGATTGAAAGTGCCAGGCGGCCGAACCAAGGGCGCCGCTGTTTGTGGCTACGGTACGCCAACCAACCGAGCAGAAGGGGCAGAAGGGCGGCCAACGTGGCGTTGGTCATTAACGTGATGCCCCAGAGCAGTCCGTAGGCGCACCAGTCGCGCACGCGGCTCGATTCAGCCAGCGCTAGGGTTGCACAAAATATAGCGGCCACTAAGAGCGCCGAGAGCGATGCGTCCCACATACTTTGTACTGGAATGAGGATTGCGTTGGGAAAAACGGCCCAGAGCCACGCGGCTCCCGCAGCTACGCCCACGCCACCGAGCCGTTTGCCGGCGAAGAAAATCGGCACACAAGTTAGCGTGGCAAATAAAATGTTCAACAAAGCAGCGGCGATGAATGAGTGGAATGTGTAGCTTCCGAAAGTGCGAAAAATGCCCGCAAGTAGCAAGGGATAAATCGGTGGAAGCCACGCTGTTGGGCCGGTGTCCACGCGAAATGGCGAACTGAACCCGTTTCCAACGGCGAGCGAGTGCGCAATGTTGCCGGATTCGAACAGAAACGGGACGACGCTAACGGCCTGCCGCGGATGCTCGTGAGTGTAACTCCAGAGATATCCGACCCTGAGGAGCAAGGCAATTGCGAGGATGAGCCACAGCGACGTTGCCACAGCGCGGAAGCCTATTTTCATATTGTAAATGTCGATATTCGATGTGCGGGCAAATCCAAAATTGTACGCAGCCCGGCAAATTCTAGGTGCATCACAAGCCGGTCACAATCACTTTCTCTTCGTGCGAGACTGGGAAGGCTGCACTATACTAGCGGCGCGGGCGGTGCGGCGAGAGCGCTGGCTGCCAATCGCGATTCGCGCGGAATTACTGCCATGCGCAAGAAAAAGCCCGGAATAAGGATTGAGAAGGAAGCGCGCCGGCGTGCGCGAGCGGGAATTGGCATGCCGCCCGCGGAGCGGCTAATCCCCGACAAGCGCAATAAACCTCCGAAACACAAAAAGACGCTGTTGGATTCAGGAAGAGCTTGAGTCTGGAGTTTCCTCTGTCTCGCCCGAACAATAGGTTCACACGGAACCTAGTTTTTTGAGCCTCAGCCGGGTTTGGTTTCGGGAATCACTTCTCCGCGTTTGAAGAGCGGCTCGGCTGGTTTGCCGGCGGCGTGCTGCCGCTTGCGCCGCCATTGTTTCCAGATCAGTCTTGGAGAACCCTACACTGGTTGATTGAATTTGTCCGTCTGAACTGATCCAAAACATGGTCGGCACGTTGGTCAAGCCATACTGATTTGACACGGGGTAGCCGTGCTCATCGATCAGCGCGGGAAATTGCACGCCGTATTCCCGGCAGAAATCACGAGTGTCTCGCTCGTCGTCCTGCGAAATTCCCAGCAACGGAGAATTTCGCGCCGCCATACCTCTGATGCAAACGTTCAAGGAACGGCATGGTGAACTGGCAGGTTGGGCAGCTAACCTTGAAGAACGCAGCAAGGACTGGGCCCCGCTTCAATGCTTCGGCGAGCGATAGTCTCTTGCCGCTCGAATCTGCCAGAGAAATCGGCGGAGCGGTTTTTCCGCGCGGTAAAGCCCCCATAGTTTTCCCTCCGCGAAGTGTCCGTATGTAATTTCTAAAACCCATGCGCCACCGATCGATTTCCTAAATGACGACTGAGTCAGGCTCAGTGGATATTCCGCGTTTTCTTTCCTACGTAATCCATCAGCAGGTACTGCCCAAGAGTGTATGGTGTGGTGAAGTATGCCTTGCCGCGGCAGAGCTCCGTAATTTTCTGCACGAAGTGGACGAGGCTGTAATCGCTGGCGAGCATAAAGGTGTTGATCAGAATGCCGGCGCGTTTGCACTTCGCCACTTCCTCCAGCGTTTGCGTGACCACGAGCGGGTCGAGCCCGAAGGCATTTTTGTAAATGCGGCCGTCCTCGAGCGTCAGCGCCGAAGGCTTGCCATCCGTAATCATGATGATTTGGCGCATGTCTTTCTTCTGTCGCGACAAAATTCTCTGCGCCAGACGCAGGCCTTCGCGCGTATTGGTGTGGTACGGTCCCACCTGCACGCGCGCCAGTTTGCCCAGAGGAATTTCCTCCGCGCTATCGTGAAACAGCACGCAGTGCAGCGAATCGCCCGGATATTGCGTGCGAATCAGGTGCGAGAGCGCCAGCGCGACGCGTTTTGCCGGAGTGAACCGGTCCTCTCCGTACAAAATCATACTGTGGCTACAATCGAGCAGAAGCACGGTAGCGCAGGAACTTTGGTATTCGCACTGGTGCACCATCAAGTCGGGGTAATCGAGCTCGATAGGAATGCTCGCGCCATTGCGCTGCACGGCATTGAAAAGTGTTCCGCTAATGTCCATGTTAAGCGTGTCGCCGAATTCATACTGCTTCGAGGAACCGCCCGATTCCACGCCGGTGGCCAGATCGCGCGTGTCGTGCCGGCCAAAGCTGCTCTTGCCCAGCGAGGCGAGTAAATCCTTCAGGGTTTTGAAGCCGAGAAAATCGAGGGCTTTGTCGGTGATCTCGAATCGTGCTTCCGTGTGAGGCTGCTGTTCTCCAACTTGGCCGCCAGGTGTTTCCGTGGGAGGCGGCGTGACCTGTGCTGTCTGGTTCGGCTGCGAAATGTAGCCTTCCGCTTCCATGCGCTGGATGATCTGCTCGATCAGGTCGCGCAACTCCTGGTTCTGCGACAAGTCCGGATTCTGGAGCATTTGTTCCATCATCTCGGGCGGCACAAGGTCGCCTTCTTGCAGAGCGCGCAAAATCGCCTCGCGCAAATCATCCATGATTTGCTCGCGCGAACGCTCGCTGTCCATCTCGTAGATGCCATACTGAGATTCAAACCCACTTTGAAGCAGGTAGTCCGAGAGACGGCTCATCAATTCTTGCAGGTCGATGTCGTCTGCGGCGCCGGGCGCGTATTTTGAATAGCGAACGTATTTCATACAATTCTCTCAGCGAAATCTAATTGAACTGGCGTCGCGGCATCCGGCTGGATGGTTCGCGAGGATCGCGCGGCTCGGAAGTCTTACGGGCATCGGCGAAGTAGCCGCGCTCTTCGCTGCGGCTAATGCGTTTATGCGCCCACAGACCTTCGAGAATGAACTCCGCCGCACTCGTGACGACGGCGGGATCGTCTTTCGCGCCCACATCGAGGGCGGGCAGATTGTCAAAGAGTCCCTGGATTTTTTTGAGTTGCGCCATCAGCTCCGCACTGGAAGCGTTTACCGGTACCTTGAGTTCGCCGCCGAGTTCGAACCACTGCACCACGGGCTGGAAATTTGCACCCGTGAAATACTTGGTGAAAGTCTTGCCCACTGCTGCGCGAATAAGTTCGCGCGCAATGTTCTCGGCCCCGCGAAGTTCGCCTTCATACTCCAATTCAAATTTGCCGGTCATAGAGGGAATCGCGGCATACACGTCCGAAACGCGCGCGATAGCCTTGGAGTCATGGCTCCGTATGGCCCTTTGTTCCGCGCTGCTCAGCACGTTTTCGAGTGTGCTGATCGGGAAGGCGCTGGCTCACGCCCGACCTGCGGTCAATGCGCTTATCCTCGCGGGCCTGGAATGCAATTTCCTCCACAACCTCGCGAATGTAATCCGGCAATTCGGCGGTTCGTTTGGGCTCACGCTTGGTCCATGACTCCTGCGATGTTATGGACATGCCTTCCGCGAGCGTGGCGGGATAGTGTGTGCGAATCTCAGAACCGATGCGATCTTTCAGCGGCGTGATAATTTTCCCGCGAGCAGTGTAGTCCTCCGGGTTCGCAGTGAACACGAGGAGAACATCGAGAGCCATGCGGACCGGGTATCCCTTAATCTGCACGTCTCCTTCCTGCATGATGTTGAAAAGACCCACCTGAATTTTTCCGGCCAGGTCCGGCAGCTCGTTGATGGCGAAAATTCCGCGATTGGCGCGGGGAAGCAGGCCGTAGTGAATGGTCAATTCGTCGGAAAGATTTCGACCGCCGCGGGCGGCTTTGATGGGATCGACGTCGCCAATCATGTCCGCGATCGTCACATCCGGAGTGGCTAGTTTTTCCACGTAGCGATGCTCGCGGCCGAGCCAGCCTATCGGCGTAGCGTCTCCTTCGGACGCAATGCGTTCGCGGCAAGCGCGGCAGAGCGGGGCGTAAGGATTGTCGTGAATTTCGCAACCTTCGACGACAGGCACTTGCGCGTCCATGAACCCAGACAGTCCGCGCAAAATTCGCGATTTGGCCTGCCCGCGCAAGCCGAGCAATATGAAATGGTGGCGTGAGAGTAGGGCATTGATGATCTGCGGGATCACCGTATCGTCGTAGCCGTGCAGACCCGCGAAAAGCGGCTCGCCCTTTTCCATCTTCTGCAGCAGATTTTCGCGCAGTTCTTGTCTCACCGACCGGTGCGCGACTTTCTCTTCCGACCAATTGCTTCGGCGAAGTTCGCCCAGAGTCTTTGGCAGCGAAGTCATGAGGGCCCCATTTATTCCCAGAAGATGCGGCGCCGGAAATCAGCGCTTAAGACTCATTATAGAGGAACGTGAGGCGCGAGCATAATTTCGTTTGGCGGGACCTAATTTAGGCCGTGGCCGTTTCCGCCTGCAATTTTCCGCAAGCGCTGCCTTTGCGCCAGTTGCGGCAGAAGCTCGTTGATTCGGAGCAATAGAAAAGCCTGGCGAGCGCTCTCTTCGGGAATCTCAAGCAGGTTCTGTTTCGCCTCCAGCTCGAGCGGCAAACGCGCCGCCATTTGGAATGCGAGTGAAAGCTCGGTGTCGCGGCTGGACACGACCCAAGGCTGGCCGAAAACAAGGTTGTGGCAGATCTGAAACCGTTCGATCAATTGCGCTTCCTGCTCGGAATCTTGGGGAAGAATATCTTCGGGCAGGTAATCTGCGATGGCTTCCTGGTACTCTTTTTCATCCAGCACTTCGATCAGGCGAAACAGCGCGCGGCCTTCGCATAGAATGTCCACGCGCCCGTCCGGATATTCCTTCAGCTTCTCCACAATTTCAGCGGTGCATCCGATTTTCGCGAGTTCCGTTCCCAAGGCCAGGATAATTCCGAATTCGATTTTCTCATTGATGCAGCGGGCGAGCATGATTCTGTAGCGCGGCTCGAAAATATGGAGCGGGAGCGGCATGCCGGGGAAGAGAACCACTTCGAGCGGAAACAGAGGTATGCGCGTGGGTCTCATGGCGTGCGGCCGTATGCCGAAAGCGTTCAGCGCAATAACGCCAGCGCGGCTTGCATTTCATCTCGGGCATGCATATCGCCGGCGTTTTGGGCGACTACGACTCCGTCTGAAAGCAGCTTGCGCGCTTCATCGAGCCGGCCGATTCGCGCCAAAAACTGGGCGAACTGATAATATCCCGCCACATAATTCGGATTCGTTTCGAGAAGCTTCTTGAAGTTCTCGTTGGCGGCTTCGTCCTCGCCGGTCTTGGCGCATTCAAGCGCCAAGCCGTAACGCGCGAACGCATCCGTCGGTTTATCAGCAACAAATTGCTCCAGAATTTCCCGCCGCGACTTCTGTGTTTGGGTCATAGGTTGGAAGCGAGTATTATAGCGGGGTTAAAGACGCTCGCCAAGCGCTGAGCGCGTGCAAAATCCCGGGAGCATTTCGCGGATGCCCAAGCTGACAAAACCAAACGGGACCAAAGAAGAAAGGCCGGCATCGCATTCGCAGCTTCCCGGCAAGCCGGTGAGCGCTTCGATGTCCGAAATGGTCGAAGCAGTGCTTCCGAACGACGCGAACGCCTTAGGCAACATGCTGGGCGGACGAGTGATGCACTTCATCGACATCGCCGGTGCACTGGCGGCGCATCGCCACTCGAACAGCCACGTTGTAACCGCTTCGGTGGACTACCTCGATTTCAGGTTCCCAATCAGCGTGGGCGAGATCATCGTGCTGAAATCCAGCGTGAACAGGGTATTTCGAACCTCGATGGAAGTGGGCGTGAAAGTGTTTTCGGAAAATATTCTGACCGGTGAGCGCAAACACACCAGCAGCGCGTACGTCACCTTCGTGGCCATCGATTTGAACCGGCAGCCGCACGAGGTTCCTCCGCTGATCCTGGAAACGGAAGACGATCGGCGACGATTTCGCGAGGCCGGCGAGCGGCGCCGCGTGCGCTTGAACATGCGCCACAAACGGCCGCTCTCGGATGCTTAATCGGTCCGCTGTTGTTGTCATCCGGACCGTTACGATTTACGCTTTGGCCTGCAAATAATTTTGAACTGCTTCCGCGGTTTGAAATCCGTTTTCCACACACTTGCCGACGGCCGGCCCCTCCAGATAATTTCCGGCGAAGAATATTCCAGGCAGTAGGCGCTCCGCATCACGGATCGCTTCCACCACGTGCCCATGTCCCAGGTTGTATTGGGGCAACGCTCGCGGGTATTTCCACACGGCGGATGTTACGGGCGAGCCGATAATTTTCAATATGTGTTCGTTCTCACTTTGAATGATTTTCGCGATTTCTTCTTCAGGCTCAGCGGCAATGTCCGGATTCGTAGCGCCGCCGGTAAAGCTCGTCAGAGTCACAGCCCCTCGGGGAGCGCGGCCGGGAAAGAGTGATGAGTTCCAAACTGTGCCGAGGGTGTGCAGTTTTTCGCTTCTCGGAACAAGAAAGCCGAACCCGTTTATTGGTTCGCCGACCTGCTGCTGATAATAGCCGGCCGCAACGACGGCCACAGGAGCATAGGCGATCCCGGAGAGCGTATGGCCGAGGTGCTCCGAGATCGGTTCGATTAGGTGCGCTGACACGTATGCTGGCGCGCAAATACGATTGCTGCAGCTTGAATTGTGTCCGAGCTGCCGCGGCGCTCGATTCGAACTTCGTGCGATTCGTTTCCCGTGGGACCGGTACGGTTCACGGAGACTGCATTCGCTTGTGTCTGCAAAACGGTACCAAGTTTTGCGGCCATTGCGCGCGGCAAAGTTGCCACACCTTGGCGAAACGAGCAGAGCGACTCAGGCGCGCTCGGTCCTTTGCGCATGCGGGCTTTTTTTGCTCCGCGCAGCACGCTGCCGTATTCGCGTTCCCACTCGTCGAGGGAAGGAAATGCCGCCTTCAGGCTAAGCTTTTCCGGATCGCCCGCGTAGACGCCGGAAACAAACGGTCCCACGAGATACTCCAGAATTTCGTTCCCAAATTTTCTACGCGCAAATTTCGCCACGGATTCCTCGCCGGCTGGCGGGATGGTCCTGCGAAACGGCTCGGATAGTAATCTCCAGCGAGATCCAGCGCCGAGCAGGGAACTGGTAAGCATCGCTTGCGGAGAAGTGGGAATTTTCTGCAGCCGGCCGTGGAGCAGGATGTAGCGTGCCGCGCTCGGGTCTGCTTTCTGGAGTTCAGTCTCGATTCCCAGTTCCCGAATCAGACCGACCAGGATTTCCGTGGCTTGAAAACTCTGCGGCCCGGACTCGAAAAGAAAGCCGTCCTTGAGAATCGTGCCCAAAAGCCCCCCCGCGCGGTCAGAGGCTTCCAGAACGGTTACTTCCGCGCCAAGCTGGTTCAGCCGATGCGCGCACGCCAAGCCCGAAAGCCCTGCGCCGATGACGATGACGTGTTTGGGACCGGGCATGATTCCTGTGCGCTAAAGCGTCTTCGAAAAGAGCGGCCGCTGGTCCATTTGTTGCTCGTGCAGGTAACGATCGAACGTCATGGCAATATTGCGGATGAAAATTCGGCCAAGCGGAGTAACGCGGATGTCCTCGGAGGACAAAACGACGAGTCCTTCTTCGCGCGCGCTTTCCAGCCGAAGCAGCTCAGCGGCAAAATACTCATCGAACGCAATGCCGAACTCCGCTTCCACTTCGTGCTTGGGAATTACGGTGTGGCAGAGCAGCCGCCCAATTACTGCGCGGCGCAATACGTCATCGGCGGAAAGCCGGTAGCCCCGCATGGTGGCAATTCCTCGCGTTGCGACAGTCGATTCGTAAGCGGGTACCTCACGCCGATTCTGCGCATACGCTTCGCCAATCGAGCTAATTGCGCTCACGCCCATGCCGTACAAATCGGCGCCGGCTTTCGTCGTGTAGCCTTGGAAATTTCTGTGCAGAGTGCGGTTTTGCTGGGCGATGGCCAGTTCGTCTCCGGGCCGCGCGAAATGGTCCATGCCGATGTATAGATATCCCGCGCTCAGGAATTTCTCGAGGCCCGCGCGAAAAATTCGGAATTTCTCCATTCCTTCGGGAAGATGCGCCTCGAACGAGCCTTGCTGTTTTTTAAGCCACGGCACGTGCGCGTAGCTGAACATGGCCACGCGGTCGGGCAGAAGCGTCAGCGCCTGATCGATGGTGGCCCGAAAACTATCGGCGGTTTGATACGGCAGGCCATAAATTAAGTCGATGTTGATGCTCTGAAATCCAATCTCCCGCGAGGCCACGATCAAGTCGCGGGTCATCTCGTACGGCTGGACGCGATGAATCGTTTCCTGAACTTTCGGCTGGAAATCTTGAATGCCCATGCTCAGTCGGTTGAAGCCGAGCCGCCACAAAGATTCCAGCTGTGCCCGGCTGGTGACGCGCGGATCAACTTCGATTCCAATCTCAGCGTCCGGCGCGAAGGAAAACCGGTCGTGTGTGTACTGAAAAAGATCTTCCATTTGCGCCACGGACAAATAGGTTGGCGTGCCGCCGCCCCAATGAAATTGAATCACCGGACGTTTCCGCGAAACGCGTTGTGCCACGTGATCGATCTCGCGTTTCAATGCCTCGAGGTAGGGAACGGCAACTTTCTTGTCTTTTTGTATCGATACGGTGCAGGCGCAGAACAAGCAGAGGTTCTCGCAAAATGGAATGTGCATGTACAGCGAAAGCGGAGTCGCCAACTGTTCCGCGCGCGCATAATATTTCTCGAGATCGTCCGGTCCGAAATCATCCTTCCACACAGGTGCGGTGGGATAACTCGTATAGCGTGGGCCTGGGCGGTTATATTTTTCGAGAATCGCATCTGAAATCTGCGCGATTTCGAATTTCTCGCCGAGTTTTGTTGCGTCGTAGGCCATCTTTAATCCGCGCTGCTGGTCTGGGCCGGTGTGGGTATCGGCGCTGTCTGCCCTGCTTCCACAAATGCTTTGGCATTGGCCACGGGCGTTGTGGGCAAAATTCCGTGGCCCAGATTCAGAATGTGCCCCAGGCCGCCCGTTTTCTGGACGGCGGCTCGCGCAGCCTCTCGAATATCCGTTTCGGCGCCGAGCAAAATCGTAGGGTCAACATTTCCTTGCAATGCCACCCGGCGGCCAAACTTGCGTCGCGCCTCCGCGAGGTCTGTTCGCCAATCTACGCTAATCACGTCTGCTCCGGATTTCCCCAAGCTTTCGAGCAAATGCGCCGAGCCTTTTGCGAATAGAATCCTCGGTACGCGCTTCGCTGCCGCGCAAGTTAGCGACCGAGTCCAAAACGATCTGAGTGGCCGGCAGCTCAAACTCTTCGTATTCGCGCTCCGTAAGTTCACCTGCCCAAGTATCGAAAAGTTGAACTACCGCAGCCCCGGCCGCAATCTGCATTTGCAAATAGGCGGCTGTCGCGCGCGCAATCCGTTCGAGCAGTTCGCGCACCAAGGCAGGCTGCGTACGCAGCATTTCTTTCGCATGCGAAATGTCACCGCGCGTCCGCCCTTCGATCATATAGCACGCAAGCGTCCAGGGGGCGGCAGCAAATCCGATTACGGGCACCTCTGGCCCGGCCTCGCGGCAAATGGCGCGAATCGCGTCACCAACAAACTTTGTTTCAGTTTCAGGATCGAATTCGCGCAGCCGCCGCACCGCCTCCGCATCCCGCACGGG
Organism: uncultured Acidobacteriota bacterium; assembly: GCA_963830375.1. Taxonomy (GTDB): domain Bacteria; phylum Acidobacteriota; class Terriglobia; order Acidiferrales; family UBA7541; genus Palsa-295. The sequence goes on from CAWHMJ010000011.1 coordinate 38,907, forward strand.
ACTTGAAAGCACTGGCCCGGAGTCCGGGACATCCAACGGCATGCCCATCGCTTCTGCCACAATTAAAATGTCCGAGAAAACAATGATCGCATCCACGCCCAGCACGCGGAACGGCTGCAATGACACTTCGGCGGCCAACTCGGGCGTCTTGCAGATCTCCAGGAACGAGTGCCGCGCTCTCACGGCTTGATATTCTGGGAGATAGCGTCCAGCCTGTCGCATGATCCATACCGGAACGCGCTCCACCGGTTCGAATCGGCAAGCTCGCAGAAAAAGTTCTTTTCGCGTTACGCCAGCGCGTGTCGTCTGAGACATAAGTCCTATGCCATGATAACAGATGGCTTACGAGGCCGCACGCGCCCCGACCTCTATCGCTTATCGTGGCCGGCAAGCCGCGTCGGGCCTGTTTGGCGGTATAATGCTTGGGCAAACGGGGAGCCTCCACCCTAAATGGCACAACAACTGGGCTATCTGAGCCTGGCACTTTACCTGGCGAGCTTTCTTTGCTACGCCCGAATCTTGTATGCGCCCAATATTTGGATTGGGCGGCTGGCCACTCTGCTTCTCGCCTCTGGAATCGTGGTGCAATACTTTTCTCTTTACCAGCGTTCGCGCGTGATTCAGTCCGTTCCGTATGATGACTTGTACGGATCCATGTCCCTCTTCGCATGGCTTCTAGGTATCACCTATCTCGGCCTCGAAATATTCCATCGCCAGCGATCTGTCGGCGCTTTTGTGACCCTGCTGCTCGTCGCATGGGTCGCCGGTCTCGGCTTCATCACGCGGTGCGCCGCCGGCTCGCGTGCCAGCGCGCGGGCCGTTGTTTGCTTTTCACGTGACACTGAACACCTGGGCCTATGCGGCCTTTGCGCTGTCTTTCGTGCTGAGCTTGATCTATTTGGTGCAGGACCGGGTATTGCGTTCGCGGCGCCTGGGCGCTGCGTTTTGGCGTTTTCCAGCGCTCGACGTGCTTGACCGCATGGCCCGCAGCAGCGTGTATGTCGGCCTGGTGGCGCTCGCGTTCGGCGCGAGTATGGGGTTCGTTTGGGAACACCGGCTCAGAGGCACTTATTCGTTCGGCGATCCAAAGGTAATCGTCACGTTCGCGATCGTCGTGGTCTATGCCGCGTATCTGCTGCTCTCGCGCAACGCCAGTTGGCGCGGCGCGCGCGCGGCTTTGTTATGTGCAGTGAATTTTGTGATCGTGATGTTCAGCTATACGTTCGTCAATTTGTATCTCACAAAGTTTCACCGGTTCTTTTGATGCCTTCGCTATCGAAAGCAAATTCGGGGCAGTCCGGCGCGATTCGCATTCAAGTCGCGCTGATCGGGTGCAACCATCGCACGGCACCCGTCGAATTGCGCGAACGCATCTCGTTTACTCCGCAACAGGCGCTGCAGGCTGCGGACGAACTGCGCGAGCTTGGAATTCTCGAAGAAGCCGTGGTGCTCTCTACCTGCAATCGTAGCGAACTCTACGGTGTTCCGGGCGACGCGCATCCCACACCCGCGGAAGCGATGGAAGATTATTTCAGGTCCTTTCATCGCATCCCCAGCGCGGACCTCGCAGGGCGTATCTACCGCTGGGCTGGACCCGACGCGGTTCGCCACCTTTTTCGCGTGGCTGCTGGAATTGACTCGATGATGCTGGGCGAAGCCGAAATTTTGGGCCAGCTTCGCACGGCTTATAGCCAGGCGCTCGATCATGGCGCTACCGGCCCGGTATTGAATCGCGTTTTTCAAGGCGCGCTGGAAGTAGGCAAGCGCGTGCGCAGCGAGACCGAAGTGGGCGCGCGGCCCATGTCCGTTGCGCTTGCGGGAGTGAAGCTTGCCGAGCGAGTTTTCGGAAACCTCAAAGGCCACTCTGCGTTGATCTTGGGAGCCGGGAACGTAGCCGAGCAAGTGATTGAGTGCCTGCGCAATCGCGGCATCGGCAGCTTGCGCGTCGTCAACCGGTCGTTCGACCGCGCGGCGGAGCTTGCAAAGAAAGTAGGCGGAGAAGCTGTGGCGTGGGAATCGCTCGAGTCGGTGCTGGGCCTTCCTGACATTCTCGTCACGTCCGTCAGTTCCGCTAGTCCGGTCCTCTCTCGTGAACTTTTGGAGCGCGCCATCGCCGCTCGCTCCGGGCGCCCGGTATTCGTAGTGGATCTCGCGGTTCCGCGAAATGTCGCTCCTGAAGCGGCTGGGCTTTACAATCTTTATCTTTACAATATCGACGACCTTGGTGAAATCGTCGAGCAGAACAAGAAAGCCCGCGAAGCCGAAATTCCTCGCGCCGAAGCCATTATTTCCGAGCACATCGCAAAATTCGAAGCCTGGCGCGCCGCGCTCGAAGCAGGCTCCATTGTTGACGATCTTCGCGGCCAATTTCATAAGCAGCGCGAATTGCTGATTCGCGAAAAACTGGCGGAGATGGAAGACGTTTCGCCGGACGAACGCGCGCGCATCGCGCATATTACCGAAGAATTGATCGAGCGCGTGCTCGAGCAGCCGTCCCAGAAGGTTCGCCATGGCCGTGGCATGCGGGGACGCCTGGCCGGTCTGGAAGCTCTGCGCCATCTTTTCGGGCTGGATGAGGACAAGGAGTGAAGCTGTTGCGCATCGCGACGCGCGGTAGCGCACTCGCGCTCTGGCAGGCAAATCACATTCGCGAACGTCTCGCGCAGTTGCACGGCATCGAATCCGAGCTGGTCCGCATTCGCACCTCGGGTGACAAATTTCAGGGTGCTTCGGTGGCGCAGGTGAGCGAGCAGGCCGGAACGAAAGGCATTTTCATCAAGGAACTGGAAGAAGCGCTGCTTGCTGGAACAGCGGACCTGGCGGTTCATAGCATGAAAGATGTCCCCACGGAAAATCCTGCGGGACTTGTATTCCCCGCGATAACAAAACGAGAGGACGTGCGCGACTGCCTGATTTCTCGCGACGGCGCGAATTTGAAAGATCTCGCCTCTGGCGCGCGCGTGGGCACCAGCAGCCTTCGCCGGCAAGCTCAGCTTCGGCATCATCGGCCCGATCTTGAATTGCTCGATTTGCGCGGCAATGTGGACACACGGCTTAAGAAAGTTGCAGCAGGCGAATTTGACGCAATCGTTCTCGCGACCGCCGGAATGAACCGCCTGGGCGCGAGCGGCAAGATCACGCAGATTCTTCCGCCGGAAATTATGCTTCCCGCTGTAGGGCAAGGCGCTCTTGGAATTGAAACGCGCGCGGAAGATCGCGAAACATTGAGGTTGGTGGCTGCGCTCGACGATCCCGAAAGTCACGAGGCTGTAACAGCAGAACGGGCTTTGCTGCGCGAACTTGAAGGAGGGTGCCAGCTTCCGCTCGGCGCCTGGGCGCGACGAGAGAAAGGCGAATTGCAATTGGAAGCGTGCGTCTTCTCCGCTGACGGAAAAGAATTTGTGCGCAAGGACTTGCGCGGACGCCCGGAAGAAGCCGAAAAGCTCGGCGTTAGGCTCGGCCAAATCTTGATTGAGGCGGGCGCGGACAGGATTCTGCGGCTTGCGGGGCGTTCCGTTGGACGTAGTTAAGAAACCGCTGGCGGGCAAGCGCGTGGTAGTCACACGCGCGACCGACCAGGCACACGAGCTGGCGCATTCACTCGAAGCGCTGGGCGCCGAGGTTCTCCTGTTGCCAACGGTGAGTTTTGCCGCGGTAGAAGATTCGCAAGCACTCGACGCGGCGCTGCGGCGTCTCGCCGAATTCGACTGGATTCTTTTCACCAGCCGGAATGCGGTACGATTCTTCTGCCGGCGGATTGCTGAACTAGGTTTGGAGGTGGCTGCGCTGCAAGCGCCGCGGCCTCTGGTAGCAGCGGTGGGCCCGGCGACTGCCACGGCAGCAGCCGCGGAAGGATTTCGAGTGGATACGATTCCGAAAAATCACAGCGGCGACGCGCTGGCTAGGGAATTGTGGGGCGCGATTGGCGACCGCAAGATTCTTTTGCCCCGAAGTGACCGCGCCGACGATCGCTTGCCGAATGCTCTGCGAGAAGCTGGGGCCAAAGTGACTGAGATTGTAACGTATCGCACCTCCGCGCCCGTGTCGCTTGATCCGAAAGTCCTAAAGAGTATCCGTGACGCGGAAGTTGATGCGATTGTTTTCGCCAGCCCCTCTGCATTTCGTTTTTTGTCTGAATGCGTCGGCGCGGCGGAACTTGCCGAGCTTTCGAACCGGGTGCAATTTGCGGCGATCGGTCCGACGACGGCACGCGCCCTGCGCGAGGACGGTGCGCGGGTGGATATCGAAGCTAACGAATCTTCTGCAGCGGGCCTGGCGGACTCGATTGCAAAGTTTTACCAGCGTCGGAATTCTGCAGCGAGGCGCGCATGACGTTTCCCACCCATCGGCCACGACGCCTGCGGCGCACCGAAGCCCTTCGTGGATTGGTTCGCGAAACGCGTCTCACTGCGAACGGGCTTGTTTATCCGATGTTCGCTTGCCCGGGCAAAAACGTTCGCACCGAAGTCAGCTCCATGCCCGGAATCTACCAGCAATCAGTGGATCAAATCGTCGAAGAATGCCGCGAAGTCGCTGGCCTGGGAATCCCCGCCGTAATTCTTTTTGGGTTGCCCGAGCATAAAGACGAGCTTGCTTCGGAGGCCTATGACGCCAACGGAGCGGTACAGCGTTCGATTGATGCGATACGAAAAGCAAAGCTGGACCTGATCGTCCTGACGGATGTGTGTCTGTGCGAATACACGAGCCACGGGCACTGCGGTGTGATCAAAGGCGAAGAAGTGCTGAACGATCCAAGCCTGGTATTGCTGGCCGATGCGGCACTTTCGCACGCCCGCGCGGGCGCCGATATCGTGGCGCCCTCGGACATGATGGACGGCCGGGTAGCCGCGATCCGCCAAAAGCTCGACGAGAACGGATTCGAAAATGTTGCCATACTCTCTTACGCGGCAAAGTATTCTTCGGGATTTTATGGTCCATTTCGAGAGGCAGCGCAGTCCGTTCCACAATTCGGCGACCGGCGCAGTTATCAGATGGATCCTGCAAACGCGCGCGAGGCGCTGCGGGAAGTCGCGCTCGATCTGGAAGAAGGCGCGGACATGATTATGGTGAAGCCCGCCATGCCCTATCTGGATGTCATCCAGCGCGTGCGGGAGAAATTCGACGTTCCGGTGGCGGCCTACAACGTGAGCGGGGAATATGCGATGGTGAAAGCGGCGGCGCAACGTGGTTGGCTGGACGAAAAGCGCATCGTGCTCGAGATTCTCACCGGCATCCAGCGAGCGGGCGCGGAAATAATCCTGACGTATCATGCGAAGGACGTCGCGCGCTGGCTGAAGGCCTGTTAACGCGCGGCAACATTCAGCTCTGAGGTTTCCTGCCTTCTAGTTTCCCTGCATGGACGCGATGCTCTCGCGGGCTGCTGCAATCGGCGCGATCGATGTCAGCATCGGTGTGTGCGGCGGAGACAAAAAGCGCTTCGTACTGCGAAGGCGCGATGAAGATACCGCGGTTGAGCATTTCCTTAAAGAAAACCGCAAAACGGGCGGAGTCGGATTTTTTTGCGTCCGCATAATTGCGAACCGGCTGGTCGGTAAAAAAGATAGTGAGCAAAGAACCCGCGACATTCACTTGGCCCTGCACGGTTGCATCTTTCAGGGCGGTGCGCAACCCATCCGCGAGGCGCTGCGTTTTGCGATTCACGTCCTCATAAAATCCGGGAGCTTCGAGTTTGGGAAGCGTGGCCAGTCCAGCGCGCATGGCCAGAGGATTACCGGAAAGCGTGCCGGCCTGGTAGACCGGGCCGAGCGGCGCGACCCGCTCCATGATGTTGCGTTTGCCGCCGTACGCCGCAACGGGAAGGCCGCCTCCGATTATTTTCCCCATTACTGTGAGATCGGGGTCGATTTTGTAAAGGCTTTGCGCCCCCCCGTAAGCTAAGCGAAAGCCCGTAATGACTTCGTCGAAGATGAGCAGGGACTTTTCTTTCTTGGTGATCCCGCGCAGGCCTTCGAGAAAGCCGGGAGCCGGCGGAACGACTCCCATATTTGCGGCCACCGGCTCGACAATCACCGTCGCTATTTCTCCAGGATGCTGCTTGAAGAGATTTTCGATGGCTTCCAAATCGTTGTAGGGAGAATTCAACGTGAGGCTGGCGAACGCGTTCGGTACACCGGGAGAAGCAGAGATTCCAAGCGTGGCGAGGCCGGAGCCGGCTTCTGAGAGGAATCCGTCGGAGTGCCCATGGTAGCAGCCTTCGAATTTGATGATGAGATCGCGTTCGGTGAATGCGCGCGCAAGACGAACTGCAGACATTGCGGCTTCGGTTCCCGAGTTGACGAACCGCACCATTTCGACCGACGGAATTGCGCCTGTGATTTTCTCGCCGAGTTCGATTTCGAGCGGCGAGGTCATGCCGAAGCTAGTGCCTCGAGAAGCCTGGTCGGAAATGGCGGCAACGATATCCGGATGCGCGTGTCCCAGAATCAAAGCGCCCCAGGAACAGACGAAATCGATGTATTCGCGACCATCTACGTCAAAGAGGCGCGCACCGGCGGCGTGATCAATTACCAACGGCGTTCCGCCGACGGCGCGGAACGCGCGTACCGGACTGTTCACTCCGCCCACAAGAGTTTTCTTCCCGCGCTCGAAAAGCTCCTCTGAGCGAGGACGGCTCTTCTCCGGCTTCGATTTTTTGGGATCCTTAATTGTTCCGCTAGCCATGCTGGTCAAAACCATCTTAAGGATACGGAAGTCCGAGCGCAAGGCAGGACCCGCTGCGAATAACAGCAACCGCGTAGCAGCACCGCTCAAGCCGAACAAGATTTGTTCCGTCCGAGGCGAAAATCACTCGAAGCTTGGATTTTGTAGCCGGAGGAACGCAGGCAGCTAGGCCAGGTCCCGGGAAAGAGTTTTCCAGGGTATGGCCCTTTAATCCCCTTTTCCTGGGTGCTCCGGATCTATTTTCCTGCTGAAGATGCTGCACGTAAGGCAGTTAGCTCGACTCGGGAGATGGTGCCAAGTGTGCTTTCTCTATCCCGCAGCCTAGGCTAGGAGTCACCCCTTCCATGATGTTATAGGAGTCACCCCTTCCATGATGTTAGCTGTTGCGGTGGTTTTTCTAGGGTTACAAATGACATCAACGGTTACGCCGGCTCTAATCCCGTCTTCGGTGGCCAGCGCTTCCACGACGACAGCAGAGGAACCGAGTTCCACACCTTCAGCGACTGCTCCCATGAAGCTGGATTCAATTTACGCGGCTGACAAGGGACGCCCACCCGCCTTGACGCCTGTCTCGGTGGCGCAAAACTCACAATCGTTTTCGACTATTCGGATTCCGGAAGCAAATGAGAAACGACGTCCGATTCGAGAAGCAGAATCGGCTCCCGCGCGGCGAGAGTGGCTGGCATTGGCTCTGGCGGAACATGGCGCGGCGGCTTTCGATGCCTACACTACGCGGCAGGCAATTTCCCGCGGCGCGGTGGAAGAGGATCCGACGATGCGGCCATTCGCGCATTCGCCCGCAATCTATGCGGCGATTCAAGTGGGGCCGGTTCTGTTCGACTTGCTGGCTCGTCATATGCAGCGCAGCCATTACGATTTTGAGCGGCGCACCTGGTGGCTACCGCAATCAGCAAGCACGGGAGTTTCGATTTTTTCGGGAGTTCACAATTTGAGCGTGGTGGGGCATCCGTAAGCACGAGTAGAGTCAATTCGCAGAAAATCTTTCTCTGGCGGGGAAGATGAGTACAGGACACCCGGTTTCTCTCTCCCGGGTGTCCTTTTTTTTGGCTGGGAACTGCCTGGATAACCCTGCGTAGAAAAGCGGAGACTCCGCGGAGCTACAAAAGCGCCTTGAAATAGGAGATCATTTCGAGAATCCAGCGGCCGCGCTCGCAGCCGAAGGAGTCGCACCTGCCATCCGCTTTTCCGTCCAATCCGCAGCCCGACGGGATGCTTCCACCGCGGCATAGACCAGCGATTCGGGTCCGACGGAGTCTGTATTCGCAAATACAACTCGCTCGAGCGGCTGGTTCGCCGCCGGAATTACTTTGGTGAAGACGCCAGGAGCGGACAAAAACATCGGGTGGCCACGGCGATAGATGTGTACCTCGATTGGCTCCGGTGAGAATTCCGGAAGCAGTTTCTGGAAATCGCGCAAGACATTCTGTGCGATTCGCTGGCAACCTGCGACGTGCAGAAGCTTGTCCCGATGCAGCTCTGATACCGGTGTGTAAAACGTAAGAATATTGTTTTTCTGCTTGTAGCCCGGTTGATCGTGCATCACCCAATCCGCGACCACTACATCGCAAAACGTATTCCCAGGGCACCAGCTATCGTAAGCGCGGTTGTACACAGGTTTGTCGTAGATCATGTTGATCACTAGATAGGGGCAAAAGCGGAACGATCTCATCGCGTCCGTTTGATCGTCCGAAAGTCCGGACACGATTCGCGAGGTGATGAATTTGGGCGTGGCCATCACCACAAATTTGGCGGCGACGGTGTGCAGCGTGTTCCCTTGAACGTAGGTAATATGGACGTCCGTTTTCTGCGGGTCCACGGCAACGATCGTCGCGCCCCCGATCATTCTCTCGGGGAATTTCGCCTGAAGAGTTTCGGAAAGCTTTAGTGCCAACCTGGCGTTTCCGCCGGGCAGCGTGATGCGCGTGTCATGTTCGGCAGCTCCAGCCATGTCTTTCAGCTCATCGAGAACAACCATGGTGGAGGTATCGTCCGATGCCGCGCCGTAATTGGACGGGCCATAACAGTCCCACCATTGCTTTACTTCCGGAGCGTATGCCTTCAAGTATTTTGTGAGCGGAGTATTGTCGAACTGTTCCTGATTCTTGTCTGCCGCAAGCGCAAGCATGTCCTTTCGGAATTTTTTGAAGCTTTCGCGCACCGAAGCGGGTAAGGAAGCTCGTCAAGACCTGCGCCCCACGTGTCCGCCACCCATTTGCCGTTAACGATTGTCGGATCGGGGCATTTGATCGCGAGAGGAGCCAGGCCGAGTTCGCGCGCGAGGTGGTCGCTTGCCGTGCCCGCGTAGTCAAAAGCGGACCCGGTACAAAAGGCCTGACCTTCATAATCCTCGAAGGGTGGCGTTACCGCCCCAGTGTGCCTCTTTTTCGAGCAACAAAAAATCGTGCGTCTGCAGAAAGTACGCTGCGCTCAATCCGCTTACGCCCCCTCCAACAATTACAACCTCGTGGCGCTTCGAAACGGGAGGCTTGGCGAACGTGTGGCCGTCGCGAACCTGATGGCAAATCTCGTAATGATCGCCGTCCAGTTGAGGAACAGGGGAATCTTGCGCGGCAAAGAGCGACAAATCCGCGGGGCACCCGGCGGCCATCGAACCAACCACGATGAATTTCAGGAAATCTCTTCGAGTATCGCTCATGAATGTTCTCCTTCTAGAGAGGAAGGCAGCAAGGCTGCGGCTGCAGGAGATTCGCCGGCGCGTTGCGTACGCGTGCGAAGCCGGTACCAGACGAGAATCGTGCTGATGGAGAACAAGCAGAATCAGAGTGGAGATCGCGTTGATTTCGGGCGTGATTCCCCGGCGCAGACGCGACCATATTTCTAGCGGCAACGTATTGTCACGGCCGATCAGGAAAAAAGTGACTGCGATTTCGTCCAGCGACAACGTAAAAATCAAGAGGGCGGCGGCAATGAGCGAAACTTGTAGGTTCGGAAACGTAATACGCCAGAAAGTCTTCCAGTGATCTGCGCCTAGATCGAGAGACGCCTCCTCCTGCGCGCGGTCCATCTTCTGCAGACCGGCAAATATTTCGGTGGTGGCGACAGATATCAGTGCGGTGCCGTGGCCTAATGTGACGGTGACGAGGCTAAGTTTCATTCCCACGCCGACGAAGAGCATCAACAGCGAAAGGCCCGGTGATGATTCCTGGAAGAATCAAGGGAAGAAGGACGAGTCGGCGGAATAGCGCTTTTCCCGGGAATTGCGCGCGGTCTAGCGCCAGCGCCGCGGGCAGTCCAAGGCCGAGCGAAATCGCGACGGCGACAGCCGCCACGATAAAGCTATTCAGTACGGCATCCCAGAGGGCGGCGTCGGCAAAAAGCTGGCGATACCAATCGAAGGTCCAACCGCTGGGGGGAAATCCTCCCACGCCGGAGCCGTTGAAGGAATACACGACTAAGACGACGATCGGAAAATACAGAAACGCGTAGACGAGCAGAGCATAGGTGGTGAGAAGCGGAGCGCGTGAGGACTGAAGTGCGCCGCTCACGAAATTGTGAACCTCTTTTCCAGGCGTTCAGTGGCGAACAGGAGGCTTACAACCAGCAGTAACATGCACAGCGAAATCGCCGCGCCGAGAGGCCAGTTGTAAGCAGCGCCGAACAAGCTCACCACGATATTGGAAATCATGATGCCGCTGGGACCGCCCACGAGCAGAGGCGCGAGAAAATCTCCCAAAGTGAGGACGAAGGCAAACGTAGCTCCGGCGAGAATACCTGGAAGGGACAACGGCAAAATTACACGCACGAAGGTGGAGAATGGCGACGCACCGAGATCGTGTGAGGCCTCGACCAGATTGCGCGGCACATGTTCGAGCGATGCGTAAATGGGCAAGAACGTGAATGGCGTATAAATGTGCGTGAGCGTGAGAATGACGGCGAATGGACTGTACAGAAAAAACTCAACCGGCCGGTGTGTGATGTGCAGATATTGCAGAAATCCGTTCAGCACGCCGTCGCTTCCGAGAATGGTTTTCCACGCGTAACCACGGACCAGATAACTGGCCCACAGCGGAATGATTACGAGCTGGTAGAGCAAATCCTTTCGCTTCGCTGCGTGAAACGAAAGGTAGTAGGCGAGCGGATAGCCGAGCAAGAGCGCCAGCAGAGTGACCGCTCCGGCGATTCTGATCGAACGGAGCAGCACGGTGAGATACAGCGGATTCCGAAACAACTGGGCGTAATTGTGCAGATTCCAGTTGTGCACGATAACTTGCAGAGGCGAAACAGACCAGAAGCTATAGCAGAAAAGAATGGCGTAAGGGATCAGCAAGAAAACTGTGACCCATAGCAGAGGAGGAATTGTGACGGCTGATTTGTACGCGCGCGAATACATAAGTTAGCTACCGCCGCCTTCGCGCACTCGCACGGCGTCGCTTGCGGCGAACTCAAACTCCTGCTGGCCCACGAGCGGACCGGGGCTAGGAATGCGCGCGCGTAGGATGTGTGAATTGCCGCAGTCGATTTCCACCAAGTCCATGGCGCCGCCAAAAGTCTGATTCTGAATGCGGCCATGGAAATGGGCTGTTCCGCCGACTGGTCTCGCCCCCTGAGGCGCCGAAGACAGGCGGATTGCCTCGGGCCGCAGAGAAAATGTTGCAGCTCCGGAGGGACCGGCTGACGGCCACGCGATGGGTCCGGCGTTCGCTATTCCATCGCGAACCTCCGCGCGCAAAAGATTTGTTTGGCCGATGAATTGTGCGGCGTAAGCCGTGGCCGGCTGGCCGTAAATTTCCCGCGGCTCGGCGACCTGCTCAAGCCGCCCCGCGCGGAGAAGCGCGACGCGGTCGGAAAGAGCCATGGCTTCTTCTTGGTCGTGGGTGACGAAAATAAAGGTGATGCCGACTTCGCGCTGCAGCGATTTGAGTTCGACCTGCATCTGTCGGCGCAGGTTTGCATCGAGAGCTGAGAGAGGCTCATCAAGCAGCAGAACGCGAGGCCGGTTGACCAGCGCGCGAGCCAGGGCGACCCGCTGCTGCTGGCCGCCGCTTAATCGCGAAGGCGCGGACTGCGAGAATTCACTCATCTTTACCATGGCGAGCGCTTGCGTAACCCGAAGCGGAATTTCACCCCGTGGTACGGATTTAGCTCGGAGCCCGTAGGCGACATTTTCAAACACTGAAAGGTGCGGAAAAATTGCGTAGCTCTGGAAAACGGTGTTGACCTCCCGGCGATGGGCCGGGATCTGGTCGAGGCGCTCGCCGGCCATCCGGATCTCGCCGCTGTCTAGTTGTTCAAATCCCGCGATCAAGCGAAGCAAGGTGGTTTTGCCCGAGCCGCTCTCGCCGAGGATGGTCAGAAACTCGCCGGACGCCACCTCGAGAGAAATTCCGCACAGAACCGCGCGCCCGGCAAATTGTTTTTCAACTTTTCGAATGGAAAGCAAAACTTCCACAGGTCCGCGTTCGACGGGAACGGGTGAACCTGATGCGTTCAAGAACGGTCTCCAGGAAGAAAGCGATCGTTGAATGACGCGCACAAAGTAAGACGAAGGCGGTGCCCGGGGCGGGAATCGTTAGGGAAATCGGAAATCACTGGGCTGCCTTTATTTCATTCCAGATTTCGTTGTATTTATCGCGGCGCGGATATTGTTGCCAGAAATAAATGTGCGTCATGTATTCGTCCACGTTATTGAGGTGCAGGGATTGTTTCTGGTCGTCGCTCATGAACTGCGCCGAGAGGGGATTGGCGGGATCGTACCCGGTAACGTCGGCGACTAACTTTTGCGTCTTCGCCTCGATCATGTATTCGAGGAACTGGGTGGCGAGTTCTTTGTTTTCGCTTGCAGAAGTGATCATCAGATGATCGATCCAGCCGGTGGTATTTTCCCGGGGAATGGTTTCGCCGATCGGGAAATTCAATTTGCGAAGATTGTTGGTCATCAGCGGCCAGCCCATGCCCGCGACGATTTCGTGATTCTCGAAGAGGTTCGTGAGTTCGCCTCCCGTCGCCCACACTTTTCGGATATTCGGTTTCAGTGCGATCAGCTTTTTCTTAACGTTTTCGAGTTCCTGATCCGTCAGGTTGTAGAGGTGCCCTGGGTCCGGCTTGTCATAGCCGAGGACCTGCGCCGCCATGCAGATGGTTGATAGATCATCCCAGACGGAGATTTTTCCTTTTAGGTTGGAATCCCAAAGCACGGACCAGCTATCGGGCGGCGTCTTGAAGAATGTCGTGTCGTACAGAAGCGGATTAGGCCCCCACACGAAGGGGACGCCATAGACATTGCCGTTTATGCGGACCAACGGAGCGTTGCGCAGGCGGTCGGAAAGCTGCGAATAGGATGGCAGCTTGGAGAGATCGAGTGGGGCTGCCAAGCCTGCCGCCGCGATAGACGTCACCACGTCGCTCGATGGTGAAATCACGTCGTAATTGCTCGCACTGCCTCCGCGGAGCTTGGCCACGAGCTCGTCGCTGGTACCCATGTATGCTGCAGTGATTCTGCAATGGTGCGATTCCTCAAAGGCCTTCACGAATAATGGGTCGGCGTAGCCTTCCCATACCAAAAGACTGAGGGTCGGCGTTTTCTTCGCACAGCCTGCGGCGGATACAATCAGTGCGGCGGCGACTAGCGAAATCAGCACTGAATAGTTGTTCAGGGTTCGGATTCGCGACTCTCGCTTCAAGGAAATCTCCGACTCGCTCGATTGTTGCAAACTTAAAACGTTGGTGGCGTGTTGATCCACAGCACCAGCGTTTCTTTTTTGCCGGGATTCTTCCAGTGATGCCCGTTGCTGCTTTCGAAATAAAAACTATCTCCCTCTTCCAGTCTGTGTTTTTCTCCCCCATCCAACACGATTTCGAGGGTACCGCGCAGGATGAATAGAAATTCCTCGCCATCATGCGCATACGATTCTCCGCTGCCTGCCGAAGGAGCGATGCGAAACAGATGAGGTTCCATCATGGCGGCATTGCCCCAAGAGAGCAGCTCCATGCGCACGCCCGGCCCGGCTTCGAGAACTTTTCTGTCCGCCGGTTTTACCCGGCCCGGATTCACGTCGGAAGGATTAAAAAGCGACAAGATATTCACGTGGTAGAAACGGGCCAGCCTCCGAAGAGTAGCCACCGACGCTGTCATTTGGCTGCGCTCGACCGCGCTGAGGAATCCAACCGAAACATCCGTCGCGCGCGCTACCTGGGAAAGCGAGGCCTTCCGCTGCAATCGCAAGCGGCGCAAACGCGGGCCGACAGGGCTGGCCTTAGGCCGTTGGCCGGCGTGCGGCAACAATTTGTGAGTTTTAAGCAGGTGGACGATGGCGGGTGCGTTCATGCCCCGCGCGCGCCGGAAGAATTGAGCGCGTTTTAGAATGCGAACGTCTGCGTGCGTATAGATTCGGTACCGGCTGTGTGTGCGAGTGGGCGCAACGAGTCCGAGATTCTCCCACGAGCGAAGGATCGATGGCGAAACGCCCACGATTCGCGCGACGTCACTGATGCGCAAATACCCGTGCACACGCGGGCTTTTCGTCGCGCGCTTCTGAGACGGCCTCAAAATCAGTTTCCCCTTGACAACCTTTGGGCCTTCTTCTAAGGTTCGCGGATTATAGTAAGGTTTTTCGGGAAGCTGCAACCGAAAAAATATCGGGTGAGGCGTCTCGGGGGTCGGGTGGCCTCAGGTTTTCCTAGAGGAGCGGCGATGACTTCAAAAACACGGGCGCGGGTGTGTCTATTTGTGTTTGTGGCGTTGCTTTGGGGCGGAACGGCCAGGGCGCAAACAAACGGAACAATTCGCGGAACAGTTGTGGACCAATCCGGCGCTGTCGTTCCCGGCACTGTAGTCACCGTGGTACTAAGCGGAACGGACACCAGACGGTCCGTTACCGCGGACAAAGACGGCTCGTTTGACATTCCTGAGTTAACCGTGGGTTCCTACGAGCTGAGCGCCGATGCCAAGGGCTTCAAGAAGTACGTGGAGAGAGATGTCGTCGTCACCATCGGCCACGTCAATCTGGTTACCGTGAATCTCGTGGTTGGCGGATCCGCCGATACTGTCACCGTGGAGGCGAACGCTGCGCAAGTGGAGACCACCAGCACGCAGCTCGGCGCCGTGATGACCGACACTGCCATACGCGAACTCCCGATGGCCACGCGCAACGCGTATTCTCTCCTCCAGTTGCAGCCTGGGGTGCAGTCGCAGGTAGGCGCGGACTTGTTTTTGGGCAGCGATAATGCGGGAGCTGTGTCAGTTAACGGAGGCCGCGGTCGCTCCAACAATTACATGGTGAACGGAGGCGATGGCAACGACATATTCATTAACGCCCCCGCAATTCAGCCCTCGCCGGATGCGATCGAAGAGTTTCGAGTCATCACCAACACCTTCGACGCGGAATACGGGCGCAACTCCGGGTCGGTGGTAAACGTGGTTACGAAATCCGGCACGAACAGTATTCATGGCGATTTTTATGAGTTCCTCCGCAACCAGGCGCTCAACTCCCAAGGATACTTCGATCCCTTCCTGCTGGATTACAAGCAGAATCAATTCGGCGCAACTCTGGGCGGTCCCATCAAGAAAGATAAGACATTCATTTTCGGATCGTATGAAGGGAACCGATTGATTCAGGGAATCTCGTCCGGCAATGTGACCTTGCCGACTTCTGGCGAAGCAGCGGGGAATTTCACTGGCGGTCCTGCCTTCGATGGCTCCATCACGGACCAAGCGTTCGCCCAGAATCTCGAATCCCGTTCGGGTTGTTCCGCTGCTCTTACTCCAGCAGGCCAATCAGCACTCGCGGCCGCTGCGGCCGGGAACACCCCCAACTCTTCCAGACGGTTTTTGCCAACAATATAATTCCCACGCAGTGTTTCGATTCCACGGCGCTCGCTCTGTATCAGAAATACGTGGCCCCGTTCGGAGCAGGCACGCTGGCGACGGCTGGGGATAGACGCGAGCGCGGTGATCAGTTCACGGTGCGTTTCGACCACAAAATAAACGCGGCCCAGCAATTCAGCGCTTACTATTATTTTAACGACGATAACGCCAAGGATCCCTTCTCTGACTTTGAGTTGGAGTATCCTGGCGGGCTCCTTCCGGGTTTCGGCGCTCTTAATAAGGCGCGAGTGCAGCAGTGGAACCTGAGCCATACGTGGACTATCGGGTCCACGGCGGTAAACGAAGCCCGCTTCAATTACTTTCGCGAAGGCCAGCAAGGGAATAACCATCCGCTAAATACATTGCCGAGCGTACAAGACTCTTGCGGCGCTGCCCTGGTGAATAGCTGCTTTACACAGACAAACTCGCAGTTCCCAACTCCCGGAACAAATCCGATCGGCATAACGAGCAACATTCCAGGAAGACAAGGCGTTCCGTACACAACCGTCTTGGGAGGATTCACCATAGGGAACAACTTCGAGGGTGAATTGCCGCAGGCCGGAAACACATTTCAATTCACCGACAATTTCACAAAAACCGTCGGCAAACATACTATCAAGTTTGGCGGTGACGTCCGTCGCCAGCAATTCAATCAGTTCTACTACTTTAATATCAATGGTGACTACACATTCTTGACCGATGGCAACCTTTGCGCGCCGACGAATCCCGCGAACTGCGATTCGCCCATCACGAACGACGTTGGTTTTAGCGACGCTTATCCCGATTATTTCATCGGTACAGCCAACGAATACACGCAAGGTGCCGCACAGCGCCAGAATGACCGCAACTCTGCGCTCTACCTCTTCGCGCAGGACAGCTACAAACTGAAGCCCAACCTCACGTTGAGTTATGGCTTGCGATGGGAACTGAACACTCCGTATTACGACGAAGGCAATCGGCTTCAGACCTTCCGTCCCGGGCAAGCAACCCAGAAATATCCCTGCCTTCTGAATGTAAGCAATCCTAGTAACCCAAGTGCCGGAATCATTTCCGCAGCGGCAGGAGGCAGCACGGATTGCAGCGAGACCGGGCCGGCCAACTCGGTTTTCCCGCTGGGCTTGGTGTTTCCGGGCGATAAAGGCGTTCCCAAGGGGCTTGACATCCACCGACTACAAAGGTTTTGCGCCACGCGTTGGAATTGCATGGAGTCCCGGATGGACGGAGGGCTGGCTCGCGAAGTTGACCGGAGGTCCCGGAAATTCCAGCATCCGGGCCGGGTACGGAATTTTCTATAATCCAATCGAACAGCTTGTGCTGGCGCAGTTCAGTGCGGAACCTCCTTTTGGCGGCAGCATTGACCTTTCGAATCCGAACTTCAACACGCCATTCCTGCTGCAGGACGGCACCCAGACTCCTAATGTGTTCGGCCCCATTATCAGCCAGTCGCCGAAGACGCCGTGTTTCCAGGCGGGAGGACCAAACGGTTGCGTGGACTGGTCAGCCTTCCGCCCCATTCTTCTGTTCGGGGAATTTGATCCGCATCTGAGAACACAGTATGCCGATCAATACAATTTGACCATCGAACGCCAGTTAACCAAATCCATGGTGCTCCGCGTTTCCTATGTCGGCACGCAAGGACATCACCTGCTCGCGGTGCATGATGAAAACGCAGGAAACATTCAGACTTGCCTTGGCCTCATGAATCTTGCAGCCGCAAACCCGAACGCCGTTCTCTCGGCACCTTTGGCGGCGGGAGGCGTACAAACCTCCTGCGGCCCCTTCAGCGCGGATAGCTCATACTTTATTCCTGGTGGAACCGTAATCCCCGCGGGGATTTCGACATTGCCGCCCGAGCCTTTCCACGTTCCGTCAATTAGTTGCAGTGGTCTGGTTTTGCCCTACACCGGTACGCCGGGCGGGAATCCGGGATGTCTTCCTGCGGGTATCGTTCCGGCCGGCGGGATCACCCTTGTCGGCACGCGGCCCTTCTCCTCACCCAATTGCCAGCCATCCACTGGAGCGGGTTGCCCGGCCGACGGCGTTCCGGTATTCAGCAACATCTTCGCCGAAGGCACCATCGCGAACTCCAATTACAACGCTTTGCAGATATCAGCGGAAAAAAGCTACTCGCACGGTTTGTTGTTTCAGGCTTCCTACACTTTCAGCAAGGCGATTGACCAGGGTGCCTCGTTCGAAAACGAGCTGAATCCGGTGAACTTCGACGCCACTCGGGGACTGTCGCTCCTCGACGCAAAACACCGGTTTGTATTCAGCCCCGTCTGGGAGCTGCCCGTACCAAAATATGATGGGTTCAAGGGTAAGGCATTGGACGGTTGGGGAATGTCGGCGATTATCACTTATCAGACCGGATTTCCTATTCGCGTCCAGACGCAGGATGATTTGGAATTGGAGAGCAGTTTCAACTTCGAAGACGCTAATACGCCACAAATCACCGGTCAGGTCCAATTCACCAACCCCAAGATTGTGAACCCGGCAGAAGGATTAAATAACAATTACTTCACGTCCCTGAACATCAGCGATCCTGCGCCCGGATCTTCGGAAACCTTCCGCACTCGCTTTGCTGCGGGCCGCCGCTTAACAATACTGATTTAGTATTTTCGAAGAAAACTCCTATTAACGAGCGATGGAACACGGAGTTTCGCGGAGAGTTCTACAACGCATGGAATCACACGCAGTTCAACAATCCGGATGGAAACTTCAGCGACTCTACCTTCGGACAAATTCTGAAGGTTCGTGAAGGTCCGCGTGTGATTCAGTTTGGATTGAAGTTCTTGTTCTAGTTTGGTTCGAGTCGTTTTGCAGAGCGAGGGTGTCGCTCAGGCGGCGCCCTCGCTTTGTTGCGTAGAGGCAGATTACGAGAAACGCCCGGGCACCGCTAAACCTCAGGGTCCTGCCACTGGCCGGAGTGAATTATGTTACGGAGGATGTCATGCACCAGGGACTTCAGAAAGAAATCGCCACCTACGAAAAACGCACGCCAGCTTCGCGCAAAGCCCATAAGCGAGCCGAGGAAAGGCTGCCTCTTGGTGTAGCGAGCAACTATCGAGCGTACGATCCGTACCCCATTTTTGTTCGCGACGGCAAAGGCGGCCATATTCACGACATCGACGGCAATGAATACATTGATTTCAACCTTTGCTTCGGCGCGTTGATGGCCGGGCACTGCAATCCCGCGGTGATGCGCGCGGTACAGGAAAAGCTAGGCACCGGAACCATGTTCGGGATGCCTCACAATCTCGAATGGGAACTGGCCGAAGAAATCTGCGAAAGATTTCCGGTAGAGATGGTGCGGTTCAGCAATAGTGGAACGGAATGCACCATGCACGCTGTGCGACTGGCGCGCGCCGCCACCGGGCGCGACCGCATCATCAAGATGGAGGGCGGCTATCACGGATTGCACGATTCCGTTCTCGTCTCGGTAAAACCGAAAGCCGAGGAAGTAGGCGACGCAAAGTTCCCGAATTCCGTGCCGGGCGGCGAGGGCGTAACGAAAGCTACGCTGCAAAACACTCTGGTTGCGCAGTTCAACGATGTGGCCGGCGTCGAGCGCCTCTTTGCGAAGTATCCGGGCGAAATTGCGGCGGTCATCGTCGAGCCGATCATGATGAATGTCGGGATCCTGATGCCGGATGAAGGCTATCACCAGGCGTTGCGCGAAATTACCAAAAAGAATGGCGCTCTGCTGATTTTCGATGAAGTTAAAACCGGAGCGAAGCTGGCCCGCGGTGGGGCCTGCGAATATTTCGGAATCAAGCCGGATATCGTTTGCCTGGCAAAATCGATCGGCGGCGGCTTCTCGCTGGCGGCGTTCGCGTCCACGCGGGAAGTGATGGGTCTCATCTCTGACCATAAAGTTTTCCACGGCGGCACGTACAACACGAACCCCGTTGCCATGGCTGCGGGACTTGCGATGTTCAGGGAAGTGCTTACGCCCGCGGCTTACGAGCACGTAAATCGGCTGAACAAGAGATTGCTCGAGGGCTACGACAAAGAAATCAGCAAGACCGGCTTGAAAGCTTACGTCGTCGGCGCCGGATCAAATGGCTCGCTGATGTTTTTCCCGAAGCCGATTCACAATTATCGCGATTGGCTGAAGGTTGACAGCGAACTGTGGCGCCATTACTGGTTTGCCATGGTGAACCGCGGTGTGATGGCCCAGCCCTATTGGTGGGACGAGCAGTGGACCGTATCGATCGCGCACACCGACGCGGATGTGGACCGCCATCTCGCGGTATTCGCAGAGGTCGCCCCTGCGCTTGCGCAGGCGCAAAAAGAGCCGCATGCGGCGGCCAATAGCGCGCACTAGACTTTCGCGGCTCGTTCTCCTGAAGTAACAGCTAAGGTTGGCGCGACAGGTCGCCTTCATCCCTCAAGGAGCAAATTGGCAGAGCTAGCCACTCCGCAAAACGAAACCGCGCATCTGAAACGCGCGCTAGGGCGCTGGGATCTCGTCGCGCTCTTTGTTGTCGCGGTGTTCAATCTGAACGTGGTGCCGAGTATCGCTGCGAACGGCGGCGTCACGGTTTGGCTCTGGATTATTTCGCTACTCATGTTTTTCTGGCCTCAGGGCATTGCCGTGATCGAATTGGCGCATCGCTATCCGGGAGAAGGCGGCGTGTACCTCTGGGCCAAGGAAGTTTTCGGCGAATTCCACGGCTTCCTGTCAGGCTGGTGCTACTGGACAAATAACATGATGTACGTCCCGACCGTGATGCTGTACTTCGTCGGCGTGTCGGTCTTTGTGTTTCCAAGTCATCAAGCTCTCGCCGACAATAAGACTTTTGCCGTCACCGCATCGCTTGGCCTGCTGGCCATTCTCGTCGTGCTCAATATAGTGGGACTTGGCGTGGGAAAATGGATCAACAATTTGGGCAGTATTGGAACCGGTATTGCGGCGGCTGTGCTGGTGGGACTGGGAATCATTGTGGCGTTGCGTTTTGGTACCACCGTCAGCGCCGTAGATTTTCACATCCCGGCGAATCCGCGATTCCTGCTGAATTCGTTTGGAGTAATTTGTTTTGGACTTGTAGGCCTGGAACTTGCCTCCGTGATGGGGGACGAGATCAAGGACCCCGAGCGCACGCTGCCGGGAGCAGTGGTATGGGGAGGTGTTCTTTCGGGATTTCTCTACATTGCCACAACGCTGACATTACTGATCGCGGTGAGCAAGAGTGATATTAATGTCTTGCAGGGAATCGTTCAGGCAGTGAGCCACATGGCGCAGAAAGTCGGCGTAATATGGATTGTCGCGCCGTTCGCCTTGATGCTGAGTATTTCGATCGCAGGAATCGGTTCTGCGTGGCTGGCTGGTTCGGCGCGTATTCCTTTTGTCGCCGGGCTCGATTCTTACTTGCCTAGTTGGCTGGGGAAAGTTCATCCCCGTTATGGAACGCCGTACGCAGCGCTGATCGTTCAGTTTGTGGTGTCCACGATCCTGGTGCTGATCAGTTTTCTTGGCTCCGGTGTGCAGGAAACTTTTCAACGGCTGCTATCGCTCGCCGTTGTGCTGCAGCTGCTTCCGTTTCTCTATATCTTTGCAGCGCTGCTGAAGATTGCGGCCGATCCGCTGGCAGGGAAGGGGCACTACAGCAAGCCGGTGCTTTGGCTGGCAGGCTCGAGCGGGCTGTTGATGACGATTTTGGGCATGATTTTCGCCTTTTCACCGGCGCAGCAGATCACCTCGGTCCTGGCGTACGAATCCTGGATGTTTGGCGGCACGGCGTTTTTCATCGGTCTCGCGGTATTCTTCTTCTTTGTGTATGGGCGCCGGAAGAACGCTGCGCGTGCACGTAGCGGCCTTTAATTACAATTGTCGCAGGAGAAGATCATGGCAAGCGAAGCAAAGTCCACCGTTCGCAGATATCGGATGTATATCAACGGGGAATTTGTAGAGAGCGCCGGCAAGAAATATTTCCCGGTGATAGATCCTTCGACGGAAGAAATTATGGCGGAAGTCCCGGAAGCGAATGAAGAAGACGTGAATCGCGCCGTCGCCGCGGCAAGAGCTGCGTTTGATTCCGGAGCTTGGCCACAAACGACTGCGCAGGATCGCGGCCGCATCCTTTTTCGGCTGGCCGAACGCATCCGCAAGGAAGCGGCGAAACTGGCCGAACTGGAATCGCGCAATTCCGGCAAGCCCATCGTCGAGGCCGAGTATGACATCGCTGACGCGGCGACCTGCTTCGAATACTACGGCGGGATGGCCACCAAGATTCTCGGGCACGTAAATCCAGTGCCGGACAACGCGCTGAGCCTTTCGCTTCGCGAACCAATCGGCGTAGCCGCCCAAATCATCCCCTGGAATTATCCTTTGCTGATGGCTGCGTGGAAGCTGGCGCCGGCGATTGCCGCGGGTTGTACCTGCGTTCTAAAACCTGCGGAACAGACTCCGCTCACCGCTCTCGAGTTTGCCGGTTATCTCGCTGACGCGGGCTTGCCGCCAGGCGTGGTGAACATCATCACCGGCTTCGGCGAAACTTGCGGCGCGCCGCTGGTGAAGCATCCTGACGTTAACAAAGTTGCATTTACTGGAAGCGCCTCGGTGGGGAAAGCCATCATGAAGGCGGCGGCTGACACGGTGAAACGCGTCACGCTCGAATTGGGCGGCAAGTCGCCAAACATCTTTTTTGCCGACGCGGACTTCGAATCTGCGATTGACGGAGCGCTTTTCGGTGTTTTCATCAATCAGGGTGAAGTCTGTTCCGCGGGCAGCCGCATCCTGGTGGAAAAATCCATCTATCCAAAATTCGTGGAAGCGATGAGCGCAAAAGCAAAAACAATTCGTCTCGGGCCGCCGCTCGAGCGCGAGACCAAGATGGGCCCGCTGGTGAGCAAGGATCAATTCGACCGAGTGCGCTCGTATCAAGAATTGGGCAAGAAGGAAGCGAAACTTGCCGCCGGCGGAGGACGCCCTGCATCCATGCCCCGAGGTTATTACGTAGAACCGACAATTTTTTACGATGTGGATAATTCCGCCCGCATCGCGCAGGAAGAAATTTTCGGCCCGGTCGCCGCGGTCATCCCGTTTGCGGACGAGGCCGAAGCGCTGCGGATCGCCAACGCCACTCCCTTCGGGCTGGCCGCAGCCATTTGGTCGCGCGATATCTTCAAGGCGCTTCGCATGGTAAAGGGTTTGCGCGCGGGAATTGTTTGGGTGAATCACATGCAGCCAACATACGTCGAGGCGCCTTGGGGCGGTTACAAACAGTCCGGATTCGGCCGAGAATTGGGGCCATGGGGCATCGAAGAATATCTCGAGACCAAACAAGTCCACATCAATTTGAACGAACAGCCGATCGGATGGTACTGACATGGCCATAATTCAGTTGCGCACACCGATACCCGGCCCTAAATCGCAGGAATGGATGAAGCGGCGGCAGGCTGCCGTCGCGCGCGGAGTGTCGCACGCTACACCGATTTTCGCAGCGCGCGCCGAAGGCGCCACCATTGAAGACGTAGACGGCAACCGGTTCCTCGATTTTGCCGGCGGCATCGGTGTGGTGAATGTGGGCCAACGCGCGCCGAGCCGTTGTGGACGCCATCCGAAAGCAGCTCGACGCGTTCGTGCACACTTGCTTCAGCGTTGCCCCGTATGGGAAGTATGTCGAACTAGCCGAGAAACTAAATTCTCTCGTGCCGGGAGCTTTCCCGAAGAAGACAATTCTGGTGAATAGCGGCGCTGAAGCTATCGAAAACGCCGTGAAAATAGCGCGTTGCTACACGCACCGTCCGGCGATTATTTGTTTTGAGGACGCTTTTCACGGCCGCACGATGCTGACCATGTCGCTCACGAGTAAAACGCATCCGTACAAAGCCGGGTTCGAACCCTTCGCGACGGATATTTATCGCATCCCTTACGCATATTGCTACCGGTGTTCGTATTCGTTGCAATATCCCTCATGCGGAGTTTTCTGCGCACACCATCTGGAAGATACCTTCAAACGCGTCGTGGCGGCGGAAGCCGTCGCGGCAGTCGTTGTGGAGCCCGTCCTCGGCGAAGGTGGGTTCGTCGCGCCTCCCGCGGAGTTTTTCACAATCATCCAGGACATCTGCCGCCGCAACAAGATTCTGCTCGTCGCCGATGAAGTGCAGACAGGGTTCGGCCGCACGGGCGCCATGTTTGCGAGCGAGCGATATGGAATTATTCCCGACATCCTTGTCAGCGCGAAATCGATTGCGGATGGGCTGCCGCTCGCTGCCGTCACCGGACGCGCGGAAATCATGGACGCTCCGGGCGTCGGCGGTTTGGGCGGTACATATGGCGGCAACCCGCTCGCGTGTGCCGCCGCGCTTGCCGTTATCGAAACTTTGGAGCGCGATAATTTACCGGCGCGCGCGGAAAAAATCGGAGCGAGGTTTGACGCCCGTGCCCGCGAATGGAAAAAGCGCTGGCCTCTGATTGGCGATGTGCGTGGACTTGGCGCTATGCGCGCTCTGGAACTCGTCAGGCCGGGAGCCACCCGGGAGCCTGCGAAAGAGGAAACCGATAAAGTTCTTCGGCATTGCCTCGAGCACGGACTGATTCTGGTTTCCGCTGGAAGTTACGGCAACGTCATCCGTCTGCTGATGCCGCTGGTGATTAGCGACGAGCAATTCGACGAAGGGTTACAGGTGATTGAAGGCGCCCTTATGAGCGTAGCCGAACCCCTGGAGGCGGCGCCGCGTCACGTTTGATCGACGCACATCTCAAATTTAAAGCAGGTCCAGCGCCGAACGGCTTTCGCGTTGCACTTGCGTCATGGTGCATTGCCGAGGAGATTTTTCCGGGCGCCAGCGCAAGAATCTCGTTCCATGACGAAAACGCCCGCCGGTGAAGTGATCGAACTGAACCTCAAGAACGAGTTTGTCATTGAGCGGTTCCCATTCCATCGAGTGCTTGGTGCTCCATCGGCTTAACCCTCCGGGAGTTTTCCCCGTGAATCCCGGCGGCTTGATCATCGCTTTCAGCTTCTTAGTCAAGGCCAGGCGATCCTCATCGTGAATTGACGAACAGAACCCCACATGGTCGAGCAAGCCTTTGTCATTGTACAGACCGAGCAGCAAGGAGCCGACAAGCGGCTTCTTTTCCAGATAGCGAAATCCGCCAACTACGCAATCCGCTGTCCTTTGTTTTTTAATCTTCTGCATACCGGTGCGCTCGCCCGGTTGATAGGGAAGGTCCACACGTTTGGCCATAATCCCGTCCAGGCCGACCCCCATACGAAACCACTTGCGTGCAATGGCGATGTCGTCCGTGGTCGGTGACAAACGGATAGTACCGTCTTCATCCAAGTATCTGTGTACAAATGCCTGCAGCGCTTTGCGACGATCGCGCAACGGCAGATTCACCAGCGATCGGCCCTTCTCATCAACCAATAAATCGAAAACGATGAACACACACGGTGATTGTTGGCTTAACTTCAAAATACGGCTGGCAGCCGGATGAATCCGCATCAATAAGTCGTCGAAAGATAAACTGCCGCCTGCGGGAATTACAATTTCTCCATCCAATACGAATTTATTGGATTTCAAAGCCTTCAACGCCGCGATAAGTTCCGGAAAATATCTCGTGAGAGGTTTGTCCTGATTTCGATTGCAAATCGACACGCTCTGCGTCGCGAAAAGCGAGGCAGCGAAACCCGTCCCATTTGGGCTCGTATTGCCATTCCGCACCTGCCGGCAGTTCGGTTGCAGGACGCGCCTCCATAGGCGGATATTTTTTGCTCAGCGGCAAGGTCATAGGAATTGGCTCAGGTTCACCCTTCCTCGCTCCGAAAGCAAAGGCTTCCAGAGGTCGCCAACTTTGCGCAAGGCGTTGCGGCACGTTTTGCATGGTGAAATCCGCCATGCGAACTCCACGTTCGACTTCTTCCCAGGTGAGGGGAGTTGAAACGGTCGCCGCCGGTTTGGGTCGGACCGAGTAAACCGACGCCAGGGTCCTGTTCCAGGCATTTTGGTTGTAGTCCGCCAGGACGCGCCGGGAAGGCCGCTTCGCGATGCGGTATTCGGCAGTGATGATTTTCGGGTTCCGCAGAGCCAATTCCTTCGAGAATTCTTTAGCAAAGGCCCACACCTGTTTCTGCAGCGGACCTCGCACGATAGGAACGTACACATGGACACCGCGGGAGCCCGTGGTCTTCGCATAGCTTTTGATTTTCAGAGACGCGAGAGCATCGCGCACGATCAGCGCAGTTTCCAGCACTTGGCCGAAGGAAGCACCCTCCGTGGGGTCCAGATCAAAATGCAAATAGTCCGGGCGGTCAATGTCGTCACATCTTGCGTACCACGGATTCAGGTCGATGCACCCGAGATTCACAACCCACAGAAGGGAAGATAGATCCTGGACTATAGGAAAGTCGATTACATTACCGGAGTGATGTTTGATCGAACAGATTGGAATCGACGAAGGCCGCGGCGACGGCGCGCGCTTCATGAAGAAAAACTCACCGGCGATTCCGTTTGGATACCGCTTCATCACCATGGCCCGGTCTCTAAGGTGCGGCAGCAGCCAGGATGAAACGTCCACATAATATTGAAGAAGATCGCGCTTTGTCAGGCCCAGGCCGGGCCAGAAGATTTTCTGTAGATTGGTCAACCTTACTGGGCCGCCATCTACCTCCAACTCGGCGTCTTTGCAGTTCTTTGGTATTTCTGTCGTTTTATGTTTGCCAGACCGATTGCTCTTTTTTATCGTGGAGCGCGCCGTGCTGCTCTGCCTAAAGTTCATCACTGTTAGATGCTTAGCGCGCCGCCGGAGCGTCAGAATCGGCCCGTCTCGTAACGACAGCGCAGTATTCAGGGTGCCTGTGGGTTTACACCGCGCCTCGGGAATACGAGGGATGCCGAAATTGTTACGCCTAAAACTATCGCAATGAATATGAGAGAAGTAACGGCGGAAATGGGGAAGTGTTCGCTCGCGATCATTTTCGTTCCCACGAAAATGATGATCGCTGCCAGCCCTTGATGCAGAAATCGGAAGCGCGGAAGGATGTCTGCAAGTGCAAAGTAAAGCGCTCGAAGCCCCAGAATCGCAAACACATTTGACGAATAAACGATGAAAGTGTCCCGCGTGATCGCCAACACTGCGGGCACGGAATCCACCGCGAAAATAATGTCCATCGCTTCCACCGCGACGAGTGCGAGAAACAGCGGAGTCGCCTTCCATCTCCCGCTTTCCCTCACCAGGAACTGTTGGCCTTCGTAGTCCTGCACTACCGGAATTACTTGGCGCACCAAGCGAACCATCCAATTGTTTTCCGGTCGCAGCGCGCGCTTCCGAGGGAAGCAACATCCTCAGGCCTGTGAAAAGTAAGATCGCTCCGAAAAAATACATGATCGGATGAAATGCCTGGAGCAGCGTGATACCCGCAAGAACGAAGACGGCCCTCAGTACCAGCGCCCCGGCGATACCGAAGTACAACACTCGATGCTGCGACTTCGGCGGGATTTTGAATGCTTGAAAAATCAGCAAGAAAACAAAAATATTGTCCACGCTGAGCGATTTTTCCACCAGGTAGGCGGTGAAAAACTCTACGCCCGCCAAAGGGCCGCGGGAGAAGTACAACCAAAGATTGAAAAGCAGGGCAATGCTGATCCACGCCCCGCTTTCAATCAGCGCTTCCTTCAATTGAACTGTGTGCGCCTTGCGATGAAACACGCCAAGGTCCAGCGCGAGCGCTATGACTATAGCTATGCCAAAAATCACCCAGATATGTATCGGCGTTCCCATCATGTTTGTCTACCGCAGGCTCGCGCGCGGCAAGAGTCTAACCGCCGTTCTTCCGCGAGAGAAGCGCAATGTTGGATCGCGTCTTTATGGGAGTGTTACTTCTCGAAGGGTGTTTCGGCGCGTCCGATTTGATGGACTAGTTTGGAGCAGTCAATGCCTCCTTCCGGTCGTAAAGTCCCCAAATGTCTCCGATTCTATTGACTATTTGGGCTGATCCCAGGTCGGCCTGCAACTTTTGCCAGGTCTGAGGGTTAGAATGAAATGAAGCGACTAAGGCCTTCGTTCGTGCTCGATTTGCGGCTAGGCGATATCTGGAAGGTCTCCTAATGAGCAAAAAAACGTCTCGTGTGCGGAAGCGGCTCAATACAGCTGGCGCGGGATTCCTGGCGTCTACGCTGGGGTTGGCACTGTTGGCCGCTGGAATTCTTGCCGTCGGTATTCCATATGCCGCAGCGGGCAACGACGAGACTAGCGTCACCAGCGTTCCTGGCACGCACTCCGGCGCGCTTTCTGGTGAACATTCCACCTCCTCGAATCTCGACAGGAAATTCAAAGGAAAGCTTCCCATCACCGAGCTGACCGAAGACGAAGCAATTATGCATGCAATGAACCGCCTGGGATACGGGCCGCGGCCCGGAGATGTAGAACGCATCCGCAAAATGGGCCTGGAGAAATGGGTCGATCAGCAACTTCATCCTGATTCGATTGACGACGCCGCGCTCGACCAACGGCTGGAAAGATATCCGACGCTGAACATGTCCGCGAAAAAGCTAATTGAAGGATACCCTCAACCGGGACAGGTAATCAAAAAAGAGGGCATTACAAAGGAACAGTACGAGCAGCAGATGAAAGAAAAGCAGCGCGACGCAGAGTCCCAGGTGATCGTTACCGGAAACGAAAATCTGGATAAGGCGCAGCAGCAGCTTGCGAAACTTCAGGGGCCCGGACGAATTGTCGCGGAGCTTTCCATGGCGAAAGTGGACCGCGCGGTGTATAGCAATCGCCAACTGCAAGCCGTAATGGAAGATTTTTGGTTCAACCACTTCAACGTGTTCGCCAATAAAGCAGAGGACAAGTGGTTGTTGACCTCCTACGTCCGCGACACGATACGTCCTCACACCATGGGAAAATTTGAGGATTTGCTGCTGGCGACGGCGAAAAGTCCCGCCATGTTGATTTATCTGGACAATTCTGAGAGCGCTGATCCCAACGCCGTACGCCGCATGGAGGCAGAGAAAGAAATGAGGCACGCGCGCTATGGCGGTGCCTTCGCGGGTGGAGTGGCTCCAACACCAGGAACTTTTCCCGGACCGGTAACTTCTTCGCACGCTTCTGGAACGGCTGCCCCAGCAAAGAAGAAGCAAGAACGCGGCCTCAATGAAAATTACGGCCGCGAAGTTATGGAGCTACACACCGTTGGCGTGGACGGCGGCTACACGCAGCAAGACGTGATTCAAATGGCCGAGTGTCTGACAGGTTGGACGGTGCACGAGCCGCGCAAAGATCCGGAATTTTTCTACGACGACCGAATTCATGCGCAAGGCAAAAAAGTAGTGATGGGCCGCACGTTCAGCTATGGCGGGGAAAAAGACGGAGAAGAAGCGCTGAAAATGCTGGCGAACCATCCGAACACCGCGACATTCATCTCCACGGAGCTGGCGCGTCACTTTGTATCGGATAACCCTCCTCCGGCGCTGATTCAGAGGATGTCTGCGGAATACTCTACCACGCAAGGAGACATCCGCAGCGTGTTGAAGACCATGATTTATTCGCCGGAATTTTGGTCCAAAGAAACGTATCGCGCGAAGGTGAAAACGCCTTACGAACTGGTGGCAAGCACCGCCAGGGCGCTAAACGCCGAAGTGACGATCACTTTACCCACGGCGCAATGGGTAGGGCGAATGGGCGAGCCGCTGTTCCTGTGCCAGCCGCCCAATGGATATTCCGACAAAGCTGAAACCTGGGTGAACACCGGGGCCGTTCTGAATCGCCTGAATTTCGCGCTCTCTTTTGCAACAGACAAAGTGGCCGGCGCAACTGTGGATTTGAAGTCCATGCTTGGCGATGCAGCCGTGCGCGATCCGAACGCAGCGCTTTCGCAGGCCATCGACGCTTTTCTGGGTGACCAAATCGCGGAGCAAACGCGCGCAACTCTTACGGCACGGCTGAACGACCCGCAAATTCTGCAAGCGAGTCTGGACGATCCCGTAAAGCAAGTGAATGAAGGGCTGATTGCCGGGCTGGTCCTCGGCGCTCCCGAGTTTCAGAGGCGATAGTGAAACCCACCGGTAGAGATTGTCGGTTTTGCGGATACGGAGAATTACGATGAACATTTCCCGGCGATACTTTCTGAAGAGCGGCGGCGTCGCAATGATCGGCCTCGCGTCTTTGCCGCCGTTTTTGCAGCGCGCCGTAGCGGCTACGACTGGGCCAAACAAAAAGAAAATGGTCGTGCTGTTTCAACGTGGCGCGATGGACGGGTTGAACGTAGTCGTTCCTTTCGGCGAACCGAATTATTACCACATGCGGCCCACTATCGCGATTCCGCAACCCAGACAGGGCGGATTGGACGCCGCGCTGGATCTTGACGGTTTCTTCGGGTTGCACCCCAGTCTTGAGCCGCTTATGCCGCTATTCAGGAGCAACCAGCTTGCGATCGTGCAAGCAGTGGGCTCGCCCGACCCTTCGCGGTCCCACTTTGACGCGCAAGATTTCATGGAATCCGGCACGCCTGGTTTGAAATCCACCGAAGATGGTTGGCTGAATCGCGCGATGCAAACCATTCCAGAAGAAAAGCCTTCACCATTTCGCGCCGTGGCTTTCGGCCCCTACTTGCCGCGAACCCTGCAGGGAATCTCTCCCGCCATTGCGATACCGGACCTAAAACAATTCAAGATGTACGGTCCGCAGCAGACCGTGGAAGGTGGTTTCGAAGCGATGTACGCGCAAACGGTGGACCACGCCATGCGCGGCGTTGGCAACGAGACTTTTCAGGCTGTCGACCAATTGAAGAAAATTAATCCCGATACCTATCAGCCGGAAAATGGCGCGCAATACCCCAAGGGCCGCTTCGGGCAGAGCCTGGAAGAAATCGCCGAGCTGTTCAAGGCGGATGTCGGGCTGGAAGTAGCTTTCCTCGATAGCGGCGGTTGGGACCATCATGTGAATGAAGGCGGCGTGCAAGGCCAGCTATCGAATCTACTGCGCGATTTAGGACAGGGAATCGCCGCGTTCCATCAGGATATGGGCGACCGCATGGGTGACGTCGTGTTCGTCAGCATGTCGGAATTTGGGCGCACCGCGCGCGAAAACGGCAACCGCGGCACCGACCATGGCCACGCCAACTGCATGTTCGTAATGGGCGGCGGGATCAAGGGCGGAAGAGTTTATACGCGATGGCCGGGACTCAACGAAGAGCAGCTCAATCAGGGCCGTGACCTCGCGGTAACGACGGACTACCGCAGCGTGCTAGGCGAAATCATCGCAAAGCATTTGGGAGACCGTGACCTGAAGGCCGTCTTTCCGGGATTTGCCAACGACCCGCGTCAATTCCTTGGTTTGGTGAAGGCCTGAAGCGAAAAACAGCCTACTTGGACGGCGCGTTATCGGAAGAATCGGACGTGCTGTTAAAAATCTTGCCGATCCGGTCGTAGTTTTTTTCAACGAAGGCAGCGTTGTCGGGCAACACCGAGTCTGGATATTCCTTGATCGCTCCCGACTTTTTCATCTGAACGGCCGCCGCCGAGTTGATCAATGTGTAAGTCATCACCACGAAATCACGGGGAGGCAGGCCGGCGTTCTTCAATGCATTCACCACCGGAGGGTATTTTTCAATCGTGGCAACGCTGCCCGCAATTGTGTTGTTGGGGTTTCGGGAGTTGTCGTCATCCATCTGCTTTTTTAAGACCGGATCGTCTTTCTGCACTTTGCGGATGCCCTTCACCGCTGCGGCATATTTATCCAGCTTGTCCGCGGTCAGAACGAAATTCTTCACTTCGTTCTTTTCCACCTCCACTTGGGCTGAGGATTTTTCATCCTGTACCGCCGCCGCCGTGGCGCCCATGCAGAGCAGGAGGAAAACGGCTAGCGCGAGGCCCATCGCATTTTTCGCATTTGCCATGAACATCTCTCCCTGTGACTCGGCCTGTTATTCCGCTGACTTAATCCGCATGCCGTAGAACGACCGGTAAACGAATGTGTAAGAAATCAGAAAGAACACCGCAGCCAGAACGTGGGTCAAATTTCCCCCGGTTTCCAGCGTCAACTTCACCGCCAACTCCACCGCAAGCAAGCCGAAAAGCGTGGTGAACTTGATGACCGGATTCAAAGCCACGGACGAAGTGTCCTTAAACGGATCGCCGACCGTATCGCCCACTACCGTCGCGTCGTGCAGCGGCGTGCCCTTCTGTTTGAGTTCCACTTCCACAATCTTTTTCGCGTTGTCCCATGCGGCGCCGGCGTCTGCCATGAAAATGGCCTGGTACAGACCAAAGATGGCAATCGAAATCAGGTAGCCGATGAAGAAAAACGGTTCCACGAACGCGAATGCCAGCGTGGCAAAGAACACCGCTATAAAAATATTCAGCATGCCTTTCTGCGCGTACTTCGTGCAGATTTCAACCACCTTTTTGCTGTCGGCCACCGAAGCTCTCTCCGCACTCTCGAGATTGATATTGGCTTTGATGAACTCGACAGCGCGATAAGCGCCGGTCGTCACCGCTTGCGTGGACGCGCCGGTGAACCAGTAGATCATCGCGCCGCCGGTAACCAGTCCGAGGAAGAAGGGAGCATGCAGGAGCGAAAGCTTGTCCACGTTTTCGGTGATGCCGTTCGTCAACGCCATAATGATCGAGAAAATCATGGTTGTGGCGCCCACAACAGCCGTGCCGATCAGCACAGGTTTCGCGGTGGCTTTAAACGTGTTTCCCGCGCCGTCGTTGGCTTCGAGCAAATCCTTTGCGCGCTCGAAGTTCACGTCCATGTTGTAATCCTTCTTTAGCTCCTGCTTGATGTTCGGTATGGCTTCAATCTGCGAAAGCTCGTAGACAGATTGCGCGTTGTCTGTAACCGGACCATACGAATCTACAGCGATCGTGACCGGGCCCATACCGAGGAAACCAAAGGCAACCAGGCCAAAAGCGAAAACCGGAGCCGCGAGCATTTGCGCACCGAGCCCCTGCAAGCTGACCAGATAACCGATCGACATCAACGCGACCATCGCAAGCCCGAGGTAGTAGCCCGAGAAGTTTCCGGCCACGAAGCCCGACAAAATTCCCAAAGACGCGCCGCCTTCCTCCGCCGAGGTGACCACCTCTCGAACGTGCCGCGATTCAGTGGACGTGAAGACCTTTACCAGCTCCGGAATCACAGCTCCAGCTAATGTTCCGCAGGAGATAATTGTGGCCAACTTCCACCACTGCGTCGGGTCGTCGCCAAGCTGTGGGATGATCACGGAGGACACCAAGTAGGTAATAATGATGGAAACTATCGACGTGATCCAAACCAGCGAAGTAAGCGGAGACTCGAAATTCATTTCATCCGCGTTCGAGAAGCGCGCCTTGGCGATCAGGTCGTTGATGAAGTACGCCAGGGCACTCGCGAACAGCATGGCGATGCGCATCACGAAGATCCACACGAGCAACTGAACCTGCACCGTCGGGCTCTTGACGCCTAGCAGGATGAACGTAATCAGCGCCACTCCCGTGACGCCATAGGTTTCGAAGCCGTCAGCGGTCGGGCCCACGGAATCACCCGCGTTGTCTCCCGTGCAGTCGGCGATCACGCCCGGATTGCGCGCGTCGTCTTCTTTAATCTTGAAGACGATTTTCATCAAGTCGGAGCCGATGTCCGCAATCTTGGTGAAGATGCCACCCGCGATTCTTAACGCGGCTGCTCCGAGCGACTCGCCAATCGCGAAGCCGATGAAGCAAGGGCCGGCGTAGTCGCCGGGAACAAAAAGCAGGATCAAAAGCATCATCAGCAGTTCCACGCTGATCAACATCATGCCGATGCTCATCCCCGCTTGGAGCGGAATGTGGTAAAGCGGAAACGGTTTGCCGCGAAGTCCCGCGAAAGCGGTTCGCGAATTCGCAAATGTGTTTACGCGAATACCGAACCAAGCCACGCCGTAGCTGCCTGCAATTCCCAGCACGCTAAACAAAAAGATGATGATGACGCGCACTGCCTCATAATGAAGCAGGACGCCGAAATACAGCACGATCACTACGGCAATGAAGAGCTCGAGCAGCAAAAGAAACTTGCCCTGGGTAATCAGGTAGGTCTTGCATGTCTCGTAGATTAGCTCGGAGACTTCGCGCATAGCGCGATGAACCGGCAGGTTTTTCAGCCGCGTGTAAATCACCAAGCCGAATACCAGTCCAAAGATGCAGAACAGGATCCCGAATAGCAGAAGTTTGTGGCCGTCCATGCCCAGAAAATTCACCTGCGACAAATCAGGCAGCTTTAGATTGGCCTCACCGCCAGGCGCCTCGCCTGGAGCTTGCGCCTGAGCCGAAGCAGCACCCAACAACGTTACAATCACCGCCGCCGCGGATTTCAGCACGGCGCGGAAGACTTTCAAGCCATCACCTGACACAAGAGCGCGCATTAAAATGCCCCCACTACGCGGGTGGCCACACGTTTGAAGAGACAAGAGCACATTCAGCCTTCCTCCGGATGAAGACTCCTTGGCGGGAGCCTACAGATTGCGAGAAGTTATTAAACAGAATCGACTTTTGTAGCAGGATTAGCGTCTTTCGTCAAGAAAAGAGGCTTTTGACAGCAAATCCGCGTCTGTTATCGCCAGAGCAAGACCTTTCCAAAGCAATGTTTTTGCCGGCGCTCCTTGGCCTACCGAGGGGTAATCGCGACCGCACAGGCGTCCCCGCAATCCTAGTACACCCACCCGGCTGCGGTTAGACTTTGATGGGAGGAACTCAGTGCGATGAAACCAAGGTTCCTGTGGGTCTGTCTAGCTGTTTTTCTATTCCCGAAGTCGGGTTCCGGACAAAGCACGTTGCAATCCCGGACCTATCGCTTCGAAGACCTGACCTCTCAGAAAGAGGCCAACGCAACCTTTCGCCCGATTCTCGATGGTTTAACTCATAGTGGAGTTCACCTTCATGTTCATGAAGTCTTTCTGCTGCCGGGAAGCTCGCCGCATCACGCCCATCATCACCAACAGGAAGAAATGTTTCTGATCAGCGAGGGCCAGGTCGAAGTGACCATCGGCGATAAAACGACTAAGCTCGGACCTGGCTCGGCCGCTTTCGTCGCTCCCGGCGACCAACATCAAATCCAAAACGTCGGAACGAGTCCTGCGGAGTATTTCGAAATCATCCTCGACCCACCAGCGCCGCATTAGGACGAGCATCCGTCTGCTGGCTGTGGAAAAGATGTTTCGAGAATCTAAAAGCGACGTTTAGTCCTGCGGCGTCTTGGCCAGAGGGACTTCAAAAAACATCAGAGGTTTATTCCCCGGGATCACCACCGCGTCAGGAACGTACAGTACGGAAGCGCCGGCCAGCGACATGTCCCGGCTCAAATCGAAATAAAGAAACCCGTGAATCGTGGCCATGGGCGGGACCACATCCGCATCGAGCGCAAGCGGCTGCAGAATGTCTTCGATTTTGGCGGATTTTTTATCGCCGCCTGGCAGGGAAACGTGCGGAATGCGTTGATTTTTAGGCCCTGAAGGACCCTGCGGGTGAGCGATCAAGTATGCCGCGTCGGAAGGCCTGAGCGAGTCAATATCCTGGTGCTGGCCGTTGCGAAAGTGGACTTCCAGTTGGATCGTGTTGAGGTCGATGCGAATCGGATGGTCCGATTCATTGCGCAGAAAAACTTCCACCGGAAGAATTCCTGCCGGTATCGGGTCTGCCCTGCCGAATTTCTCTTTCGCGCGCCCGCCATCGTCGTAGGCATCGGCCAGGATCGTCATGCCCTCGTGAGTATCGTGTGCGAGGGAAGGCGCAGGCTGTGCCGAAGCGTTCTGACTTGGTTTCACGCCGGGTGACTGCGCGAACCCGGTTGCGCACATCACGAAACACGCTAGAACTAGTGCGCTGGCTCGAATCATCTATGGACTTTCCCGGCTTGCGACTTCGATGCTCGGTTTCAGCGGGAAGTTGTTCATGTTCCCTCTCGCTGCCACTATAATACCTGCTTTGTGTGCGGAGTCGCTGCGGGAAGTGCCTGGTACCTACAGGCATCGCGAGTCGCCACAATGCCTTCCCATGTACTTCCTATATCGAATTATCACGGCAGTCGGCATGCTCGTACTGGCGCCATACTTTGCGTTGCGGGGCTGGCGGCGTGGCGAGCATTCCGGTGCTTTGCGCGAACGTCTCGGAATTCTGCCAACGGGCTTCGCGGCTGGCACAACTAGCGCGGCGTCAGGCAAAGCGGGGGATGCGCTCGGGGGCGGAGCAATTTGGATACACGCAGTTTCGGTGGGTGAAGTTCTCACCGCAAAGCCCCTGGTGGAGGGGCTCAATCGCGAGTTTCCTGGCCGGCCGATCTTCGTTTCCACCACGACGGAAACCGGGCAGCGACTCGCGCGCGAGCGATTACAATCCGCCAACAAAATATTTTATTTCCCCCTCGACTGGGTGGTGCCGGTGCGCCGAGCGCTTCGAACGATTCGACCGGCACTCGTGATTATGATGGAAACGGAGATTTGGCCCAATTTTCTGAGGGAAGCCCGCCGCTCCGGTATTCCGGTGATTTTCGCGAACGCGCGCATCTCCGAAAGGTCCTTCTCCCGCTTCGAACAATGGAGATTTCTGCTTGGGGAATTTTTCGAACGTACTCTTCAGGATGCGGAGTTGTTTCTGGCCCAGAGTGCAGCGGACGCGAAGCGCCTGGTCGGTATGGGTGCTCTCGAAGACCGCGTCGAAATCACTGGAAACTTGAAGTACGACGTGGAACCGGCCGACATCGGAAGATTCGGCGCGTGGCTTGAAACACAGATTCGACAGCAAGAGCGCTGGCCGGTGCTCGTTGCTGGCAGCGTTGTGGAAGGAGAAGAACAGGCCGTGCTCGCAGGATACGACGCGGTGCAGCGGCAATGGCGCCGAACCTTGCTAATACTTGCGCCTCGAAAGCCCGATCGATTTACGCCCGCGGGGGAAATTATCGCCGAAGGTGGTTGGAATACCGCTCGCCGAAGCCAACTGGACCTCAGTAAGCCCCTGGGCGAAAACACCGATGTGCTGGTCCTCGACTCGATTGGTGAGCTTGCAGGGCTGTATTCGCTGGCGGATGCTGTGTTCGTGGGAGGCTCGTTGGTCCGCGCTGGTGGGCACAACATTCTAGAACCTGCATGCTTTTCGCGCCCTCCCGTTTTCGGGACCTCGATGGAGAACTTTAGCGAGATGGCGGACCAGTTTCTGGATGCACATGCGGGCGTCCAAGTTGCGAACGGAGAGCAGTTGGGAAGAGTCTGGGTGCAATTGATTGAGGATAATGCCATGCGCGAACGAATGGGGAAGGCGGCGCGCGAAATAACAGAACGGAATCGCGGGGCGACGGCGCGCTCGCTGAAACGAGTCATGGAGGTGATTGCCCAAAGCGAACGCCCGTAACGATGGCGCTGCCGCCAATGGTGGAAATGCCGCCGAGGGCAATAAAAAGGGAAGCGCGGCGTGACGCTGAAGGAATCATTCCTGTGGCCGCTGTCGTTACCCTACGGCCTTTTGGCGCTTCTCCGGGCGGGGGCATACCGGAAGGGAATTCTTCGCCAGCGTCGCTTGCCCGGGGTTGTCATCAGCGTCGGGAACCTGACAGTTGGCGGGACCGGCAAAACACCAATGGTGCTATGGATCGCGGACCGCCTGCTTTCGGAAGGCAAAACCGTTGGAATCCTTACGCGAGGGTATCGGGGCAAAACTGTCGGAGCGTCGGCAAAGACCTCTCAAACGAATGCCCGCCCCGGGGTCATTTCCACTAGCGATGAAGTACAACTTTTGCAATCTCGTTTAGGAGAACGCGTGTTACTTGGTGTCGGTGCAGATCGCTACAAGAGTGGCCTCGCGCTTGCCGACGGCGGCGTAAATTGGTTTATCCTCGACGACGGTTTTCAACATTTGCCGCTCGCGCGTAACGTCGACATCGTTTTGATCGACGCAAGCAAGCCTTTCGGCGGTGGGCATTTGCTGCCGGCCGGTCGCTTGCGCGAGCCGCGCACCGCGCTCGATCGCGCGGATTTGATCGTCATCACGCGCAGCAACCATGTCCCCGCAATCGAATCCGTCGTACGGCGCTATTCGGACGCGCCCATTTTTTACGCCCACACCGAACTCGCTTCGATCTATTCACCTGCCCATCCACAATTCACCGCCATCGGAAGCGCGCTCTAAAACATTTTTTGCCTTCTGCGGAATAGGCAATCCCGCCGCATTCATTGTGGATCTGCGCGACTGGGGTTTTCAAATTGCCGGCCATAGATTTTTTCCCGACCATCATCGCTTTTCCGAATCCGATATCGCGGAAATTGAGAAACAAGCGAGGAAGTTGGGGGCCACCGCTCTCATTTGCACGGAGAAGGATAAATTTAATTTGACGGAACCTCCTCCATCGATGGATTTATGGATCTGCTCCATTTCGCTGCACGTGGACAAAGCAGATGATTTCTGGCAAGCCCTTATGAAGAAAGCGCAATCCCGCATTGGCAATTCGCAGTGAGCATCCGACGATGTTGGCGCGCGAAAAAAAATATGCGCGGATTGGCACGTTCACTGAGGCTGTGATACGTTCCGTCCTGTTGATAGGGAAGTCGCGTATTCATTCTAGGTTCTGGGGAGATGTATTGAACACCGGGCCAAGAAAAACGAAGCGCCATTCGAGCGCCGCAGCGCGAGCCACCGGGCGCACCACGGACGCCAGCGTAGACCTTACGCGCCTGCTCGACATCGTGGCTTCATTCCCGCGGCAGACGATTTGCCTGGTGGGAGATTTTGTGCTCGACGAATTTGTCTCCGGTGAAATCTCGCGTATCTCGCGCGAGGCTCCCGTGCTGATCCTCCGGCATCGCCGCACCGACGCTTATCCCGGCGGCGCTGCCAATGCCGTAAACAACCTCGCGGATCTTGCCGCGCGCGTTTTGCCCGTCGGCGTAGTGGGCGAAGACGAAGGCGGCAAGGCCTTGTTGGATTATTTCCGTCGAAAGCGAGTGAACGTATCGGGAATCCTCCGCACCCGCGACTGGGTGACTTCCACGAAAACGCGTTATCTCGCTGGATGGACGCATACCACCGAGCAACAAGTTCTTCGTGTGGACCGCGAGCCTCGGGAAGAGCTGTCGGCGCGCATCCAGGATTCGGTTGAGCGCAAAGCTCGCCAGGCTGCAAGCCGCGCAGACGCGGTTCTCATTTCTGACTATGGTCTTGGAGCCGCGTCGCCGGCCCTCGTCCGCAAGCTCAGCGCGAAATGTATCACGCTCGACTCACGCTATCGATTGCTGGACTATCGCGATGCCGGAATTACGGCCGCAACACCGAATGAACCTGAGCTCGAAGCGGCTTATCACCTGGCCATCGGCACCGACGCGCGAAAGCTGGAAGAATTGGGCGCGCGCGCGTTGTCTGATCTGCGTCTCCAAGCGCTTCTAGTTACGCGCGGCAAGGATGGCATGGCCGTCTTCGAAAGTGGCGCTGGAAGGGGACCACGCTCCCGCAACATTCCAATCTACGGTCCGGACACTCCCGTGGACGTTACCGGCGCAGGCGATACGGTGATCGCTGTTTTTACGCTGGCACTTGCAGCCGGCGCTTCCTACCTGGAAGCGGCGCATCTCGCGAATTATGCCGGCGGAATCGTGGTGATGAAGCGTCGAACCGCAACCGTTACGCGCGCGGAACTCGAAGCCGTGTTGCGTCGCGAAGCCACAGCCCAGCGCTGAACACTTTTATGGACACCCGCGAAAAAATACTTTCACGCGAAGGTCTTCACGACGTGCTCGACGAGCATCGCCGTGCCGGCCGCAAAGTCGTGTTCGCCAATGGCGTTTTCGACTTGCTGCACGTGGGACACGTACGTTATTTGCAAGCTGCGCGCGAAGAAGGCGACTTGCTTGTGGTCGGCTTGAATTCCGATGCCAGCACTCGCGCGTTGAAAGGCGCGGGCCGTCCTATCCTGACCGAACGCGCGCGTGCTTCGCTCGTAGCGGCCGTTGCGGCGGTGGATTACGTAGTAATTTTCGACGAACTCGACGTCAATGCGCTGCTGCGCGAGTTTCAGCCCGATGTGCACGCGAAAGGTACCGACTACACGGCCGATACCGTTCCCGAACGTGATTTGGCGGCGCTGCTGGGAATCCGCGTGGCAATCGTTGGCGACCCCAAAAACCATTCCACGCGTGATTTTCTCGCCCGGTTGCGCCACGAGAAAGATGCCTGAGCAGCGATTGTCCCTTCCGCGGCTCGGATCGTTGGGTGCCATCGTCCACGCGCTGCCTGCCGCCTCGCCTGCGCCAAAGCCGCGATTTCGCGAAACGATTTACCTCCGCCGCGCGTCTTACTCGCCTGCCATGCTTTCGACCACCGCGCACCAGGTTAGTTGACGCAGTAGAGCGCCGCCCGAGGCTTCGTTCGTGAGCGAGCCAAGAAAATTCTGGATGCGCTGGCGCGTGCGCATTGGCTATCCCGTAGCGGTTCTCTATTGGCTGCTAGCCACGCCGACGCGCCATTGGATTGCAATCGGCGCGGCCGTCGCCGCCCTCGGATTGCTCGTTCGAGCAGCAGCCTCCGGGGAATTGCGCAAGAATCAGGAACTGGCGACGTCCGGCATTTACTCTCGCACGCGAAATCCGCTCTACCTTGGCAGCGCGATTCTCGCCGTAGGATTCATTATTGCCGGACATTCCCTGTGGGCCGGGCTGCTCGTCGCTCTTTATTTTTCCGTTTTTTATTACGCCGTAATGCGCAACGAAGAAGACGATCTGCGCGCAAAATTTGGCGTTGCATTCCAACAGTATTCCTCGAGCGTGCCGCTTTTCTTCCCGAAAGTCTTTAGCACCGCGAGGCTCCCGTCGGGAAGCGAGCCCAAAAAGACCTTTTCGTGGCAACAATTCAGGCGTAACCGCGAGTACAAAGCGCTGATCGGAACAATCGGCGCTCTTGCCATCGTGTGGCTGCGGATGTGGTTGCGAGGGCGCTACGGGTATTAGATTTGCCTTTACTGCAGGCGGTAGATGGCGTGCATCACGCGCTGAAACTTGGGCCTGTAGAGCAAATCAAATGCGCGCTCTTTGCCGGGAAACATTTCCAGCGCCACTCTGCGCGTTGCCGCAATCATACCCGAGGCTTCTTCCGGAGTTAAATCGCCCGCTGCAATCGACTCCAGCGTTAGCTGGACCAAAATGCGCAGTCGCCGAATACGCCTGCTTTCGTCGTCAATTTGCGCCTGCGTAGGCCGACAAACCGGGCTATTTTCAGTGGGTTCCATGACGCGTCTTGAAGAATCCTTCTAAGCCTCATTATGAGCTTGGCTCCGAAAGCGCGCAATAGTACTGTGGAACAGTGTTCTTGGATATTCTCCCGGGGAATTTAAATGACCGATCATTCATCGCACAAACCGGCCCACGATCCATCGCAGGAGCGTGTTGTGGTCGCTTATACTGCCGCCACAACCGCGGAAGCCATGGTCGTTCGCGGACTTCTCGAAAGCGCTGGCATCAGTTCGCCCGGTTCTTCTTCGAACGATCCTTTTCCGCTGCGCGAGTCGCCTGAAGGAACTCACGGCGTCGAAGTCTACGTCCTCGAGCCGCGTGCGGAAGAAGCGCGGAAACTTATCGCGGAATACCAGAAGGGCAATCAATCCTCCGCCGAATTCGGCGAGTAGCGCGACTGAATACCTGAAATTCCAAAGATACGCAGCGGTCAGCGCGGATGCGATTCCGCGAATGTGTGGACATCAAGAGTACGTCCATCCGTCAGCGCGGTAACTTCGCCATCGCGGTCGGTGCGCAAAAATCGCACGCCAGCTCGCGCGTAACGCGCGACGACATCCTCCACCGGATGTCCAAACTGATTTCCTTCTCCGACCGAAACCACCGCTACTCGCGGAGCCACCGCCGCGACGAATGATTCGATCGAGGAAGTCTTGCTGCCGTGGTGCGGGACCTTCAGGAAATCCGCGGCGATCGCGGAATGATCGTTTACCAGCGCGGCCTCGACCTTTTTTTCGATGTCACCTGGAAGCAAAAAGCTCACCGCGCCATCCTTCAGCCTCATCACCAGCGAGTTGTCATTGGATGCTTGCTGCACGGCGGAAACATCCTCGGGCCAAAGCACATCCCCTTCAATTCCGCCGCACTGGAAATCGCTCCCGCGTTGCTTTTCGACGATTGCAACTCCGCGAGAGCGCGCCTCCGCGAGCAGCGCCTTGAATGCGGGAGTCTCCTCATCGCGTCCGATCCACAATTCTCCGACACGGAAATTCTGGAGCACGCTGCGAAGACCGTCGAGATGATCGTGGTGCGCGTGCGTAAGCGCCACCACATCGAGACCCTTGATTCCACGCGACCACAGGTATGGCGAAACAACCTCCTCGCCCACGTCTGTCCCTGAGTGATAACCGCCAACGGATTCCGACCCGGCTTGCCCGCCGCCGTCGATCAACATAGCCCCGCCGTTGGGAAACGCGACGAAAATCGAATCGCCCTGGCCAACATCCAGAACATTCACTTCAAGTTTTCCGCGCTCAAGATTCGGCGCAAACGGATGCGACGCCACCAGCAACGTTAACGAAGCTAGCGCAAACCCCGAAGCCCATTCCACGGGGCGAATCGGTGGAGACAACTTGCGCCTGACACTAGGATCTAATCGGCGCGCCGCTACGGCTCGGGCGCACATCGCGAGACAAACAAACGCCACGAAGTAAGCGATCCCAAGCCACATCGGCGGCCCGGGAATTCGATATGACAACCGCGGCCAATGGCCAAACCACCTGACGGTTGAAAGCAGCAGCGCGGCACAAAGACCAAGCGCCTTCGCAAGCAGCAGCGCAAGACGCGCCCACACGAAAGACGCGAGCAGCGCCGCAAAACCAAGCGGAACAATAATTGCCGTAAGTAACACAGCGGGAATATTGCTCATCGGCCCCGCAAGGCTAACGCGATGAAAATCCTGCGCCAGTAGCGGAAGCATCCCCCACTGAATCACAACTGAAAGCAGCACGATGTCCCACAATCGTAATCCGACGATGACCGGCAACGAAAGTAGGTCATTCGCGCGAGAAGCGATTCGCTGAGGCAGCCTCGCCGACAACCAGTTCGTCACGGAGCGCATATCTATGCGAAACTGCGTCACCTTCGGCGGATGTGCTCCGTCGCGTGTAACATCTCCCAGGTGCCGCAAACCCGCGCGATACGGTTCGCTCGTGCGTTCGATCCACGGAAGCGCAAGCGCCGCAATCACCCCCGCAGCGAGAAACGAAAGCTGGAAACTCGAATCGGTCAGCGAGGAAGGTCTCCAGAGCAGAATCGCCAGCGCCGCCAGCGAAACTGTGTTGAGTAATTCAACGTGGCGAAATAGCGATCGCGCGCATAAATAGAATGCCGCAATCAACGCAGCGCGCAGAATTGGCGGGCGATCCTGCACGATCCCAACGTACGCGGCAAGCGTCGCGAGCGTCATCAATGCAATCGTAATCGGTGGCAGCCGCAAACGCCGGCCAAGCCAGTAGAGAAAAACTACGAGCGCCCCCACGTGCAGCCCGGCAACCACCAATACGTGATAGGCCGCCGTCTTTTGGAACGCAAGCACCACGTCCGAATCGACGAAGCTGCGGTCGCCCAGCAACATCGCGCGAAGCACGGCCGCACGCTCCGGTTGATCCGCGAATAGGGAATCGACGCGCGCCAGAAGATTGCCGCGCGCTCTGGCCAGCCGCTGCTGCAACGTGGGCGATGGCCGGTCGATTACCTGCAGCAATTCGCCGCTGCGCAGCGAGCCAACGGCATCAATCTTTTGCCGCGCTAGGAATCCGTGAACGTCGAATGCACCCGGATCCAGATAATTGCGCGGCGGCCGCGCCTTTACCAGGGCTTCCACGCGGTCGCCTGCGCGCAAACCTTGCAGAGGCTCCGTCGCGCGCGTCCCAGAGTAGAAATTCACACGCAAGCCGCCAGTCGTGGGGAGCACAACGCCCGCGGATTCCACATTCTCCAAATCTATTTCGTAGCGAAGTCCCCATGGCAGCTTCAGTGGATCTTCGCGTAGTTGCCCGCGCCAGCGCAGCGGAACGCTCGTATCAACGGTGTCACTGGCGATCAGCCGGGAAATGTGATTCGCAGAAACGGAGGCGCGCTCCACTCCAATTGCCAGCCCTCCAAGCGCAACCCACGCGATCAATGCAAGACACCAGGCGAATGCCGCTCGCCTTCGCCAAATCAAAATCACAGCCACGCCGATTGCCACAGTCGCAGCTGCAAACCAGACCTTCGGCGATGTCTGCCATCGGCTGGCGATGCCAATACCCGCGGCAAAGGCCGATGCGATCCACAGCGCAGGTAGTTTCATTCGCGTCGGCGCAAACGCACGACCGTCTCCATGT
Source organism: uncultured Acidobacteriota bacterium (assembly GCA_963830375.1). Classification (GTDB taxonomy): domain Bacteria; phylum Acidobacteriota; class Terriglobia; order Acidiferrales; family UBA7541; genus Palsa-295. The sequence continues at coordinate 82,715 of CAWHMJ010000011.1, forward strand.
GAAATGTCTGCGGAAAAAGATCGAACATGTGGATTTCACTGCATTCGTAACCCGCCTCCGCTAGCACGGCAAGATCGCGCGCCAGCGTGGGCGGTTCGCAAGAAACATAGGTGATGCGCGCAGGCTGCAGTCGTCCCAGGCGTTTCGCCGCATCCGGCGCCAACCCGTCACGCGGCGGGTCGAGAACCACAAACTCCGGACGTTCCTTGTTTCGCTCCAGAAATCGTTCGACATCAGCGGTGCGCACTTCGATCGTGCTTTGCCCGCGCATGTTGACCTCAAGGTCGCGCGCAGCCGCGGGATTCGATTCGACGGCGATCACCCGTGCAAAGCGTTTCGCCAGCGGAATGGAAAACAACCCGACGCCAGCGAACAAGTCGAGAGCCAGCCGGCCATTTTCCTCATCGCACACCGTCCGCACCAGATCGTCAACGAGAAAGCGGTTAACCTGAAAAAAAGAAAAGTGGCCCACGCGATATTTCGTGCCCGCAGCTTCGGTCTCCAAAAATCCCGGGCCGAACAATTCCATGCGGTCGTGGCTGGGATCGTGGAATAGAACGCTGGCGGCCTCCGGCACAATGCGCCGAATTGTCTCGGCGTGCTCGGCGGCTCGCGAAGGAAACCCGGCGAAAATGGCGGTGAGCAAAAGCTTTGGCTCGACCTCAGCCGCCCCTTCGCTGCCACTTTCGTTACTGAAAGCTTCGATCTCGCGAAGTTCTCGCGGAAGCGCGCCGGATGCCAAGGCCTGTCGCAGCCCGAGCAATGTTTTCAAAAGAAGCGGTGACAGAATCGCGCACTCCTCCACCGCGCATAGCGCCGTGGAATTCGCGCGAAAGTACCCGATATCGAGTTTCGCAACGGTCTTGCCAACCGCTTCCGAGTTCGCCTGAGTTGAGCCGCTCGTTGACTCCGACGGCGGTCGAATTTTCCACTGCGCGCGGTTGCGATAGCCCCAAGGCGGTGAAGCATGCGTTTTAATCTCGCCGGTCCAGTCGATTCGGCCGATGCGCCGCAAGCGTCTCGCGCAGAATGTCGGCCTTGTATTGCACCTGCGCTTCGTAAGGAATGTGCTGGTAATTGCACCCGCCGCAAACGCCGAAATGCGGACATGGCGGCGGCATGCGTTGCGGCGAAGGCGCCAGCAATTTGTCCACACGCGCGCGAACGAATTTCTTCTTCTGCTCGACGGGCGACACGGCGACGCGCTCCGCCGGCAGAACGAACGGAACAAATACGGTGGACCCTTCGTGATGCGCCAGGCCATCGCCGCCGTAGATCAGTTTTTCGATTGTGACGTCCATTGGCGGCATGAAAGTTGAGTGCAGGCTCCGCGCGGGGCGCGGAGGGATTGCTCCGCATTACGTCAGATAAAATAAACTCAGCCGCGGCACATTTAAATGTTCGAAGAGCCGCTTCTGCATGTATTGCCGCTCGAGCTGCGCTAACTGTTCCGCGGACATCTTACGCCGGTAAGGCGCCAGCGAGCGATCCATTTCGCGCCGCACGGAAAGCAGCGCCTCTTCATCCGCATCCGCCGAAAGCGCCGCCGATAATTTCTCTTCGAGCACGGTCATCCGCCGTTCGAGATCCTCGAGATCGAGCGTGCCCGGTGAATCGAGCAGCGGCAAAGCTTCTTCCAGGCGTTTGGCCGTTTCGTCAAAACGAGCTGCAAGCACGGGCACGGCACTCCCCGCCTTGTCCGCAATCTCGCGCTGTTTCGCCGACGCATCGCGCAGACGCGCGGCATTGCGTTGGAGATATTTGCGCAGTTCGTCGCGCGAAAAAGGTTCTGCCGCCGGCTGCGAGGATTTCACTTCCGGCCCGGCGCCCACCGCCGCTTCCGCTGCTTCCGCCGCTGCGTCCGCGACCGCGTCGACGCAGTACGCCAGGCTTTTCAATTGGCGTCCGCCTGCCGCACGCCGGGAGCGCTGCCAGCTCTCAAACGCCCGGTCGATTCCTTTCAGCACCGCCCCCAGAGGGATGCCGGCCTTCTGCCAGGTTTCCACGATGGCCCAATCCAGAGGCGACACCAGCAGATGCGCTCCGCGCTTGCGCCAAAAATAATCTTCAATTTCAGTGAAGTAATTGAAATAGTTGAAGGGTGCCATCGCGCCGGGCTTCTGCGGTATTTATTCTCGTATTGCAAAATATTCTGAAAACGCCGCGACAAACTTAGTTCTTGGTACGTGGCGCAGCGGATGGCTGTTTTTGAGTGGCGCCTCGCTCCTTCGCGCCGTCCTGGTTCCGCTCCCAGATAATTCGCAGCCCTTCCAGTGTCAAAAATTCGTCAATGGTTTCGATGTGGCGGGACGCCGTGCCGATCAGCGCTGCTTGTCCGCCCGTGGCGATCACTTTTGTCTTCGCGCCCATGGCTTTTTTCATGCGCTCCAGAATGCCGTCAACCAGATCGGTATACCCGTAAAAAAGGCCGGCCTGCATGGACGCCGCCGTGTTCGTGCCGATGATTTTCCCCGGGTCTTTGATCTCCACGCGAAACAGCCTCGCCGCGCGCGCGAACAGGGCTTCGGCTGAAATTCCGATGCCCGGTGCGAGCACTCCGCCCATGTATTCGCCGCGCGCCGAAACCGCGTCGAAGTTAATCGCCGTGCCGAAGTCCACGACGATGCACGGGCCGCCGTATTTCTCGAATGCCGCCACGCTATTTACAATGCGGTCCGCGCCTACCTCTTGCGGATTGTCGTAGTGCACCGGCATCCCCGTCTTAATTCCGGGTTCGACGAATAGAGCTTTCTTGTCGAAGTACCGTTCCGCCATGCCCGCCAGCGTGGAATTCAGCGGCGGCACGACCGAACTGATAATTACTCCGCCGATTTCGCGCGGATCGAGTCCCGCCAGCGTGAATAGTTCGCGGCTTAAAATGCCGTATTCGTCGATGGTCTGATCTCGTGCTGTCGTCAATCGCCAATGGGCCGCCAGCTGCGTGGTGCGGAAGACGCCTAGCACCGTATTCGTGTTGCCAACGTCGAGTGCAAGAAGCATTAGGAAGCCTCCGCGACGTCGCCGGAGAGCACGCTTTCGATTCCGCCGCCGTCATCGCGCATCACGCGTAACACTCCGCTGGATTCGAGGCCGGCGGTCGTGCCGGTGAAAACTTCTATAGGAGTCGTAATGCGCACACGTTTCCCCTGAAAATAGCTGGAGACTTCTGCGAAGCGGCGCAGGATCGGCCCAGCGCCTTCCGCGATAAATTGATTGTAGTAGCGGTCGAGGTGGCGCAGCAACCGAATCAGGACTTCAAGACGTGAATGAACTTTGCCGGTCTCCATGCGTAGCGACGTTGCAGAATCGGCGAGCTCCGTCGGCATCTTTGTCTGGTTGACGTTGATGCCGATTCCGATCACCGCGTAGTGCATGCGGTCCGGCTCGGCGTGCATCTCAGTGAGGATGCCGGAGAACTTCCGGCCGCGCACGAGCAAATCATTTGGCCAGCGAATGTCCGGAAGAACATCAAGTTCTTCGGCCGCGGCGTCCCGCGCGGCGAGGCCGGCCACTAGCGTGAGCAGCGGCGCATGCGCCGGAGAAATCGGCGGGCGCACCAAGATGCTGCAATGGATTCCCGCGGATTTTTCTGAAATCCATTTGCGGCCCGCCCGCCCGCGTCCTGCAGTTTGTTCTTCTGCCAGCACCAGCGCGCCGTGTGGTTCGCCCTGTTCACCGAGTTGCATTGCCACGGTATTGGTCGAGTCAATTTTGAAGAAGTGATAGATACGCCGGGCGAACGGCGTGCCGAATAGCCGTCGGCTCAGAAGCTGCGGGACAAGAATGTCCGGCGCGCGCTCGATGTGATAGCCGGTCCGCGCATGACCCTTCACGCGAACTCCCAATTCGCGCATTTTTTGTACCCAGCGCCAAACCTGCTGCCGGGTCACGCCGATCTCTTTGGCAATCTTTTCGCCGCTGATAACGATTGTCGAATTCTCCGTGAGCAGCGTCAGCAGCGCATCGATCCGCCGGTCTGTCGTTCCCGGCAAATTAGCCATTCGCTTGGTGGGCATGGGGAATTTCAAAGGATACTTGAGCGGGGGCGCGGGTACAAGCCGCGACTGACGTGCAATTCTGGACCCGGGTACAAAAGCTGCGTCCGTTTGTTTTGAGTGAGTTACGTCGCGTTCTACATATTGCGCAGAACCGGGTAGAAACGCAGCGGATATGCGACACGGCATGCTCAAGAATTGAGCGATTGCTTGGACGGTGCGAAAAGAAACAATCTCGCCTTTTGCAAATTTCGCGAAGGACGGAGCACCCCCAAAAGGCCTGTTATTCAATCATTTGAGAGGGGTTGCCAGGCGCCGCTGTACTGCTGTTCTTAAGTTTGATAGGCTTTCGCGCGATCAACGAATCCAACGCTTAAGGAGAGAGGAATCCATGCCACGTTTTCTGTTTGCTGCGGCGCTGGTTTTTTGCATTGGGGCTGTTCCAATACAGTCTCGGGACCACAAAACTGTGGCGCAAGAGGACTATCTGTTTGTGTGGACGGGGGATGCGGACCATAAGGGCAACGACTTTCTCGCGGTGATTGACGCCGACCCTGCGTCGGACTCGTATGGGCATTTGCTGACGACGCTGGCAACCGATCAACAGACCATGCAAGTACATCACACTGAATACACGATGCCTGCCAGCGGGATGCTCTTCGCCAACGATCATGAAGCCGGGCGAACTTTCATCTTTGACGTGCGCGATCCGCTACATCCCAAGACGGTGACCTCGTTCACCGATATGGGCGGCTACATGCATCCGCACTCTTACCTGCGGCTGCCCAACGGGCACGTGCTTGCCACTTTTCAGCACGCGCACCACGGGGAAAGCGAATCGCAGACGGGCGCGACCGGTGGGCTGGTGGAGATTGACGATCAAGGTAAGGTGATTCGATCGGCTAGCAATGCGGACCCGGCGTTTGCGGACGCGCTTTTAATGCCATACAGCCTGGTAGTGCTTCCCGGCCTGGATCGCGTGGTTTCTACAAATTCTTCCATGCACAACGACGATATTTTAAGCGGCGTGACGTATCAGGTGTGGCGCCTTTCCGATCTAAAGCTGCTGAAGACGGCGTATTTGGATGTGGGAGAAAATCGCTACGCGCACATTAGCCCTGAAGAGGCGCGACTCGCTCCGGACGGATCGGTTTTAATTCAGACGCTCGGCTGCGGATTGGAGCGCATCACCGGAGTAGACACGAACGAACCCAAGTCGAAAGTGGTGTACACGTTTCCCGGGAACTGGTGCGGGGTTCCGACGATTGTGGGGCATTATCTGGTTCAGAGCGTGCCGGCGATGCACGGCTTGATTGTGGTGGATATTGCGAATGCGGCTAAGCCGGTGGAGGTGTCACGATTGAAGCTGAGCGATACGTACAGGCCGCATTGGACCGGATGGGGCGCGAAGACTCAACGCATCGTGGCGACTTCCGGGACGGCTCCGGATCGGCTCTATTTGCTGAAACTGGATCAGGCGACGGGCGCTCTGAGCTTTGATGACGCCTTTCGTGGCACGGACGGAAAGACCGGCTTCAGCTTCGCGGATCGCGAGTGGCCGCAAGGTTGGAAGGGAACGGGCGCGCCACATGGAGCAGTGTTCTCGCGCTGAAGAGATTTGCGAGTCGCAAGGTTAGACTGGCTCGTCGGCAGGCTTGAGACCTCACCATTCATGATGGTGGTCTGGGCATTCTTGATCCGTAGTCTATACCAAAAAAGCCCGACCTTTCGGGGCGCGAATCGCGACGCGGGTGTGAAGCATTGCGCGGTCGCTGCACGTCTGGATGGTCGCCGACATGGAAAATAAACCGCCTTCGAAAATAACCCACCGGTATTCCGCACTATTCGAGCTGCTTAAGGCGGTCTAGGAGCTTTTGGTGTTCGATTTGGCGCGAAGCTAAGGTGGAGCGGAGGTCTTCGACGACTTTGGCGGGGGCCTTGCTGATGAATGTTTCGTCGGCCAGGCGAGCCTGCTTCGACTCGACGTCTTTTCCCAGCCGGTCGATTTCTTTTCGGAGGCGCGAAAGCTCGACACCTTTGTCTACTGCTTCGCCGTAGGCGATGCGTAAATCAAATTGCGAAGTGGAACGGACGGCGGCGCCTGCTCCATCGAGACGGTCGGAAGCAATCTTCAGCGCGGAGAGTGTTGCCAGCCGCAGAAGGGGTTCGACGTTCTGTTCCACGAGCTTGCGTATGGCGGCATCGCTGCTGGAAAAATCCGCTGGAATCTTTCGTTTCTGATCGACTTTCATTTCGGCGCGGATGTTTCGCGCTGCGGTGATAATTTCCTGTAATGTCGCAGTTTGCTTGTCCGCTGCCGGGTCAGTCCAATTTGCGCGCGGCTCGGGGAATTTGTCGAGCGCGATGGAGCGAGCGCCTTCACGCTGCGGCAATCGGTGCCACAGTTCTTCGGTGAGGAAGGGCATAACCGGATGCAGCAGGCGAAGCGCAGCTTCCAGTGCGGCAAAAATATTCCGCCAGGCGGCGACGGACACTTCGCGGTCGGCGGACGATAATTGCGGCTTCACCCACTCGATGTACCAATCGCAGAAATCGCCCCAGAAGAAATGGTAGATAGTCTGGCAAGCTTCGTGAAAACGAAAATCCTGCAATGCGGCGCTGACTTCTGCCGATACGGCGGAGAGTCGCGAGAAAATCCAGCGGTGGATAAGGCCATCTTCGCCCGGAATTGCGTAAGGAGCTTTGGAGCGGATTTCGGGGGCCGCTAGTTCTTCGAGCGTAATGCCGGCAGAAGCTTCCGCCTTCTCGAGATTTAGAAACAGAAAGCGGGCGGCGTTCCAGATTTTGTTAGCGAAAGCGCGCGCGCCGAGGATGCGGTCTTCGCTGAGGATGATGTCGGTGCCGGGCGCGGACATGCTGGCGAGCATGTAGCGCAGTGCGTCGGTGCCGAATTTTTCGGTGAGGCCGAGTGGATCAACCCCGGTGCCCTTGGTCTTGGACATCTTTGCGCCTTCGGCCGTGCGCACGAGCGAATGAAGGTAAAGACGGCGGAAGGGGATTCGCTCTTTGGGCCCTGCGCCCTGCATCAGCTGCAGGCCCATCATAATCATGCGCGCGTCCCAGAAAAACAAAATATCGTAGCCGCTGATCAGCAGGCTGGTGGGGTAATACGTGCGCAGGTCTTCGGTGTTGTCGGGCCAGCCGAGGGTGGAAAAAGGCCAGAGCGCGGAGCTGAACCAGGTGTCCAGGACGTCTTTGTCCTGAGTGAGCTTCGCGCCCCCGCACTTCGGGCATTTTGTGGGTGGGCTGGCAGCGCGGGCGTGGCCTTCGACGATCTCGACGCGCGAGTCGAGCGCCGGGACCATCTCTTTGCAGTCCGCACAATGCCATATTGGAATGCGATGGCCCCACCAAAGCTGGCGCGAGATGCACCAGTCGCGAATATTTTCGAACCATTGCAACAAGATGGTGCGCTGGTTGTCCGGCACAACTTCAATCAAGCCGTCCAGGACAACTTTTGTCGCGGGTCCAGCGAGCGGCTTCATTTTCATGAACCACTGCGTGGAAATGCGCGGCTCGACGATGGCTTTGCAGCGGTCGCAGGTGCCGACGGAATGAGTGTGCTCGGAGATTTTTTCAAGCAAGCCTAGTTTCTCAAGGTCGGCGATAATTCGCGCGCGCGCGACAAAGCGTTCGAGGCCTGCATAGGGGCCGGCGGCTTCGTTCATGTGTGCGTCGTCGGTCATCACGTCGATTTGCGGAAGGTTGTGGCGCTTGCCGGTCTCGAAGTCGTTGGGATCGTGCGCCGGAGTGATTTTCACCGCGCCGGTGCCGAATTCGCGGTCCACCGAGGTGTCAGCGATTATTGGAATTTCGCGATTCGCGAGCGGCAGCAAAACTTTTTTACCGATCAGGCGCTGGTAGCGCTCGTCGTCCGGGTGCACGGCGACCGCGGTATCGCCCAACATCGTTTCCGGGCGCGTGGTCGCGACGACAACGTGGTCTTTCGTTCCCGCGACCGGGTAGCGGATGTACCAAAGGCTGCCGACGCGCTCATTGTGAACGACCTCTAGGTCGCTGATGGCCGTCAGGCAGCGCGGGCACCAGTTGACCATATAACGTCCGCGATAAATTAGGCCTTCACGATACAGGCGCAGAAAAGCCTCGAGCACGGCGCGGTAGAGCGCGGGTTCCAGGGTGAAACGCTCGCGCGTCCAATCGCAGGAAGCGCCGAGGCGGATCATCTGTTCCTTGATTACGCCGCCGCTCTCCGCTTTCCACTTCCAGACGCGGCGCTCAAATTCTTCGCGGCCCAAATCCTGCCGCTTGATTCCTTCCTTGTCGAGCATGCGCTCGACGACGAATTGGGTGGCGATTCCGGCGTGGTCCATCCCCGGGAGCCAAAGCGTGCGTTCGCCGCGCATGCGATGCCAGCGGACAAGCATGTCGATCTGCGTGTGCTCCAGCATGTGGCCGATGTGAATCGAGCCGGTGACGTTGGGAGGAGGAAGCGCGATCGAGAAGGTGCGGCCGCTGCCATCGCCGGAGTTTTCCGCGCGAAACAATTTCTCGTCAAACCAGGCTTTGGCCCAGCGTTCTTCGATTTCCCGCGGCTCGTACGCCTTTGGTATTTCTTTCAGCATTGCTTCCCTAAAGATGACCTCGCACCTTCAATTCCAGGCCGCCAGGGTCTCTCGTGTCTGGAGAGCGACCATGGCCGGCGAAATCGCGCGCAACGAATCTTCAATATTAGGGGCGGATGCTTCGTGCGTCAAATGACACCGTAAATTCATCAGCGAGTCTTCGTCCAAAGGCGATGAGGGTGTTAAGATTCCCACCCCGAAAGAACGGGACCAAATGGACAAGAAGAACTTCCTGTTCGTATCTTTAACCGGCTTGATCAGCGACATCGCCTGGCAAATCTCGAAAGAGGGCCACGAAGTACGCTATTTCATTGCCGACAAAAAAGAACGCGATATCGCCGACGGCTTCGTGGCCAAGTCCAAGGACTGGGAAAAGGACAAAGACTGGGCGGACATTATCATTTTCGACGACACGCTGGGCCAGGGCGAAAAAGCGCAGGCGCTGCGCAAAGAGGGAAAACTTGTAATCGGCGGCACGGCCTACAGCGACAAGCTCGAAGACGACCGCTCCTTCGGCCAGGAAGAACTAAAAAAGGCCGGAGTGAATATCATCCCTTACGGCGAATTCGAATCCTTCGATGACGCTATCGAGCACGTGACCCAGAATCCCAGCCGCTACGTTATCAAGCCCAGCGGCGAAGCGCAAAACGTCAAGCGCCGCCTGTTCGTCGGCGAAGAGGACGATGACCAGGACGTGATCCGGATGTTGGAAGCTTACAAGAAAGCCTTCGCGGACGAAATTAAGGTCTTTCAGCTACAGCGCCGCATGATCGGCGTGGAAGTCGCTGTCGGCGCTTTTTTCAACGGCAAGACTTTCATCTATCCCATCAACATCAATTTTGAGCATAAGAAACTTTTTCCCGGTGATATTGGGCCTCCCACCGGTGAGATGGGAACCTCCATGTTCTGGAGCGGTGCGAACCATCTCTTCAATCAGACGCTTTTGAAAATGGAGCCCAAGCTCGCCGAAGAAGGTTACGTAGGCTACATCGACGTGAACTGCATCGTGAATAACAACGGCATCTATCCGCTGGAGTTCACCGCGCGCTTCGGCTATCCCACCATCAGCATCCAGCAAGCCGGAATGATCACTCCGATCGGCCAATTCTTCTGGGATCTTGCCAGCGGTCTAGATCCGAAACTCAAAGTCCGCAGCGGGTTTCAGATCGGCGTCCGAATCGTAGTTCCGCCGTTTCCTTTCGATGACGACGAAACTTTCGATGCATTCTCCAAAAATTCCGCAATCGTGTTCAAGAAGCCGCCCGCCGACGAAACCCACATCGAGGACGTCAAACAGCTCAACGGCCAGTGGCTCATCGCCGGAACTTCCGGCGTCATCCTCATCATCGTCGGCACCGGCCAGACCATGAAGCAGGCCAAGGCGCAAGTGTACTCGCGCATCAAAAACGTTTTGATTCCCAACATGTACTACCGCACGGACATTGGCGACCGTTGGGAAGAAGACAGCGACCGCCTGCACAACTGGGGCAACCTCCGCTAGCAAGAACCAAGCTTCCGTCGAGCCGGCCGGCGTAACCGGAGTTTTCCCCAACTAATTAAAATTGTAGCCAAATTCCCAGAGGAACTGGTGGTTGCCGTTGGTCACGCCGGCGTTTCCGATTTGATAGGCACGCGCCGGTAATACTCGCGTCCTGAGAATTCTCATGGAGTGGAAGACTGGCGAGACGAGCTCGGCTTACCGGTCTTTTTTCGTAAGTTCGCTGTGAACGAGACTTTCGACTAGCGGTTTCACGCCTTGCGAAAAGAGATCTTGAAGCTGGGGCCGAAGCTTATCCAGGACTTTCTGTACTAGCGCATCCACCGCTTCCGCGCTGGGTTCACTCGGCGTAGCGTCCACTTGTACCCGAGGCGGCATAAGGAAAGCGATCCCGGAAAGGGCTTCCCGATTCGGCGGCGGCAGAGTCGGAATGCGTTCGCTGAATTCTTCCACCGCGGGCTCTGGTACTGCTGGTTCAAACACGGAAGGATCTAAATGCTCCAAATCCGAATCTGATTGCGCGTTTTGCGCTTCCTCGGGAGCCGGAAGAAAATGCTGCGTTGGAGAAGACTCTTCCTGCTCCGGCGAATAGTCCGAAGGCTTGCTGTGATCCTCATCAACTAAGAGAGGTTCCGGGGCGGTACGGTCCGAGACGTGTTCATCTCGCCGTTCGGAGTCTGCCGGCGCGACCATAAGGTTATTGTCGAAATCCGAAGGGCTGCTGGCCGCAGTTGCAGGTGCGTGATCTTCTGCTCGATTTTCTGCTTCTCGCGACTCGGACGGAAAGTGATAGCTGGGTTTAGCCGGTTCAGGCGCATCAGCAAAAAACCGATCTTCCGAATCCCAGTGAGAGCCGTATCGGGAACCGTGTCCGTGTGCTGTCTCGTCTTCCGATGTTTCTTCGGCGTGCCCAGCGGGCTCGGCGATACCGCTGTGATTGCCGGATGACGCTTCCGAGTGGTTTTCGGCTTCCTTGGCCTCGGGTTCTGCATGTGAAGCGGCCGGTTCCGCCGAAGGCGCACTCAGGTTCGACATCCATCCGCCATTGGGATACTCGGACGGAGGCGGCGCCATCATGTCCATCCAATCATTAGCTCTTGCGGCGATGCTCGGACTCGGTTCCACCTTTTCAGCCGGTTTTGCTTCGTCTCGCGCTTCCTCTTTCACTACGGCCGGTGGCACCACTTGGTCAGGAGTTGGATCCGGCAGCCACATCGCATGCGAAGTGTGCGGCGCGTCTTGCACTTCGGATTCCGTGCCTATAGTCCCTTCAGAGAGTTCATCCGCGGCGTGACCGTGCATCTCGGCTGGTTCATTTGCAAGTTCCGTGACCGGGAGCGCTTCGCCGTCGGATATTTCTTGCTCGTCGGATAGTCGCGAGCTTGGGATATGCCGCGGTGGAACATCCTTCTCGGAAGGAAAAGTATTTGAATTGACGTCGCTGCCAAAAGGATCGTGCGCATCCTGCGCGACGTTTTCCGGCACTTCGAAATCCGCAGCATTGCGCCGCCAGTCGCTTACAGTCGCGACGTTATTGAATTCATCTTCCTCTTCAACTTCAGCTTTTGCGACGGGCTCTTTCGCAGCTTTCGCCGCCTTCGAAGTTTTCGATTTTCGGGTACGCTTTTCTTCTACCTCTTCTTCATCTTCGTCGTCATCGCCGGCGAGGGCGCGTACGCCTTTTCCAAATCCATAAATCTGAGCGGCTTCCTCGGGCGTCGGCTCGGGGAAGTCAGGCAGGGGCTTCGGTTCGCTGCGAAGAGGAACTTCCATCACTTCCGGCGGCGGTGGCGGCTCGGCGATGATTTCTCTCTGTTTTGCGAGTTCCGCGGCGATCCGGGGATTCTTTTCCAATACCGACATCACCATCGCAATCAGCGGATCCGGTGGAACGAAGGGCTTCTTCAGAACGCCATCAGCGCCCACGCGCCGTGCTTCTTTTTCGTCTAGAGGATCGAAAGCGCCTACTAGCAGAATGACGGGAATATGCGCGTATCGCGTATCTTTCTTGATGAACTCGCAGACTTCGTAGCCATTGCGCACAGGCATGAAAACATCCGCGAGCACAAGATCGGGGTTTACGTCGGGAAGGCGCCGAACGGCAGCTTCGCCGTTGCCCACAGCCACTACATCAACTCCGCGCTCTTCCAACGCCAGCACGACCATTTTCTGGATATTGGAATTGTCGTCTGCAACCAGAATTCTGGGCACTGTCTTCCCCTGGAGGCGGGCCCAGACGGCGACACGCCCACCCCTTTCATCTTGTATTGCAGCATCCCCAAACGCGGGCGTCAACAAACTCGAAGTACAGGCGTGCTAGAGTTGTTAGCAGGGAGTAAACAGGCGCTTACCAGGGAATAAGCTTCTTGATGCCCTTCTTTTTCTTGCTGGAGGACTCTTGCTTGGGATCAGCGCTGTCAGCCGCTTTAGGCTGTGGCGCCCTGGGCTTGGGCGGATGCTGGGGCCCCTGTAGCAGGCGCGCTGCTGGCTGGCGGTGGCGCTGTGGAGGTGGATTCGGCAGCGCCTGTCCTGGATCGAACCGGTGGCCGTTACTGGCGTGGGTGGAGGCGGTGGCATCGGGGGCTCTGAATTATCCGGCGCTGGTCTTGAGTCGGGAGTAGGAGCGAGAACCGGAACCGCGCTCGAAGGCGCTACAGCCGTGCTATTTGCAGCGGCATCGCCGCTGGGGTGTCGGAGGCTGCGCTGGAGTCGTTTGGAGAAGTTATAATCTGCAGCCCCATGCTGGTGCCGGAAGTAGCGGCAGCTCCGACCGGCTGAGTCGTTGCGTCGACCGGTGCCGCTTCGTTCCCCGGATCCGTTACCGGCGCTTCCGCACTCGTCCCCGCGACGGTAAAAGACGGACCTTTTGCCCCGGACTTCAAAACGTCCGTTGCCGAGATTGCATCATTCGGCGGATTCATTTGTGGCTGTCCCAGCCGCGCAGCCGTTGAAACGTCAGGATTGCCTTTGATTATCCCCATGGAACGTTTGATCAAGAGGCTCTGATGGTGCTGCTCCGCCCACAATTGGTCGTTCTTCATGCGCTGGAGCGCCTCAGGATCAGGCGGCGGAATCGGCAGGCCCAAGGACGTGAGGCGCGCCCGGGCATCGACGCCCCGCTTGGACAAAGGGTAGTCCTGGAGAATACGGTCGTAGCATTTCGCGGCCAGATCGCCCCAGTGATTTTTGTCGTCTTCGTTTTTCGAGGCTAGCTTCGCGCGCGAATAAACGCTGCCCAGCATCCACAGCGCTTCATCGGTCTGGCTATAGAGCGGATAACGGTCCGTCACTTCCACTAGCCGAGCGGTCGCCGCGCGATAATCCGCCTTCAAATAATAGTAACGAGCGACTTTAAATTCGCCATCGCCCAGAACCTCTTGTACCTCGCGCAAATATTGCTCCGCCTTGGGCACCAGAGGACTTTGCGGATACTTCAAGATGAATGCCTGGAATTCGTCTTCGGCGGCTTGCGCCTGCGTCGAGTCCCGGTCAGCCTTTTCCATCATGCGGTAATGCGCCATGCCGACCTGCATTTGCGCGTAGGCGGCTTCGTCAAGGAAGGGGAAAAACGTGATGAAATCTTTGTACTCGGAAATGGCTTGCGTCGTACTCGAAGTGCCTCCCTCTTTATAATACGAATCGGCGACCGCAAGTTTGGCCTTCGCCAGGTACTCGCTATCCGGATAGGTGTTGATCAGGGTTTGCAAGGCCAGGCGGCCTTCCGTGTAACGGCGCAGCCTTCAGGTCAACCAGCGCGCGATCGTAGAGCACCTTGTCAGGCTCTGACGAAGCGTCCGGAACTGGTTTCGCGTCTGATTTTTTCTTAGCTTTTTTCGATGTGGCTTGGGGCGCCTTCTTGACCGGAGCTGTTTTGGGCGTCTGTGCCGTCTGCGGTGCGCCTTGCGCTGCCGGAGCCGTAACGGGTGCGCCTTGTGAGGATGGCGCTGTTTGTGGCGCGCCCTGATCGGATTGTTGGGCACTCGCGCTCGGGCACACCTGCAGGAAGAGAGAAGTACCCAGCGTTACCATTACGAGATAGCGTGTTCGCCTGAAGTTTGCTGCCATCACACCCTTGGAATCAGTTCTCGCTCTAACCAATCTTTAGCTAAATTCCTCAAACCTTGTGGCTCAGAGCTTCGGTGGCCAGCTTATGCAGCTGCCGTGTAGCTCCTGCTGGATCGCTCGCGTGAAAAATCGATGACCCCGCAACAAACGTATTCGCCCCGGCCTGGGCAAGCTCGGCCACGTTTCCCAGATCGACGCCCCCATCCACTTCGATCCGGAAGCCGGCATTATAACGCGTACGCCATTCGTTCAGTTGCCGAATTTTCTCCAGCGCGCCGCGAATGAATTTCTGGCCGCCGAATCCCGGGTTTACCGACATCACCAGCACTGTATCCAGCTTGTCTAGGACGTCGCTCAGCATGAGCACGGGAGTAGCGGGATTAATTGCCGCACCCGCCTCCGCTCCGTGTTCGCGAATCATCGCCAGCGCGCGGTCCAGATGTACCGTAGCTTCCTGATGAACCAGCACGCGAGTGGCGCCCGCCCGCACAAAATCCTCGATGTATTCTTCGGGGCGTTCGATCATCAGATGCACATCAAGGGGCAAACGGGTTGCCTTGCGAAGTGACTCGACCACCGGGATGCCGATGGAAATGTTGGGGACAAAATGGCCGTCCATCACGTCCACGTGAATCACATCCGCGCCGGCTTGTTCCACCGTGTGAATTTCTTCGCCCAGACGGGCAAAGTTAGAAGCCAGAATGGAAGGCGCGATCTCGATGCGTGCGTAGCTCATGCGATCACGCGGATTTTAACACAGCCCGGCCGCTGCTACTCGGCAAGCTGAAGCTCGATCGTGGTGCTCGAGTCTAGCCGGGAGCCCCGCGCAGGGCTTTGTGATGCTACTGTGCCGTGCAGCGTGCCGGGAACGGGCGAAAATGTAAGCTTCGAAACTTTCAGTCCGGTGTCGGCTAATTTTGATTCCGCTTCTGCGAGAGAAAGTCCACTCATCTCCGGCATGACGTATGCCGCGGGCCTTGGGCCCAGCGAAACGAGCAAATCTATGTGCGGGCTTGTGAGATCAGAAGTGCCGGGCGCGGGCTCTTGCCGGATTACGGTGTCGTCTTGCCCCACAGGAAGATAGGCACTGGAAATCTCTCCCAGTTGCAGCCCGCTACGTAGCAGCTCGATGCGGGCAGCTCGCAGGCTACGCTCCACTAGCACCGGAATTGTGGCTTTCTGAGGGCCGAGACTCAGCATCACGTGTGCGTACTGTCCCGTCTTCACCCGCGAGCCCGGTGCAGGGCTTTGCCGCACCACCACATCGGCAGGAAGAGCATTGTAAATGCGGTCTTCCACTTTGATTCCCACTCCGCGTCCTTGCAAAGTCTGTTGTGCCTGCACTGCTTTCATCCCAACCACGTCGGGCATGGCGACCTCGCGGCCCTGGATTGCGAACCGCACCGCCATCAATGCGCTCAGGAACGCCACCGACGCCAGAATAAAAACGATCAGCGACATCCGAAACACCCACTGCAGTCGATCCCGCAACGTCATTGATTAGCTCTCCGTTTATAAAGCCTAACACGGCGGGCATGTCACGGCCCGCTGCTCTTTGCGCTGTATTGCTATCTTTCACCCTTTCCGTTTTTTTCGAGCAGCGCAGCGAAGAAGCCATCCGTTTGATACGCGCCGGGTTCCACGTGAAATTGCCCCATTTCATCGAATAAACTCTTTGCATCGACCTCGGGAGCGAGATGCGTGGATATGGAGCGCGCCCCTTCTTTCGCTGGCACGCGGCTCACGTCTGGAAATTTACGAAGCACCCCGGCTACCACGTCCTCGTTTTCTTCCACTTCGAGCGAGCAGGTGGAATACACCAGGCGCCCGCCCGGCGCAAGCTGCTTCAGCGCGGTAGCGAGTAACGCCGACTGCAAATGATGGAGTTCGCGCAATTGTTCGGGCCTCAGCCGCCAGCGGATTTCTGGATGCCGCGCGAGCGTTCCAGTTCCCGAGCATGGCGCATCCACCAAAATGCGGTCAAACTCGATGGCAAAGGGAAGCGTCTTCGCCGCGTCCAGCTCGACGAGGCTTGTTTCGCGCAGATCGAGCCGCTTGAACTGTTCGCGCATTGCTCGCAGCCGGTGCGCGTGACGATCCGCGGCGACCATCAGCCCATTCTTTCCTGCGTTGCGCGCGAGCGTTGGCGTCTTTCCTCCCGGCGCGGCACACAAATCAAGAGCTCGATCGCCCGGCTGCACGTCGAGTAGCAATGGAATCGACTTGCGAAGCTTCGTCCTGAATCGAAATATCTCCCCGTTGGAACGCTTCTGTCCGGGTCGGGCTTCCGCCATTTACCGCAAACGCTCCGTTTAACAAAAGCCCGGGCTCCAGGCGCAAGCCCGACTCTTGCAGGCCATTCAAAATATCGTCGCGGCGCTTGGCGTTATGCACCGAACAGCTCAGCCGCGGCGTCCGGTTGTTGGCTTGCAGCAGGGAAGCCGTTTCCAGTTCACCAAAGCGCGCGAGCCAGCGTTCAACCAGCCATGCCGGATGCGAATGCACGATTCCCAGCCGCTCGGCCAGCGGAATGCTCGCGGGCAGAAACTTTTCTGCCGGTTCTTTCGCTTCCGCCGTCGCGCGGCGCAGTACCGCGTTCACTAAGGAAGTCGCGGAAGTCTTTCGCGCGCGTTTTACCAGTTCCACCGACTCGTTCACCGCGGCTCGTGCCGGTATCCGCCCGAGGAATCGAAGCTGGTACAAACCCATCCGCAACGCGATCGCCACCGGCAAATCAAGCCGCGCGACGGATTTCTTCAGCGAGCGTTCGAGCAAAAAATCCAGAAGTCCGCGCCAGCGCAACACTCCGAGCGTAAGCTCCGTCGCGAGCGCTGCGTCATCTTGCCGCACGCGGTTGCCTAGTTCGCTGTGCAACACGTCGCTCGCGTACGCGCCTTCTGCCTCCACGCGCCGCAGTACTTCGTAAGCAATTTTCCTGGCAACGCTAACAGACATTTGTTTTTGTAGAATTAACTGCCGAACTGATCGCCCGGTTTCAGGCGCGCGCCATTTGCGAATTCCAGCGCCGTGATGCGTTTGCGTCCTTCGAGTTGCACGAATTCAAGCTGCAACACAGTGCCATCGCCGCAAGCGACGAAGACCTTGCCGCCGCCTGCAAGAATTTCACCCGGTGCGTGCGTTGCATCTGCGGGTGAAGCTCCGAAGCTGGCTCCCATGCTGGCTGTTAAAATTGCCCGGCCCCAGATGGCGCAGTTCTTTCCGCGGAATGATGTGAACGCCCCGGGCCACGGCTGTAACCCGCGGATGCGGTTGTAGATTTGCTGCGCCGGCAGCGGCCAGTCGATCCGGCCTTCCTCTTTCTCTAGCGGCGGCGCAAAAGTCGCCCGCGAATTATCCTGGGGCGCGGGGACGATTGTTCCGCGCTCGAGTGCCCGCAAAGTTTCGGCCACCAGCGGGGCGCCCGCCTCGGACAGCCGCGCATACAGTTGCGGCGCAGTTTCGTCCGGTCCCACATCCGTTTCAAACTTCAGCAGAGTTGGACCAGTATCAAGCCCCGCGTCAATCCGCATCGTAGTCAGGCCCGTGCGCGTTTCGCCGTTGATAATTGCCCGGTGGATGGGTGCCGCGCCGCGATAGTTCGGCAGCAACGAGCCGTGCAGATTGATCCAGCCAAGGCGCGGGATCTCGATCAGACGCTGCGGAATAATTTGCCCGTACGCGATGATCACCACGGCATCCGGCGCAGTTCGATTGAAATATTGCAACGCTTCGTCCGATCTGATTTTTTCGGGCTGGTACACGGGAACTCCAGCGGACACCGCCGCTTCCTTTACCGCAGAGCTGGATGTGGCGTGGCCGCGGCCGCGCGGCCGGTCGGGCTGCGTGACCACGCCTGCGATTTGAAAATCGGATTGTGCGAGAAGATGGCGCAGGGAAGGTAGCGCAAAGTCAGGAGTGCCGCAAAAAATGATTCTGAGCGGCACGCCGCCCTACCACTCGCCGGCTTTTTTCAGCTTGCGAATCTTGCGCTTGATCATGTCGCGTTTCAGCATGCTTAAGTGAGTGATGAAGAGAACACCATTGAGATGATCGATTTCGTGGCAAAATGCGCGCGCCAGCAATCCTTCGCCGCGCATTTCGAATTCTTTGCCTGTGACGTCATGCGCGCGAATCGTGACGTACTGCGGCCGCGCCACGTGCGCGCGAAATCCCGGTACGGAGAGGCACCCTTCTTCTTCGCGCTGCTCGCCTTCAGCATGAATGATTTCCGGATTCGCGCACACCAGCTTGGCTTCCGGATTTTTCCCGTTGCTCACGTCGATTACCGTGACGCGCAGCCCGAGTCCGATTTGCGGCGCCGCCAGGCCCACGACCGTACGCCGCGTACATGGACTCAAACATATCCTCCACGAGCTTCTGAAAATCCGCGTCAAAGTTCTCGACACGCTTGGTCGGCGTCTCGAGCACCGGGTCCCCGTATTTCACAATTGGATGAATCATCTTCGCTGCTTCTGTCCTTTGTGCGTATTGCTCGCCGAAGCCAAACTATTCGTTATCACCTAAAATTCGTCGAGCTGTTTCTGATACCCCTCGAAGTTGCGTCGCGTTTCTTCCATCGAATCTCCGCCGAACTTTTCCAGGAACGCTCCCGCCAACTCCAGCGCGACCATGGCTTCGCCGATCACGCCCGCTGCCGGAACCACGCACACATCCGAACGTTCGTATGCGGCTTTCACCGGCTCCTTGGTTTTCAAGTCTGCCGTCTGCAACGGACGCCGCAGAGTCGAAATCGGCTTCAAGTATCCGCGCAGAACGATGTCGCCGCCGTTTGAAATTCCGCCTTCGATTCCCCCGGCTCGATTGGAAGAGCGGGCGAACCTTTTGCTGCCCGTATCGTAGCGGGTTTCGTCCTGCACTTCCGCGCCGTAGCTCCCTGCATTTTCTATCCCCGTGCCGATTTCAACCGCCTTCACCGCCTGAATGGACATCACCGCGCGCGCCAGCTTGGCGTCGAGCTTTTCGTCCCATTGCGCGTGGCTTCCCAGCCCCGGCGGAATTCCGCGCGCTACAATTTCAAAAATCCCGCCAACCGAATCTCCTTCTTTCAGCACGCGATCTACTTCCGCTTTCATGCGTGATTCGGTGGCCGCATCCACACAGCGCAGCGGCGAGTCCAGATTCTCGCATGCCGCCGCGATCTCTTGCCAGCTGGCCGCGCGTTCCAGACGAACGTGGCCCACCGCGAGCGTGTGGCTCAAAATCGCCGCGCCGAACTCGCGCAAAAGCAATTTTGCGAAGGCTCCGGCAGCCACACGCGCAGCCGTCTCGCGCGCCGAAGCCCGCTCGAGCACGTACCGCGCGTCGTGAAAATTGAATTTCAGCGCTCCCGCCAAATCCGCGTGCCCCGGGCGCGGCGCAGTGAGCGGACGCTGCGAATCCTCGGCCCCTTCGGTGTCTTCCACCGGCAGCGCTTTTTCCCAATTCTTCCAGTCGCGATTCTCGATGCGCAGCGCGATCGGCGCGCCGATCGTTTTTCCGTGGCGCACGCCTGCGAAAATTTCCGCCTGGTCCTTTTCGATCCGCTGCCGCGCTCCGCGACCGTAACCCAGTTGCCGCCGGTGCAACTCGCGCTGAATGAATTCCTGATCTACCGGCATGCCCGCCGGCACCCCGGAGATCCACGCCACCAGGGCTTGCCCGTGAGACTCTCCGGCAGTTACAAATCGCAGCATTTTTCCCGGTCGCCAGGGCCCGTGAAGAGTCCGCTGGAGCGACGAAAGATTCTACCGAACGCACTGACGCGCGTAAAGCCACTCATCAGTCGTAGAAAGCAAGTTTGCTTCCACAAGGATATCTGACGATTTTCAGTCGGAGGCATTCCCGCAGCCATCTCCTGCGTGCCTGCCTGTCCCGTGCCGGATATGTCAAAACGCGCGCGGATGTTTGCTTGACGGCGCACGCCTCGGACGTTAGGCTTCCGAGGACTTCGGTGGGCACAATGCGCCGAAGTTCCACCCGATGCCCGAAGAGAAGGAAACATTGGAGCCGGTCGTTTCGGCTCTTGCGGACGGTATTAAGCGCCAAGTCCAGGTGGTGCAGGATTACGCGAAACTGTCGTTTCAATCCCTGGCGAACGTTTTCACACCGCCGCATTACTGGGCCGACACGCTCGAGCAGATGGACATCATCGGCGTTGGTTCGCTGCCGATCATCGTGCTCACCGGATTTTTTATCGGCGGCGTGATGGTGTTGCAAACTGCCGCGCAGTTTGAACGCTTCGGAGAAACCGCGCTCACCGGCGACGCGGTGGCGCTCGCGCTGGTCCGCGAGCTGGGGCCGGCAATCACGGCGCTTCTTGTTGCCGGGCGCAACGCATCGGGTATCGCCTCCGAACTCGGCTCCATGGTTGTAACCGAGCAGGTTGACGCCATGCGCGCATTGGGTACCGACCCGATTCGAAAGTTGATGACACCGCGCGTTATCGCCACCGTGTTGATGCTGCCGCTGCTCACCGCCGTGTCCGATTTTGTCGGCCTGGTGGGCGGATTCCTGGTGGCCTATTTCACCTTGCGGCTGGGACCCGTGCAATTCTGGACCCGCGCCATTCACGCTCTGGATTTTGGCGATCTGGTGCAAGGGCTGATGAAGCCCTTCATTTTTGCGTTTATCATTTCCACCGTTGCATGCTTTATGGGACTCCGCGTGAAAGGTGGAACGCAGGGCGTGGGCCGCGCGACGACTTCCGCCGTCGTGGTCTCCTCCGTTATTTTGCTGGTCGTCGATACCTTCATCACCCGCATCCTGCTCTGGGCCTTTAACAAGTAGCGCTCTCCACCCCTCAGGCAAACTTCTGTTTAGCCCCCGCCAAAAAAGTGCATTTGCATCTATAATCTCGGCATGACGCCCGTCGGCCGGCCTGCCGCGCCACCTGATCAATTCAGCGAGCCCGTTCCCGGTGCGCCTCTCGTCTCCTTTAAAGATATTCACATTGGTTTTGATTCCGGTGATGTTCTCAACGGAATTACCTTCGACGTGTGGCCGGGCGAAACCAAAATTCTGCTGGGCGAAGGAGGCTCCGGCAAAACTCTTCTCATGAAACTAGCGGCGGGGCTTCTGCGCCCTGATTCCGGGAGTGTGACCGTCATGGGTCAAGACATCGGCGAGATGCCGGAAAAAGAATTGCTGAACTTCCGGCGGCATATCGGGTTCGTATTTCAGGAAGGCGCGCTCTTCGATTCGATGACGGTTGCTGACAACGTTTCCTTTCGCCTGGACGAGGAGAAAGTGGATGAATCGGAAATCGAAACGCGTGTGCGAGAGGTTTTGCGCTTCGTCGAAATGGAGCCGTCTATAGAGAAATATCCAGGCGAGCTTTCGGGCGGGATGCGCCGGCGCGTTTCGATCGCGCGCGCGTTGGTGGATCGCCCGCCGTTGGTCTTTTACGATTCGCCGACCGCCGGACTCGATCCGGTGACTTGCCAGACCATCATCACGCTGATCCTGCGCGGGCGCGATTCGCAAGGCGTGACTTCGCTGCTCGCCACCCAGCGCGTTCAGGACGCTTTCGGCTTGGCAAACTTTCGTTTCGACAAAACAACGGGACACATCGTGCGGGACAGCCCTAACGAGGCGCGCCCCGCCCAGACCTCTGCCCGCGAGAGTGCCGGAAGTGGCGAGCAAAGCGCGAAGCAATCCGGTGCGCAAAGTTCCCCGGTTCCTCCAACCAACGTCCTGGTGCTTCGCGGCGGCAAAATTTATTTCGAAGGTGCGGCGGACGAGTTATTGCATTCGTCGGACGAATATCTGAAAGCATTTCTGGCTTCGGCGGAATAAGATTTTAAGACGGATTTCTGAGGAGGAACTCGATGGCGCAACGCAAACAATTGACGTGGGCGGAACTTCGTGTGGGATTGTTCGTGCTCGCCGGCTTGTTCATTATGGCCGTGGCGATCTTCTACGTTACCGGCGCGGGAATCCTTGGGCCGAAATACCGTCTCATCACCTATCTGCCGGAGGTCGAAGGAGTGACGACCGGCGCACCAGTGCGCCTCGACGGTGTAGAGATCGGCAACGTGGAAACCATTCAAGCCTCACGGCGCATCCTCAGGACCGCATGCACAACATCGAGCTCATCTTGCGGATTGATAAAAAATTCCAGGAGTCGATTCGCACTGATTCGGATGCGAGCCTGATTACCGAAGGATTGCTGGGCAATCGTTACGTCACTGTTTCGCGCGGGCTGACCGGAACTGTGATTCCGAACAACGGCATCATCCCGGGTAAAGAGGAAGCGGCCATGAAAGCGCTGGTAGAGCGCGGCGCGGAGTTGATGCAGAACTTGGGCACGCTCTCGGACGATCTGCGCGGAATAGTGGATAAGGTGCAGAACGGGCAAGGGACGCTGGGCTTGTTTATGAACGATCCGTCGTTTTACAGGCATCTCGACGCCACCGCTGCGCGGCTCGATGCCATGACCACGTCGATTCAGCAAGGACAGGGAACCATCGGCAAACTCACCTCTTCGGACGAGTTTTACAACAAAGCCAGCGCGGCGCTGGGTCACGTGGACGACGTGGTGGTGGCCGTCCAGCAGCAGAAGGGCACCGTCGGCAGGCTGGTTTACGACCCCGCCATGTATGACAGCGCGAAAAATTTCATGGACAAGGGAAACGGTGTGCTGGATGACGTGCGCGCAGGCAAGGGCACGCTCGGAAAAGCCCTGCACGATGACGCGCTGTACAACAACTTGAGAGATGCAGCTTCAAACGTGCGCGACGCTTCCGCGAAATTGAATTCGAATGAAGGCACAGCCGGAAAATTCTTCACCGACCCGAAGCTGTACGACAACATGACCGGACTGACGAGCGATTTGCGTCTGATGGTCAACGATTTCCGGAAGGACCCGAAAAAATTCCTGCATGTAAAGCTGGCGGTGTTTTAGACGGCCTGGTCGCGCGGTTAATCGCCGCTGGACCCCTAACCAAATCTATTTTGTGAACACCTTCGAATTCACGATCCTCATCGCAGTCGGATCCTTGCTCGCCGGGATGCTCGGCGCGGTCACCGGGCTGGGTGGCGGAGTCGTGATCGTTCCGCTGCTAACACTGGCGTTTGGCGTGGACATCCGCTATGCGATTGGAGCTTCGCTGGTCTCCGTGATTGCGACCTCATCCGGAGCCGCCGCCGCGTATTTGAAGGAAGGTTTCTCGAACATGCGCGTCGGGATGTTTTTGGAAATCGCCACGACGATTGGCGCAATATCGGGCGCCTACCTGGCTGCCAGCACACCCACCAAAGCAATTGCGATTATTTTTGGAATCGTCCTGCTCTATTCCGCTTACTCCGCAAATAGGCCCCCGAAAGATTTGCCTACCGATAAACCTCCGGACCGCTATGCCACACTCCTGAAATTCGACGGCAGCTACCCAACGCCGGAAGGCGAGGAGTCTTACCGCGTTCGCCACGTTCCGGCGGGATTTGGGTTGATGTATCTCGCCGGCGTCCTTTCCGGCCTTCTGGGAATTGGATCGGGAGCCGTGAAAGTGCTGGCCATGGACCAAGCCATGCGCATCCCGTTTAAGGTGTCCACCACCACGAGCAATTTCATGATCGGAGTCACCGCGGCAGCCAGCGCGGGAATTTATCTGCATCGAGGATACATTGACCCTGGAATCGCGATGCCCGTGATGCTGGGCGTGCTTGCGGGTGCGCTGATCGGCGCAAGAATACTGCCGGGCGCGAAAGTCCGAACGTTGAGGCTGGTTTTCAGTGTGGTAATCGCGGCGCTGGCGTTCGAAATGATTTTTAAGGGCGTGAAAGGATCTTTTTAGACCATGGCACAAAGCCAAGCCTGGGGCGACAAGCGGTTCGAAGTGATGATGGGGCGGCTGTTGCGCTTCGGCGTAATCTTTGCAGCCGCCTGGGTGCTCGCAGGCGGAATCCATTATTTGGTTCAGTTCCGTGGCGCAACGCCGGATTACAAAGTGTTTCGCGGGGAACCGGGCGGCCTGCGACATCCGCTCGAAATTATTCACGAAGCGATCCATCTGGATGCGCGCGGAATAATTCAGTTGGGGCTGCTGTTGCTGATCGCTACACCCGTGGCCCGCGTGGCGTTTTCAGTGATCGGCTTCGCTTTGGAGAAGGATTGGATGTACGTGGTGATCACGCTGATCGTGCTTGCATTGCTCATTTATAGTTTGAGCAGCAGTTGATGTCGATTAGCCGGACCGGGGCCGCAGTATTTCAGAAAGCGTGCTGCGGCCCCGCCGGGTTTGTGGTTTGTGTTTTAGGCTGATTACTCACCTTCCTTGCCGTTGCGCGCCGTCAGGCCCGACGTAACTGGGCTGATGGTTATTGGCAGCGGCGGCGTGGAAATCTGCTGCCTAGTTACCGAGGGGCGGGAAACTCACCGCTCCCTCGCTTGCGATTTCCACGCCGTTGCATTCGCGCTTCGGCTTGTAGTCAGTGCATTCGCGAACCGGGAAGGGGACCTCTCGCGGCGGAAATGCGTAGCCGCAAACGATCAGAACTT
Source organism: uncultured Acidobacteriota bacterium (assembly GCA_963830375.1). Classification (GTDB taxonomy): domain Bacteria; phylum Acidobacteriota; class Terriglobia; order Acidiferrales; family UBA7541; genus Palsa-295. The sequence continues at coordinate 107,372 of CAWHMJ010000011.1, forward strand.
CGCACGGTTCGTAACCCCGCACCACGTGCGCATACGCGCACGCAGTACAGAGACTTTGGCGCGGCGCGGGCGGAACGGTCGTCAGTGACGGAACATGCAACGCTGACAGGTCGTTCCGACGTCGCCGCGGAAAACTCAGCTTGATCAATTTTGGTCCTCCTTTCCCGGCGTGCCGAGCCCGTAGGCCGGCAAGCGCGAGACGAATCAAAAGAAACACAAACACGGGAGCGATTCCGGAAACAAACTCGAACATGGAAGCGACGCAAGCGCACGAACAGCCGCTCTCGTCTTTATTCCGATTTCAGAGGCTAGGATTCAGGAAGTTACGCTGAGGCTAGGGCGAAACCGGACCCCACGCCGCGGCGTATTTCCGCGTCCGTAGCTTGCTCTGCCGAATTGGGGTCGTGCTTCAACATGCCGGATTCTCTCCCGAGGATGACATTTTCACCCACACAGCGCTTTGCAGCAACGAAAAACGCTCGAATGGGGAAAATTTCATAGCGAACGGCTCGTAATAGTGCGCAGCGAAAGCGGAACGTTACGCGACACGTGCGAATGGCGCGTTATTCGGCCTTGCTCGTTTACGATTTGCGGACGAAATGCAGCAGGGAATCGCGCAGCAAATAAATCGAGACGGTGGTGGTGACCAACGTGAGGATGGCGCCGTCAAGGAAAACTCCGGCGGGCGTTTGGTGGAACCCATCCGAAAAGAGATAGTAGGCTCCGGCGGCAAGGAACACGCCGACGAATGAGAGCAAATTTGCCACGGCGATCACTCCGCCCTTTTGCTCCGGACGCGGACGGTGCTGGATCATGGCGTTTAGCGGCACGGCAAAGAACCCGCCGAAAAATCCGAGCAGACTCAGGTCCGGGATCCGCAGACGGACTGCGGTCACGATTAGGGTGCCAAATTTTGTGGCCATCGAACTTCCCTGATGGAACGCCACAGCATTCAGCCAGCCCGCGAGCGCTTCGGCCGGCTGGCTGAAATAAAGCAGCGCGCCGAAGATGGTCATTCCCAGCGCCCCAATGGGGATCAGTCCCATTTCGATTTTGCCGCGGGAGAGATAGCCTGCGGCCACGCTACCGAGTCCGATGCCGATTCCCACGGCGGCCTGCAGATAGCTGGTGCGCGTGTCGTCAATGTGCAGAACGTCGTGCCCATACACGACGATGGTGAATTGCAACAGTGCCGCCAGAAACCAAAGATAGGTGTTGCCTATCACGGACCAAAAGAGCACGCCGTCGGCGTAAATCGTTTTTATTTGCGAGCCCAGTTCGCCGAGCGGATTCCACCGAAATATTCTGTGCGGGTCAGCGGCGGGCAAGCGCGAGATTCCGAAGCTCGCGAGTAGCCCCAAACACGTAAAACCAAGAAGCAAAAATCCTGCGATCGCCTCATGCCCTCGATACCGCTCGGCCATAATCCCAGCAGCCATCGTGGCCGAGATGCTGGCCACAAACGTTCCGAGTTCGATGATGCCATTGCCCCAGGAAAGCCGGTTCTCCGGAAGCAGCTCCGGCAGCAAGCCGTACTTCGAGGGGCCGAAGAGAGCTGCTTCCATGCTGATGAGGAAAACAGACGCGCACTCCATCGGCAAGTTGTGGAGGTATAGGCCCGTGATGGTGAAGGCCATCACGCCGAGCTCGAGAAGTTTGGTTCCGATGGTTACGCTGCGCTTGCTATAGCGGTCCGCAAAGTATCCGCCAGTCATGGAGAAGAAAATGAACGGCAGAGCGAACAGCGCGCCGACGAGCAGGATCAAGCGGTCCCGAAACTGATTCGGGAAATTCATCGCCACGATAATGTAAATGACCAGGAATTTGACGGCGTTGTCGTTGAACGCGGTTTGAAACTGCGTGGCGATCAGGCTCCAGAAGCCGCCTTGCCAGCCGCGAGTGGCGTGGTTCAGGGTGGGGTGTTCGCTCTTTTTCATGAAGGTGAAGAGAAGCGAGCGCAGCTTTATCCACAGCGAATGACGGAGCCGGGGCCAGTCTATCCAGTGCTATGCTGACTGGCAAGACGGAACACAAATGTGTTAGACAGGTTGCTCATGACGAACGAATGGCCCGACGGCTTGGCCGTTAACCAGGTGCGGATCGCGCGTCCGACGGACAAGCTCGACGAAGTCGTGCGCTTTTATTCTGAGGGGCTGGGATTAAACATCGTCGGCTCCTTTCACGACCACGAAGGATATTCCGGCTATATGCTCGGACTGCCCGGGCGCGATTATCATTTGGAATTCACACAACATTCGGCAGGAAGTCCTTGTCCAACGCCAAGCCGCGACAATTTACTGGTGTTCTATATTCGTGACAAAGCCGCTCTTGACCGGATTGCGGATCGACTCTCGGCGCTCGGGTATCATTCTGTTAATGCCGAGAATCCGTACTGGACCGAAAAGGGCATAACAATAGAGGACCCGGATGGCTGGCGCGTGGTGCTCATGAATTCACCGGGTATCTGATCAAGAGCAGGTTCCCCACGGCCATCAGCAAGAAACGCGATCGGGTTCCCGGATTTCGGGATGAAGCCGGACGCCACGAAAGTTAAGGGCCAAACCTGCTCAGGAGAGAAACGCGCATGTTGAACGGTTATGAGCCGGAACGCAAGCCGATGTCGGCGAACCAGAAGCTATGGCTTGGGTTTGCCGCCGCGCTTCTAATCGTGCTCTGTTATGTGGGCTGGATTTTTTATTCGCGCTGGCACGAAAACCACGCGATCAACCAGGAAGTGACGGCGGAGAGGAAAGAGAAGGACCAACGTGACGCGGCCGCAACAGTGGAGAGTTTGGGAGGCAGCGAGTTCAAGATCATCAGCTTCTATGCTTCGCCGGGCGAGATTCATCGCGGCGATACCGTGACGATGTGCTACGGCGTGTCGAATGCGAAGTCGGTAAGTATCGATCCGCCGATCGGGGAAACGTGGCCGTCAGTAAGTCGCTGTATGCAGATCACCCCGAAGAAAACGACGAAGTACACGTTTACCGCCGATGACGGGAAGGGAAGTACAAAGACGGCAGACTTAACGATCGTGGTGAAGTGACTCGGCGACGCAAGTGAATCAACCCCGTCAACCCAAGGAACCCACTACCACTGGAGTGTGTTCTGAGCGTCTTCCACCAGGACGCCTTCGTATTTTTCCAACATCGGCAATAGCCCGTTCTCCAGCTCGCTCTTCCACAGTTTCCCTTTATAAAACTTTGCTTTCATCGGTTCAACCGAGGCGATGTCAGGAAAGCTGCGCATCCAAAAAAAAGTATCCGGATCCGCGACGGAAAGAAATGGCCCCAATATTTTCATTCCGATTTCTTCATGCGCCGGAATAGATTTGGAGCGAAAGACCTCAAGAAACTCGGAGCGCTTGCCGGGCTTGGTTTTATAGGTGCGCATGTCGATGATCATTTTTTACCGCCTCCGCCAAGCATGCTTGCGCGGTCCGCATAAAAAGGCAAGCGCGCAACGCTACGGGTCACGCTCGCGCCAAGCTTGAATTCGTGGCAGCATGGCCATTATGACTACCATATTGCTGTTGACCCTCTCCAACATTTTCATGACTTTTGCATGGTACGGACATCTGAAATACCGCCAGGTGCCGCTGTTTAAGGTCATCGTGATTAGCTGGCTTATCGCCTTCCTTGAATACTGCTTCCAAGTGCCCGCCAACCGCATCGGCTCGTACGAGTTCACCGCCGTCCAGCTCAAAACGATACAAGAAGTGATCTCGCTCTCAGTGTTTTCGGTATTCGCGGTCTTGTATTTAGGCGAAAAACTAAAATGGAACTACCTGGTGGGTTTTGGGTTAATAGTTAGTGCCGTCTTCGTGATTTTTAGGAAATGGTAACCGCAAGCGATTGATAGAGGATAAGCGATGAAGAAGCTATTTTGGATTGCATTGCTGGCGGCATTTCTGTCGCCTTCGCAGGCCACGGCGCAAAGTCCTTTTGACGGCACGTGGAAGATCGATCTGAACACGACGCAACTGCCTGCCAAGCCTGGCTCATACCTGTTGCAGGCTGGCGTGTATCACTGCAGAACTTGCATTCCGCCCATCGACGTGCGAGCCGATGGCCTGGACCATCGAGTCTCCGGAGATTCCTGCTACGACACGGTGAGTATCAGGGTGTTGGACGATCGAACGGTTCAGGAAACGGACAAAAGTAGAGGGAAGATAGTTCATACCGAAAAAATGACGGTGGCGGCGGACGGCAACACGGCCGTCTGGGAATTCTCCGACAGTTGTGACGCGAACGGTGAAGAAGTCACCTGGAAGCAGATTTCAGTGCGCGTGTCGAAAGGCCCGCCTGGATCGCACGCAATTTCTGGCTCGTGGCGAGCGATGAGGATCGTGAATTCGTCCGAGAATGGACTAACGGCCACTTTGAAACTGGACGGCGACAACTTTAGCTTCGCTGATTCGACGGGACTGAGTTACACGGCGAAATTGGACGGGCCGGACGCCCCGTTCAAAGGTGATCCGAGTAACACGCTAGTCTCGGTGAAGCGAATCGACGAGAACACCATCGAGGAAACTGACAAGCGCGCAGGAAAAGTGGTGAGCATGACGCGCTTCACCAGTCTCGGCGGACGGCAAGACCCTGAACGTCTCCATCAGCGACAAATTGCAGGGAAGCTCGATGCAGTTCGTGGCGGCGAGACAATAGGCGGGCATATTTGAAGCCCGGGCAGCTTGCAGCGGCTTCAAAATATCAAATTTCCAACTAAAACCAATGCAAGCGCCAGAACGGCTCCGGTCAGAACAGCCAACAGCATCCAAGTCCGAAATTGAGGACGCGATTTCGGCATCCCCAACATGTGCATGGAAAGGTCAGGCTGATCGAAGTAATTCGCATGCTCCCGGTACTTCGTCTCGTGTGCCATGCGCAAAATACTAGCATCGTATCCCGGTGCTGGCGGGTCATGTGGCGCAAGAGTAACCCTGCTGCGCTCAAGCTTAAGTGCCGAAGTCGCAAGGTCCCTTACACGCGATTGCAATGACTCGCGCTAAGGTGCAAAATGTTGTCGTAGGCATGTAACGGAGTTGGCTGCGCGTAGCACGGATGCGCTTGCCGCTGAGGATATTTCGAGACCATGGCCATTGAACTAGCCAAGGGCGTGACGCTGGAAGCACCCGGTCAGGACGCAAACTTCCTGAAGGATGAGGGAATTTTGCTCGCGTCGCTGGACAAAGTTGTGAACTGGGCGCGGCGAAGCTCGATTTGGCCCATGTCGTTCGGACTGGCCTGTTGCGCGATCGAGATGATGTCGATGGCTTCTTCGCGATACGACATTGCACGGTTTGGCGCGGAAGTTTTCCGCGGCTCTCCGCGGCAGTCAGACTTGATGATTATTGCCGGCCGCGTTTCGGTGAAAATGGCGCCGGTGATCAAACAGCTCTACGAGCAAATGCCCGAGCCGAAATGGGTGATTTCCATGGGCGCGTGCGCCACCTCGGGCGGCGTCTTCAACAATTATGCAGTCGTGCAGGGTGTGAACCAGGTGATTCCGGTGGATGTTTATGTGCCGGGATGCCCGCCGCGTCCTGAAGCGCTGCTGTACGCCATCATGCAGCTTCAGAAAAAGATCGATACCACGCGCGGAAGCTTTATGAAGTCTATGAATTTCGACTAAGGCATTCAGCAAACGCAAGCCTCTCGGCTCCTCGCGAAATATGTCCTCAACATCGAATGGTTTTTGTTCTAGCATCTCGAACGGCAGCGGCCCGATTCAAATCTCAATCGCAAGGAGACGATTCCGGTGAAAACTGGCGAAGGGATCATCAGCAAGGCGAGCAAGTACTCCGTGCCGGATACTCTCGACCGTGTGGACGCATTGCTGCACTCCAAGGGCATTAAGATTTTTGTTCGCGTCGATCACAGCGGCGAGGCGGAGAAGGTCGGGCTGAAAATGCCTCCGACGCAACTGCTCATCTTTGGCAATCCTAAAGGCGGCACTCCCGTGATGCTGGCCGCGCCCACCGCCGCGATTGACCTGCCGCTAAAGGCGCTAGCCTGGCAGGACGCCGACGGCAAAGTGTGGTTGAGCTATAACGACCCTGAATACATTGAAGAAGAGTTACGGCCTGACTGACGACCAGATCAAGACAATTATTGGGATCGGGCCTTTGATCGAGCAAGCCTTGAATTAGTGCCGCTATGGTTCCGGCCGATTGCGTGCCCGGATTTCGGCCGCGTCTCGAGATGCCGGTGCAGGCTCACGCAAGTCCCTGTGGCCATTGATAAATGGGTGTTTGACCGGGATAAATTGCCACGCGCGTATTTGCGGTCAGCAATAACTTGGCATATTCCATTTGTCCCTTTTCTTCAGTTGCGTAAACGTCGCAATGAACAGAATTCAACACGTGGTATATGTCGTCGAATAGGTCTTTGGGAACTGAATCGCGATAGGCGCACCGCCACATATAGTACGACCCAGCACGAACCAAGCCTCTGGCCATACGGCTAGCGGGGGACGCCAGAAGCGCTGAAGCCCACTCCATTGCCTCTGCTTCTGAAGCTTCAGGAAATCGCCTCAGAATGTGATCTTTCAGACTCACAGGCCCGGCCGGGCCGGAGGCTTCCGTCTGGAGCCACTGTTCGAGCTTCTCAGGAGACACGCTCTTCAGATACTCTCTCGCGTCGGGGCGGCCTCCAAGACGCGAGATTTGACTCAACCGTATATTCGAAGCAAATGCGTTCTGGTCTTCAATGAATTTGGCTGTACGCTCGTCAAAGCCGCCGTTTGCCAGGGTATCTACCCCTTGACTTAACATCATGTAATCTTTTGCACGATAAAAGACATCTATCGTTGGCGTCCGTAACTGCAAAGCCCACATCTCTGATGCAAGGAGTTCATCATTCTCTTTGATGCAAGGGATGCCTGTACCAATGTAGCCCTTCAGATAGGAAAGCAGATGCGTTCCGCGTTCCAATGATTTCTCGGTAGCCGATCTGAAGGTCTTGGCAAGCTCGTAGAAGCCGTGAAGACCCAATACTAGTTGTGTGTTCTTAGCCGCCAGTGAAGCTACTAGCTTGTCGGGATCAACGGTTTGATCACATAGAGCGTTCCAAAGGTTTGTGTCTAAATAAATGTTCACTGGCCGACGCTAGCTATAGTGGCGGTACCGCCGTCGAATGCAAGGACGGTGCCGGGGGCGTTGTGTTCGCGGCGCACGTAGCCCATGCCGATGGCTGTTGCGCGCCTTGGGCGAAAATGCGGAGCTGGTGATGATGCCCACCTCTGCGGCTGCAGCGTCATTTGCGCGCAAACGCGTCAGCGGAGCCGGCGGATCGGCGGATGAAAACTTAAGACTCACGCGGCGGCGATTTACCTGGCCGCGCGAGCGCACTCGCTCCACAATTTCCTGCCCGGTGTAACAACCCTTTGTAAAACTAAGATGCGTTGCTTCAAGCGCGGCCTCGTGCGGGATTACCGTGTCGTTGAAATCATCGGGGAACCACGGGATGCCGGCTTCCAGACGAAGCGCGTTGAGCGTGGCCATGCCGATGGACGCGCCGTGCGCGGCGTGAACTCTGGCGTGCATGCTTTGCCAGAGCAGTCCGAGATGCTCGCGCGGAGCGATGATTTCAGCGCCAGGGTCCCCGAAGTGAGAGAGCCGAATCAGATGCGAGGGCACGCCGTCGATGGGAAGCTCCGCGTTTGCAAATTCCGAAAAGCCCTCGAGCGCCAGTCCGCACGCTTGTGCCACGACCGTGCCCGCCTGCGGACCTTCCACCGCAAAACTTCCGAGTTGATCGGTAAGATCTTCCAGTGTGACGTCGTCCATGATGATGTATTTATCCAGCGTGGCGAAGGTGCGTTCGCGAACTGATGCGTGCGTGCGCACCAGCAATTTCTCGGCCAGCGCATACACTTCAAGTTCCGCGAGGATATGTCCTTGCGGATTTAGCAGCAGTGCGCGTGTGCCATAGGCTTCGCCCACGGACTTGATGTCGTTTGATACGACTGCGTTGAGATAGCGAACGCGGTCCGGGCCGGAAAGCGAAAAGATCGCGTGCCAGTTGGTGTCGAATAGCGCGACGGTTTCTCTTGCGGCTCGATATTCGGAAGCTGCGTCTGAAAACTTTTCCGGCAGCAGACAACCGTGATACTCCGCGAGAACTGCGTTCGCGGCGCGATGCTCGGCAAGAAGTGGAGTGTCCATGATTTTCGAGTCAGGCAGGCTTAATGAGTATGCTGGAATATGTGCTCTGGTGTCATCCCGGAAATCCGCTGCCTTCGGGCAGCCGGGAGCGAGAGACGCCCGGGACTGCTATACTCAATCTGAAATGTCCGGAAAACTTATTCACGAAATCATTCCGGTGGGCATGCTGCACTGCAATTGCTCGATTCTGGGCGATCCCACGACGCGCGAAGCGATTGTCGTGGATCCCGGCGACGAAGTGGACGCCATACTGGAGATTTTGCGTCGGCATGATTTAAAGGTTCGCGCGATCGTCAGCACCCATACGCATATAGACCACGTCGGAGGGCTTGCCGGGTTGCACAGCGCGACCGGCGCGCCGGTTTTGATCCACAAAGACGATTTGGAGCTTTATAGCAACCTTGAGATGCAGGCGAATTGGCTCGGCGTTGCGACTCCCGCGGTGATGTCCATCCAGGATTTCGTGAAAGAAGGCGACACCGTGCGCTGGGGCGGTTATGCGGCGCGCGTGCTGCATACGCCGGGCCACACGCCGGGAAGCATCAGTTTGGTGGTGGAACGCGGCACAAATGCAGCTTCGCCCGGATCGGCTGATCCGCATGGTACCCACGAACACGCGCATGTGCATACGCCAGCCACGAAGCGGCCGCTAGATTCGGCAGGCGAGACATCTCGCCTGATTGCAGGCGACACACTCTTCCAAGGAAGCATTGGCCGAACGGACCTGTGGGGCGGCTCGTTCAAAGACATTCTGAAATCTATCCACGACAAATTGCTCACGCTGCCCGATGAAACACTCGTGACACCAGGCCACGGCGCAAATACCACGATCGGCGCCGAGCGCGCGCACAATCCGTTTTTGCGTTGAATCCCACCGTGGCAGTCACCGGCTGAATGCGCCTACTGTCTTGCCAGCAAACAAATCCCGGACCATGGACGTGAGCCCTGCGCACCGCTTGACGCCGGCAAAAGCGCCAGCAAGCGCATGCCAAACGAGAGCCGTTTCAAGCGCGCGGCTGTTTTTAGCGGCGACCGCACATCGGCTGGCGTCCAGCCGTAAGGCACAAAGAACCCGGGGCCTTCCTTGGGGCCGAATTTAAACGAAGCTCCACTTTGCGCGAGCTGCGGCCCCATGTTTTTTTGGAGCAGGCGGAGAAGTCCGGGGGACGCGACGTCGGTGAGCCAGCGCTGAAAGCTCGGGGGTGCGGCGAGATCGCGAGCCAGAGCTCCCACTTCATCCGCGGTGAAATAAATCAGCAGACCCTCGGTAATAATCAGCACTTTCGCGGACCTGCGTCCGAGTTGAGAAAACAGCTCGCGGCGCCCGCTAATGTCCGACAGATCCAAGCGAATCCGTTCGAGCTGGCAGGCAGGCTTTTCCGCGCCGAGAATTTCCTCTTTGTAATCCAAAATGCCCGCGAGATCGACTTCAATCCATTTGAGTGATGCAGGAAGGGCCATGCGGTAAGGCCGCGCATCCAGACCCGCCGCAAGATTGACTACCATATCGACGCCCTGCTGGATTTGTTCGTTGAGGAACTGGTCGTAGAGATACGTGCGCATGACCCAAGCCCACGTCGCGCGATCGCTAAACGGCAACGACGTGGCGATTTGTTCGCCGCGAGCTCCTGCCAGCCGGCGGGCGAACGGATCACTAAAGAGATGGTCCGCACGTTCCGTCTCGCGCGCGCGATACACCGCGGCCCAAAGCGCCGTGTCCGAAATATTTCGGATTAGAGGCTCACCCGGCGAGTTGGTTTTGTTCATGATCCCGCGCCTCCCACACAATCACGCAAGCAGCGGCAAGGTGAAGAGTACACCTAGAATGGTACGTCCTTGACGTGCGTGGACGGGAACCACAAGTTCCCGAACGCATCTTGCAGGCTCGCGGCACGGTCGCCGTAAGGCTCATCGCGCAGCGGACGCAACACCTTCGCGCCTTCGCGCACTGCCGCTGCGTACACGGCGTCCACGTTGGGCACGTACATGTGCAAGGCCGCGGGAAGAGCCGCGCGCTCGTCGGAAGCTTCGCCGACAGCCAGAATCGAATCGCCGATGCGAAGACGCGCGTGGACGACCTTGCCGTCGGGCGCCTTGTGCATAGAGGCTTCCTCGGCGCCAAAAGCGCGTTTCGCAAACTCGACGAATTCCGCCGCACCCACCAAGCTCAAGTGAGGCAGTATCGCTCTGGTGTCTTCCGTTCTGTGGCCCGTTTTGCGAATCGCAGTCAGATACCATTGATTTCCGGCAAGGTCTTTCACTCCGGCTTCGCGGTCGCCATAGGGCTGTTCGCGCGGAGTGGAGAGGGAAGTGCCGCCCGCTTTCAACGCGCGTTGATAGACTGCGTCGACGTCATCAACATGAAGAATGTTGGCGACCACCCTCGCGCCAAATTCTTCGGTGGCATCCGCCAATTCAAGAATCGAATCGCCGATGCGCAATTGGGCGTGCATGATCAACTGGGTGCCTGGTCTGGGTACGCGGAAGGCTTCTGTCGCGCCAAAGGCTTCCTTGAAGAAGTCGATCAACGGGGCGGCGCCTTTCACGGCGAGATACTGGGTCAAAGTGTGGAACCCTTCAGGGATCGGCTTGACTGCGGGCGGCGCCGTAGGAAAGCCGCCTTGTTTCATGATGTCGTCCATCCGCTTTTGCATTTCCGCGCCGGACATTTCTTCTTTTACGCGTAGAGATATTCCAGACGTAGCCGAAGGGGTCTGCGAATTGGCCGGAACGATCGCCGTAGAATTGATCTTCGATCGCGCGGACTTCTTTTGCGCCTGCCGCGACAGCGGCGCTGCAACGGCATCAACGTCGTCCACTCTGAGAGTCCATTTTTACGGGAGAGCCGCCGAACGTTTGCGGCGCTCAGCGCGCCATGATTCCGGGAAACTCATCGGAAAGGTAGATCATGGAATTACCGATGCGAATTTCGGCGTGACCGATTTTCGTTATCGGGGCCGACCAACCGCATCACTTCGGTGGCGCCGAAAACCTTTTTGTAAAAGTCGATTGCGGCGGACGCGTCACTTACGCACAAATAAGGGAACTTGCCGTCTGTCGAACTTCTGTTGCTACTGCAGGTTTGCTTGCCATGGATGTTCTCCTTTCGAGATCGAGTTTCAGGCGTGCTTTGAAATCTTCGCCGGGCAGATCGCGCAACTGCGCAGCAATTTGTGCCAGCGCTTGAAGTTTCGCGCCAACCTTCGGTTCACGGCGCGAAGATGCCGCACCAGGGCGGGCTACGAGCGCGTCCACGATTCTGTCGAGTTGTTCGCTCAGGCTTTGGTTAGCCATTTGTTCCACCAGATTTACTTGCCGATCTAACGCCCGATTTGGCGCTCGGTTTCTTTCGCGACGATGCGACTAGTTGATCTCGCAGAGTTTCCAGCCCGCGGAATTGCAATTGTTTTACGGCGCCGCCGGTGCGGCTGAGTTCTTTGGCGATTTCGCGGATGCTTTTCTCCTGCGCAAAACGCATTTCGATCACGCGGCGCTGGTCGTCCGGAAGCGTGGTCACCAGACGAAAGAGTTTGGCGCGCTGCTCGCCGTCTTCCATGTCAATGTCGTGCGATAAAGGCTCATCGGAAGACGGATTGCCTAGCTCCCGCGCTTTGGACTTCCAGCTGTCAGCGATCGCGTTCGACGCGATCCGGAGCAGCCACGCCGCGAAGGGTAGTCCGCGCCATTCGTAGCGAGCGAGATTTGCGAGGGCCTGGTGAAACACTTCGGCCGTCAGGTCCTGCGCCTCTTCGCGGTTTCCTACTCGCCGCGCGATATACGCATACACCCGTTCAAAATTATTTTCGTAGAGCTCGCCAAAACGGCCCGGGTCTTTTTGCGCTGCTTCGACCAGGCGCCGCTCGGCGGCATCTTGGGAACGATCCTTCAACCGGTTCTCCGCATTTGCCTATCACTAACTTAAACTGCCGAGCGAGAGAAAGGTTACGCTACTTTTTTAGGAATAGCTTCGGCCGGATGGCGCAACAGCCTTTGCGCTTTAGCGCGCAACTTTGTATCCTTTGCAGCCGCACTATCAAATGCGGGTGAGTGTTCCTTCAAGCCGCTAAAGAGGCTCCCTGGCGATGGACGAAGCAGACATCCCTCCTGCGACGGGCTCAGACGCACCAGCACCTCTGACGCCGGCGCTTCAGCCCGAGCCCGACCGCAACAAGATATCTATACGGGCCGAACGGTCTGCGAGCGGGATGGCGGCTCCTGATCTTTGCGCTGATCCTCGGCGGTATCGTTAGTGCTCTTTTGCTGGCGGTGCACTACGCGGCCATCCTGTCCGGGGCGCCTCCAAGCAAGCCTGCTCAGCAGACGGCGATCGCGCCCGGAATTATCGCAATTGGCGAGACGGCAACCTTTGGCCTGATTCTTCTCGTCAGTTGGATTATGTCGCTCAATCGAGGGCCGGAAGCTCTCGCACTACGGGTTGCCTTTTCGAACGCCCTTCCCGAAAAATTTCTGGGCAGGACTGCTATGGGGATTTCTGGCGATCAGCGGTGTGCTGTTGGTGATGTTTCTGTGCCATGGTTTTCGAATCACCGGCGTTGATACCCACGGTCCGGGGCTAGCTCTGTCGGCTCTGGAATGGGCTCTGGCTTTCCTGGCTGTCGGATTCTTCGAGGAATTTACTTTTCGAGGCTACATGCAGTTCACGCTGACCACGGGGATCGGATTCTGGCCCGCGGCCTGTGCTCAGTTCCGCTGCTTTTCGCTTACGTCCACAAAGGGAACTCGGGAGAATCGCCCTTCGGCCTGGTCCAGGTGGCCGCATTTGGCATTTTCGCCTGCATCGCATTGAGGCGGACTGGGAATCTGTGGTGGCCCATCGGATTTCATGCCGCCTGGGATTGGGGACAAACCTTTTTCTACGGCGTGCCGGACAGCGGAATGAGGGCCAGCCACAATTTTCTGCACACTGAATTCCACGGACCAAACTGGCTAACGGGTGGAAGCACTGGCCCGGAAGCCAGCGTCCTTGCGTTGATTGCGCTCGTAATCGTGGCTTTGCTGTTGACCCGCCGCTACCGCGAAGTGCGCTATCCGGATCCCGATGCGCTAGGCCTCAGGCTTCGCTGAAGGTTTCTTGCGCATGTGCACTTCCCGGCCGCCGTGCTCGTAATGGACGCCGTCCATGTACGTCCTCATCATCAGAATCCCGCGGCCATGTTCCGCAAAGATATTTTCGGGCGCTAGCGGGTCTGGAACTTTCTCCGGATTGAATCCTTCTCCTTCATCCCGCACGACAAAGAAAAGTTCCCCGCTGGCCTCGCAACGAAAACTTAGGTGCACATGCTTGCTGCGGTCTTCGTGGTTACCATGGACTACAGCGTTGGCAATCGCCTCGCGCAGCGCTACTTCGATATCGCTCCCGTCGCCCTCAAAACACGTGTAATGCTTCATGCGTTCGATGAATTCATCGACGAATGGAGAAATTTCAGAAATATCGCTGGGCATGGATAATTCGAATTGAGGATGCGGAGGTCCGGCCTTCCATCCTTTGTGCAGGTCCATTTCTGTAGCCCCTCGATCCTGCGGCCGGCGCCCGACAGCGCACGAATGAAACGAGAGAAGAATTGTACGCTACGACGCATACTTTTAACCGAAAACTGCGGCAAGGCCAAGCAGTTTATGGGAGCCTCGGTCCGTCCGCAGTGTTCGCGGCGAGCGCCCTGTAGATATTGGAGTTAAGAGAGACCTTTTTATCAGTGCTACGTCGAAGTGTATGAAATCGTGTTCGCGCTGGCTGCCCGCGCGCCGCACGGGCTCTGACCTGCGATGAACTTAACTCTTTCGAGATTGACGCGCGAGCGAGGAGAAAGTATCTTTTGCCGGCCGAGACGGATTCGAAATTAGAAATTCCAGGTGATATCGCGTGAATGCGCCGGGCTGGAGTCCGCGACTTCCACGCCTCACCTCAGCACAACACTTTCGGCGGGATGCCTCCAGCCAAAGGCTCGATACAGATCAGCATGTTGCCAATAACATTTAGGAGGAACAGATGCGGGCACGTTGGCTATTTCTCTTTTTAGTTCTTGCCCTAGGCTCCGGCGCTCGGGCTCAGCAGGTGGATATTCCCTACGAGAAGTTCGTGCTCGACAATGGGCTCACCGTCATCGTCCACGAAGACCACAAAGCGCCCATCGTGGCCGTGAACGTCTGGTATCACGTCGGCTCGAAGAACGAAAAGGCCGGGCAGGACGGGCTTCGCCCATCTTTTCGAGCACCTGATGTTCGGCGGCAGCCAGCACGCCCCGGGGAGTTACATCAAGGCGCTCGAAGCTGGTCGGTGCCACCGACCTGAACGGAACCACAAATTTTGACCGCACCAATTACTTCGAGAACGTTCCCACATCCGCGCTGGACTACGCGCTATTGATGGAATCGGACCGCATGGGATTTCTCGACCTCAGCCAAAAGACTCTGGACTTGCAGCGCGGCGTGGTGCAGAACGAAAAACGTCAGGGGGAGAACCAACCTTACCGTCTGACCGAGGAGCACTTTCCTGAAAATACATATCCCGCCGGTCATCCCTATTCCTGGGACGTCATCGGCGACATGGCCGACCTGGACGCTGCTGCATTCAAAGATGTGCAGGAATGGTTCAAGAACAATTACGGGCCGTCCAACGTGGTCATCGTGCTGGCCGGCGACATTGACGCGAAAACGGCGAAAGAGAAGGTCCAAAAATATTTCGGCGAAATTCCGCCCGGGCCGCCTGTGGCGCACCAGAAGGTATGGATCGCGAAAATGAAGGGGACTCACCGGGAAGTCACCCAAGATCGTGTGCCCCTGCCCCGCATCTACATGGTCTGGAACGTGCCGCAGTTCGGCAGCGCAGACGCCGACTTACCTTGATCTTGGTCAGCTCTTGCTTTGGGTGACGGCAAGACTTCACGCCTCTATAAGCGGCTGGTTTACGACGACCAGATTGCCAGCGACGTCACTGTTTATGCCGATACACGAGAGATCGGCGGGCAGTTCGTCGTTCAGGTTACGGCGCGGTCCGGGCATAACCTCGATGAGATAGAAAAGGCGATCGATGAGGAGATGGCTCGATTCCTGAAAGACGGGCCCACTCCGGACGAATTGCAGCGGGTGCAGACGCAGTATCTCGCAAACTTTCTGCGCGGCATCGAACGCATCGGCGGCTTCGGCGGAAAATCGGACAGGTTGGCGCAGTACGAGATTTATACCGGCGACGCCGGCAATTACAAGGTCACGCTGAAGCGCGTGAACGAGCGCGAGTGCTGAAGATCTCAAGGCGCGCGGCGAACCGCTGGCTTTCCGACGGCGTTTACATCGCCGAGGTCCAGCCGTTCCCGGACTACAAAGCGGCGTCCGCGGCAGTGGACCGCTCCAAGCCGCCCGCGCTCGGAACACCACCGGAATTAAAACTTCCTAAGCTGCAGCGCGCAACTCTTTCCAATGGTCTCAAAGTGATTCTCGCCGAGAGGCCCGGTCTGCCGCTGGTAAGTTTCTGGATGACCGCTGACGCCGGCTATGCCGCCGATCACTCCGCCGCGCCGGGCACGGCAAAGCTTATGTCCGCGCTTCTCGTTGACGGCACGCGCACGCGCAACGCGCTCCAGATCAACGACCAAACGGCTTTGCTGGGCGCGCGACTATTGGCCTATTCTGACCTGGACTTCTCCTACGTTCAGCTTTCAGCGTTGAAGCAAAAGCTGGATCCCTCGCTCGAGCTGTTTGGCGACGTGATTCTGAATCCGTCGTTTCCTGATGCCGATTTCAAGCGCGAGCAGAAACTTGCAGTTGGACACCATCCAGCAGGAGCAGGACGAACCCATCGGAATGGCGTTGCGCGTTTTCCCCGGCCTCGTCTACGGTCCGACCAATGCCTACGGCAGTCCCTTCACTCGGGTCTGGAACCGCGGCGAGCGTGCAAAAAATCACGCGCGACGATTTGGTGAAATTTCATAAAGAGTGGTATCCAGCCGGACAACGCCACTCTGGTCGTGGTTGGCGACACCACACTCGCCGAGATCACGCCGAAACTGGAAAAACTGTTTGCCGGCTGGAAATCCGGTCAGGCCCCGCGAAAGGATGTGGCTGCGGTGCAACTCCCGTCCAAGCCGGTGGTCTATATTTTGGATAAACCGAACGCCGAACAGTCCGTGATCATCGCCGCCAACATCACGCTGCCTCCCAACACGCCGGATGAACTCGCCATCCAGGCTATGAACGATGTTCTGGGTGGCACATTCAGCTCGCGCCTGAACATGAACCTGCGCGAGGATAAGCACTGGAGTTACGGAGCGAGCAGCTTCGTGTTGGGTGCGCGCTTCCAGCGACCATTCCTCGCTTTTGCGCCGGTGCAGACGGACAAGACCAAGGAGTCTCTGGTGGAAATGAATAAGGAATTGCGCGCGATTCTGGGTGATCGTCCGGTAACCCCGGATGAATTGGCGCGCACGCAGGCTAACGAAACGCTCAGCCTGCCGGGGTCGCGCGAAACCCTGGATGCCGTCGGCGGTTCAATCGCGACCATACTGGATTCCAGATGGCCCGACGATTATTACGACACCATGTCGGGCAAGATCCGGGCGCTGAAAACGAGCGATTTGGACGCCGCGGCGAAGCAAGTGATCCATCCGGACAACTTGATCTGGATCGTGGTCGGCGATCGCGCGAAGATCGAGGCGGGCATCCGGGAATTGAACTTAGGCGAAATCCGCTTCATTGATGCCAACGGCAATCCGATTTAATTGCTGGGGAAGTTTGCTGCATCGCCGGTCAGGCAACCTGTGACCGACCGGCACGAGCAACGATGAAACCGGTCTTTTTCGAGTCTCCTTCGAAACTCCGCGCATGGCTTGAGAAGCACCACGCTCAGGAGACTGAGCTTTGGGTCGGTTTCCACAAGAAACGTTCGGGCAAAGCAAGCATTACCTGGCCGGAAGCTGTGGATGCGCTGCTTTGTTTCGGCTGGATCGACGGGATTCGGAAGAGCATCGACGAAGTAAGCTACACCATTCGCGTTACCCCCAGAAAATCCAAGAGCAAATGGAGCTTGATCAATGTGAAGCGTGTCCCCGAGCTTCGGAAATTGGGCTTGATGCACGCCAACGGGCTAAAAGCGTTTGAGGTGCGAACGGCGGTAGGTACGTATGCGTACGAACAACGAAATGTCGCCAAGCTTGGCGGTCGTTTCGAGAAACTTTTTCGTGCGAAAACAGCGGCGTGGGACTTTTTTCGATCGCAGGCGCCGTCTTATCAGCGGACTGCTACTTGGTGGGTCGTCAGCGCGAAAAAAGAAGAGACCAAGCTGAGGCGGCTTGAAAGGCTTATTCGGGATTCGGCGCGCGGGCGGTCCATCGCTCCACTGAGACACTCTGCAAAATCCAAATAAACCGCCGGCAAGATTTTGATTTTCCTAGCGCTGGTTTATCCTGAGGAAGCCGAAGGGCGTCCCGCCGGCTCTTTTGATTTTTCGTGAAGCTCGGCAATCCATCCCTCCTCGTTAACCGGCACTACGATTTGGCGCGTTCCGCTCGAATGCCTTCCATGACGCTTTGAATCAGCTCTTTCGCTTTGCCAATCTCGGCGGTAATGATTCGAATGTCCATCACGGGCACGCCCGCATCGCGATTGCTATGGCAATAGACGCCATGCTGGCCGACAAGCACGAGCGCGTTGGTCAAAAGGTCCAGCGTAACGGCCAAGCGGCCGCGGTGCGGGCCCATCATCGTTTCGTAATGTTCTAATTCTTCCCGATGCTCTTCAAAAGCCGGCATGTATTTTCCTCGTGTGAACACGTAAACAATCAAGCTATGCGTAGAGGCTAAGAAACGAAACGGTAGCCCACGCCTCGTACAGTTAGAAGATGGCGCGGCTTCGCGGGATTGTCCTCGATGTAGCGCCTCAGGCGGACGATGAAATTATCGATTGCGCGGGTATCGGTGTCTTCCCGCAAATCCCACACATCTTCCAGAATTGATTTGCGCGAAACCGTGCGTCCATTTTGGCGTATCAAATGACGCAGAAGCTTCGCTTCCATCAGCGTAAGCTGGACGGTATTAGTCGCTGTTCGGAGTTCCAGCGTATCAAAGTCCAGAGTCTTGCCGTCAAACGTGAAGAGATCCTCCTCGGATGTTTGTGCGGCATTCTTGCCCGAGGCCGCTGCTTTTTGGCCCGCCGGCTTCTCCTTTGCATCCTTCTTTCCACTGCTCATCCATCCGGTGCGGCGGAGAAGTCCCTGAAGACGCGCCAAAAATATGGGTAGCTGAAATGGCTTGGGCAGATAATCGTCTGCCCCAGCGGCAAAGCCTTCCAGAACATCTTCCGGGCGCCCACGGGCCGTGAGCATTAGGACCGGCACATAATTTTTGGCTTTGCGCAGAGCGGAGGCCACGCCGAAGCCGTCAATCCCCGGAAGCATCACGTCGAGCACGACGGCATCGAATTTTTCTTTGGTTTTTAGAAGCCGATCGATCGCGGATTCGCCGTCGCCCACCACCTGCACGAAATAACCTTCGGCCTCGAGATTGAACTTCAGTCCGTCAGCGAGATGTGTTTCGTCCTCCACCACCAGCACGCGGCTACTCATCTACGCTCCGCGGCAACTCCAGCGTAACCGTGGTGCCCTGGTTTTCGCCTTCGCTTTCGGCAAAAACTTTGCCTCCGTGCGCCCGAGCAATCGAGCGAACGATGAAAAGGCCCAGGCCCGTGCCTTTTACTTTCGACGTGCTTCGGCGGCGCACACGATGAAAGCGCTTGAACACGCGCCTGAGCTGGTCGGCGGGAATCCCCACGCCCTGATCGCGCACGCGAAGCACCACGCGTTTTTCGTCCGGCGTCTCGATGACAACCGAGACGTCAACCTTTCCTACGGAATATTTGATTGCGTTATCGAGCACGTTCGATATGGCGGTCCGAAGCTCTTCAGGATCACCGTGCACGGGAAATTCGGTGGCGGGCTTCGTGAGTAGCGCATCTTTTGCCGGGGTATCTCTTGCTGGCTGGCCGTTCGCGGATGCGAAGTGCAAAGCGCCGGGGCTCAGATGGTGCCGCGTGCGCGCAAGTTCCATGCACTCGGCGGCTAGATTCCCCAGGTCAACTTTGGCGCGGTATTGTTCGCCGCGTTTATATCCCACTTGGCCCGCTTTCAGCACCTGCTCGACAGTACCCATCAGGCGATCGGTGTCGTCCAGCATGAGTTGGTAAAAATGTTGCCGCTGCGCTTCCTCTATTTCGCGGCGTTGCAGCGTTTCCAGGTACAGGCGAATGGAAGTGATCGGCGTCTTCAGTTCATGCGTGACCGCGTTGATGAAACTCCCGTGCTGTTCGTTCAGGCGTATCTCGCGGACCAGAAAGGTGGTGTTCAAGATCATGCCCAGAATGATCGTAGCGAAAACAATCACGCCGAGGAACAGCATGACGCTTTGGCGCCAATTGAGGATGATCCAGCCGACGTCGAGCGCAACTGCCAGGGCCACCAGGGATATGCCCAGCACAAGGAAAAAAGCGATCGTCTTCCGCCGGCTCGCGATACGCATTGGTTTCTCGGAATCTCAACTGAATTGTACCTCGGAGGCGGGTTCTTGCGCAGTCAGATGCGAATGCAGGGCGCTGTCGTTAACGGACGACGGCGAACGGCAGGTGCGGAGACATCGAGCCGCAGCGTTCAGCCGCGGCTCAGCGGGAATTTCAAACGATGCCTGTTTAGAGTTGTGCGGAAACCAGTTCGGACTGAGGTTCTGGGGCGGCGAACTTGGCCGTTTCCTCGGCGTGCTTCACGGCTGCGAGCTTCGTGGTGTGAACCTGCTTCGCCAAGCCGAGTTTCTTCAGCAGCCAGATGCCGTACCAGTTTGTGTCGATCTCATACCAGTCCAACCCGTGGCGAGCTGAAACCGGATGCGCGTGATGATTGTTGTGCCAGCCTTCGCCCCAGCTCAACAACGCGACCCACCAGCTATTGGTGGAAAGATCGCGAGTCTCAAACCGTCGCGTGCCCCACGAATGAGTGGCCGAGTTTACCAGCCATGTGAAATGCAGGCCCACGACCGTCCGGAAGAAAATTCCCCACAGGACGAACTTCCATCCGCCTACTGCAAGCAGGATCAGCCCGAGCACGATCATCGGCACGTAGTGATATTTCGTGATCCAGACGTGGAACTTGTCCTTGGCCAGGTCCGGGACGTAACGGGCCAGCGTGGATGTATCGTGGTGCATGGATTTGCCCATCAGGATCCAGCCCATATGCGCCCACCATTTGCCGTCGATTGGTGAGTGCGGGTCGCCTTCGTGGTCGGAATATTTGTGATGAATTCGATGCGTGGCGACCCAGAAAATCGGTCCGCCTTCAAGCGCCAGCGTGGCGAAGATCGTGAGCGTGTATTCGAGCCACTTGGGAATTTGGTATCCGCGGTGCGTGAGAAGCCGGTGATAGCACATCCCGATCCCCAGGCTTGTCGCCATCCACCACAGAACTACCGCGACAAAGAACGCCTTCCACGTGAAGAAAAACAGCGCCACAATGGCGCCCACGTGAAACAGCGCCATAAACGAAGCCGTAATCCAATTGACTTCATCCTTGGCTGCCGCGTTTCTTTCCAGATCGGTGAGTTCGACTCCCATAGTTTTGGCCCTTTCTTCTATTATTGAGTTTCGATATATACTTCGCGTTTTTCGTTTCGCTCTACGCTGGCGTTAGACTACCAGTGGTGGGGAAATTGATTTGTAATAGTTCTGTAATACCAGGACTTAGCCCATCGAAAGAGTACCTGTACCGCAAAGACCATGTCAGTTTCAAATGCGCGCAAAATCGGCACGCAGCCAACGTTTCGAGTCGGCCACGCGTCCGCTATCGCCTCCGTCGCCCTTGCTCAAACGGTCGCGCAAGCGGTCAGAATTCATATGCGAAAGGGCCGTCAATATGGCTGGTTCTAGAACCCTCTATTGCGCCCTACGGAACAACTTTCCCTAGTTTCCTTTACTCTGCGGCACCGAGGTCGGATAATTTGGCGCGTTGTCCTATTGCCATGGCAGTAGCGCGAATGAAGAGATCGCCGCGCGAAAGTGCGAGTTTAGGTTCCTCCAGAGCCGCGTTCCTGGGAAGTAATCGGCGGCCTATGAGATCTGCGGGGTGAGCTAACGATGAGACGTTCAGATTTGGTGCGAAATGCGGCGAAAGGGAAAACCGTCCGGACCTCCCAAATTGTATTTGGCGAGCGCCAGCATCTTCTGCGCGTGCTCGATTCCGTGGAACGCAGCGCGCTGCCGGCGCCGCGCATGGAGCAGGAGCGGCGCGTCATAGAGCAATTGATCCACGCCCGCACGCAGGAACTGAATCGCATTAATGCCGGCTGGGATGAAAAAATAGGTGTGGTGCTCAGCGCCGAAGTAAGGCCGGATACGCTGGACAGTTTGACCAAGCAGGCGCCGAAAGAAGATTACTATTTGCTGCGACTGATCAGCGAGCATCCCAAAGTTTCAGCGAAGACGCTTGGCGCATCTCTCGCATCATCCTTACTCCGCCATCCGCGAAAATATCGCCCGCCATCCAAACAGCGACGCGGCCACGCTCACTCGCCTCAGCCGGGACCGCACGCAGCCGTTATGGTATCTCGTCGCGTTCAATCCCAACGCCCCGTCCACCCTGCGCAAGAAGCTGCAGGAGCGCATGCGCCGCCTAGGCGAAAAATCCGCCACGCAATAAGCCAAGCAATAAGCATCGGGCACGGCATTCCCCAGTTTTTGCCGGGGAAGTGGCATTTCGTACCGCCAGCATCTTGCTGGCGCTTTTGATTTGCTGTGCACTCCATTACTCTGCCCCACGCCGAAAAACTACGCATAAGCTCACAGCGAAGCGCGCTTTTTGCCCACACCGAAATTCAGTTACGCCCATAACTACAACAACCCGTATAAATCAAAGGACGCCGGCAAGATGCCGGCGAAAGTACGGGGGCGAACCGGATTGCAATGAGCGATCAGATCCCGCCATAACGCTCAGCTTCCAGCAATGTTCGCCCGGCTGCTAGACCCGAGACTTGAATAGTTCATTTGCACTCCTTAAACCAATTGCGGATCAAAATGCCAGCACTCAAACGCATGAACACTCGTGTTGGTGCCCATCATACGGTCACATACGCCAACTTCGAGAAGGAAATGTGAACGAAAGGCTGAATCATTCTAATTTTGCCCGCCCGCAGAAGCTGCCAATTCTAGTGCAAGGCAAGAATTGCTTGTGATGTAGAATCGCGGCGTGACGCGCACCTCTCCATCTCCCTCGGAAACGTCTTAATATCGCCGACGAATTCATCTCGCGCCCCGCGCGCGAGCATCCGGAAAACACCGCCATCCTGGGAGTCGAGCGCGAAGCGACTTACGCCGCAACTGGAGAATCGAAGTAAATCGCGTGGCGCGAGCATTGCTGGATTCAGGCTGCAAGCCCGGAGACCGCGTCCTCATCGCGCTGCCCGATTCGATCGAGTTCGTCGCCTGTTTCTTCGGCGCCGTAAAAATTGGCGCCATCGCCGTGCCGGTGAATTCGATGGCCCGAGCCGCGGACTATCGCCATTACCTTTCAAATTCTGGCGCGCGTTTCGCCGTCGTCCATGCATCAATCCTTGCCGAATTCGCTTCCGGCCAGTCGTGGGCGGCGCGCTCGAATTGGTTGTAGTGGTCGGCCGCAGAAGTGTCGCGCCTGCAAAATACTCGCGTGCAGGCGATTTATTGGGGCGATTGGCTCCCGGTCAATGGCGAAACTCCAGACACTTATCCGACGCCGCCCACCGACGCCGCATTTTATCTCTACACTTCCGGCAGCGGAGGCCCGCCGAAAGCTGCCGTCCATCGCGCATCGCGACATGCTGGTCACTTCGCGCAACTTCGCCGAGCGCGTCCTCGGCCTTCGCGCGGACGACCGCATGTTCTCCGTTTCGAAGCTTTATTTCGCCTATGGTCTTGGCAATGGAATGTATTTCCCGTTGTTTTTCGGCGCGAGCACCGTGCTTTATCCCGACCGCCCGCGTCCCGATCATGTCGCGCAAATCGTAGCCCAATACCGCCCCACCGTTTTTTTCGCCGTGCCCACTTTTTACGCTGCTCTTCTTCGCGAAGCCGAACAGGGCCTCCACGTGGATTTTTCCTCCGATTCGCTCGCGGTCTCTGCCGGCGAATCGCTGCCCGCGGAAGATGTTCGAGAGCTTTCGCGAACAGTTCGGAATCGAAATTCTGGACGGCATCGGCTCCACGGAAATGCTGCACGTTTTTCTCTCTGCGCGCGCCCGGCGAAGCGCGTCCCGGCACTTGCGGCCGCGAAGTTCCCGGCTACGAAGCGCGCATCGTGACGAAGCGCGCGAGCCGGTCCCTGACGGCGAGATCGGAAACCTGTGGGTGAAAGGCGACAGCGCTTTCTCCGAGTACTGGCAGATTCCCGAACTTACTGCGCGCGTGAAACAGGACGGCTGGGTATTTACCGGCGACAAGTTCTACGCGCGACGCCGAAGGTTTCTATCATTACGCCGGCCGCGCCGACGACATGATGAAAGTCTCCGGCATGTGGGTCTCGCCCGGGGAAGTGGAGAATGCGCTGCTGGCGCACCCCGCAGTCGCGGAATGCGCGGTGGTTGGACTGGCCGGATGCGCTGGGCTTGGTGCGCCCGGTCGCGTTCATCGTGTTCCGCCCAGGATTAATAACTCCCGCGGGCGGCCTCGACAGCGAGATCAACGGCTGGCTGCACACCCGCCTGGTCGGCTTCAAATGCCCGCACGAATTCCGCTTCGTCTCCGAGCTGCCGAAAACCGCCACCGGCAAAATCCAACGTTTTCTGCTCCGCTCTTCGTAGCGATTCGTAACACAGTCTCGGTTAGCGAGCAGGGAAGGTCGGTGCCAGAATAGCCGCAAGACAAATTGGCTCTTTACAGCTATAATTAGTTCTTTATATTGGCCTACAGGGACGAGCCAATGCTTCCACTACATTTACAGCCCGAAAGCCACATCCCCCTTTACGTCCAACTGCGCGATCAACTCCGCGCCCTGGTCCATTCCGGCGAACTTCGCACGGGCGACCGCATTCCTGCAAGCCGCGAGCTCGCCACGCAACTGGGCGTTCACCGTACCACCGTCGCGAACGCATACGCCGAGCTGGAATCGGAAGGAATGATTCAGGGACACGTCGGCCGCGGCACGTATATCTGCGGCGCTCCGGCAAAACAATTCACTCCGCCTCCGCGCACGAACGGCAATGGCGGCGGCATGCGCTGGGAATCGATCTTTGCCGATGAACGCGCCGACGAAAACCTCACGCGCCTGATGCCGGAAGTTCCTCCCGATTCGATTGCATTCATCACCGCGCGGCCTTCCGAAGAATTTTTCCCCGTGGAAGAATTTCGGCGCTGCTGCAATGCCGTGCTGCGCAGTGAAGGCAGGCACGTGTTGCAGCTTGGTTCTTCGGACGGCTACGAGCCGCTCAAGCGCGTCCTGATTGAATTCCTTCGCGCCGACGGCCTGCACGTTCGCAGCGAGCAGCTCCTGATCACGGGTAGCTGCCAGCAAGCCATCGATCTGGTGTGCAAAGCGTTTTTGCGTCCGGGCGACTCCGTCGCGCTCGAAAATCCGGCATATCCGGGCGCGGTCGCGATTTTCGCCGGAGCGCGCGTGCGCATGCTGGCTGTCGGCGTCGAGACGGATTCCCGGCGCATCGGCCATGTCGGCTTGGACCTGGACGCGCTTGAGTCCGTGCTGTTACAGAACCGCGTGAAATTCATTTTCGTCACGCCCGATTTTCACAATCCGACCGGCACCATGCTGCCTCTGGCGGAACGCCGCCGGCTCCTCGAAATTGCTTCGCATTATCAAGTTCCCATCATCGAGGATTCAATTTATGCCCGCCTCCGGCTGCGCGGAACTGCGCTGCCGTCGCTGAAGGCGCTGGACAAGTCTGGAAACGTAATTCAAATCGACAGTTTTTCGAAAATTGCGTTTCCCGGGCTTGCGCGTCGGCTGGTGTATCGGTCCGGAAAATGCCATCGAGCGCTTGCGCTTGGTGAAGCAATCCACCGACTTGCACACCGACCAGCTAGCCCAAGCCACGCTCGCCGAATTTGTTCGCCGCGGATATCTCGCGCGGCACATGGCCAAGATGAAAAAAGTTTATCGCGACCGCCTGGAAGCCATGGAGGCCGCGCTTGAAAAATACATGCCCGAAGGAAACCACGTGGACGCGTCCCGAAGGTGGAATGTCCGTTTGGGTCACTTTGCCGCCCGGGTTCGATGCCGGTGAACTGCTGATACATCTTCGCGAGCGCGGCGTGCTTTTCGTCCCGGGCCGCTATTTCTATCTGCAGAACCCGCAACCTAACACTTTGCGGCTCGGCTTTGCAGCTTTGGATGAGAAGAAAATTGCTCGCGGGGTTCAGACGTTTAGCGAACTCTTGAAGGTTGAATTCCAAAAACGCCAGCGCGGCGCGCGAAGCGAATTGCCCTCGCGGGTAGCCTTAATCTAGCCCTATGCTGCTTGAACCCAATCCGACGAACACATGCTTCGGCTGCGGCGGCGCGAACGCTCGTGGAATGAAGCTGACCTTCGAGCAGGACGACAGCACCAAGCGCATTCGCGGAGCGTTCAAGCTGCGCGCGGAGTATCAGGGCGGCCCGGGATTCATTCATGGCGGAATTATCGCCACCGTTCTCGACGAAGCCATGGGCAAGGTCAGCCGCTTTCGCGCAGTGCGTGCGGTGACTGCGGAGCTGGTTGTGGAATATTTGAAGCCCGTACCCGTCGATGCGCCTTTATTAATCGAAGCATATGAAGTCGAGAAGACCGGCCGGAATTTGCACTATGCCGGAGAGATTCGGAATCAATCGGGCGACCTTCTTGCGCGAGGGCGTGGGCGTTTCGTCGTGATTGAGCCCAGGGAATCGCGTGTCAAAGACAATGCAAATGTCGTTAGCGACAAAAAGACTTCGTAATCTGACCTCAGAATAGGAGAAACACCATGGACCTGATGAATAACAATTTGTGGCGCGTCAAAGTCGGCTTGGCCGAAATGCTGAAAGGCGGCGTGATCATGGACGTCACCAACGCCGAGCAAGCAAAAATTGCCGAAGCAAGCCGGCGCTTGCGCAGTGATGGCCCTCGAACGAGTGCCCTCCGACATCCGCAAAGACGGCGGCGTCGCGCGCATGGCCGCTCCGCGCATCATTCGCGAAATCATGAATACAGTTTCGATCCCGGTGATGGCCAAAGTTCGCATCGGGCATTTTGCCGAAGCCCAAGTGCTGGAAGCGCTCGAACTCGATTACATCGACGAGAGCGAAGTGCTCACCCCTGCTGATGACGAGCACCACGTCTGGAAGCACGGTTTCAAGGTTCCCTTTGTTTGCGGTGCGCGAAACCTGGGAGAAGCCCTGCGCCGCATCACCGAAGGCGCCGCCATGATTCGAACGAAAGGCGAGGCCGGCTCGGGAAACATTGTGGAAGCTGTCCGGCACATCCGCACGATCGTCAGCCAGATCAAGCGCCTGACTTTGCTCGGCGAAGAAGAGTTGGTGCACGAATCCAAGGAACTCGGCGCGCCTTTTGAGCTTGTCGTATGGGTGGCGAAGAACGGAAAGTTGCCCGTGCCGAATTTTTCAGCCGGAGGTATCGCCACGCCGGCCGACGCTTCGCTGGTCATGCAACTCGGCGCCGAAGCAGTCTTCGTCGGCTCCGGAATTTTCAAATCGAGCGATCCGCGCAACGTGCTCGGGCCATCGTGAAGGCCACCACGCACTACAAAGATCCGAAAATTGTGCTGGAAGCCTCCGAAGAGCTCGGTGACGCGATGAAGGGCCTCGATATTCGCCAGCTTGAAGAAAAAGATTTGATGCAAACCCGCGGCTGGTAAGCGCGCCTGAGAGAAAAGACACGAGGAAATGCGTAAACACGACTCGTGACTAGGGTTGAGCCGGTCTTAAGATTCTCATGGAGAAGGACTCGACGGGAGGTCATGGCTACGCACTCTCACTCTGTTGGCGGGACGCGTCGAACAGCGCGGAATGCGATGTCACCATCGTCGGTTTTTGGGGTCGAACGAGCGAAACTGGCTCCTCCAATCTCTCTGCTCTGGCTCATCGCCATCCGCAGAGCTCGCCAATGCAGTGCGGCCCGTAATGAATCGATGCCGACGCAGCGCCGAGAACTGTTGGATGGGTCAGACAGCAGGATGCAAGAGGCGCCCGCCGCACGCATAAAAGGAGCTGATTTCGCTTGAGGACGAAACAACGACCCATCGAGACAGCGATAATCGTAGTCATGAGGGCAAGCGCCTGAGCGGGAACCCACGACGCATACAACGTGATGCCAGGACGCCACCAGATGATCGGCATCTTGACGGCGCGTGGGAAATCGCGGGAACAGGCAGGTCGTCGGGTCTCATTGTCGAGGGCGGCGGCGAGGAAGTGCCTGCCAATTGGCGGGAGTCGCGAAAAATACAACCAGCGCTCAAGCATGCCCAGCCTCCGCATCGCGGGCCGTCCGAGCAAAATGAAATTGCATCCTGCTTTGCTGGAATTACAACCTGGAGCAGAGTTTGCGAATTCGGGATGAAGCGAACTGCCTACCGGACGAGGTGCTTAAGGAGCAGGCTCGCGGAACTCATAGTTTGCGGAAGGGCTGCACATGAACATCGGCATACTCGCGATTCAAGGTGATTACGAAGCTCACGCTAAAATGCTTGAGCGTATGGGTGTTGCCTATACCTACGTTCGTCGCCCGGAAGACCTGAAGGACATTTCAGGCGTAATTCTGCCGGGCGGTGAAAGCACCACGCACCTGAAAGTAATGACCGAAGAAGGCCTGTTCGATGCGCTGAAACAGTTCGCTTCAAATGGCGGCGCATTTTTCGGGACTTGCGCCGGAACCATTCTGCTCGCGCGCGAAGTTCACGGCCCCGCGCAGGAATCGCTCGCGCTCCTCGATGTCTCCGTTCTGCGAAACGGCTATGGACGCCAGCTCGCCAGCGACGTTCACCTCGGACACACAAAAATTGCCTCGGCGCCCGTCGAAATGGTTTTCATTCGCGCGCCGATTATCGAATCCGTTGGGGAAGGCGTGGAAGTACTCGCGGAAGACGCGGGCCATCCGGTCCTCGTGCGCCAAGGCAAAATTCTGGCCTCCACATTTCATCCCGAGCTTACCGGCGACTCATCCGTCCACGAATATTTCCTGAAGATGGCGGAGAGTCCCTCTTAGCCTATGCCGCAACCCGTCAAGGTTTTGTTCGTGTGCGTTGGCAATTGCGTCCGCAGCCAGATGGCGGAAGCGATTGCTCGCCACGACGCCTCGGACATCATCGCAGCAGAAAGCGCCGGAGTATCCCCGCTCGGTTTTATTGACAACACAACGCAGAGAGTTCTGCGCGAACGCGGCATCTCGTTCGAAGGACAGTTTTCAAAAGGCCTGCGTACGCACACGCTGAAGAAGCCGGACCTGATCGTGAACATGTCAGGCATTCCCGGCAGTTCTCTCTTCGCGGGCCAGCCGATTTGAAGACTGGCAGGTGCAGGATCCATTCGGCGAAGCGGTGGAAATCCATCGCCGCACCTGCGATGATATCCAAGCGCGGGTTAAGGATTTAGCAGCGCGTTTGCGCCAGTCGCAAACAGAGCAAGCTGCGAATCGAGAACAGCGATCGGAAGGCGCGTCTTCGTAGCGCCGGTTTACCCTGACGAAGGAAGGGCTTGTCCTGAGTGCAGACGAAGGGCGTCCCGCCGGCAGGTTTAGATGAAACACTTCAGAAAACAAAAGAGCCGTCGAGATGCCGGCTTGTCCTGAGCGCAGCGAAGGGCGCTGCGAAAATCCGTTCCGTTTAGTGATTGATTCTTGAAATTGCGAGAGGAATTTTGCGGCGCGAGAAAACCAGTGTATCCCAGGAAGATTATCTAAAAGCTATCTGGGAGCTCGTGCAGGAAGAGCAAACCCCGATCAGCGCGCGCTTGGCGGAAGACCTCGGCGTCACGCCGCCCGCCGTAACCGCCGCCCTCAAACGCATGGCCCGGACCGGTTACCTGCACGTCAGGCGAGACGGCCGCATCGTCCTTTCCGTGAAGGGGCAGGGAATCGCCCAGCACTTGGTTCTTCGCCATCGCCTGGCCGAAAAACTTCTCACCGACGTCATCGGCATTGATTGGTCGCGCGCGCACGAGGAAGCCGAGCGCCTGGAACACGGCATTTCTCCGCAGGTCGCGGCGCTGCTGCTCAAGCGTTTTGGCCGCGACGTCCGCTGCCCGCACGGAGTTCCGCTCTTCGGCGGCATGTCCAAGCTGCGGCGCAAATTCGGCGCTGTGCGGCTGTCTGATGCCGAGGTCGCCCGCTCCTACGAAGTTCTCCGCGTCTTCGAAAAAGATCCCAAGTTTCTTGAGTTCATGGAAAGCCTCAAGCTTCGTCCCGGCACCCGCCTGCGCGTCCACAAGCGCGAGTATGACGAGACCATGGCCATATCCGTCGGCCATCATTCCGCCCGCATCCACCTTGGTAAACCAGCCACCGAGCGCGTCTGGGTCCGCCGCGTGCCCTCCTACCTCGTAGGCCGCGATTGACCATCTTTCCTGATTGCAGAGATAGTGTTCGCCTCATCACAGTCAAATCCCAAAAACGAGCATGCATAGAGATTCTTAGGTGATCGAGTTCTATCTAAGTTCTTTGGTGCCCGTTTTTCACGGCGCTAAAGTTCGGTACGTCACGTGCATTTCGCGGACGTGCAATTGTGTGTGTGAGGTGCCGACTATGGGGAATCTCTGGCAGGACCTTCGCTACGGAATCCGAGTGTTGGCCAAGAATCGCGGATTTACGATTATCGCCGTCCTAACCTTAGCTCTCGGCATCGGAGCCAACACCGCGATTTTCTCCGTCGTCAATGCCGTACTGCTGGAACCTCTGCCTTACAAGGACCCTGGAAAGCTAGTTTTCGTCTGGTCCACGATGATTTCGCAGGGCATCGACATATCCGGCTCTTCTGCGCCGGACTTCCGCGACTGGCGTGATCGCAATCACGTCTTCACCGATATGGCTGCTTCGTACTACGCCAACGTTGATCTTTCAGCCCCGGGAGAAGAACCCGCACGACTTCGCGCCGCAGCCATGACGCCAGGCTTTTTCCCCCTGTTGGGAGTGAACGCTGTTGTGGGACGCGGGTTTTTGCCGGAAGAGGAGCAGTGGGGAAAAAATCGCGTCGTCCTGCTAAGTTACGCCTTGTGGCAGTCGAAGTTTGCCGGGGACAAAAATATCCTCAAGCGAACCGTCCACCTGGATGGCCAGGACTACGCCATCGTTGGTGTATTGCCGCAGGGAATGCCGTTCTTTGACAACCTGCCTCTCGTAGACCTTTTTATGCCCCTCTCCTACGCGCCAAAGGATGGGATGAACACGCGCGACAACCATTACTTGTATGTTGTGGCGCGTCTGAAGCCGGGCGTGACGCTTGCGCAGGCTCAGGCAGAAATGTCCGGCGTTGCCTCGGAAGTGGAAAAAGAATACCCCGTTAATAAAGGGATCGGCGCGAAAGTGATGCCGATGCGCGAACAACTTGTCGGTGACGTGCGGCAGGCGCTGCTGATCCTGCTAGGGGCGGTGGGATTTGTTCTACTGATCGCTTGCGCTAATCTGGCCAATCTCATGCTCGCCAGAGCCACCACGCGCGAACAGGAATTTGCGGTCCGCGCGGCGCTGGGAGCCAGCCGTATGCGTCTCGTGCGCCAATTGCTCACGGAAAGCCTGCTGATCGCCTTGGCCGGAGGACTTGCCGGAATATTGCTCGCGATATGGGGTATGGGTTTTCTCGAATCTCTCATGCCGGCTTCGCTTCCTAAGTTCCATCCAATTGGAGTGAATACTCCGGTATTGATTTTCACTGCGGCGCTCTCGTTGTTGACTGCTCTGTTCTTTTCGCTGGCTCCCATACTCCATGCCTCGAAGCGCGACGTTCAGAGCACCTTGCGTGAAGGGGGCCGAAGCGGCGCGGATGGACGTGGCCGCCGCCGTCTGCGCAGCGTTCTGGTCGTTGCGGAATTGGCGCTAGCGATGTTGTTGCTGGTCGGTTCTGGGTTGCTGATAGCGACCTTCGGTGCGTTGCGCAACACAGATCCGGGTTTCTCTTCCGCGCATGTCCTCACGATGAGCATTCCGCTCTCACCCGCATATTTTCCCGACGGCCATGCCGATCAGGCCATTCAATTCTGCCAGGATCTGATCGTTCAGATGAACGCTCTGCCAGGGGTGAAGAACTCCGGTGTCACAACAACGCTTCCTCTGGGATTCGGCAACGGCTGGGGTAAGATAATCGATGTGCAGGGGCATGCGCCGGCAACATCGCTGGATCAGGTTCCGGTTGTCCGCTTTCAGCTAAGCAGTCCGGGATACATGCCGGCAATTGGCGCGAGATTGCGTCAAGGCCGCTTTTTCACCGACCAGGATAATCAACAAGCGCCGGGCGTCGCGATTATCAACGAGGCTCTCGCGCGCCAGCTTTTCCCAAACGAAAATCCAATAGGTAAAGCCATCCGCATGACTCCGCCTCTGGCTCTTCTGTCGCCCGAAGATCGCGTACCGGAACATGTGGCGCCTCTGCGGACTATCGTCGGCGTCATCGCCGATATGAAAGACACGGCGATGAACCAGCCCGCGCTTTCAACTGTTTTCGCCCCTTATTTTCAATTTCACAACGAAGGCTGGAATCCGGATCTGGTGTTAACCGTCAAGACTGCCGGCAACCCACTCGCGTTGGCGAACACAGTCCGCGAGCTGATCCAAAAGCGTTTGCCGGATCAACCGGTATCGGAAGTAACGTCAATGGACCTGTTAGTGGGACGCTCACTGTCCGGCGCGCGCTTCAGCATGTTTCTGATCAGCATTTTTGCCGGTCTCGCGCTGGTCCTTGCGGCAGTGGGGATCTATGGAGTGATGGCTTACCTGGTCGTACAGCGAACCCGCGAAATTGGCATCCGTCTGGCGCTGGGCGCCGAGCCGAAAGATGTTCTCCGTGTAGTCATGGGACAGGGAGCCAGGCTCGCGCTCTCCGGGGTCGCCATCGGACTTGTCGCTGCCCTGGGATTGACGCGGCTGATGTCCAGCTTGCTCTACGGTGTAAAACCCACGGATTTGATAACGTACGTTACCGTCACGGGAGTGCTTGTCTTTGTGGCGTTGGCCGCCTGTTTTCTACCCGCCCGCCGGGCTTCGCACGTCGATCCTATGGTTGCGTTGCGGCACGAGTGACGGCCCAACCACAAATGTCCCCGACTTGAATTTTCTTCCCCGCCGGAGTAAGTTTGAACTAGCCCATTCGGCCCGTTTGCAGGTACGACATTGTCTCGCGTGGTGCGCCCAAACGGGAATGGCCGGTCCTGCGCAGGCGCGGCCGGAATCCAGAATTGTGGCGCCAGGTTCGGATTACAAGATTTCTAACTCAAATTAGTGGAGGAAAATGACATGGCAACTGCTGCAGTCGTACAGCCGGATAGCAACGTTACCGGTTTCGTATCCAAAACAGGCAAGCTTCTGATCAACGGAAAATGGGTCGAAGCGGCCTCTGGCAAGACTTTCCCTACGTACAATCCCGCGACCGGCGAGGTCCTCGCCAACGTCGCCGCAGGCGACAAAGAAGACATCGATCGAGCCGTCAAAGCTGCACGCGCAGCTTTCGACACTGGCAAGTGGTCAAGAATTTCTCCTTCCGAGCGCGGCAAACTCCTCTGGAAGCTCGCCGACCTGCTCGAAAAGCACGCCGAGGAATTTGCGCAACTCGAATCGCTCGACAACGGCAAGCCGCTCAAGATCGCGCGCGTTGCTGACCTGCCGCTTGCAATCGATCACTTCCGCTACTACGCCGGATGGGCCACAAAGATCGAAGGCAATACCATTCCGATGGGCCTCGCGAAGCAGGGAGCATTCCATGCTTACACTTCGCGCGAACCAGTGGGCGTCGTCGGCCAGATCATCCCGTGGAATTTCCCGTTGCTGATGGCTGCATGGAAGATGGCCCCGGCGCTTACTACCGGCTGCACCGTAATTCTGAAGCCGGCGGAACAGACTCCTCTCACAGCACTTCGCCTGGGCGAACTGATACTGGAAGCGGGATTCCCCGAAGGTGTTGTGAATATCGTTCCAGGATACGGCGAGACCGCCGGCGCAGCTTTAGCCGCGCATCCGGACGTCGACAAGATCGCTTTCACCGGTTCCACCGAAGTCGGCAAGCTGATCGTGCACGCTGCCACGGGTAATCTGAAGAAAGTCTCGCTCGAACTGGGCGGCAAGTCTCCGAACATCGTGCTGGAAGACGCCGACATCGATGCCGCTATCCCCGGAGCGGCCAGCGCAATCTTCTTCAACCAGGGTCAAACATGCTGCGCGGGCTCGCGCTTGTTCATTGACAAGAAAATCTTCGACAAGGTCGTTGACGGCGTGGCGCAAACCGCAAGCAAGATCCGTGTGCGCCAGGGATTTGACCCCGACAGCGACATGGGCCCGCTCGTTTCCGAAGAGCAATTCAACAAGGTCTGTGGCTATTTGGAATCCGGCAAGAAAGAAGGCGCAAAGGCGGTTACGGGCGGTGGGCGCGAAGGCAACAGAGGTTATTTCGTGCAGCCCACTGTCCTCGTCAACACTACCGAGACCATGAAAGTGGTGCAGGAGGAAATTTTTGGGCCGGTGCTCACGGCGATTCCGTTTACCGACATCAGCGAAATTGCCGCAAAGGCCAACAATACGGAGTACGGTCTCGCTGCAGGAATCTGGACGCGCGACATCAAGAAAGCCCACGCGCTCGCGTCCAAGCTCCGCGCCGGAACCGTGTGGATCAATTGCTACAACGTCTTCGACGCAGCGCTCCCATTCGGTGGTTACAAGCAGTCCGGCTGGGGCCGCGAGATGGGCCACGAAGTCCTCAAGAACTACACCGAGGTCAAGTCCGTCTGCTGCGCGCTGTAAGAGCCGTTCTAGAAACAAAAAGGGGCCGAGTTCGTCGCTCGGCCCCTTTTTATTTTCACCGGACAGTATCGCCGCTACTGCGCCTTCGGCTTCTGTTCTCGAAGCTGCTGCTTCCATCCCAGAATGCGCGCTTTGTTTCCCGCCTCTTCGGCTTCAGGAATCATACCCAAGCGCTGATAGGCCCGCGAAATCGTAGTCCACGCAAGAATGTCGTCCGGCTCCAGGACCAAGATTCGCCGCGCCGCTTCAATCGTGCGGTGAAAATCTTCGCTGGCGTGATACGCTTGCGCCAGGCCATGAAGCGCGTCGATCAACTTAGGATCGAGCTCCAGCGCGCGGTTGTATTCCTCAATCGCCGAGTCCAGTTTGCCCTCGCCAAAAAAATCTATCCCGGCGTAGTAGTGGTCTTCCGCGGTCATCTCAAAAGCCTTTTTGCGAACGTTTCGATTCTACCATTTCGGCGGAAGGGAACTTTTAGGAATGGCTCCATCGCAGCGAGAGGTCGGCGTGTACTGCGTCCCGTCTCCCTGCCATGCTGAACGCCCTGCGCTATTACTGGATTATCGCCCGTGGCTATCGTCTGCGCCCCTGGGCTTCGCCATACATTCAGTGGCGCATGGAAACGTTCTTCGGCAAAGAAGCGTCGGCACTCGACGCGCGAAAATTCTTCGGCTTGATGTGGCGAGAGCGTGCCCGCATCGAACGCTTCCTGGAATGGGTAGCCATACGCCGCGGCGCTCAGAATTCCTGAAATGCAGCTCTACAATCTGCCCGACATCCGCGAAAGCAATTTCCCCTGCGGTGAAATAACAGAAATAATCAGGTGGTCCGTCAGCGGCACGTTTTTGTCGCGAATCTTCAGCAGGAACAGCAGCCTGCTGTCGCCTTCTTCCGACGTGATCGCCACTCGCTGAATCGCAAATTGTTCCACCGGTCGCATGGCCAGCCCGCGCTTCCATTGGGCTTTGAACCGGATGCCGTTCACGAATCCCGGCGCGGGAGCCGGCGTATAAATATCCGCGTCGCACACGGAGATGGAAAGTTGAAGCTGAACCGTAAGTTGCTCGGGGAAATTCGTTACCACCCGAGAGTTCTTGCGAAATTCATCGCCCGAAGGAGTTTCGTGTCGCTGCAGCCCGTCGAAAAACTCTCCAGCAGTCATCACCGGGCTGAAATTGACGCAAACATTTCCGTCCCGAACCTGGCCCGAGGAGAGTGGCACGACCTCTTTGTATTCCACAATCTGCGCCGGAGCTCTGTGGGCGCGCGCGTCACCCAAAGCGCCGAACGGGCATTAGGAGACGACAGGGTGACGACGAGGAAATTGAGAAACCTCGGAAGCTGGCCATTTTAATGTTCGCAGGCACGTGCACGCGCTGCCGCCGAAGGGCATGCTCCATTATCCCTGGTCGCCGCCGATTGACTTCAGATCACGCGCCACATCAATCGTATGTCAAAACACTTGCAACTGCACGCGAACACGCGCTCCCATGCCGTTGAGCGTATAATCGATCGCTAGCGCGCATTTGCTTCGCGCCATTTCATGCAAGATCTAAAAATCCTCCAAAAGACCGCCGCACTGCACGAAGCGCGCTGGTGGAATCCTGAACCCGGCGGCAAAGCGCATTGCTATCTTTGTCCGCGCCATTGCCATATCGGCGACGGGCAGGCTGGCTTCTGCTTCATCCGCGTGAACGAAGGCGGCAAGCTTTACAGCCTCGGCTACGCTTCGCCCGCCGCGATGCAGATCGATCCTATCGAGAAAAAACCGCTCAACCATTTCCTTCCGGGAACGCGCGTCTTTTCCATGGGCACCGCCGGCTGCAACATGGGCTGCTTCTTCTGCCAGAATTGGGACATCTCGAAATCGCGCTCCGATCAGGTGCATTCGTCCCACGTTCCGCCGGAAGATGTAGCTCTGCTCGCAATCAAAAATAATTGCCCCTCGATTGCGTTTACTTACAACGAACCGACCATCTGGGGTGAATACGTCATAGATATCTGCCGCGCCGCCAAAGAGCGCGGGCTGAACACCGTGATGGTCACGAATGGCTACATCACCTACGACGCCTTCCACGATATTTACGATCACGTGGACGCCGCCAATGTGGACCTGAAGTCCTTTACCGAGAATTTCTACGGCCGCATCACTCTCACGCATTTGCAGCCGGTTCTCGATATGTTGAAGTGGCTCAAGAATGAAACAAACGTCTGGTTCGAAATTACAAATTTGATCATTCCCACTCTGAATGACGGCGCTGATGAATTTCGCAAGCTGGCCGACTGGATATTCGAGAATCTAGGCCCGGACGTGCCGCTGCACTTCACCGCGTTCCACCCTGACTTTAAGCTGCGGGACAAACCGCGAACGCCGCCCGAAACACTGCACGCCGCGCGCGCCATCGCGCTCGAAGCCGGGCTGCATTACGTCTATGAAGGAAACATTCACACCGATGCAGCGCACACGCTATGCCCGTCGTGCGGAACGCTTCTCGTCCGCCGCTCGTGGCACGACGTACAGCAAAATAACCTGCGGGACGGCCGCTGCCCTAATTGCCGTCTGGCAATTCCAGGACGATGGAGCAATCCACACGGCGCAACGGCGCCAAACCTGCTTCGTCGAGCCGAATCGGTTGCGGCCGAACGCTACGGCGATCTAAATCTCTAGCCCTCTTCTCCATTAATTTAAGTAACTAACAAGCTCTGCCGAACGTAATAATAGTGTGGGTGAAATGACTGCGAACAATCGATGAAATTGCGATCCGCACGGACGCAGGTCTCTCGTAGCTACCAAATGGGAGATGCGCTCGTCCGCGCCGTGGACGATGTCAGCATTGCAATTCGCTCCAAGGAATTCGTAGCGCTTCTGGGCAGTTCCGGCTCCGGCAAGTCCACGCTGCTGAATTTGATGGCGGGTCTTGACCGTCCCACTTCCGGCGCCATTTTTGCTCGTGGGCGTAACCTCGCCGAAATGAATTCTGAAGATCTCGCGCAGCATCGCAGCCATACCGTCGGAATGGTTTTTCAGTCTTTCAATCTCCTGCCGCGCATGACGCTCGAAGAAAATGTGGAGCTGCCTCTGCGCCTGGCTGAAGTGGAACGCCACGACCGTGCCGGGCGCGTGCGGGAAGCAGTAGAACGTGTCCGCCTGGCCGCTCGCTTGACGCATCGCCCCAGTGAATTGTCCGGCGGCGAACAGCAACGCGCAGCGCTCGCCCGCGCCCTCGTGAACCGGCCCACCATTCTCCTCGCCGATGAACCCACCGGGAATCTCGACAGCGTCACCGGCGACGCCATTCTCCACTTGTTGCGGGAAATTAATGAGTCGCTCGGCATGACCATCGTGATGGTGACGCACGACCGAGATCGCGCCGCGCGGTTTGCACATCGAATCGTCACCATGGCAGACGGAAAACTCACCAGCGATGGGGCCAAGTCATGAAGGTACGCGACCTCACGGAACTCGCCGGGCGTAACCTACGCGAAGCGCTGTTGCGAAACTCTCTCACCACTCTCGGCATCGCCGTGGGAGTGGCCTCGCTCGTGGCCATGCTGTCGCTCGGCGTTGGGTTGCAGGAGCTAGCCAGCAAGCGGCTTTCCCGCTCCGGCTTGTTTGACGCTGTCTTTGTCAGCTCGCGGATGAACCGAGGCTTCGGCCGGCCCACACGCCCCGACCCGGCGAACGCGTCGCCGGCGAAGCCTCTGGACGAGGAAGCGCGCCAGAAAATCGCCGGGCTTCCCAATGTTGTCGAAGTCTATCCCGAGATTCGCTTCCCCACGGAAATCCAATTCGAAGGCAAGCCGTTCTCGACCACCGTCGCGGGCATTCCTGCATCCGCTAAATCCGATGGCGCGTTCGATGGCATGAAAGGCGCCTTCTTCTCCGGCCCGAACGTCGACGAAGCAATACTTCAAATCGAGTTCGCCAAAGATCTTTCAACCCAGCCGGATTCGCTGATCGGCAAGAATTTGACGCTGCGATACGCGGAACGCCAGCCGCTTCCGCCGGAACCAAGCGCCGGCAAGAGCAAAACAGGCGCGAACGGAAAAACTCCGCCCTCGCAAGAGACTGACCTTTCCCCAGGTTTTTCCATCGTACCGCGTGAAAAGACTTTTCGTATCGTCGGTGTGGTCGAGACCGAGCCGGCCACCGGCTTCGGTGGTTTCGGCCGCGGCCGCTTGCTTATTCCCTTGCAAGTTGCCGAGACCTTGCGCATCGCCCAAGCAAATGATTTGCGCGAAATTCTGCGCGGGACTTCCTCGAAAGGGAATTACGACAGCCTTACCGTACGCGTGAAAGGCCCGTCCCAAGTGAAGTCCGTGGAAGATGCCATCCAAAGCCAGGGATTCACCACTTTTTCTCTGCTCGATGCAACCAAGAGCCTCCGTCAGGTCTTCGCCGTATTTGATTTGCTTCTCGGAATTTTCGGCAGCTTGGCCCTTGCTGTCGCTTCGCTCGGCATTATCAACACACTTGTGATGGCTATTCTCGAACGCCGTCGCGAAATTGGAATCCTAAAAGCCTTGGGCGCAGCCGACCGCGACATTCGCCGTCTGTTTTTCGCCGAAGCTGGCGTGATGGGTCTCCTCGGCGGAATTCTTGGCGTTGCTCTCGGCTGGCTCATCGGCTCCGCGCTCACTTTCGGCACGAATGTTTATTTGCGCAGGCAGGAATTGCCCCCGATCGATCTATCTTCTATCCCCTGGTGGATGGTCGCGGGCGCTATCGGGTTTTCTGTCCTGGTAAGCCTTGCCGCGGGCATTTACCCCGCGTCGCGCGCTGCGAAACTGAATCCGGTCGAGGCTCTGCGGTATGAGTAGCATCGCCTCGCGAGTAAAACATGCTGAGAAAGGCTTCCAGCTCTCGCAGCTCGCATTCGCAGCCCTCATTCTATTGTTAGGGTGCTCTACGATGTCTTCAACGACTCAAGCCGCCACTCCCGGCCGCGCTGAATGCCGCTCCGTGCCTAGCAAAATTCTCGGCCGCGCCTGTGCCTTACTGCGTCATTCTTCCCCCCGGCTATGATTCTGAAAAGCAGCGCTATCCCATACTCTATTTCCTTCACGGTCTGGGCTCCAACTCGCAACTTTTGATCGATCAGGGCGGAATGGACCTCGTGAACGATCTTTGGGCGCCAGAACAAAATCGGCGAATTTCTGATTGTCACGCCTGACGCCGGCAGAAGTTTCTATATCAACTCCCGCGACGAAAAAGTGCGATACGAGGATTTTTTCATCCGCGAATTTATTCCCTACATCGAGAGCCACTATCGCATTCGCGCCGAGCGCCAGTACCGCGGTATCAGCGGCGTTTCCATGGGCGGTTACGGCTCCTTGCGTTTTGCGTTCGCTATCCGCAAATGTTTGGCTCGGTGAGCGCGCACAGCGCTGCCCTGGTGGCTAATCTACCCACCGGCGGGATGACTGAGTTATCAGGGCGCCATGCTTTCGCGCGTTCTCGGCACCGCGTTCGGGTCTCCGCCTGACGCGGCCTACTGGAATCAAAACAGCCCTTTCACGCTTGTAAAAAACGGCCCGCATCTGAATGGATTGAAAATTTATTTTGATTGCGGTACGGAGGACGAATACGGCTTCAACGCCGGTGCCCAGGCATTTCACGATCTATTGGACGCGCGCCACATTCCCAACGAGTTCCATCTGTATCCCGGCGGTCACGATTGGAGCTACGTGGCGGAACACTTTCCCGCTTCACTCGAATTTCATTCACGCGCATTCGGTTTAGCCGCCAGGTAGTTTGGCCCCTATCGCGGATTCACTTCTTGTTAGTCTTGGGCTCAGCCAACAAATCGCGCACCAGCGCGTCGAAATCGCCTTCCGTTTTTCCTGCGGGAATGAAGTAGTTTTCCCAGTCTACGTCCGGGAAGCCCATGCGTGTCGTTTGCGCCGGAAGCTGTTCCCGTAAAAGTTGCGGATCGCTGCTGCTGAGCCTCTGGATCGCTTCGAAAACGACGCGATGCTCCGCATCCTGCCAGACATGGTTGGAAAGGTCGCGCATTGTAGTTTCGTGCCGCGCGTTCTCACTCGCGCGGATGCACAGCGCGCGCAGCGTGTCGCGCTCTAGCTCAACGATTCGTTTTGCCGGGCTTTGCTGGGACATGGAATGTGCGTGGCCGATATATTCTTATTGTATCGGCGTAACCATATCCGGCGGAGAAATAAACTGGCGTGCATGTCGCACCTACTAGCAGGCACAAAAAAACGGCGCAGCTGAGAAAAGCTGCGCCGGTATCCAGGACTCGATGTGAAATGAAGAAGATTATGCGGCGCTGGAAATAACAGGCCGGATGAAGTCGATGCGGTCGATGGTTGCTGCCACGCCGTAGAGCGGCGCGTCCTCGCCAGGCAATGTCGAAACGCGAAGCGCCTTAGCGCTGGCGCGGACCAGGACCGTCGTTCCGCGCTCTTTTTCGGCAGGCAGCGAGAACGTAAGCTCCATACCTGTTCCGGTATCTATCGGAACGTTCGATTGGAAAAACACTCCTGAGCGCGAAACATCGCGGAGTTGCCCCGTGTGAAATTCTACGGGACGCTGAACAGACAGGCAAACCTGTACTGGAAGATAAAGCTCATACCTTCGTGCTTTTCTTCGTTCTGCCATAGGGTACCCCCAGTAATAGGCTGCACTCTAGCTGCCATAGTGAAAATTCACAGCAGCGAAAGAAAATAAACCACTTAACCGCGGCATACCGTGCAATTTTGACGGGCCACTAGGCAATTTTTGCCTTCTGTAGGAAGAACATCCCAAGGGGTTTAGTGCCGGACCGGATTTTGCAATCCAAGCCCAAGAGCCCGGTTTCGTCACTAAAAGTGAAAGCTGCTCTGCTAACCTGCGCCGATCCGATTTCTATAACACGGGATCGTGGAGTACAGAAGTTCCTTCCGCTTCCGTCAGAATTCCTTTCCCGATCATCAACCGAACCAGTCTGACAAGCGCGACAAACTCGTGGCCTTTTTGAGGATTCGAATCTTTTGGCGCGCGCGCAATTTCATGTGCCACATGCCGCTCGCCTGTAACACCTGCGATCCAGTCAGCGAGTTCCAACCGTTTTTCGTCGCTAAGTTCACTGAACGCGATACCCATGCCAAGCCCGTGCTGCGAATAGACCACCGTTCCCGCGGTCTCAAACGCGGTTTTGCCCTTGTTCAGAGTCACGCGCACGATCGAACCGATGGGGAAGGGAACCGTCGTATCGACGAAACAGCCGCCTGGTCCGAGGTCGGTAGTACGGGTAGAAAATCGCGCTCCGGACTTCAGCTCCACCACTTCGGCGCCGGCGGTGAACATGTGGCGCTCTGCTGCGCGTCGCTCGGCTTCCTGCACCGCAGTCGAGGGAGTGCCGTGACCCTTTTTCTTGTCAGATGAATTATGCATGGTGTTGTCCTAGTCTCCCCGCACGCAATCCTGCGGTTCCGCTAATTGGCTACCGAAGCCCAAATCCTGTTTATTATTGTCGTAGGTGGGACACGGTCGAACAAGCGCTATCCCCGCCGCCATGCCTAAAGGCCAACCCATCGAAGGCCAGCCTTACAGCAGGAACCGCACAGCAATTCCAACCGTTCCGTCC
This sequence comes from uncultured Acidobacteriota bacterium, assembly GCA_963830375.1. Classification (GTDB taxonomy): domain Bacteria; phylum Acidobacteriota; class Terriglobia; order Acidiferrales; family UBA7541; genus Palsa-295. The sequence goes on from CAWHMJ010000011.1 coordinate 149,056, forward strand.
GGCCGGTTTTCCATTCTTACAATCGAGCCTAGGAATTTCTTGTGTGCTGAGATTCTTTCCCCAAACGGAAAGGTCACGAGTAGCCGCATCCCCATGAAATAATGGGGCATACAGGTCGCAAAATAGAGACCATCGCGCGTGAAATCCAGCACCTCGCCTACGTCCACTATCTCGGCGAATCGCGCATCGAAGGGCCGCACTTCCAGCGGAAGCGATATCTTCAACCGCGCCCGGCGCCGCGTGTCTTTATGGCCTGAGCTCTTATCCGGTGACGATACCGGCGCTGCCCCGGTGTAAGTTGCTGTAGCCATGCGCGTTCTCCCCAGTCGTTAGTCCGTCAGAAACGTGAACAATACAAATGTACTTAACGCATTAGCGCGTGCCTATAGGACGACGGTACCAGCGGGTACCTGACCGAAGTTCAATGAACCAAAATGGTGGGAGACGCCGACGGCAGAACTGCGAGGCGCCGTAGTCTTTTACCGCTCAATCTCGCCGAATGGGGTCGCTGAATTTGGCGCTACGGGTAACTGAAACGTTGAACTCTGTGCCGTCGCCGGAGATTCAGCAGAACACCGGCACACGACCGCGATTCTGCCGCTGTTTTCCTTTCCTTTCCGGTGGAAATCAATCGCGATATACGAATTCCAGCACGATCCCCGCTACCTCCACTACGTCGCCGGAAGAAAGCTTGCATGGTTGCGAAATGGCCGTCCCGTTAACGCTGGGCACTCGCTCCGCCATTCCGATATAAAAAGAATTATCCTCGCGTCGCGTAATCTGCGCGGCTACTTTCGGCGCGAACCACCCTTTCAGTTTGATTGTCGCCAACGCCGATTTCCCGATGACCGTCAGCTTATCGCTCAGCGTGTACTCTTTCCGGTCGGTCTTGCCCTTGCGCACCAAAAGTGTAGGCAGCTTCAGCCGCCCCGGCGCCACCTGCGTACTTTCTCCCCCTGCCGCCACCTGACGAAGGAATTCGCGGCGCTCCTTTGTGTCGAGCATCACGGTTTCATCGATTTTCGGCACCGTGGGCCACGATGTTCCATTCGAACCGCCCGGCGCGGTTCCTCTAATCTCGCTCGAGTCCGTCACCACGATCGTATGCTTGCCAATCGCCACCGAGTCTCCCGGTTTCAGCGTAACCATTTTTACCCGCTGCCCGTTGACGAAAGTTCCGTTCAAGCTTCCGAAATCCTCCAGCATCATGCGCCCTTCTTCGCTGAACACGCGCGCGTGATAGTTCGAGACCGCGGGATTATCGATCACGATTCCGCATTCCGGCGAGCGCCCGATGCTCACTTCCTTGCTGCCCACCGAGACCTCTTTTAATACCGAACTCTCAAATTTCAACACTAACTTCGACATGTTCATGCCCCCTCGATTCATTTTCTGCGCAGACTGTAACGGAACGCTGCGCCGTCACCGCTCTTCGGATCCTTTGAACCATTTCCCTATTCGCGCGAACGCTCGTACCGGCTTCGGCGCGCAGCGCACGACCACCGCGGTAATGTTGTCTCCGCCTCCCGCTTGATTCGCGAGATCGATCAGCCGATCGGCGGCCTCTTGCGAATTTTCTGCCTCGGCCAGAGTCGCGGAAATCTGCGCATCCGAAAGCTCGCGCGTGAGCCCGTCGGAGCAGAGCAGGAAAGTGTCGCCTTCCATCAAATCCTTCTCCGTGATGTCAACTTGAACCTCCGGTTCCACGCCCAAAGCCCGCAACAGCACACTTTGCATGTTGCTTTGCGCCGCTTCCTGTTGCGTCATCATCCCGCGGCGAACCTGGTCCGCAACAAACGAATGATCTTCGGTTATCTGCGCGAAGTCCTCGCCGCGCAGCCTATAGATGCGGCTGTCTCCCACGTGCGCCACGCTTGCTCGCTGCGAATCCACCATCCATACGGCCACCACTGTTGCGCCCATCCCGCGCTTCTTTTTGTCCTTCTGCGCGGCCGCATAAATATCGCGGTTTGCCGTGCGAATCGCGCTCGCCAGCCGGTTGGAGGCCTTCGAAAGCCCCGGCAGATATTCCCCAATCAACGGCAGCGAAGGATTTGAGCCCTCCGCGCGGCAATTATTTACCACCGTCTCGGTGGTTAGCCGGCTCGCCGCTTCCCCCGCCGCCAGCCCGCCCATTCCATCCGACAGCACAAACAGCTTCAGTTCGGCAGCCACCGCGAAACTGTCTTCGTTGTTCCCGCGAGCACGCCCCACATCGCTGCGCGCTCCGAATTCGATTTCCATCGCCTATGACCCCTGAAAGTATCTAAACCCGCTATTGTTTTGCACTCCCGCCAGTCCCCGGGACCGGAACCGACCGCACGTTCGAAAAACCCTTTTGCTCCAGCTTTTGCATCGCGCTCGCAACCTGCGCGTCCGGATAGGGCCCGCTATAGACCACATAGACATCCGCGTTACCCACGTGTTTCTGAACCACACCGGCCGGCATTCCCAAGCCCTCGATTTGTGTTTCGGCCTCTTTCGCGCGGTCTTCACGCAGAAAATTTTCACATATAGATAGGAAGCTCCGGTCGCGGCCGGCGCGGGAGTCTCAGGTGCGGCATCCTTCCTCGCTGCTTGCCTCTTCGCGTTGGTTTTCGGAGCATCGTCCTTGCGCAGAGTATTCGCAGCTTCCTCCGCGGACGGCCTTGCTCGTAGTCCGCCTCCCTTGCGCGAAAAACCCTTTGGCGTTTCAGCCTCGGGCTCTGGGTTTGCAGGCGTTTCATTGTTCGCAAATGCTGGTTTGGAAGGCGCAACCGCCGCCGGTGCGCTTTCGTCGGGTACGCGCGAAGGCTCAGGCCCGTTGGGCTCAGTCGCAGCAATGATATGAACCGGTTTTGGCGGAGAACTCAAATACGCAATCTCTGGCGGCACCGGAGCTGGAAGCCGCGCCGGCGGAATCAAGTCCGCAGCTCGCGCGTTCGCGATCCCGCGCATTGTGCCTAACGCTCCGAGGACAATCACAGCGATCAGCAGCACCCAAACAATCGGTGAAGGACCTTTGCTCTGCGCTGCCACCGGCGCGATCGTAGGCGTCGCGATTCGTGCAGTCGCCGGCGCGCTCACAACTCTTTGCGCGCCCGCCGTTCGAACGGGCACCGCCGCCGCAGCGGCCAAATTCTGCGCCTCCGACCCGTTAAGCGCCTGCTCCAGTTGCGCGATCGACTGGAACCGGTTCGCAGGTTCTTTCAACAGGCATTTCAAAATCGTGCGCTCGATGTAAGCGGGAATCGCCGGATCAATCTGATGCGGAGGCACCGCCTCTTCCTGCATATGCTTCAGCGCAACCGCCACCGGATTGTCAGCTTGAAACGCCGGCGTGCCCGTAAACATTTCGTACAAAATCAGTCCCAGCGAATAAATATCCGTGCGGTAGTCCACCGGCTTTCCGGCCACTTGCTCGGGAGCCATGTATTGCGGCGTTCCCGCCAGCGATCCGGTCATCCGCGTCATCGCTTCCATCGAACGCGCAATGCCGAAGTCCATGATCTTCACGTTGCCGTGCGCGTCCACCATAATGTTCTCAGGCTTCAGATCCCGGTGAACGATGCCCTGTGCGTGTGCTTCCTTCAATCCGGAGCAGATTTGCAACGCCAGGTCCACCGCCTTTTTTTGCGGCAGACCGCCGAACCGGCTCAGCACGGATCGCAGGCTCTCGCCCTCGACAAATTCCATCGAGCTATACGCGATGCCGCCCACGCGATTGAATTCATGCATGCGGCAAACATTTTTGTGCGTGATCTTGCGGGCAAAAAGGAGTTCGTTCTTAAACCGCTCCATCATCGCGTGGTCCGAAGCGATTTCCGGTTTCAATAATTTCAGCGCGACCGTCTCCCCGGTCTCTCGATCCCGCGCTTTGTAAACGTTGCCCATGCTGCCGTGTCCCGCTTCGCCCAGAATCTCGTAGCGCTGCCCGATCGCAGCGAGCGCGAGGGAACCAATGTTTACAGCAGGGATCGATGGTACCGGCATCGCTACTGTCTCCGCGAACCGATCCTCCGGCACGTCGCTCAACAGAACTGTGTCGTGGTGGTCAGTGGAATGGCGCGAATCGCCCACCGCTGGTCCGCTTCCACCCGGCACACCCCCGCCCGGATTGGTCGGTTGGTCCATAGCTATGCTGTAAGAATAGAAGAGCCACATCCCTCACATCTATCTCTGGGGTGGAACATGTAGGGAAAGAGTATCTAGTACTA
>CAWHMJ010000012.1:0-207059 GCA_963830375.1 uncultured Acidobacteriota bacterium
TGGAAGCAGGCTGCCGCGGCGTAATTATCGGCCATTCAGAGCGCCGGCAATACTTCGGAGAGACCGACGAATCCGTAAATCGTAAACTCCGCGCGCCGCGCTCCAGGCGGGACTCACTCCCATCGTTTGCATCGGGGAATTAGCCGCCGAGCGCGACGCAAATCTGACCCACGCCGTGCTGAAACGCCAGTTTGAGGGCGGTTTGAACGCGTTGACCCATGCAGACTTCTCGCGTATCTCTTAGCTTACGAACCGGTCTGGGCCATTGGTACCGGGCGGACTGCGACGCCGGAAATTGCGGCCGCTGTTCACCGCTTTTTGCGCGAACTCGCCGCCAAGCAGTTTTCGCCGGAATGTGCCTCCGCACTTCGTATCCTCTACGGCGGAAGCGTCAAGCCTGACAACATAAAAGGGTTGATGGCGCAGGAGGAGATTGACGGCGCGCTGGTCGGTGGCGCGAGCCGGATGCAAAGTCGTTCGCCGCAATTGTGAATTTTTGAAATGCCGCTAGCCGTCTGAAATTAATAGCCGCACTTACTAGCAGTGGAAATGTCATCGTGGACGAAATGGGGTTTGTCACTAATAGTCGCCATCGCCTTGATCTGGGTGGGTTGGCGCATGACGTTTATTCTCGTGACTCTGCACGTAGCCGTTTGTTTTATATTGGTCATTGTCATCATGTTGCAAAGCGGTTCGGCTGCGGATTTGGCCGGAGCATTCGGCGGAGCGGGCAGTCAGACCGCGTTTGGTCGCGCGGCGCGGCGACGTTTTTGTCGCGCGCCACCACCTGGTGCGCCATTGTCTTCATGATGACCTCACTTACGCTATCAGTGAAGCGCGCTCCTTCGGAAGGAGCTGGCATTAATTCAATCATCGAGGACACGGAACACCCGGCATCAAAACCGGACAAGGCCGCGCCTCCTAAGGGCATTCAGATACCGCTGGCTCCGCCTGCGCAGACTCCGGCGCAGCCCGCAGCGCCTCCAAAGAAATAATGGCACAGACTTAAATCTTCGTGTCCGGGAGCGAACTTCTAGGAGTATCGTAGCTTTTGTACGTAGCCCCAAATTGCGGCTGTGGCGGAACTGGCAGACGCACCAGCTTGAGGGGCTGGCGCTAGCAATAGCGTGGTGGTTCGAATCCACTCAGCCGCACCACTTCTTTGTGTGGTTTGTTTTCAACCACTCTCGCCCATAGTCTTCCTGCTGCTTGAAACTCAAATCTCGCAATCTGGAGCGATCTTGAATCGCAAGGCAGAATTCGGGGTATACTTCCGCGCTCGATACTTCAAATTCAATATCTAGGTGGACCCAAAATGGTGGCGAACACCCAGCTCCCCCGGCCCATGTCGGCATATTACAACTGTTAAATGGCGCTCACGTCGCTGGCGCCGTCTCCTGCCTCGCACAACTCGGAATCCCGGATCTCGTCGAAGCTGGTCCCAAATCGGCCGAGGAACTCGCGAAGGAAATCGGTGCGCAGCCACAAGCGCTCTACCGCCTTATGCGCGCCACCGCTTGCGTGGGAGTGCTATCGGAGGGGCCCGACGGAAAATTTTCGCAAACGCCGATGTCGGCGGTGCTGCGCAGCAATGCGAATCCCAGCCTGCGCGCGCTCGCGATCATGGGAGGCAGGGAATGGCACGGGCGCGGCTGGTCGCGGCTGGAATATTGCGTGCGAACCGGCAAGCAAGCGCTGGAACAGATTTACGGCGTGCCGTCTTCGAATATCTGAAGCAGAATCCGGAGGAAGCGCAGATTTTCAACGACGCGATGACCGATTATCCATGATCGACAGTCCCGCGGTGGCCGGGGCCTACAATTTTGACGGAATTCGTTCCATCGTGGACGTGGGCGGCGGGCACGGACTTCTGCTGGCGACCATCCTGGAGAGGAATCCGCATTTGAGAGGCACGCTCTACGACATGCCGCACGTTATTGAGGGAGCCAACGAATGGGCCGCTCAAGCCCGTGATGGACCGCTGCACGCTCGCGTCCGGCGATATGTTTTCCTCGGTTCCGGCGGGCGCCGATGCTTACATCATGAAACACATCATTCACGACTGGCCGGACGATCCGTGCGTCAAGATACTCAAAGCCTGCCGAAAAGGCGTGAATCCCGGCGGCAAACTCCTCGTGGTTGACAACGTAATTCAGCCGGGCAACGATTCTCCCCGGGCAAGTTCCTCGATCTGCAAATGCTGATTTTCCCCGGCGGATGCGAGCGTACTGAAAAACAATTTCGCGACTTGTTTGCGGCAGCGGGCTGGCAAGTTGAGCCGGATCATCCCCACGGTCGCTGCCGACTCGATCGTCGAGGGAGTTCCAGCGTAACGCACCGAGACCCACGCCCGGCTTTTCTAATAATCACGTTCAAGACCAAATGAATTTTCTTGGCAGGATAAGAACTACAAGCTGAGATATTGCCCAGCGCGGAAGTTAGCAGTGGTTAATTGTTTCGCTTAGTCCCAGAAATCATCGCGATCGAGAAGCTCGACTCCGATTTGCCTCCGGCCGTCTCCATCGTACCGGCAGTAAACAACGCGTGCTTGCGCGCGGCTTCCTTTATCTCGACGGCAAAGCACCACGGTCCCGCCCGCTTCCACCGGGTGACGGCACACGAGCCCGGCGCCGTGCTGGCTAACAGTAACCGTCCAGGTTTCTTCCTCCCACGTCCGGCTGGGATTTCCCGCCGAAGCCAGACAGGTACGGACGATGAAAGCCGCGGGCTGCGACGCAAGCCCTTGCTCAGTTGCGAAGCGCGCAGAAGAAATTCCAGAAGTTGGCTCTTGGTCTCCGAATCGGAGAATCGGTCGCACTCAGAGAGTTTTTGGACCTGTTCCACGCTCTCGCTCAAGAATTTTCTAAGGGACTCGGTTTCGGTGCCGGCAGGGTGGCTTTTCAGCCTTTCGTTTCGCGCTTCAAGTTCCTGGAAGCAGACAACCAGAAAATGCTCCATGCACAGGCGCCGCGCATCGAAATCCGCAACTGCCCGTTCGCTGCAGGCCTCGGAGCTGCAAAAAATCCCTTGAACCGCCTTTGGCGCTTCCGGTGATTCCATTTGGTTTTCCGTTGAGGGCCTGACGATATGGAACATAAGTATCCTACTTGTTTTTAGGCGCTTTCCCTATTCCCTTGGCCAGTTCGGAAATCGCGCCACCCACGAATTCCAGATGACTCTGGCTATAACTGGCGAGTTCGCCTGCGAACTGCTGGGATGTCTCCGCGGCCTTTTCCTTTAGCGCGCTGAGAGCTTTATCCACGATAGGCTGAAACGCCTCGCGGAACACGCGCTCCGCCTCCGCCGAATGTTTCTGCCCGGCCACTCGCAGACCGCTAAGAGCGATTTGTGCCACTTCCTTGCTCTGAGTTTCTAATTCCTCCCGAGCGCTATTGAGTCTCGCTCGAATCACTGCTTCAAACTGTTTTTCATAACGAATGTAAGTCTCTTCGATTCGCGACGCCGATTTCTCTACCGTTCGCTCCAGGGACTTCTCGATCTCGTCTTTGCGCTTCGTCAGGTCCGATGTCACCTTCAGTGCGTTATCAATACTGGGAGCCATTTGCTCTTTCAGGCGCGTGACAATTCGGCCCACCCCTTCCTTGCGGGACGATTCCAGCACTCCTTGGATGCGCTCTCCAGCCTTCGCCGCCAGGCCTTGCGAGGACTCCTCGAGCTCACGGGTTCGCTGCTCCACTTGCTCCAGCGCTTGCTGAACATCCGCTTCAAGTTTCTTCTTCCACTGGGCGTAGAGGATTCGCGCGCTTTCTTGGCTGGCTCTATTTAATTGCTTGATGGACTGTTCGATCCAGGGGCCCGCTTGTGAAGCGCTTGTTTCCGCCAAAACATTCTTCGCTTCTTCGCGAAGCGTGGCCCGCAACTCAACCAGTATCGAAGCGGATTTGTCTCGAACGGCTGAAGCCGCTGCTTCCGCGAGCATGCCTTCCATCTGCTGCTGGAAATCACCCATGAGCTGGCCGGCCGGACGCCCTGCTGAGGACGACGATGGAGTCGCCTCGGGCTGGCGAGTGCCGGTGCTCTTCACGCGCTTGTCTTCTACTGCGGCGGTGGACGTTTCCGGACGCGGAACCGCAAAGGGCTTGGACTTCGACGTATCCATTTCCAGATTGCGGGCGCCGCTGAAGAGCAGCCAATCCTGCGGCGGAGCTTCAATGCCCCAGATATTGCCGGGAGATTCCAACTCTACCGCCGTCTGGAACAGGCCGGTGGGGTCCTTGGGCCTGTCCACCCACTTCACACGGCCGCGTGCGGAAATTGGCGGAGAATTCGGCTTTTTATTCTCGAGTTGCAAAACGACCAGCGCATTCGCCAACACCTGGTGTTTTGACAAATATTTGAAACCGTGGCAACTGATGGTTTGAGTGGAAACTGCTTCACTGTACGGGCCACGGAAGGAATCGACTCCTTCCACCTTCAAAGGAATGGCGTATTCTACGCGCGTGCTGCGCCGCGCTGGCCGGGATGCAGCCGAGCTATTCGACATAATTGTCTCTCAGGGACTGGAATCTTAGGATAAGTCCTGGAGGCCTGTAATCGCTCCCAAATCGGCACTGGAATTTTCTAAGAGTTACTATCAGAGGTCGGCTGGCAGCGTGCTTACCATCGCATTTAAGTGTCTCGGCTTCTTGCGATCAAATCCCGGCCTTGCGGCTGTTCATCGCGTCCCAAGTCTCACACGCTCAATATTTTCCTTACAATCACTCTTGATATTCGGCACCGCTTGTATATGATGCCGTTTGAAAATTAGAGTGCAATCCCATCGGGCGCTTCACGCGCGCGAGGCCACGGGAGCCAGAGTGATGCGACTCAGCAATCGCAACAGCAGTAGCGGTTCTGCGGCGCCGGCAGCCATGCTGGCGGCTCTTATAGTGATTATGGTTGCTGCGACCGTGTACGTTTTCGCCGCTAACCCTTTCCCATCCAGGCCGCCTGCGGCCATCACCAGCGTGGGCCTCCTAGTGGACCATCAATACTTCCTCACCCTGTGCGTCACCGGCACCGTCTTCATTCTCTCGCAGCTCGGACTTGCCTACGCCATCTGGCGCTTCCGCGATCGCGGCCAGGCCGCTCATTTCACCCGCGGAAACAACACCATGGAGATGATCTGGACCACCGCCACGATCGTCCTTTTCCTGGGACTGGGCCTCATGGGCCGTAAAGCCTGGGCTGAAGTGCGATTCACGCCAGCGGAAGCGAACGCCGTTCAAGTGGAAGTCACCACCAATCAATTCGTATTCAATTTCCGTTATCCCGGGCCCGATGGTCAATTCGGCAAGCTCGATCCCACGCAGGTGAGCGCCTCCACCGGCAATCCGCTCGGCCTCGATCCCAAGGATCCCGCCGGAAAAGACGACATCGTAGTACCAACTCTAACGGTTCCGGTGGATCACCAAGTCGAGTTGCTGATCCGTTCGCAGGATGTGATTCACAATTTCTACGTTCGCGAATTGCGGCTTCAGCAGGACGCCGTGCCCGGAATGGTTATCCCCATCCACTTCACCGCAAACCAAATTGGGCGTTATGAAATTATGTGCACCCAGCTATGCGGGCTGGGGCATTACCGTATGCGCAGCTTCCTGGACGTCGTCTCTGAAGCCGATTATCAAAATTTCCTAAAACAACAGGGTGCCAGCCAGTGAGCCCGACCCATCTGTCAGGAGGCCATGCATGAGTTCGCACGCCCACACCGGGCACGCGGTGGTTGTTGAGCCTAGCGGGTTCATTCGCAAATATATCTTTAGCATCGATCACAAAGTCATTGGCATTCAATATTTCCTGCTCGCCCTGACCGCCGTATGCGTTGGAATTGTGCTTTCTCTTTTGATGCGTTTTCACCTGGTGTATCCCGGAGCGCACCTTCCCTTCGTGAGCGGCGGGATTATGACTCCCGAACAGTATCTTGCGCTCGTAACCATGCACGGCACCATCATGGTTTTTTTCGTCCTGACTACGGCTCCGCAAGGCGGTTTCGGCAATTATTTTCTGCCTATTCAAATTGGCGCCCCGGATATGGCTTTCCCGCGCTTGAACATGCTTTCCTTCTGGGTCACTTTTCTCGCGTTCGTGGCCATTCTTGCGGCCTTCGTGGTTCCCGGCGGCGCGCCAATCAGCGGTTGGACCGGTTACACCCCGCTCAGTGGAATGGGTGAGGTCACCGGACCAGGCGAAGGAATGGGGCAGACGCTGTGGATCGTCAGCATCTCTCTTTTCTGTCTTGCTTCTCTGTTGGGTGCTCTGAATTTCATCGCCACCACGATTGATCTCCGTGCCCCGGGCATGACGCTGTTCCGCATGCCTCTCACTGTCTGGGGTTGGTTCGTGACTGCAATTCTCGGACTGCTGGCGTTCGGCGTCCTTCTGGCCGGCGGAATTCTGCTGCTTCTCGACCGCTCGGCCGGGCACCAGCTTCTTCCTCCCCGCAGGCCTTGTGGTAAACGATCAGTTGCAGCCTCATAGCGGCGGCTCTCCGCTACTCTGGCAGCACCTCTTCTGGTTCTTCGGCCATCCCGAGGTGTACATCGCGATATTGCCCGGCATGGGCGTGGCTTCGCACGTGCTCTCGACCTTTTCGCGCAAGCCCGTATTCGGATACCGCGCAATGGCCATGGCCCTTTGCGCTATTGGTTTCCTGGGCTTCATGGTCTGGGGCCACCACATGTTCCTCAGCGGCATGAGTCCTTATTCCGGTTTTGCGTTTTCCGTCCTGACCATGTCCATCGGCGTTCCCTCGGCCATCAAGACGTTTAACTGGATAGGAACTCTGTGGGGCGGCAAGATTCAGTTCAAATCGCCGATGCTGTTCGCCCTCGGATTCGTCTCCTTGTTCGTCAGCGGCGGACTTTCTGGTTTGTTTCTTGCGCAACCGGCGGTGGATAACATGCTCCACGCCACGTATTACGTGGTCGCGCACTTTCATCTGGTCATGGGCGTGGCCGCCATCTTCGGAATTTTCGCCGCCACCTATTTCTGGTACCCCAAAATGTTCGGCCGCATGATGAGCGAGCCTTTGGCCAAGGTTCACTTCTGGATCACGTTTGCGGGCGCCTACTGCATCTTCATGCCCATGCATTTCATCGGAATCGCGGGTGGCATACGCCGCTACGCGGATGCTACCGGCACCAATTACGCCGCCGCTCTTCAACCCGTTCACATGTTTATGACCTATGCCGCATTCATCACCGGCGCGGCGCAGCTTATCTTCCTCTTCAATTTTTTCTGGAGCTTGAAGCACGGCGCTGTCGCAGGCAAAAATCCTTGGAACGCAACCACGCTTGAATGGATTACAGACTCGCCGCCGCCCATCGATAATTTCGGCGGCGTTTATCCCAGTGTATATCGCGGCCCGTATGAATTCAGCGTTCCGGGATACCGCCAGGATTTCATCCCGCAGAATTTGACGCCGGAGCAAGCGGCGCTTTTGAAATAGCATCGAATCGATGCAGGAGTGATGTATGCCAGGCAGCACTGTTACAGATGAAGTCGAACTAATCGGCACCGGCAGGGGTGGCGGCGGAGGCTCCTCCGGCGACGCTGGAAACTCTGGCGGGGGCGGCGACGATTGGAAAGGGCCGTCCGGCTCCGCTCGTGTACCGCAGCGCGCCTACGTCACTGGAATGACCATCGCGCTCGCCGGCATCCTGATGTTTTTCATGGCGCTGGTCAGCGCCTACATCGTCCGCAAGGACATGCCCAACAGCGCATGGATACCATTCAATGTCCCGCGGATTCTGTGGCTGAATACGCTGATTCTTATCGCCAGCAGTTTCACACTCGCTCGTTCCCGCTCACGTTTTCTCGCCAACGACAGCGAAGGTTTTCGCCACTGGTGGGGCGTCACCACCATTCTCGGAATTTTCTTCCTGGCCGGCCAGGTGATCGCTTGGCGGCAACTCGCTGCGGCCGGTCTTTTTCTCTCTACCAACCCTGCCAGCAGCTTTTTCTACGTTTTCACCGCCGCGCACGGTCTCCATCTTCTCGGCGGAGTCCTCGCGCTCCTATTTATCGCTTTCAGGCCGACCCATCGGCTGACGAAGGGTACTGCCACGGAAGTGGTTTCGATGTACTGGCATTTCATGGATGGGCTGTGGGTTTTTCTGTTCTTACTTCTCCTTTTGGGACGGTGAAAAGTGAGTGAAGCGGAATTCGAAGGCATAGTTGAATCGCGATGGTCGGGGGGCGCCTCTCCCTTTGCGATTAACTCCAAAAAGCTGGGGATGTGGCTTTTCATCGTTTCCGATTCGCTGACCTTTTCGGCCCTGCTGATCAGTTACGCTTACGTTCGACTCGAAACTCCCAACTGGCCCCGGCCCTTTGAAATCTGGCCGGCCATCGCGAAATCGTCATTCATGACTTTCGTTCTGCTCTCCAGCAGCTTGACCATGGTCTTGGGCGTAAATGCTGCCTTCAAAGGCGACCGCAAGAAAACCGTCCGCTACCTGATCGCAACCATTATTTTCGGAATCGCGTTCGTGCTCATCCACGCCACGGAATGGGTAACGCTATTCGGCGAGGGCGTCACTCCGTGGGGAAATCCCTGGGGCGTGCCGCTATTTGGCGGCACATTTTTCGGCCTTACCGGCCTTCACATGCTTCACGTCACGATCGGTGTCGCGTACCTGGCAATCATCGCCTGGGGTTTTGGAAAAGGGAAGTACACCGCCGAGCACGTGGAAGTGAGCGGCCTGTACTGGCATTTCGTTGACCTCGTTTGGATGTTCATTTTCCCCATGGTTTATTTGCTGAGCGTGAATCCGAAGTAATAAGGAGAGCACCGTATAATGAGCGCGCACGGACACGCCGAACTCACGCACGAGCATTCCGTAGGCACCACTAAACTCTTCGCCACGGTTTGGGTCTGGCTGCTGGTGCTGACCGCCGTCGAAGTTTTTCTCGCCTACGAACGCCTTGAAGTTCACCTGATGATCACAATTTTGGTCGGCCTCTCGCTGATCAAGGCGGCCTTGATCATGTCCTACTTTATGCATTTGCGATTCGAGCGCCTGGGACTGTTTCTGCTCCTCGTCCCGGCCATGGTATTCTGCATTTGCATGATGCTGATCATGTTCTTCCCGGATAGCATCCGGCTCATGAACCTGCGCCCGCACTAAGTTCTTTCCGTCAGGGCACAGCTTTATCTTTGTGGGTCGTGGCTTCAGCCACGACATATACGCGCAGGTAGGGCGGCTTTAGCCGCTGAAGTTCCTCTTTCGTAGCTGTCGGGGCGGCAGTCGCGCCATTTGGCGATTTGATACGTAAATGAAGAGAGACCTCACAATTCGGTTAGCGGTATTCACGGCTCTCGTGCCTCTCGTTGCTGCTTGTATCCTTCTGCGCCCTCCGCAGCAGCCCAAGGCTGCGCGATGTGTTACCAGAGCGCTTCCGCCTCCGGCCCCCAAGGAGCTCAGGCTCTTCGTCATGGCATCCTGATCCTTATGCTTCCCACGCTAGGTCTTTTCATCGGCATTTTCGCCCTCATCTACCACCGCCGGAATGTCGCGCGCTGAGCCGCGCGAAATGTTTGCCGGCCGCACGAACTGGAATCTGAAATCCAATCGTTTGAGCGAAGCTCTCGCCCAGCATCGTGCTTCGGGCAAGCCGTTGCTTGATCTCAGCGCCTCGAATCCCACCGAATGCGGTTTCGAAAATGACCGCCAGGCCATCCTGCAAGCCCTATCAAACCCAGGTTCTCTCTCGTATGACCCCGATCCCAAAGGCCTCCTTTCCGCTCGCCGCGCAGTCGCCGATTATTATTCAGCGCGCGCGATCGCGGTTCCCGCGGAAGACATAATCCTCACCACCAGCACCAGCGAAGCCTACTCATTTGCGTTTCGCCTTCTTTGCAATCCTGGCGACGAGCTTCTGATACCCGAGCCCAGTTATCCGCTCTTTAGTTTTCTGGCGGATATTCACGATGTAAAACTCGTCGGCTATCCATTGCTGTACGACCACGGATGGCAAATTGATTTTCATGCTCTGCAACAGATGATCACCGCGCGCACGCGTGGACTCATTGTCGTCAATCCCAATAATCCCACGGGACATTTCTGCAAGTCCGGCGAGATGGAAAAACTCAATGAAATTTGCTCAACTCGCCAAATTGCCATAATCGCCGACGAAGTCTTCCTGGATTTTCACTTCGCTGCGGCCCAGCCGCGCAGTTTCGCGGCAAATACCGGAAGTCTTACTTTCACCATGAGTGGCCTCTCCAAAATTTCCGGCCTGCCTCAAATGAAAGCTGCCTGGCTGATTGCGAGTGGTCCCGTGGAATTGAAATCCTCGGCGCTCGCGCGGCTCGAACTGATTGCTGACACTTTCCTTTCGATGAATGCACCTGTGCAGTTCGCCCTGCCCGCGTTTTTGGATCTTCGCCATGGGTTTCAAAAACAGTTAATCGCGCGCGTACGCAAGAATCTCGCGCAGCTCGATAAGCAATTATCGGCACAGAGTTCCTGCGCGCGCTTGGATATGGAAGGAGGCTGGTACGCTGTAGTTCGCGTCCCGGCAATTCGCTCCGACGAGGATTTAGCTATCGAGCTTCTGACTACGCAAGGGGTTTACGTCCATCCCGGACACTTCTACGATTTCCCGACCGATGGTTATTTAATCGTCAGCTTGATCGCCCCAGAGCCCGATTTCAACGAGGGAATAAAGCGCTTGCTCGCGATGTTTTAGCGCAAGCGTCCCGGCGGGTCCGCCGTTTCAGGCGTTTCCAGCTTCAATTCCGGTCCTTCATGGTCCGGCAATTTCGAAGGAGGCAATTGCGGAATCCCCACTCCCCGATTCAGCTCGAAATGTTCTTTCGCGCAGCGCGGGCAATATCCCTTTCCCGTTTCTTCGTCGCGCTGGCTGGCGAGTTCGTAGCAATCGCAAATGCAATCGCAATATCCGGTGGTCGAAGCGGTCTTGATTGGCACCAGTCCCATCTGCAATTCCTCCGTCGCAGGATACTACCCGGGAGCGTTTCGTAGCGCAAGGCAGGAACGTCGGATAAAATCTAGCGACACCTGGCCAACCTTGGACAAACAGCTTGAAAAACACTGGAAGGGCGGGGTTTCAACCCCGCCGTAAGTCGCTCGCTTCTTCAGGGGTTTTAACCCCTGAAGTCTCCAACCGAGTTTTCAGCAGTCTCGACTAAACGTGTTCGAGCTGTGCCAGCCGGAACGGGTCGCCAACTTTATCGTGCAGTTCCAGCCAGACGCTGTCCGCCTGCGACAAAAATACTTCCACCACGCGCGGATCGAATTGGCGTCCCGAATACCGGCGAATTTCCTCACGCGCGGCGGAAATCGGCATGGCTTTGCGGTACGGACGGTCGGAAATCATCGCATCGAGCGTATCTGCCACCGCGAATATTCTTGCGCCCAGCGGGATCTGTTCGCCCTTTAATCCGCGGGGATATCCCGAGCCGTCGAAGCACTCCTGGTGCGTCAACACGATTTCGGCCGCATCTTTCAGAAAGGGAATTCGCTTGAGCACTGCAAATCCGATATCGCAGTGCGTGCGCATGATTTCCCGCTCTTCGTTTGTCAAAGGACCGGGCTTTCGAAGAATGTTGTCGGGGATCCCCATTTTGCCGATGTCGTGCAGGAACGCGCCGCGCGCGATGTGCCGCAGAAGCCCTTTATCCACGCCCATGATTCGCGCCATCGTGATCGTGAATGCAGTAACGCGTTGGCAATGGCCCTCAGTCTCCGCGTCCTTCGCATCCAGCGCGCCGCCCAGCGCTTCCAATGTGTAATCGTAGGATTGTTCCAGGTCTTGCAGCGCAATTGATAGCTGCTGCGTGCGCTCCGCCACCAAATGCTCCAGGTCGCTCTGGTAAGTCCGATTTTCCAGCACGAGCTGCCGGTGTTCCAGCGCCCGCCGCACGCTCAGGTGAAGCTGGTCCTTCTCGAACGGTTTCAGAATGTAGTCGTAGGCCCCCGCTCGGATCGCTTCCAGCGCGATGGAGATATCGTGCATCGCGGTGACCATAATCACCGGCACGTCCGGGTCTTCGGAGCGCAACTCGGAAAGCAGGCGTATCCCGTCCATTTCGGGCATTACGATGTCGCTCAACACCAGGTCAAACGAATCGTTCCCGAAAGCCTCGAGCGCGATCACTCCGTTCGGGCACACGGTACACTTGTACCCTTGTGCATCGAGCAGGGTCGAAACGACCTCTCGAATCGCCTCTTCGTCGTCTACTACCAGGATTTTCTCTCGCTCCACCGGCAGCTCCGAACCATCTCTATCGTAAGTATAAGCTGGGCCACAATCTCGGGAAGGCGACTTGTTTCGTTCGCGTGCTAGTTTGCACAATGCCTCGCCATACGCTCCTGGTCCGGCCGCCGCAAACCTCGAGTCCTCCGAAGAAACCCGGGGAAACCTGCTATTCTTCATTGACATCCAAATTCAATATGTTCCGTCTAATGCTTCGGAGGTGGTGATGAAGCGGTTTGCAGTCTTGTTACTCGCGTTTTCCTTGGGAATGGCGGTCGCCGCTCAGCAGGCTGCATCGCCGAAAATCGCCGCTCCTGCCCAAACGCCTCCGCCCGCTCAAGTCCCTGCAACCTCTAACCCGGAATTCTTGAAAGCCGCCGACGAAGTGCTCGCGCAGATGAGCCAAATCCTGGCCTTGCCGATCAAAGAGCCGCTGAAAAAGAGCCTTCGCTCCAAGCAGGAAATCCGCGAGTATCTGATTCGCGAGGAAAAAGAGGACAGGACCGACGCCGAGCGCTATAACGACGAAAAGACCCTGGAAGCCTTTGGCTTGATCCCCAAGGACTTTCCCCTCGATGCTTTCATGCTCGACGTTCTCACCGATCAGGTCGCCGGCCTTTACGACCCCAAAGCCAAGGAATTCTACATCGCGGACTGGATCCCCGCCGACGAGCAGCGCGAGGTCATGTCTCACGAATTGACGCATGCTTTGGAGGATCAGTCTTTCCACATTGATCCCTGGATCAAAGCCGCCCGGCCCAACGATGACGCCGAGCTAGCGCGCCAGTCGGTCAGCGAAGGCTCGGCGCTCGCCGCCATGGTGGACTACTCCATGAAAGATCAAAAAGTCGGCGTCCGTGACTTGCCCGATGTCTCGCTTCTCATCCGTTCCGGCGCTGTCACCGAAATGGACAAAGATCCTAAACTCTCCAAGGCTCCTCTCTTCATCCGTGACGAGCTGCTTTTCCCCTATCTCGCCGGCACCGGCTTTTCCCAGCAGTTTCTGAAAGCTCATTCCGGCTGGAAGGACCTTCACTTGATTTTCGAAAATCCTCCCGTCTCTACCCAGCAAATCATCCATCCGGATCTTTATTTGTCCAACGTAAAGCCGGAAACCGTCACTTTGCCTGATTGGAAGGGTTTGGTGCCGGAGGATTGGAAGCTGCTGGAAGAAAACGTCCTGGGTGAATTCGGTCTCGGCGAGGTCTTAAAACAATTTCTCGGGCAGGAGCGCGCCGATAGGATTTCTCCGGCGTGGAAAGGCGATCGCTACGCTACGTTCGAAAACGCCTCGACCAAGAAAACTTCGCTGGTGTTCCGCGTCGCGCTGGACAACCCGGACGATGCCGCGCGTTTTTTCGGCCAGTATAGTGAAGTGCTGGAACTAAAACACACGGATCGCAAGGAACTTTTCCGCCGCCCCAATTTTTTCCAGTTTCAGACCGACTCCGGCGGAGTCTTCCTTCATTGCGCCGCGACCACCTGTTTGATTGTTGAAAACGCCGGCCGCGATACATTCGACAAAATCAACCGCGCGATCAGTCTCCCCGCCGCGCCAGTTCCCACCGACGCGGATGCCAAGCCTCCGCAGGCCATCACCAGGCTAGTTCAGCACGTCGCTGTTGGTTTTGGTGCTTAGAAAACGGAAGGTCAGCGCCGCCGCGGTTTCTTATCACAAGTCCGACCGCGAGTTTCAGTCGTTGAGCGACAAACCTGCCGAATCCGTACGGTGAATCACCATCATAGTCTGGTCGTCAGCCTGTCGCGTGCCTGACGAAAAACTGTTCACGTCCTTCAGGCAAGCCGCCAGCAGCTCTTGCGGCACCCATCCGTGCCGTTCGCCCGCCACGCGCATGATCCGTGCGACACCGTATTCCTCGCCCTTCGTGTTTGCCGCTTCCGAAATTCCATCGGTGTACAGAATCAGGCTGTCTCCCGGTTCCAGAAGCACCCGCTCGATCGTGTAACGGCTCTTCGCAAACATTCCGAGCGGCACTCCCGTCGAGGCAATCTTCCTCACGCCTATTCTTCTCCACCACCAGCGCAGGAAAATGTCCGGCGCTGGCGATTTCAAGTTCACCGAAGCCGCCCGCGCGCCCGCAAATCAGCGTCGCGTACTGCCCCGCAATCGTGCTCTCGCAAAACACGTGATTCGCCCGTTCCAGAAGCCCGTCTAGTTCCAGTCCCACGCCGGAAAGACTGCGAAACATCGCATGCAAATGCGTCATCAGAAGCGCAGCAGCCACTCCTTTGCCCGCCACATCGCCGAAGAGAAACACCAGCTTCCCATCCCCGTTCGATGGCGAAATCAAATCGCAGTAATCGCCGCTCACCAGGCCCGCCGGCTTGTATTGATAGTGGACCTGCCAATCGCTAAATCGCAGATTCGTTTCCGGCAGCAGCCCGCGCTGGATTTTCGCCGCCAATTCCATGTCTCGCTCCAATGCGCGTTGCTCCCCGCTCGTAAGATGATCCAGGCAAAATTGCACCAGCGGATCGGCCAGCAGGCGTTCCTTCTCCACCGTGTCATTGCAAGTCGGGCAAATGCCGTATGTTCCGTCGTCCATCCTCTGCAGTGCGGAGTTCACCTCCACCAGAATCTCCAGGAACGGCGCTGCGGGAGCCTCCGGCGTCGCCTCCGAAACCGCGGAATTCAGCTCGCTGCGCCGCTTTTCAAGTTGCTCGCGCAGGTAAGGATCCGTTACTCCAGGCATGGTGATAGCCTCCAGTTCAGAGCTTCTTGCACGTCTCGCCGCGGTGCTATCCGATTCGGGCATGGGAACTCCTCTTTTTGTCTCTTCCATCTGATTCCGCAGCTTGGCCCGGAGATTCCTCAACTATCGGCTCCAGCGGCAGACGTCCGGCCTTTCGCTCCAGCCTTGCCAGGCGATGCTCGAATCGCGTGCGTATCTGTTGGTAGCGTGTCCGCGCAATCGTGCCCAAGCGCTTTGCTCGCTGGAGTTCGCTAAGCGCATCGCGCGAAATCGACGCCGCGCGTTGAGGCTCGCGGATGTAGCGCTCGTAATAAATTGCCAGTTGTTCGTAGGCTTCAAATCCTTCGCGCGAATTCCCCAGCATTCCTTCCCACAAATCGCGCGCCTTCGAATGATCGCCCTCGCGCTTCGCCAGCCGCGCCAGCGATTGCCGGGCCACTCTATCCGTTTCCGCAGGCAATTCCTCTGCCGCGAGCGACTGTTCGTAGTGTTTGCGCGCCCGCGTCGCTTCTCCGCGCCGCTCGCATATGCGCGAAAGTCCGAAAAGCTCGAATCCGTCTTTGCCCGGCAGATCCGCTTCGGCCAGCAGCGAAACGATGCGGCTCGAAAGCGCCGCCAGTCCCCGCAGATCCATTTGATTGTGCAGAAAAATCGGGACCAGCGGCTCCGGCGCCCCTCCGCGCAGAAAATCAAAATATATTTCGGGGATGAATTCCGACGCCACGTCCGCCCCGCGATTCCACCCCAGCACGTGGCGCTCGAGTTCCTGCAAACGAACCGACCCAATCCGCAATCGCCACAAGTTTCGCGCCGGATGCAGAAAATCCAGATGCGCGCGCGGCGCAGGCGGCCGCAGCGTTCGCGTCATCCGATAGCGCGTTTCCAGTAGCGGCCAATCGAACGACTTGCCGTTGAACGTCACCAGCACCCTGCGCTCCGCCATTCGCTCCGCCAGGGTTACCAGCAGCGCATGCTCCTCGCTGTGATCGCGCATGAAAAATTGCTCCACTTCCAGCCCGCCGGCGTCCCACCACGCAATCCCCACCATGAACGCGTAGGTTCCGCTCCCACCCATGATCCCCGTAGTTTCCGTGTCCAAAAAAAGCCATTGCCGCGGGTCTCCCGCTTCCTCCGCAGCGTCCGGCAGCAGAAGCCGCAGCGCCGACGCATCCATTCTTTCGTCAGCCAAGCCGTGGCCCAATGGCGAGCAATCCGTTTTCACACCGTCCGCCACATCGGAGAACCATTTCCGCAGCGCAAGATGTTCGCCAAATTCATTTCGCAATGGCGCCGCACCCAGAAGTTCCGCCAGTCGCCCCGCGCCTTCAGGAATGTTGGCTAAAAACCCGCGCGGTTCTCCAGCCGCGCTTTCGCGTTTATCGAAATCCTTCGGCGGCGTCGAGTTCGCAGCGCGCGCCGCACCGTTCAGCGGTTTCTGCAACGCCTTCACTCGCGAGAACCGATCTAGTGTGGTCTTGCTCACGCGCAAAGTTGCTCCAGGATTTTTAGTGCCGCTTCTTTCGCCCGTTCGCTTTTTTCTCCCACTGGTCCCACGCAGGAAGGGCACCCCTGCTCGCACGGGCATCCTGCAATCAGCTCTCGCGTTCGCCGCAACAGCAAATCGTGCACGCGAAAAAGCGGCTCGCTGAATCCAATCCCGCCCGGATACGCATCGTAAAGATACAAATTCGGCTCGAAGAATTCCTTCATCTGCGATGGATCGTTCATCGCCGTCGTGAACTCCTGCCAATCCGTTTCGATTCCGGGGCTGGCCGGCCGCTCGCCCACCGCAGTCCCCAGGTCGCGCCGGTCGCACATCAGCAACAGCGTCGCCATGGATTCCAGCGCGTACAGCAAGCCGAAAATCCCGCTCTGCCGGTCGGACAGCGCAAAAGGCAATCCCGCCAGCAACCCGCGTTCGAGCGTGATCCAGAACGCCGTTGTGTGCATTTCGTTTTCCGGCAATTCGAGTTTTCCCGCGCCCACATTCTCGTTGGTAAAAAATTTGATCTTCTTGAATCCCACCACCTGAGAGCGCACCAGCACGTCGCCATGCGCGCGAGCGGCGGGTCCCGCAATGCGCTCCTCCTCGGCGATTTCCAGCACGCGCACTTGCGTGTAGCGAATCGCGTCCGTGAAATAATCCACGTTCACGCGCTTCACATAGGCCTTGCGCTGCTCGAAATCGAGCCGCTCCACGTGATACTGCTGTCCCTGGTGAATGTAAATCGCCTTCGGATGCACTGTCGTGAGCGCCGAAGAGAAATCAACTTCGCCGATCACTTCAGGCTCGCCTTCGTTCTCTCCCGTCACATTGAATGATTACAAAATTGTCGGACGTCACCGATCGCAAGCTCACCGTGTCCGCCGGATACGCCTGCTGCACCCAGTGCCAGTTTCCGCCGCTGCGATGGAGATATCCCGCCTCCGCCAGTCGTTCGCACAGTTGCTGCAAGTCAACGCTCCCGATTCGTTCGTCTGGTGAAAGAGGCAGCTCAAACGCCGCGCATTTCAGATGATTGATCAGAATTTCCAGATTGTCCGGCTGAACGTAGGCGTGTTCCGGTGAGCGCCCGAAGAAATAATCCGGATGCTGCACGATGAATTGGTCTAGCGGCGCAGACGACGCCACCAGCACGGCGCAGGACGCGCCGCTTCGCCTCCCCGCGCGCCCGGCACGCTGCCACGTGGAAGCAATCGATCCCGCATACCCCGCCATCACCGCTGCGTCGAGCGACCCAATATCGATACCCAGTTCCAGCGCATTTGTCGCTACCACTCCGCGCACTCGCCCTTCGCGCAACCCGCGTTCGATTTCGCGCCGCTCGCCCGGCAAATATCCCCCGCGATATCCGCGCACCGGCTCCGGCTGTCCGGGTTGCGGCCGGTTGGCTTGCTGCAAATATGTCAGCAGCACTTCGGTATGCAATCGGCTGTTCGCGAAAACAATCGTCTGCAGTTTCCGCGCAAGTAGCTCCTTCGCCACTCGCGTGGTCTCGTTCAGATAGCTTCGCCGAATCCCCAGGTTGCGGTTCACCATCGGCGGGTTGTAAAAAACAAAAAGCTTCTCCGCCGACGGCGCTCCATTCTCTTCCACCACTTCCACTTCGCGTTCGATGAGCTGCGTCGCAAGCTCTCCCGGATTCGCGATCGTCGCCGAACAGCAAATAAATTGCGGCTTCGACCCATAAAATTCCGCGATTCGTGCAAGCCGCCGCAGCACATTCGCCAAGTGACTCCCAAAAACGCCGCGGTATGTGTGCAGTTCGTCCAGCACCACGTACTTCAAATTCTCAAACACGCGCGTCCACTTCGTGTGGTGCGGCAGGATTCCGGTGTGCAGCATGTCCGGATTCGATAAAATCACATGCCCGCGCTCGCGCACCGCCTTCCGCGCGTCGCTCGGCGTATCCCCGTCATACGTAAACACGCCAAAACAGTCGTCCAGCCGCGTCGCCAGATCGTGCAATTCGGAAAGCTGGTCTTGCGCTAGCGCCTTGGTGGGGAACAGGTACAGCGCGCGGGTGTCCGCGTCTTCGAGAATCGCGTTCAACACCGGTAGGTTGTAACAAAGGGTTTTGCCTGAGGCGGTTGGCGTCACAACCACAAAGTTTTTGCCGCTTCGTGCCAACTCCGCCGCCGCACCCTGATGGGAGAATAGTTGCTCGATCCCTTTGCCTCGATACGCCGCAGCCAACTCCGCCCGCACCCAGCTAGGCATCGGAACAAATTGTGCCTCGCGCGCAGGAATATGCCTCACGGCGGTCAGTACTTCACCCGCCCTATATCGCCCCGCCAGAGCGCTCAGAGCCTCCTGCACCGTATCAATCGTCGTTCGAGGATTGCGTGCCGGGACTGTCCAAGTCGCTCGCTCTAACGCAAGACCGTGCCCCGATCCTGATGCGGTCATATCTTTCCTCCCCACGCTCATCGTCTGCGGTGCACAGGCTTCCGCCCACTCTGGTCAGTTCGCTTTTTGTTCGCTTACCCTAACATAGGTCAAGCGGATAGCACAACACCGCTATTCGGGAAGTTTTCAAGGCATCGTAACTTGCGGTTTACTCTAATTATGCGACCGATAAAGAATCACGCGAACTTTCTCTAACGTCACCAGCCCGCCGCTAATCATTTCATCGAGCTGCGGCAGCATTTTCTCGATGCGTTCCGCTAATTCCACCACTTCGATCACGATGGGCAAATCCTGCGAAAGCCTCATGATTTTTTCGGTATGGTAAACGCTGGAAGAACCGAAACCGCCCACACCGCGCAGCACCGTAACTCCGCTGAATTTTTCTCCCCGCAGTAATTCCACGATCGCATCGTACAGCGGCTTTCCATGCCAGCGGTCGGACTCGCCGATATGAATGCGCATCAGCGTTCTCTCACCTTCGAATCGTTCGTGTTCCATCGCGCCTCCTAGATCCGGTCCGCCAATCGCATTCCGGCCAATATTGCCAGTATTCCGCCCACTACGCTCGCCATCAGATAAGCCCCTGCGCGCGCCCATTCTCCGTCTTGAATCAGTCGAACCGCCTCAAACGTGAAAGTCGAAAATGTAGTGAACGCGCCGAGAAACCCCACAGTAATCCCGATGCGCCATTCAGGTGGGACGGACAAATGCGTCAGTGCGTATTCTGCGAAACCGCCTAGGAAAAAACATCCAAGTATATTTACGACCAGGGTTCCTGTGGGAAAACTCGAGCCTGTGCGCTGTTGCACCAGCCCCTGCAATCCGTAGCGCGCCAGAGTGCCTAAAGCCCCGAAAACGATCAGCAATGATATGCGCAAAGTATCCCCCTTCTCTGCGCGCCGCTCCGTCCAACAAAAAACTCCTGGCGCCGGGCGGCGGCCAGGAGTCATCAGTCCCGATTGCAGACGGTTTAGGCGAACTCCATCGCCTTTCGATCTTCAGCTATATACTACCATCGTCGCCACATCGAATTTCAAGCTTCCTTTTTGGTTTCCTTCCCAATGTCTCTTGACACACAGGGCTGACTGCCGATATAGAAGATGCATGGCTCACTCTTACTTAATTTTCGATTTCGGCAAAGACGAGGAAACCGCTCAGCACGCTCGCCACAAAGTTGAAAGCTGGAAACAAGGCTTTCGTCTCGGCAATAAACTCACCATTAAATTTGAACGCGAGGAACCCGAAGAAGAGAACGCCGCCGCCGCGGAAGAAAACGCCGAAGCTTCCGCCAAGCATCCCGCGGAAAAGCATTCCGCCGCCTCGAAACATGCCGGCGGAGAAGGGAAGCGCGGCGGAAAGAAAAAATCATCCGCAAAACGCGCGAAGGCTGCCGATGGCGTCGAAGATGAAGAGGAAGCCAACGCAAATGTCCGCGTGATCGTCCGGCTCGATTTCTCCGACCACGAAAAGCTTTCTCTTCAGCGCTGGCTCGATCGTATTCCCACCGAGTAGCCGTTCAAGTCCGTGGAAGCCACCATCATTCGCCAGGGCGACCCCGAATTCGGCAAGACCAACGAACTGTTTGAAACGCTTGGGTAGCCGCCACATCGCTGCTCCGTCCTGGTTGGCTCAAGCGCCGTCGTCAAAACATAGCCTAAGACGGTGTGGTATTCGCCTGCTCGCGTGGGCCTGTTGAAAACCACTGAAAAACATGCATATCCGCAAAATCTCGAGATCAATATTCGAAAATACAGCAAATGGGGTATGTGACACGCCAATCAGGCTCCCGGCCGCTCTTTTCCGTGCCATTTCAGCCTCCAACTCCTTTGTTCGCCGCAAGTTCGCCACGATTACGACCCCGAGTCACCATAGCTCGCCCCGTTTGGAGCTTATGGAGCGTCTAAGTGCTTTATTATCTCTATTTTACGAGACTTGGAAACGGCTTCGTAATCACCCTTGAGCTTTTGCCCCTCCTGCGGTACTATATCCCTGCAGTTCGTGCAACCTGCGTTTAGTTCTCGCATCAAACTACTATGACCGAAAAAGTTAAAGGCCGGGGACGTCTAGTTCCCGCACAAGCAACAGGTGTGGAATATAAGGTGGAGTTCGGAATCGACGTGGCACCCGAGACGTCGCAATACGGCCGGGGTCTTAAACCGACTCGTTGGGCCAAGTGCTCCGTTCGCTCGGCCCATGCCCAGGTATTTCCGGATGGGACGTATTTCCTGCATGCCGACGACGGTCGAGTGCACCAACTGAAGGCCATCGGCGGCAAGTGGCATTGTCTCGCCTTGGCTGCTTAAACTCTCTCCCGCGACGGCTGCGAAAGATTTCTCGTTCGTCCGTCGCGCAGCAGTATCCCCGGCTGTCCCTCACTTCGAAACTTACCGCCTTGAGAGGTTAGCTCCTGGGAAATGCTGCGCCTTCGCCGTCTTCGGCGTTCTCGTTGGCCGAAAGGGGCATGCCGACTTCGATCGCCGTTCCACTTTCGTCCGAGACGATTTCAAACTGTCCATTCTGCTCCGCCACCCGTTCGCGCATCCCCGCCAGTCCTACACCGACATGAGTCCCATCGTGGAGAAAACGCTCGAGCGTCTCGCGCGGAATTCCCTGGCCGTAATCCCGCACGCGAAGCACCGCGCGATCCTTCGTCAAGTGCAGCGAAACTGCGGCGCGGGAGCTTTTGGAGTGCCGGTGAATATTCGTTAAGGACTCTTGTAAAACGCGAAACAAAGCGAGTTCCATCGCGCGCGGCATTCGGCTGTCGCTATCGGGTATGTCCGCTGAAACCTCAATTCCGCTGCGTTTTGAGAATCCTTCCAAATACCAGCGCGCCGCCGAAGCGATTCCTATATCGTCCAGCAGCGGCGGGTGCAGCAGGTAGGAGATCGTGCGAGCTTCCGCCAAAGCTTCGTCAATCAATTTAAGGCAATCGGCCACCACGATGTCATTCGGGTTCGAATCCGCTAAATTGGACAACGCCAGCTTGGCGGCCACAAGATTCTGCCCTAATCCGTCGTGAAGCTCCCGTGAAAGCCGTCTGCGCTCCTCGTCCTGAAGCCTCAATACGCGGGCGCTCAGCAGGTGCGCGCTGGCCTCTGCTTTTTCCCGCGCGCCAAGCTCTTCAAGGAGCAAACGATAATGGATCCACAAGAAGGCCACCGCCACCACGAACGCCGCGCCCACGATAAACAGAAAAATCACGAAAAGCGTTCTTGACCGGCGCGAGCGCCGCTGGAAAAGCATGCTCTCTTCCCGTTCCATTTGCTGCATTACATTGTCGATATCCTGGGCGATGGCTACGTTATCGCGCGTGAACAGCGCCTGCTTGGCATCGTCTATCTTTCCCGACTTCCGCAAGTCTATCGCCGCCCTCAAAACCTGTATCCTCCGGCTCACAATCGTCTCAAGCTGGCTGCATAATTCCTGCTGTCGCGGATTGTCCATCGTCAATTGCCGGATGTTAAGCAAATCCGCAGCCGCTTGATTGTTGGCTGAATCGAAGCTCGCTAGGTAGATCTCATCACCGGAGCCCACGTAGTTTAGCCGTGCGCGCGCCGCTTCCGAGAGGACGAATTCGACATTGTTTAACGCCAGCTGCACTTGGTACGTGTGGGCCACCCATTTTGCGCTGTTGGAAAGGCGCGCGACGGTGATAGTGGCCGCCAAACTACCGATCAGCACCAAGGCTACAGCTGAGACGAAGGCAAGTTTTGCGCGGCTCCGGGGCAGCATGTTAATTGCTCACTCGCATAATTCAAATTCTGGAGTTACGCTCCGGACGAAAACTATAGCACGGCACGCGGGGCATCATTGTTGAAGCACGGACGGAAACGCATGGGCTGGCGGCTAAGGGCGGCTTCCAGTACGGTCAAACTGCAAAGGCCCGCAAGGACCACCGTGTGCAGTCACTCCCGAAGGGACAAAGCCGCCATCCACGCTCGTATTTCCATCACGCCTAATATAAACACTTGAAGTCGCACTGCCATCCGGTAAAACCTGTAGAAGAGCCGCCAGGGTTCACTGCACCTGCGCGTCAAACACTCCCGTCTCCACTTTCCCCGCCCGCTTCACCTGTACGAAAATCCGGTAATCTCCGGCCTTCGGGA
The DNA here is from genome assembly GCA_963830375.1 of uncultured Acidobacteriota bacterium. Lineage (GTDB taxonomy): Bacteria > Acidobacteriota > Terriglobia > Acidiferrales > UBA7541 > Palsa-295. The sequence goes on from CAWHMJ010000012.1 coordinate 22,956, forward strand.
ACCCATAAGGGAAACTCACCTCAGCAGGCATAGAGCCTGACGCCGGTGCCATCGCCATGCCGCTTTGCATTGAAGACGCATCACCCATCAGCCCCGCCTGCGCCATCTCCAGAGAAGCCATCGGCACCGACCCTGCCGGGTGCACGTGCGCGAACACGCTCAAGTCTGACGCCACAAATTCCGCATGCCCTGCCATGCCCATATACGGTTCCATGTCCTGCGCCGGTTTTCCGTCCTTGTCCTGCACGCTGAACTTGAAATCCATCGCCGTCTTCGCCCTCAGCGGACCAGGGCCGCGCTCCCAAATCATCCGCCCGCCGTCTGCAAGCTGTGAAACTGTGTCGTCTTTCCCCGGCACCGAGGCAATCGCTTCTCCAGACCAGGCCGAGTCGTCACCACTTAGCGGCTTGCCGTTTATTTCCGGCAAATCGACAGTCCCCACCAGCGTCCACGGAAATCCCCGCGAATCCACCACGTCCGCAAAAACCTGATAGTGTCCCGCCGGCATGTCGGCAAATCGTCCGCAAACGCGCCGCCCTTTGCAAGACGTCGGATGAAGATGCCACATCCGATTCATCCCCGGAAGTTCGATCAGAAACAAATGCATCAAGTGGTTGTGGTCCGGAACTACCTCGCCCATATTGATTCTGTCTGACCATTTCGGATTCTGTCCCCTGGCCCTGATCACCAGGCGGTTTCCGTTTTCCAGCGTGGTCTCCGCTGTCGGCGGCTTGTAAAAATTCACGCGTCCCTGGTAATCCGAATCTTCCAGTCCCCACCACGATTTCCCCAGATAAAGAAGGCCAGCCACCAGAATAATCGTCACCACCATCACGATCTTGGCTCTGCGTGCGTTGGAAGGCCCCGGGACTTCGCCCCGCTCCAGACTTGCTTCGCGCGCGCCCGCGCCCGCAATTGAAATCACTCCGATGCCAAGCACCAGCAGCATCACCACCATCAATCCAGCCAGCGGTTTTTCCATCGGGAACGTGCGCTGCGCAAACGAAGCCACCGGCACCGACAGCTCCCCTTTGCCTTTCGCTCCGTCCACCATTACGCGGACCTGCAGCGCGCCGGATTCCATCAGCCAAAGACTGCCGGTAAAAAATTGCGGATCGTCCTTGGAAGCCTTGGCCAGATCAGGCGTGGGTGGGAAGCTTGAACCCAATCCGCTCAGCCGCAACGGAACGATTTGCACCGAATTCACATCGCCGCTTTCGCATCGCACCTGAATTTCTGCCACGCCCGGAATCACCTGCGGCATCCGCACCGTCACGAAGAGATGATAAGGCCCCGCATCGCCCTCGTAAAAAACATCCGGGCTGCCCACGTGCGCGAGCACGGGAATCGCGGCGCCAAGCAAAATAACCGCCGCGATCAACAGCCGCCGCTGGAAATCTTTCTTCATCGGCGAATCCGCCGCATCCATTCACCCCAGGCCATTCCGATGCGCACCATCAAGATCGCCGCCACCAGCGCGATCGCCATGCGCAGCCAAAACGCCCCGGGCGTATGGTCCGTGTGAATGAAAACGTTTCGTACCCACGGAGACGTGGACGGTATGAAGTAAGGATAATTCGTAGTCTGAAAAATTCTATTTCGCGACGCCGGAGACAGCAGAAAATCAGCAAATGGCCACTGCACCGCGACGAAACTCACCAGAAACGCAGCCTCCCAGCGTGGCAGCCTGCTTCCACCGGCTCCACATCGCCGTTTGCCGCCGCAACAGATCAAAAACAATCGCTGGAACGATCAGCAGCATCGGAAAATCCGGCGGCACCAAATGCGTCACGTTCTGGTACACCGGCCCCAGCTTTGGTACCGCCGGGAACAACGGAAGGATCCACACAAAAGCCAGGTGGATCGCCATCCACATCGCCGTCATGATCGTCGCCGCCCAGCGATTTTTCGAAACCCACGCGACGGTTGCTATCCAAATGGGCGCCGCCAATCATCATCACCAGATAAAACCTCGCCCCATGCATCAGCATGCGGTTGGTCATTTCCTGCATGATTCCAACCGTCATGCCCATCAGAAAAACTACGGTGAGGAATAGAATGCGTTCCAGCCTGCGGCGATAAATGCCTTCCGCGCGATTCATCTCCGCCAGCACCAGCACCAGCGTGCCAAATCGGATGCCGATCATTCCCAGCGCCAGCAGCACGTGCGGCGGGCTTAGAATTTTCACGTCCAGCCCGTACGAGTTGTGCCACCAATTATCAAACGGCCCCGCGGCGATCATCGCCACCGCGCCCCACGCGCAGATGAACGCACCCAGCGGCCCTCGGAACCCCCACATCGAAACGGAAACATCGCGCAACCGCGAGTCTTTCTGGAACGTGGTGGAAAGAATCAAATACCCGCACGCAATCCCGGCCAGCACTCCGGACAAATAAATCAGCATGTGCGCGGGCGTCCAGAACGTGTCGCGCCCGACCGTTTCGTGCCAGGAAATATCCCACGCGCTTCCAACTACCGCCGATAGCACCGACACCATGCAGCACCATATGTACCAGGGAATCGACGCGGTTTCGGCATAGGCTCGTTCAACGCTCCGAGCCTGGATCGGTGGTTGCAAAGAAATTGTTCCGGCCATTTGTGTCACCCCGCTGCCCCATTTTACACCAGGAATGAAATCCCTAGGTTGTCCACCCACCTCGCCACCGGCCATAGATCTGTCATCCCGCTTGCCCCGACGAAGGAAGGGAGCGAAGCGAGGCCTGCCTGTCGGCAGACAGGGATCTGCTCTTTGCAACGTCACCAAACCACTTCGCCACGCGGCACAGCTCCGTTTTTGTTCTAGCGAGGGGACTTGGCTTTTCCGCTGTAGAGCAACCGCTAAAAAAAAGAGCCGCCTCGAAAGGCGGCTCCTTCGTCAATTATATTTTCGTTGTAAAAAAGACTAGCTAAACAGCTTGCGGCGCGTCTTCAAGAAACCCAGCCCGGCAAGTCCTGAGCTCAGCAACAGCAGAACGCCCGGCTCTGGAGTCGTCGTTATCGTCGCGGCATAATCCAGACCGTACGAGCTGCCCGCTTCCTGGTACACGTCGAACGAAATAGTATTCATCCCGTCGACCAAATACGGCGCGATGTTGAAAGTCCCTTCAGTCGTCACCAGGCAGCCAATCTCTACGGAAGAGCACGTCGGGTAGGAGCCACCGAGATTAGCGGCAAAAATTGTCGTACCGTTCACGATTACCGACGTCGTGTCGTCGGCCAATACAGAAAGCGTTGCGCTGGTAATCGTTCCCGAAAGATCGAAAGTCTGCGAAAAAACGCATTCGTCCCATTTGGCAATACGACGAACCCGGGATCAGACGGATTACCTGTGTCCGCATAGGAAATCCAATTCGAGCCCGCGAGCGCGCTAGCCCAAGCCGGGTTCGAAGATATATTCTGCGTCGCGCTCCCCGAGTTATTGCTGGTATTGCTGGCCGAGCTGTCCACCTGCGTTGAATCGGCGTTGGCCGTCAAAAAGCAGCCGCTTGCCATGATTGCCAAGCCTAATGTCATTAGTTTCTTCAATGTTGTGGTTCCTCCGAGTGCGCCCATAGACACACTCGCTTAAGTTTCTACAACTACACTTATAGCAAATCCAATGCCATTCTTAAGTAATTGAAAATGAACGGCTTGAATTAACTGCTAGGGCGGCATGGAAGGGGAGAGGCCTAAACGGGTCTACTTTCCGGGCAAATCTTTTCCGGCGAAACTGCGGCGTACCTACGAGGCCTTTTCCTGCGCATAAACCAGATATTCCGAGTACGGTCCCTTGAAATCCTCAACCTTGCCGCCGGCCGCAAAGTGCCAAATCCGCGTGGCCACTTCGTCGATCACGTCGTAGTCGTGTGTTACGAGCAGCACCGTGCCGTCATATTTCTGCAGCGCGATATTCAGCGCATTAATCGACTCCAAATCCAAATGGTTCGTCGGCTCGTCCAGCACCAGCACGTTCGGCCTCTGCAGCATCAGCCGGCAAAAAATCAGCCGCGCCGACTCGCCTCCCGAAAGCGCCTTCGTGGGCTTCAGCGCATCATCTCCGCTGAAGAGCATCTGCCCCAACACTCCGCGCAGTTCCTCTTGCGTCGCTTGCGGTTTGAATTGGTGCAGCCAATCCACCGTCGTCGTGCCTTTCACGATGGAATCGCTGTGGTCCTGCGCAAAATAACCGACCGCCACATTGTGTCCCCACACCACCGTCCCGCCATCGACAGGGAATTGCCGGTCCACATCGTCAATGTATCCCGTCGCATTGCGCACTAGCGACTTCAGCATCGTAGTCTTGCCCGCGCCGTTGCGCCCCGTCAGCGCGATTTTTTCTCCGCGCGCCACGCTCGCCGAAAACGGCAAAATCACCTTCACGCCGTCATACGACTTCGCCACGCTCTTGATCTCCAGCGGATGCCGCCCGGAATGCTGATCCATCTGAAAACGAATATACGGCCGCGCGATATTCGACCTGGCCAACTCCGTCGTCTGCAGCCGCTCCACTTCTTTCTTCCGCGAAGTAGCCTGCGCCGAACGCGTACCCGCCGAAAACCGCGCGATGAATTCATTCAATTGCTCGATTTTCTTTTCCCGCTGCGCGTTCTCCGATTCGATGCGCGAGCGAATCGAGGTCTTCGCCACCACCATATCGTCGTACCCGCCGTTGTACATGATCACCGTTTGATAATCGATGTCCGCGGTATGCGTGCAAACGCTGTTCAAAAAATGCCGGTCGTGCGAAATCACGATCAGCACGCCTTCGTATTCGCACAAATAATCCTGCAGCCAGTGCACTGAATCCAAGTCCAAGTGGTTGGTCGGCTCGTCCAGCAGCAGCGCCGGCGGACTTCCAAACAGAGCTTGCGCCAGCAGCACGCGAACTTTCTGCCCGCCCTGCAGCTCTCCCATTTTTCGCTCGTGCAGCGTATCGTCCACATCCAGCCCGTCCAGCAGCACTCCCGCATCCGCTTCCGCCGTGTAGCCGCCTTCTTCGCCGACGATTCCTTCCAGTTCCGCCAGCCGCATTCCGTCTTTGTCCGTCAACTGGTCGTGTGGCTTCTCGTATAGCGCGTCCCTCTCCTGCAATGCCTTCCACAGCGCCTTATTCCCCATGATCACGGTATCGATCACGCGAAATTCGTCGAACGCAAACTGATCCTGGCTCAAAACGCCCAGCTTCTTCGGCCGCGTAACGTCGCCTTTGGAAGGTTCTATCTCGCCCGTAAGGATTTTCATCAGCGTAGTCTTGCCCGCGCCATTCGGCCCGCTGATCGCGTAGCGCCGCCCGGTCAGAAACGCGCACGAAACGTCCTCGAACAGTATTCGGGCGCCGAAGCGCATCGAGATGTTGTTAACGGAGAGCAAAGGAATCCAATTATACCACAGCCGCCGCACCTCTTCAGCTCGGCTCCCAGGTGTGGTTCTGGCACTTCGACTTTTAGTGGCCGCCTTTAGGCGGCCGGTTTATCTTCAGCTTCCAGTTCATGGAGACATCACTGCACTATTTTGTTTGCGTCTTTTTGGCTGGCTGCTCACGTATATCAAGTAGCCGTCTGCCGCCCCCTCGGGGAACATGCACCCGGCCTACGCTCCGCGGCACGCCGGCGAGGGACCGATGAAGCCGAAGAACACTCTATCTTATCCTGTGCTTTCTCGGCCTGATCCTGCCGTATTGGCAATTCGTGCCGTGGCTTCTGCAGAACGGCCTGCACATGTCCTTGTTCTTCCGCCAACTTTTTGCCAATCGCATCAGCGCCTTCTTCGGCATGGACGTATTCGTCTCCGCCGCCACGCTACTGGTTTTCATGCGAAGTGAGAGTTCACGGCTGCGCATCGCTGGTCGCTGGCAGCCGGTCGTAGCCCTGCTCTTTGTAGGCGTCTCGCTCGCCTTGCCGCTGTTCCTCTACATGCGCGAACGCAACCTCGAGCAGCCCAAGCCCGCTCTCACCGGCCAACCCGCACGATGATTTCCATTCAGGCCGCCGTCACTAGCGCGAAACCGCTACGCAGTCATTTCGGCACACAATTCTAGTTCCGACAAAACATGCTTAATACAAAGTCCCTTCAAACCTACAGCGATTAGCGTATGGAAGTTCCCTTGCCGGACCCCCAGACTGCAAAGGTTGCATTTCGGGTTCGAAAACCCGAAAGCGCGGTGAAAAAGCTGATATGACGGCCCCCTACCAAATTTTCAGAAAACTCCCCGATAACAAGTTTGTTTGGATCGAAAATGTTGACGAACTTCAGGAAGCTCGTGGACGCCTCGAGTTCCTAAGCACTATTTCTGACGCCGACTACATTCTCTTCGACCCGCGCGAGCGAACCGTCGTAACCCAATTCGCCAAATCCGCCTAAACTCGCGTCGAGGATTACTTCGTCTCTTCCTGCTCCGCGTCATATACATACTGGATATAAACCTGGGGTCCCGACTTTGCCCCTCCGTACGCAATCGCATCCATCCGCACCGTTTCGTAAAGCTGCTGCCCATTAGGAGCCAGATCGAAAGTCCGCGAAAATTTGCCGCCTCGCGGAGTTTTCTCGTCCGTCACTAAACTTCGTCCATCCCACTTCGCCGCAATCTCCTGATACGTATCGTCTTTCGATTTCTCTATCTTTCGCCCGTCGGTAAACAAGGCGAACTTGCGGGTTCTGTCGTCCGTCAAATCCACCTCTACGCCTTTCGTATCTTTCTGCACGATGCTCAGCGTCTCCGGCGGATCGGTCAGATCCCGCATCGTCCCAGGGTCCATGTCGCTTGGCTGGTTCGGGCCACCGCGACGCCCGCCGCCCCCATTTCCTCCTCCGCCCTGTCCTGGATAAGGATTTCCGCCCCCCTGGCCCGGATAAGGACTTCCGCCCCCTCCCATGCGCGGGTTGCCCCCGTTTCCCCCGTTGCCGCCATTTCCTTGGTTCTTCGACTGCGCTTGCTGCACTTTCTTGCGGCCATCGTCGCTGTCGTCCGTATTCAGCTTCCAAGCCCCTACAATGCTTGTGCGAGGCGGGATCGGCTTGCTGCCAACTGTTTCCGACGAACGCGTCGGCGCCGCCGGCTCCAGCGGTTCCAACTGCGGCGGCGGTGCAGGCAACGGTCCCGGCGTCTCCTGCGCCCGCAACAGTCCCGGCGCAACCGCCGCAAAGAAACAAACCAAACCCACCGCCAGCCTCGACTCTGCTTTTCATAATCATCCTCGTTGCACACATCATCGTACCGTATTTTTTCGATGCTGAAAATCCCCGGCAAGATGCAAGCCTAGCGGCTGTTTGGGTTTGGTTCCGATGCGTGTCGCCGCAGACAAAAGGGGGAAGCGATCTACTCTTCGCGGAGCGCCTTCAGCGGATCGATCTGAGCAGACCTGCGCGCTGGCACATAACAGGCGAGCATAGCAACGGCGGCAAGCAACAATGGTGCGCCGACGAGCAACCGCGGATCGTTCGTACCAATTCTGAACGCCTGCACAAAAATGCTCGTCAGCGACGAAAGTATTTTCACCAACGCTATTGCGCCCAAAAATCCCAGGACTGTTCCGACGCCCACCAGCGCCGTGCCTTCGCGCAGCACCAGTCGCAGCACTTGCGACCTGCTTGCGCCCAACGCCATGCGAATTGCGATTTCCTTGCGCCTTTGCGCAACCGAGTAAGCCGTGATCCCGGCCAGTCCGATTGCAGCCAACACCAGGCCGAACACGCCAATCCCGCCATATGTCTGGACCGCGAACCGCGTGGACGACCGGCTGCGCTCCAGATATTCGCCGAGTGTTTGCACGTTGAAGATATTCAAATTGGGATCGATGAATGCAATCTCGTTCCGGATTCCCCTCAGCGCGTCGGAGCCCGCGTCCGAACGCACCATAATCGTGATCCCGCCGGCGGGAGGCCGCGCAAAATCGCGTGAAGTTAGCGGCAAATAAATCACCGATTGGCTGATACCGATTCCAGTCATCAAGTCCCGAACCACGCCCACTACTTCGTAGGACTGCTTCTGGTCCCTAACGCGCTTTCCGATCGGGTTCTCGTTTCCAAACAGCCTGTGTTCCGCGGATTCGTTCAGCACTGCGGGCAAAGAAAAAGCCTTGGATCCATCCGCCTGTATCCGTTGATCGCGCTCCTCGAATTCTCGTCCTGCCAGCATCGGCTCGCTGAGCGTGGAAAAATAGTTCGCGCCCACCGTTTCCTCAATTACGGATTGTTGCAGCGGCGATGTTTTCCCCGGGTCTTCCACCATGAGCGGGATCCCTTCATCATCATCTCTAGCCGAAAAGGGCTCATCCGCGGTCAACGCAATGCTGCGCACAGGGCCGGAAGCCTTCAAACGTTCGGTAAGTTTCTCGAACAGAGCTTGCGATTTTTCGGGAGCGTAGCCGTCGCGCACCGGATCGATGGAAAACAGATACATCGTGCCCGGATCGAATGTGGTTTGAATGCTGCTCGTCTTGCTGATGCCTATCACCAGAAACCCTGTTATCAGCAGTAGCATGAGCGACGCCGCAACCTGCGCCACCATCAATAGGTTGCGAAAGCCAAAACGCCGGTAACCTGGCAACTGAAGCGCGGAGCCTTCTTTGAGTGCCGGAGTCAGATCCGCTTTCGTGGCTTGCAGAGCAGGCGCCAGGCTGAATCCGATCCCGCACACCAGCGCCAGCCCGAACGCAAAAACGCCCGCGCGCCAGTCCAGGCTGAAGTCGGATTCGAACGGCACCGTCGTCGGGCGAGTGAAGTGAGAGTTCAATATCGAGAGGCCATACGCCAGCGCAAATCCCGCCACGCCGCCCAGCAGCGAAAGCAAAATACCTTCCGACATCATCTGCCGTATCAGACGAAAACGACTCGCTCCGATCGCCAGCCGAATAGCGAACTCTTTTCGGCGATTCGCGCCGCGCGCGATCAGCATGTTCGCCAGATTCATGCACGCGAGCGCAATCACCAGTCCCATCAGCGCTATGAAAAAACCAGCCAGCACAGGCTTCAATTTCCGGGGCATCGGTACGTTGGTGCCCGCTGGAAGTAACGTTACGCGTCGGCCTTTGTCCGTGCGCACTAGCGAGGAAGAATCCTGCTCGTCGAGATTACGAGTGATCGCGTCCAGACCCGCTTCCGCGGATTCAATCGTGACCCCGGGTGCCAGATACATGATGGCCAGGAAATCTTTGGCCTTGCGCTGGTGCAAAACGTCGTCGGCAAGCTCCGGTGCGAGCGCGGCCGGCGCGGTAATCGGGACAAACAGCTCAGCGGGGTTCACGCCCAGTGCGCCATTGAAATCTTTCGGCGTAATTCCGACGATAGTGGCAAGTTGCCCATTCAGGTGAAGTGTTTGCCCCAGGGCGTCGGGAGAGGAGTTGAGGCGATTGCGCCAGAAACGGTCGCTAATCACCACAGCGGTCGCGTCGCCCGCTTTGTCGAGTTCGGGACTCAGCACTCGCCCACGTTGGGGTTGGACGCCGAGCACGGAAAAATAATCGGCTGACACAAGTTGCCCGAACACGCGCTCAGGTTTCGCATTCAGATTGCCTTGGAAGGTGGTATTGAACGGGACACCGCTCTGAAATGCAGCGACCCCGGCGAACAGGCTCTTTTGCTCTCGATACTGCTCAATGTAGTAATACGACACACGGGCCAGATCACCATCCGTCGACTCCTGAACCATCACCAGGTGTTTGGCGTTCGCCGCTGCCGGCAGTTCGCGAAATAGCATCTTCCATTTCGAGCTGTACACGTTTGTCGTTAGCCCGATTCCAAGCGCCATCGAAATAATGCCCACCAGCGCAAATCCCGGCGACTTAATCAGCGCCCGCAACCCGTAACGCATATCGCCGCGCATTTCGCTCAGGTATTCGAGCGGCACGCGTATCGCGATGTCCGCGATTAGCCGGATCAGCCCTGCCACTCCCTCTCTCTTGGCAATCTCTTCCACCACGTGCTCCCCCAGTTGCGTCACCTCTGCTCCATACGCTAATTTGAATTCGTGCGGAAACGCTTGCGCCAACCGCCGGTAGATCCGCCACGCGAAACTCATTCCGTCACCATGCCTCGGTTCACTCGAATGCTGCGAACCATTTCCTGCAAACGCTCGCATTCCGCGTCCAGCACGCGTTTGCCCAGAGCCGTCAGCCGGTAATAGCGGCGCCGCGCGTCGTCCAATTCCGGCGCGGGACGTTCGTCGGATTCCTCGATCAGGTCCGCCTCGATGAGCCGCTTGATCGAGCCGTACAGGGTCGCCGGCCACAAACGCACTTTTCCGGTAGTGCGATTCAGGACGTCCTGCATGATCCCATAACCGTGCTGCTCTCCGCCCGCCAGCGATACCATGATGTGAAACCAATGGGTCTTGAGTGGAAGAAACTTTTGAGGGTCGACTCTAGCCATGCCAATATCTATATCATTCTATATCTATACGCGTCAATCCCAAGATGTAAGCCCAAGGGACTTTTGGTCCCCTTTTCAATGAATGCGTTGTATGGCGTGCGTTGTACCTGCGTTGATGCGTTGATCAGTCCTTGGAGAATTCACCGCTGAATCTGAAGTGCTCAACACCTCCGTCAATTTGACTTGCCTCAGCCGGCAACTTAAGATTACTCGCGCATGGCGAACACTCAGCCCTTCATTGGCCGCACGGTCTCTCATTATCGCATCGTAGAAAAGCTCGGTGGCGGCGGCATGGGAGTGGTGTATAAGGCCGAAGACACCCGCCTGGGCCGCAACGTTGCGCTGAAATTTCTGCCCGATAATATGGTCGAAGATCGCTCCACGCTGGAGCGCTTTCAACGCGAAGCGCGCGCCGCATCGGCGCTGAATCATCCCAACATTTGCACGATTTACGATATCGGGGAGCATGAAGGGCGTCCCTTCATTTGCATGGAACTGCTCGAGGGCGTGACTCTGAAACATCGCATTAATAATAAGCCCATGGAAATTGAGGAATTGCTGGAACTGGCCATCCAGATCTCCGATGCCCTGGAAGTCGCCCACACCAAGCGCATCGTGCACCGCGACATCAAGCCCGCGAACATCTTCGTCACCCATTCAGGACGCGCCAAGATCCTCGATTTCGGCTTGGCCAAGCAGGGCCCGCAGCAACGCCAGGGTAGGCGAGGCGGGGGACGCGACCGCAGGGCACTCCAGTGACGATCTCACCATTCCCGGCTCAGCCATCGGCACCATCGCCTACATGTCACCCGAACAGGCCCGCGGCTCGGAACTCGATCATCGCACCGATCTTTTTTCCTTCGGCACCGTGCTCTATGAAATGGCCACCGGCCGCCAGACATTTTCAGGAAATACTTCGGCCGTGATTTTCGACGCAATTCTGAACCGCACTCCCACTCCGCCCGCGCGGCTCAATCCGCGTCTTCCGGCGGAACTCTCTGCGATCATCCTCAAGGCCATGGAAAAGAATCCGGAAGGCCGCTACCAGACCGCTGCCGGCATGCGAGTCGACCTTACGCGACTGAAGCATGATTCCGATTCGGGGCGTACCGCGGCTCCGGCGGCGCGCGCCCAAAAATCGCTGGCGGTTCTCTATTTCGAAAATCTGAGCGGCGCAAAAGAAGATGAGTATTTCCGCGACGGGATGACCGAAGACATCATCACCGAGCTGCTGAAAATCAAAGGACTCCAGGTTTTTCCCCGCGCCACAATTCTTCCGTATCGCGACAAGCCTGCCACCGCGAAACAGATTGGTCAGGACTTGAATGCCGGATACATCCTGGGAGGCACCCTGCGCCGCGCCGGGAACCGCCTGCGCATTAACGCTCAATTGGTGGACGCCACTACCGATTTTCCCCTCTGGGCGGAACGATACGACCGGGAATTGAAGGATGTTTTTGACGTGCAGGAGGAAATCGCCCGCAGCATCGCTCAAGCCTTGCGCATCACCCTTTCTCCTCAAGAAGAAAAGACCATGGCGCGCAAGCCGACGGAAAATCTGCAGGCTTACGATTACCTGCTCCGTGGCCGCAGCTACGCCCGGCGCGAAAATCTTGAGTTCGCCATGCAGATGTTCGAACATGCCATCCGCCTCGATCCGGATTTTTCGGCCGCCCACGCCGGAATCGCGCAAGTTTGTGGCATGCAATATGAACTGCACGGCAAGGATCCCCGTTCCATCGAAAAAGGGACGCTCGCCGCGGATCGTGCGATTGCGCTGGAACCGCAGCTCGCGGAAGCGCTGGCCGCGCGGGCTCGAATCTTCTACGCGCAGAATAAATACGACGATGCCATCGAATGGGCCAAGCGAGCCGTCGATCGCAAGCAGGATTGCGAAGGCGCTTATAGCGTCCTGCTCCGCGCCTATTTCGCTTCGGGGCGGTATCAGGAAGTCGTCGAGCTGTCCGATCGTGTCCTGGAAGCTGCCGGTGATGATTACAACGTCTATCCTCCGCTGGTGAATTGCTTCGCAGGCGCTGGGTGACCCCGAAGCCTCGCGAAAGATGAGGGAAAAGGCCGTGGTCGCGCTGCAACAACAGATCGAACTGGTGCCTGAGGACGTGCGAGCCCGCAGCTTGCTGGCCGTTCAATTTGGCGCGCTGAAGAGGGTCCGCGAAGCCGTCAGCGAACTCGAGAAAACTGTCGCCCTGCGCCCCAAGGATCCCAATACTCTTTACAACGCCGCATGCACCTACGGAATTATCGAAATGAAAGAAGAGGCCCTGCTCATGTTCCGTCGCGCCGTCGAATCGGGTTTCAGCAATCCGGACTGGGCCGCTCGCGACAGCGACCTGGCCTGTATCCACGATGATCCCGAGTTCAAGCGCATCATCAGCCAGGATCTGCACCGCGGCTGATTCAAACCCGACTCCGCGGCTCGAGTTTGTTTCCGATCAGCATTGCTGCCGTACGCGTAGTCGGATTGTCTGACAATTGAAAACCACAGTGTTCGGGAAGTATTTCGGACCTGCTAACCGGCGCTTGCGCCCGGCGCCGATAAATCCTTCGGCCGCCTGATCAACGGTGGGAAACATCTCGATCAGCGTGTCTAGCTTCGTCATTTTCAAGCTATATACAATCATCGGTTGCGCCGTAGCTATCCGCAGCTTTCCGCCGGCCCTCTTCAGCTTGGTCAGGCACCTTACGATCGTTCCAATCGCTGCGCTGTCGATATGCGTCACGCCCGCCATATCAAAAATTACTCGTGTCTCGTTCGCCGCGATTATCTTATCCACTTCCAGCTCCAGCCGCGTACATTCCGCCCCAGCGTGAATGCTGCCTTTCATCTCCAGTGCGGCTATTCCCGGTTCCACGGTTCGCTTTGAAAAATGTACGATCACGAAGCTGCTCGCTCCTCTCCCTCATAGGGAAAGTTCTGAATCAGTTTCACGCAATCCCCCAGCGCCGAAAACAACGAATCTCCCCACCCGCAAGGCACAAACGAAGCCGTCTTTTGGTTCAGCGCCTTGTCCGCCTCCGCATAAAACCGCATGCGTTGCCCCGGAGGCGGCACCGCAAACTCTTTCACCGTGATCGCAAACGTCACGTGACCGTCCGTCTGTTGCTTCACAATCGTAAACTGATGCAGCCGCGTTAGCAGCTCCGCGGCGTGCGCGTGGATGTATTCCCAGTCGCTCATTCACTCCATCCCCAATTTCAGCCTCGCCTTCCGCTGCGGATACTAGGCCACAGCCCACACTCAAGTCAACGCCCCGCTCGGTAGTGTCCTAATTCGCCTCGCCAACTTCCGCCGCCGCGGGTTTTCAGGGGGTCGGAGCTTCAGCTCCGACAAAAAACAGCGGCGCATAGCGCCCGCCCTTTCGCGGCGCAGTTCCCGCGATTTCTCGATTTTGCCGTTCCCCGAACAAGGCGCTACCCGCTCAATTCATCGCCGGCTGTCGTCTTCCCCCGTCTAACGCCCGTCAACGCAATCGCCGTCAACATCAACACGATAGGATCGATCGGATGTCGGTAACGCAGCGAAGCATGCGTCACGTAATACACCAGCGGAACGATTGCCACGAACACGGCAGCCGGAAACGCGTACGGACTTCGTTTGCGCCACAGCATCGCGATTCCAGCCGCGCCGCCGATCGCCGTCAGCAAATTCAGCGCTAAGATCGCTCGAATCCACGCCGAATCCGCGTTCTCAAAATCCTCCACTGGACGAAATGACCCAATCCAAAAAGACATGAACCTCCATCCAGTAAGCCGCACTTCCAGCCGCTTGTGCGTTCGCATGAACTCGCTCGCAAGATTCCATTTTTCCTCCATGAACGCCGTCTCGCCAAGCTGCCCATATCGCCGCGCCTCTTCGTAACGCGTCACCCGCGCATTGACGTTCGGTGAGCGGTCGTCGAACACTTCGTTGTTCCCAATCCACAACTCAAACGGAAAGTTCGAGCGCAACGGAATGAATCGGTGGAATTGCGCGTAATTCCGAACGCTCCACGGAACGCAGCACAAAATCGCAATACCCAGCGCCGTCAGAGGCCTCGCGAATCGCCCGCGCACTTCGCGTCGCTCGCGATACGCCGCCCAACCCAACAGAAACGGCAGCGCCGCGCCGAGCGCCGGATTCGTCAGTAAAGTGAAGCCCCAGAGAAATCCGTACCCGCACCAATCGCGCTTCCTCCGCGATTCGGCGAGTGCCAGCGTCGCCCACAAAATCGTCGCCGCAAGCAGCGCTGTCAGCGACGTGTCCCAGATCCATTGAAAGGGAATCACGATCGCATTAGGAAAGAGCGCCCACAGCCACGCCGCCACACTCGCCGCTCCGAAACCCGCGATTCGCCTTCCCGCAAAATAAATCGGCACGCAAGTCGCTGCTGAAAAAAATATGTTCAACGCCGCCGCGGCGTAAAACGCGTGCAGCGTGAACACTCCGAACACACCAAAAATCCCCGCGACCATCAACGGGTACACCGGCACCAGCCACGCCGTCGCCCCAGTGTCGCTCCGCATCGGCGAGCTGTATCCTTTCCCCGTTGCGAGAGCCATCGCAATGTTGCCCGTCTCCTGCTCGAACGGAACCGACGCCAGCGCCCGCGCCGGGATTTCGCGCACCTGCTTGTACGCGTACCCAGCCCGGCACACAATCGCCACGCTCACGATCAGCCACAGTGACCCCGCCGTTGCGATTATCTTGCGTTTTGTATTCAACTCTGTTCCTCGTCGCGCCCGCCTCCCGCCGCCTCTTTCCGGCTGAAGACATGCTTGTACCAAACTCGCGTTTCCGTTCACTCCCCGGATTATCGGTATTATGTGCCAAATTGAACAGACGCTGCCAACTCCGTGGTTCAAACTGAACGCCATGGGATCCTGACTCCGAGGATCCTGCACTCACTGGAGGCTTCAATGTTTGGATACGGACTGGTCGGCACCTTATTGATTATCTGTTTGATCGTTTGGCT
The DNA here is from genome assembly GCA_963830375.1 of uncultured Acidobacteriota bacterium. Classification (GTDB taxonomy): domain Bacteria; phylum Acidobacteriota; class Terriglobia; order Acidiferrales; family UBA7541; genus Palsa-295. Next base: position 38,274 of record CAWHMJ010000012.1, read on the forward strand.
CGTACGCAGAGCGTAATCTCACGTCGCCATCGCGCTGCCCGGTTAATCTCCGCCGGGTAGCTATGCGACCACAGCTTTCTGAAAGTCATCCTCTCGCGCCCTCTAACAGCGTCGGCTTGATCCTCAGCATCGAACAATTTACGCTGGCAGACCGCTCCCCACGCGACGCGATATTCGTTGCATCTTCCTGATACATAGGTGAAAATCGCCTCAACGGTTTATTGCCGTTTCGCTCCGGTGCCGTGGCAGCCTGCTTTTGAACTTCATGCACAGAACTCGGAATCTGGAGGCTGTTATCCGTCAATTCCGTCTTGTCTCCCGTGTGCTGCTCACGCTCTCCGCTTTTTTGGTATGCGGTGTCCTCTTCGCGCAGCAAAGTTCCAAAGAAAGCTCCGTCCCTTCGCATGCTCCCAATGCAAAGTCGCCGTCCCTTAAAATTTGCCTGCGCCTTCTTGACGACTCTGCGTTCAGCGGCTTGGTGAGTCTGCACGTCGCAAATGCTCAAGGGTCCGACGTCGCTGGAAAGGCCACCGATTCCGAAGGCGAGACCATCTTTTCCGACCTCGCTCCCGGAAGCTATTCTGTCGAGGCAAGCGCTCCCGGTTTCGTCCCCGTAAAGCAACTCGTCGAAATCAAACCCGGACATGGCCTCCAGACCATGTTCCTGGTCATGAGGCCTGATTCTTCCGCGGATGCTCCTTCCGCACCACCCTTCGCTCCCGCGAACGAGAACGCGCCTTTCCCCGTCCCGCCCGGCGTTGATGAAGTCATCCCGGCCGTTTCACCCGGCGTGTCCTGTGATCTCCCCGCAGTTTTGCACGGTGTAGGCGAGCGCATGACTCAGCTCGTCAGCAACCTCGAAAAATTCAGCGCCACCGAGCACGTCACGCACTTCAGTGTTGATAAGGCCGGCGTGCTGCGTGACCGCGAAACGCGGTCTTTTGAATACGTCGTTGTGGTTTCGCAGAATGCTCTCCACGGATTTTTGTACGACGAGTATCGCAACGGCGTCGTCAATCCCTTTCAGTTTCCGCAAGGAATCTCCACGGACGGATTGCCGGGCTTGGCCGGAATTTTTCATCCTGTAATGGTGTCTGACTTCAAGCTCTCGTGCGAAGGGCTCGGTCAATGGAACGGACATCCGGCTTGGCAGGTTCGTTTCGAGCAACGCTCGGATCGTCTGAATCGGATGCGAGCTTATAACCTTAAGGGCAATTACACTTCCGTTGCCCTAAAAGGACGCGCGTGGATCGACGCCGGCACCTATCAGGTTTTGCGCTTGGAAACGGATTTGGTCAAGCCGGTCAAAGAGATTGAGTTGACGCATGAACGCCTTTCCATCGAGTACGGCGAGGTCCAGTTTCACTCTCACAATCTGCAGCTCTGGTTGCCTAAATCCGCCGAGCTTTACTGGGAACGCCACAACCACCGCTACTATCGCCGCCACGATTTCAGCGACTTCAAAATCTTCGCCGTCGATACGAACCAGAAATATCAGCGCCCCAAGGAATCCTACAGCTTCACCAACACATCCGACCGCGATATCCCCGGCGTGCTGGTTGTCAGTCCCGTGTCCGGTTCCACTCTCAGCTCCGTATCAATCGCATTTACAATCCCTGCCGGGCGCAGCGTCTTTAAAACCATCGGCACTGGCAAGGACGTCGGCATCCCCGGCGAACTCGTCGGCTCCGCCAAATATACTTATAAGGGCCAGGCCGACTCCGTCAAAGTGGACGCCTATCTCGCCACAGAAAGCACCCTCGAAGTCGTTCCCGATCCCTCGCCCTAGCGTTTAAGCTGTCATCCCGTCACGCCGCCTCCCACAGGGAACCTTAATTCTTCGGCACGCTCGTTCGAGTGGACCAGCCCGTGCTCGCCACGCGATCCCAAAACATCCGCCTCGTGGGCACGTACTTCGCCATCTTTCCAGTCGGCGCTGTCGGAACGAACACCTGGAAGCGCCAATTCAGCACATCCGCGGCGTAGATTTTTCCGTCTTTCCCGATCGCCAGGAAGTGTCCCCACGCAAATTGCCCCGGCGCGTGTCCCGGCTCGCCGAGCGCGCCCAGAATTTTCCCGTTTTGATCCAGCTCCACAATCCGGTCGTAGCCTCCATCAATCATCCAAACGTGTTGATCCGGTGTGATGAAAAGTCCATACGGATACCCAATGCCGGTCCATTCCTTCAGGAAATTTCCGTCCGCATCGAAAATTTGGATCCGTTTGTTCTCGCGGTCACCTACGTAAACTTTCCCCTCGCGGTCCACTGCTACGCTGTGCGGCAAATTGAACTCGCCCGGCCCCGTCCCGTACGTCCCCCACGCCTTCAGGAATTTCCCTTCGCGGTCGAACTTCACCACCCGCGAGTTTCCGTACCCGTCGGAAACATAGATGTCCCCGTTCTTCGCGAAAGCCACATCCGTCGGCTGATTGAACAGCCAGTCCGATTCCGCCGCCACGTTTTTGCGTCCCAGCACCAGAAGCACGCGTCCCGCCGGGCTCAGCTTCAACACCACATGGCTGCCGTCATCCGTCGTCCACAGGTTGTCCTCGCTATCGATTCGCAATCCGTGCGGATGCGTGAACAGCCCTTCGCCAATGCTGCGCAGATAGGTTCCCTGTTCGTCATATTCGCTCAACATCGGCGTCGCTCGCTGAAACAAAAAAATGTGCCCCTTCGAGTTCAACGCCACTCCCGAAGCTTCTCCCACCGTCATTCCATCCGGTTGATGAAAAAAATCAGCAACCACGCGGTAGCCCAGTTCCGGCACAGGCTGAAATCCCGCCGCATTTGTTTCTTGTGCTCCTGCTCTTCCGCTCACGCACAGCATCGCCACAATCGCCAACCGAACTAAGTTGTTCATGAAACCTCGCGTCCGCAAATTCCCCAACTGCCCGCGGATTATAGACCGGGAATGCAGCGACGGCCCCACGGGAACCCCATCCGTCCACCGTAGGTTTAAATGTAGCGCCGGGGCCTTCAGCCCGGCATCTTTGCCTTTGACCTGAAATCTGCCACTGTTCGTAACGCTGTCATCCCGCCTGCCCTGACGAAGGAAGGGAGCGAAGCGAGGGATCTGCTCTTGCTTTGTATTGTTTTTAACGTGCAAGATCTTTCAAAGCCCCAAAATCGCAGTTTCCCATTTTGGGAATGACCCTCCTAACCACCACTCCCAAAAGGGCTTGCAATATGCTCACACCAATCTGGATTTGCATCGTGTGTTAGCCTAAAGTGGAGCTATGTGGAGCATCGAAAAATTCGGCGCAGTAAGCAGTCAAGGGCAAGAGGCCACCCGTCGTGCGTCCATTTTCTCGAATCCGACGGCTCACTCTGTGTTGGACAGCTGTTTATTTCGAGCGATTTCTGGCGTAGTGCCTCGGCTTTTTTGCGTCCGGCTCCGCGGGAAATGCGGCAAATTAAATCGCCAAACTCCGATATATAGAAAGCACTCTAAGTCCGAGAAAACAAACAGCCGTGATCTGCTCAAATCGCCAAAAAATCAAATTCTGCAGACACAAGTCGTGCGCTTGTAGAATGATTGACGAAACACGGATCGCGGGACATGGGTCGTCATCTGCCAGCCACTAGCGACTCGTTTCCTGACAATGGAAGACCAACTAGTTTTTAAGAGGGCCAATTTCTAACCGGTTCTGCCCCACGAGTAGAAATCGCCGTAACTCTACTCAAAACAAAGAACCGCGCGGATTCTACCCGGTTCTAGAATTGCACGTAAGCGTTCATCAAATCGGCCGAAGTTCTCTCCGGAGTCCGTTCACGGAGCACAGGTCGCGGTCCACGGATCGCGTCTTCTTCCAGCCGCTGCTTTCCGCTATAATGTCCCCAGCCCAAACTTCTCCCGCGAGGCTTGCAACCTAACCTAACGCCATGCCCACGCAAACCAAATCAACAAAGAACTCCAAATTCGACGCCTCGAAATACCAAGGCCTCGATCGCGACACATTAATCCGCATCTACCGCACGATGTTTCTTTCGCGCCGCCTCGACGACCGCGAAATCCAGCTCAAGCGCCAAAATAAAATCTATTTCCAGATCAGCGGCGCAGGACACGAAGCTGCTCTCGTCGCCGCCGGCCTGGTCCTGAAGCCCGCCTACGATTGGTTCTTCCCGTACTATCGCGACCGCGCTCTCATGCTCGCGCTCGGCGTCACTCCCTACGACATGATGCTCCAAGCCGTCGGCGCGAAAGACGACCCCGCATCCGGCGGCCGCCAGATGCCCTCGCACTGGGGCAATCGAAAAATTCAACGTCGTCTCGCGCTCGTCGCCCACCGGCACGCAATTTCTTCACGCCGTCGGCTCCGCCGAAGCTTCGCTCTACTACCAAAAATTTCCGAAGGCCTTCGACCAAGCTCGCAAAGCCCCGCTCGGTGAGACCGTCGAGTACAAGCCCGACGAAGTCATGTACGTTTCATCCGGCGAAGGCACCACCAGCGAAGGCGAATTTTACGAATCGCTGAACACCGCCTGCACTGAAAAACTTCCGGTCTTGTTTCACATCGAAGACAACGGCTACGCCATTTCCGTTCCCGTGGAATTGCAAACCCCCGGCGGAAGTATTTCCAAGCTCCTCGCGGATTATCCCGACATGCACATCGAGGAATGCGACGGCACCGATCCGCTGGAAAGTTACGCGGCCATGAAACGCGCCGCCGAATATTGCCGCGCGCGCAAAGGTCCCGCGCTGGTTCACGCGCACGTAATTCGCCCATATTCGCACTCTCTTTCCGACGACGAAAAACTCTACCGGTGCGAGACCGAACGCGAAGACGAATCGCGCCGCGATCCGCTCCCGAAATTCGGCCTTTTCCTGGTGCGTGAAGGAATTATCGAGGAAAGCGAGCTCGATGCGCTGGAAGCGAGCGTCGAGCGCGAAGTCGGCGAAGCCACTGACCGCGCTCTCGCCGCCGAATTGCCCTCCAAGGATTCCATCTATCAATGGGTTTATTCGCCGGACGTAGATCCGCTCGGAAAAGAATTCGAAACCGAGCCCAAGTTCCAAGGCGAGCCCAAAACCATGGTCGAGATGGTTTCTGCCACTCTCCTCGACGAAATGCAGCCCGACGAGCGCATCGTCGTCTTCGGCGAAGACGTCGCCGATTGCAGCCGCGAAGACAGCCTGTCACTAGGTGAAAGGGAAGGGCGGCGTATTCAAAGCCACTTCCGGATTGCAGCGCAAGTTCGGTTCTAAGCGCGTTTTCAATTCACCTCTCGCCGAAGCCAACATCGTCGGCCGCTCCATCGGCATGGCTATGCGCGGGTTGAAGCCCGTGCCCGAAATTCAGTTCTTCGATTACATCTGGCCCGCTATGATGCAGCTCCGCAACGAACTGCGTCACATGCGTTGGCGCTCCGCGGGAGACTTCAAAGCGCCGGTCGTCATCCGCGTAGCGATCGGCGGTTACCTCACCGGCGGCGCGATTTATCACAGCCAGTGCGGCGAAGTGGTTTTCACGCACACTCCCGGGGTTGCGCGTGGTGATGCCTTCCACGGCCCTCGACGTTTGCGGCCTGCTGCGCACCGCGATTCGGTCCGACGATCCCGTGATGTTTCTCGAGCACAAACATCTCTATCGCCAGCCCTACAATCGCTCGGAATATCCCGGCGCGGATTTCACCATCCCCTTCGGCAAAGCGCGCGTCGTGCGCGAAGGCACCGACGTCAGCATCATCACCTACGGCGCGGTGGTCCATCGCGCCGAAGTCGCCGCCGCGGAACTGGCTCGCGAAGGCATTTCCGTCGAAATCCTCGATCTGCGCTCGCTCAGCCCCTACGATTGGGAAGCCATCGCCACAAGCGTCCGCAAAACCAGCCGCGTTATCGTCGCCTACGAAGACACCTTTCCTGGGGCTACGGCGCGGAAATCGCCGCCCGCATCGCCGACGAGCTATTCGGAGACCTCGACGCCCCCGTCCGCCGCGTCGCCGCCACCGATACCTTCTGCGCCTACCAGCCCAAACTCGAAGACGCAATCCTTCCCCAAACCGAAGACATCGTCCGCGCCGTCCGCGACCTGGCCGCCTTCTAATGCGATCACGCCAAATGTGCGACCTGTCTTGTTCCGCCAGCCTTCTGAGAGGGCGTGAGTCGGCAAATGGGCGACACGCAGATTCGAAGACACGGCCCGGTTTTCGTAGCGCCGGCGTCCCGCCGGCTCTTTTGACTTTCTCAACCACCGGGCAAACCGTCGGGTTGTCACAGCGCGCGCCAGCCGCCGGTTTTGACGAGGAAACTTTTTACGTGGTAGGATCGTATCCCTATATAGGAACCCGTGCGGAAATGGCCGTTGTGTGTCGCGCAGGAGGCTGAAAATGATTTGTAACCATTGCAAGAGGGAACTCACCGAGCATTCGAATTTCTGCTACTACTGCGGAGCGCCCCAGCAGGTAGCCCCTTCGGGCCCTCCGCCCGTTCAAAAGCGCCTGATGCGCTCGTCTGTGGATTCCAAAATCGCGGGCGTGTGTGGCGGTATCGCTGAATACATGGACGTGGACTCGACCGTCGTGCGCCTGGTTTGGGTCCTCGTCTCGTTCTTCACGGGTATCGTCCCTGGCATGGTCGCCTATCTCGTCGCCTGGCTCGTGATGCCGCAAGCTCCCGTTCCCGTTCCGGCGACGGTAATCGTGACGCCTCCGCCGGCGGCCGCGCCAAACTTCACCCAGCCCGCGTAAACTCGGCGAGCCGGCCGGCAGCTCGGAGGCGGCTAGTCCCGCTTGTCTCTGCCTTTCGCTTTCTTCGGAAAATTTCGCTGCTTCGCAAAGATGGCGTGATCGAGCGAAATCAGCCCGGCCCCAAGCGCAGCCAGCGCGAACGATCCCACCGCCATCGCCAGCGGAAATTCGTAATTATGCACCGCCATCGGGTTCGCCAGGATTCCGTGCACCTTCACCAAGCGCGACCGCCATCTCTCCCGCAAGCAGCAACCCCGCGATCCGCGTGAACAGCCCGACGATGAGTAAAATTCCGCCAAACAATTCCAGCACCCCGGAGATGTAAGCAAAGTAGGCAGGAAATCCCAGGTGGGTGAAAGCTTCGGTCGTGTGCTGCAACTGGGAGAACAGCTTCGGGTACCCATGAGAGATGAATATGATCCCAAGCGCCACCCGCAACAGCAGCAAAGCGAGCGGCTTCAGTTTCTCAAGACCTTCCATGTGCAGTCTCCTGGCATCCAATCACCGAGCCGCCGAATAGTCGGGCTCTTAGCGTTGAGCTGCGTCGCCCAACTCAAGCGCCCGCATTGTATCAGAACGGCCGAATGGCCCTGAAGCAGCTGCGCATGGAAACCGCATATTCAACCGCAGCCGGAATGCGCATTGCCGTTGGTGTAAAATCATCAGTCGCTTCGGAAGTTGCGTGAAGAGCGAACGCTCGCGCAAGCATAACAGGGAGCTGGTGGAGTGATGTCGAAGACGCGAACAATCGGCGTGGTGACGGGTGAGGAAGTGCGCTGCGGGCCACCATCGCTGTGCCGCATGGGCCGGACGCGAATGGATCGCCATTCGGGACTGGAGCAAGCTGGTGGATCCTGGGAGCGATTACGTGCGTGCGGCGCGCGCCTGTGGGGATCACATTTGGAGACCGGGCGTGATCCGGAAAATTCTCCTGGGGCTCCTGGTACTGCTGATTTTAGGCACCGCCGCGTATCTTCGGTTTCATCAGACGAAGCCGCCAATGGAGGTGGGTTACGCAGGCGATCGCCAAGTCACGGTGTGGAGCACGTCCGCGCAAGTGCGCGAGCCGCTGACGACGGTGAGCTTCGGTGAAAAACTGGATGTCCTTCAGCGTTTTCAAGATCAAGTGAAGGTGCGCACTACGACCGGAATCACCGGCTGGATTGCGGAACGCGAATTGCTTTCGGCGGATGTGTGGCAGGCGGCGAAGGACCTCACAAAGAAAGCCGCCACGATGCCGGTCGAAGCGCGCGGCCACACCAAGGCCCTTAGCAATCTCCACATCGAACCGGGACGCGATTCGCTGCGCATCCGCCAACTATACAAAAACACTGCGCTGGATGTGCTCGCTCGGCAGCCGATCAGCGCCGCCGCGGTTCGCGGTGCCGGAGCCGAGGAAGATCCCAAGGCAGAGTCCGCGGGGAAAAAAGAGGATTGGTGGCTCGTGCTGGCGCACAACAGCGACCAAACCACGATGGCGGGCTGGGTCATGGGACGTTTTATCGATCTCGATGTTCCTGCGCCGCTGCCCGATTATGCCAGTTCGGCGGGAATGCGCATCATTGGGTGGTTCGAATTAAATCGCGTAGTGGATGCATCCCAAAATGCAAAGCCGCAATATCTTTTAGTCGGGACGCATGGAGCTGAAGGGCAACCGTGCGATTTTTCGCTTCTCCGCGTGTACACCTGGGGCCAGAAGAAGGAGCGCTACGAAACGGCGTTCGTAGAAAGCGATGTTTGCGGGAAACTTCCGGTCAAAATAATCAAGGCCTCCACGCCGGGTGGCGAAGTGAGATTCGAATTTCAGAATTTGAGCGGCAAGGGATCCGAACAGCGGACCTATGTGATGCGGCAGACGGTTGTTCGCCGTGTGCGCGAAGCCGGCGAGCCGCAACCTCGTAAACGCAAGCGTTAATCAGAGCGCTCCACCCCTCTTCATTTGATCGGGCATAAATCTTCAGTTGAGCTAAATTGGTCCATATGCGCACTCGCATTTCATCTTTGGGCGCTTTGCTAATTTTTGTTTGCATTCTTTCGGTTGCCGGACGCGGGCAAACTGAAACACACGCATTGCAACAAAAACCCGTGGGGCTAGCGCTCGAGTACATCGGTGAGTGGGGCTCCCAGGGTGACGGACCGGGCGAACTGCAAGATCCCGCGAGCATCGCTGCCGACACGCTGGGCAACGTGTTCATTGCGGACCCCGCAACCGGTTTCATCCATAAATTTGCGCCGCGGGGGAAAGCGCTGCTTTCGTTTCAGCAAGATGGTTTGAAGCATCCGCAATCGATTGCGGTGGATAACGGCGGAGCGATCTATGTGACGGATCCGGCGCGGGGCAGCGTCTTCATTTTCTTCCCCGGCGGAGAAGGAAATCGTTATCGCGAGTTGCGATTAAGAACGCGTGCCAGCGCGAGCAATTCTCTTAGCGTAGCCGTAGCGGCTGACGGACTCATCCACGTTTTCGATGCGGACGCCTCGAAATGTTTCATGTTTAACGCGCGATTACGCCTGGAGCAAACATGGATTCCTCCGGGCAGCAACCCGCGAGCGACGAAAGCTTTCGGCCCGATTGAAAACGGTAAGGACGGGTTTCTCTATCTCGGGAATTCTTCCGGCAATATTTTGAAGCTCACACGGGAAGGCCATTTGGTAACGCAGATAGCTCCGGGAGAAAATGAAGCCACATGGAATCCGACAGCGGGTTTCGCCGTTTCGAATAACGAAATTTTCGTGATGGACAGCAATGGCCGGACGCTCCACGTGGTGACGACGGACGGCAATCCAAGGCTGGATATGGACCTTGCTCCGCAGCTTGGACAAGGGAGCCGGCCTGCTCCGCCGCTAGCGGTGAGCCCGCAGCATGAGTTGCTGGTTCTCGATGCGCCGGAACATCGCGTTCTGGGCTACCGCATAAATTTCTAGTCCGATTTGTTGGTGATTTATCTTACGATTACCGGACTAATCGGGGCTTGACGTTCCGCGTTCTTCTATCGCAATCCGCGAGCTGCCTGGTACTGGCTCTCAGGTCACGTTTCCGGTAAATTCGGTTGCCGCGTCATACCAAATATTTTGCGTTCTGATAGGATGGGCGTAATTTTCGCACGGGAGAAGACCAGCCATGTGTTTTTCGGCAGCAGCGAACTTTGTTGGCAGCACAGCTTTGGGCGCCATCGGCGTCGTCACGTTGACCAAGGTGAAGCACAGGCGCGAACTGCTTTTCGCCTCGCTACCCATCCTGTTCGCCGTTCACCAGTTCATCGAAGGATTCGTCTGGCTGGGATTGGATGGCATTCTTTCGCCTGCGGTGACGCACGACATGGGAGCAGCGTTCATGCTGTATGCGCAGGGGATACTTCCTTTACTGCTGCCGCTGAGCGTTTTGCTTTTTGAACCTGACGGCCCCGGCCGCAGGCGCATGCTGCCGTTCCTCGTTCATCGGTGGAGCAACTACGCTTTATATTTTGTGGGCGTTGACGGCGTACCCAACAGAAGTCTTCGTTAAGGCAAACAGCATCGTGTACATCAACAAGCGACTAACAATACAGCGGTTGCGGTGCTGTATGTGATTGCAACCTGCGGTTCGCTGTTCATGTCGAAGGAAAGGCCCATGGTAATCTTCGGCGCGGCAAACCTAATGATTCTCCTGATTGTAATGGGGTTCAAGCGCTACGCGTTCACCTCGCTGTGGTGTGCCTACGCGGCGATCGCAAGTGTGATCATCCTCGGCTACTTCTGGAAAAGCAGCGTACGCCGGCCGCTCCGCTACGCCCTGCCTCTGTGAAGGCCAATTTGAAGCTGAGCGGAAGTTAGGGAGAATACCGTGCCACTTTTGCTGAGCGAAGCGGACGTGAAATCACTGCTGACGATGCCAATTGCAATCGACGCAGTGGAGAATTCTTTTCGTCGGCTCGGAGACGGTTCCGCGCTAGTGCATTCGCGGCAGAGGCTGCATTTGCCGTCGAAAAGTTATCTGCATTATATGGCGGCAGCCGACGGCGTGAGCGGATACATGGGTTTGAAAATTTACACAAGCTCAGGTAAAGGACTGCGTTTTTTGGTGACGCTTTTCAGCGTCGAGTCAGGCGATTTGGTGGCGTTGATCGAAGCTGATTTTCTGGGACAAATGCGCACTGGCGCTGCAAGCGGCGTCGCTACGCGGTATCTGGCGCGCGAAAATGCGCGAACCCTGGGAATGATCGGGACCGGACTGCAGGCGCGCACACAGCTTCAAGCCATTGTGCAAGTCCGGAAGCTGGACGGCATACGCGTATTCGGCCGTGAGGCGGAGAGGCGCGAAAGATTCGCCGAGGAAATGAGCGACGCTCTGAAGATTCCGGTTGCGGCGGCTGCGTCGGCGGAAGATGCCGTGCGCGATGCAGACATCGTCGTGACTTCGACGACCAGCACAGCTCCGGTGCTGGAAGGACGGTGGCTGAAACCGGGCGTGCATATCAACGCCATCGGCGCTAATTTTCCGCAGAAGCGCGAGTTGGACACGCGAGGCTGTCGAGCGGTGCGATGTGATTGCGGTGGACTCTCGCGCACAGTCGAAACTTGAATCGGGCGATCTGATTCACGTCTTTGGGGAGGATGCGGCGCGATGGGCTGGAGTGAAGGAACTAGCCGAAATCGCCGCGGGGAAGACCACCGGCCGAACGAGCCCGAATCAGATCACGCTGTTCAAGTCCAATGGGATTGCTACGGAGGACATTGTTGTAGCCGGAAGAATATTCGAGATAGCGCGTGAACGCGGGATGGGCCGCGATGTTCCGATGTGGCAGAAGGCGGTGCCGGAATGGAGAAGCGCGCAGATGTGAGCAAGTAGTGTGGGGCAGTTTTAGGCGCGGGGTCGGCCGAGTTTCTTGATTAACGCGTCGTGAAGGCGGTGGCGCATGTCTTCCGGAAGCGGCGCAGGTTCGGAGTTGCAGTAGATTTGAATGGTCTTCTTGGTGGTGTCCACGATCAGTTTGCAGTTCTTGCATTTGGCCAGGTGCAATTCGATCGAGACGCGCAATTCCGAATCCAACGCCTCGTCCAGATAATCTTCCAACTCCACTACGATGGTCTTGCAATTCACTGATTTTCACTCCGACGAAAATATTTGTTCAGCTTCTGCCGCAGCTTCAGGCGCGCGCGAAGAAGCCTCGATTTGACGGCTGGGATGGAAAGCCCCAGCGCCTCGGCCGTCTCTTCGGTCGATAATTCTTCGATGTCGCGCAACTGGAAAACGATTCGAAAAGATGGATCTAAATCGGTGATTACCTCGGAAAGAATGTCGGAAAGCTCGGTCTGCTTGTAGCGATCTTCGGGCGAAGGGCCCCAGTCTTCTATCTCACGCGGGATCAAGTCCTCCCCGGTGTTCACCTCTTCGTCAATGGAAACCACGTTGGGGCGGCGCTTGCGCAATTTCATCAGCGCTTGATTGACGGCTATGCGCACAAGCCAGGTATAGAAGCGGGAGTTGCCCTGGAATCCGGAGAGATGTTCGTAGGCTTTCAGAAAGGCTTCTTGCATCACGTCTTCCGCATCTTCGCGGTTTTGAGTGATGTTCTGGGCCAGCCGCAATATCTTGCGTTCGTAGCGGCCGACCAGAGTTTCGAAAGCCGTAATGTCTCCGTTCTGGGCGGCGGCGACGAGAAGGGGCTCGTCTTCCTTCACCACTTGGGAGGGAAGGGAACGAGGTTGCACCGAGTTCTCACCTGCCGGGTTCATTTTGGATGCACTCATTTCGACGTATCTCGCAGAAGTGAAGGGTAGCACAGGTTGAGAGAAGTCCGTGCTGTCGCCGGCTTGTAATCGGTTGGATGCTGGAGCGGGGCGCGCGGATGGAGAAATGGCATAGGAAAAATGAAGGCGGGCAGCGAACCGGGGAAGAGGGCCAGCCTTGACAGGCTGGTCGGCAGGAAGTATTCTGAGTTACCGAACGAACGTTCGAACGGAACCCGGTCATCCTTTATGCCAAGACCTTCTATGCCGCAGCGCGAGCCCCAAGAGAAACTGCAGGTAATCCTGCGGCATGCCGCCCAAGTATTCTGCGATAAAGGTTACGAAGGGAGCTTCGATACGCGACATCAGCCGTGCGAGTGGCGTTTCGCTCGCCGGGCTGTATCACTACATCAAGAGCAAGCAAGAACTTCTGTACCTGATTCAAATCCACACATTTAAAACCATTGTCGCGCGTCTGGAACAAAGCCTGGCTCGCGTTAGTAACCCCGTCGAGAAGCTGCGCATTCTTGTCCACAATCATTTGGATTATTTTCTGCAGCATCCCGTGGAGATGAAAGTTTTGGCTCACGAAGATGAAGCGCTGGAAGGAACATTCCGCAAGGAAGTGCTGGAAGTGAAGAGGCGGTACGTTGAAATCGCGCTGGAGATTTTCGAGGAGATGCGTAAGGCCGGCGCAGCGCGGCGATTGAATCCGCGCGTGGCGGTGCTGTCTCTTTTCGGAATGATGAATTGGACCTACACATGGCACCGCGCGGCAGCGGATCCGCAGGCGGACGCGCTGGCCGAAACCATCGCGGGAATGTTTTTGCACGGAGTAATGAACGGGCACGGAGATGCGCGTCCGAAGTCCGTGCGGCCTGTCGCAGCACGCTTGCGGAACCGGCGCGCGCGGGCGGATAATCTTTAAATACAGACGGAATAAACGATGGAAATAATTTCCCGGAGGAAATAATGGCGACGACGCAGGCAGTGGAGCAGAAGCAACTGATTCACTACGGGGTGGAAGGCGGAGTGGCGATCATCGAGATGGATGATCCCGCCGGCGAATACGTATACCTACGAAATGATGCAGCAGATTGACACCGCGATTCTGCAGGCGCGCATGGACGAGAATGCGCACGTGATCGTTCTGCGCGGCAAGGGTGAGAAATTCTTTTCGGCGGGCGCGAGTATCCCCATGCTGACGAAGGCCGATCCGACGTTCAAATATTATTTCTGCCTGCATGCGAATGAGACGTTATGCCGGTTCGAGCAGACGCCGAAGCTTGTGATTGCGGCGCTCAACGGGCACACCGTGGGCGGCGGCCTGGAGATTGCGCTGGCTGCCGACATCCGCATCGCAAAAAAGGAAGGCGGGAAAATCGGATTGCCGGAAGTGAATCTGGGCGTGTTGCCCGGAACGGGCGGGACGCAGCGGTCTATCGCGAGTGGTGGGACGCGCGCGCGCCATCGAGTTGATGGCTACCGGACGAACCTTCAGCTTCGAAGAGGCGCTGGAGTTCGGATTGATTCATTACATCTATGAGAAAGAAACTTTCTGGGAAGAAGTGATGGCGTACGCGAAGCAGTTCTGCCCGCCGAATAAAGCGTCCCGCGCGGTGGGGCGCATCAAGCGCGCGGTAGTGACGGGTTCGGAAGTGGGATTTGGAGAAGCGCTCGGCATTGAGCGCGAGATGCAGCAGCTTCTTTTCACCAGCGAGGACGCGAAGGAAGGCTTGAAAGCGTACGTGGAGAAGAGGCAGCCGGAATTCAAGGGAAGGTAGGAGAGCGTGAGAGTCGAGTTGTAAGTAAGCGAAATACGATTCGGGATCGATCCTAAAGGACTGAATGCGCACACTGCCCGATTATCTTCGCAAGGGAATGAAAATGATATTGGTGGGCGCCAATCCGGGCGACCGTTCGGCGCGCGTAGGGCACTACTACGCCGGACGCGGCAACCAGTTTTGGCCGATGATGTATGAATCCGGCGTGATTCCGGAACCGCTCGGCTATGAAGATGACCGTCGCGTGCTGGAATTTGGAATCGGGATGACGGATCTGGTCAAGCGTCCTACGCGCGGCGTGGAAGAAATCGAGCGGCAGGAATTTTCCGAGGGTCGAGTCTTACTGGCGCAGAAGCTGGAAGACCTGCGGCCGCGAGTGATCGCTTTCAACGGAAAGATGGTTTACGAGAAATTTACCGGGCCGGGTATGCAAGTTGGGCTTGCAGAAAGAAAAACTTTACGGTGCGCACGTCTTCGTTTTGCCTTCGACCAGCGGGGCCAATTGCGGGACGGACCGCGGCGTGAAGACGCGGTACTTCAAGAAGCTCGCAGCGCTGCTGAAAAGCTTGAAAGACTAGGGGAGCGATGTTATGGCGGCAACTACTCAACAAAACGCGGCGAACCAACTGGTGCTCGAGGAGCGCGACGGCAGGATTGTCACGTTGCGTTTGAACCGGCCGGACCGGCTCAACGCGTTGAACGTGGAGCTTGGGCGAGCGCTGGTTCATGCGCTGATACGCGCTAGCGAGGACAAAGGCATAGGCGCCGTAAGAATAGTCGGAGCCGGGCGGGCATTTTGCGCGGGCGGCGATCTGGAGCTTCTTCACGACCTGCGAAAACACAATGACTCGAAGGAACTCGAGAGCCTGCTTGTTTCGGGGAAAGAAATTTGCCTGGTGATTGCAGGGATGCCGAAACCCGTGCTCGCGGCGGTGAACGGTCCGGCGGCCGGCGGAGGAATGAATCTGGCTCTTGCTTGCGACATGCGCGTGGCTTCCGATCAGGCAAAATTCGCGGAGGCGTTTGCGCAAATCGGTTTGTACCCCGATTTCGGGGGAACCTTTTTCCTGCCCAGGCTGGTGGGACGCGCGCGAGCGGCGGAGTTATTTTGGACCGCTGAGAAACTGACGGCGGAAGACGCACTCAGGATGGGAATCGTCAGCAGGATCATTCCCGCGGCGCAATTCGAAGAAGAAACCAAAAAAATCACGCAGGATTTGGCTGCGGCCGCGCCGCTTTCGGTTCGAGACTCGAAGCATGCCATGACGAGCAATGACCGCGCCGCGCTGACGGCTGCGCTGGACGAGGAAATAAGGCTGCAGATTCACTGCTTCCAGTCGGAAGACTGCCTGGAAGGGCTGAACGCGTTTATCGAGAAGCGCAAGCCGAATTTTCGAGGGCACTGAGCGCAGGATTTATTCGGCGGCCTGCATGCTCATCGAGCGACGGCCCGGAACTGATTTCATAGAAGTAACCGCTTTAGAAAATGGGAGGAATTCATAAATGTCCGCAACACGCATCGCTACGTTTGATGATTGGGTGGATTTATTCCGCGTTTGGCGCAACGACATCGGCGTGAATTATTCCGAAATCGACAGCTATCATTTCGAAGCGAAGTTCGGGCCCACGCGTTCCAATGAAATTGAATTCGGCGCGTTCAAAGGACGCCCGAAATGGCAAAAGGTGCTGGACATTCCGGACCAGCGAATTCGCGACGGCCTGATGAATCTGATTATTTACCAGGGCGACACGGAATTCGCTTCGGTGGAACAGCAGCGTCGCCTCTTCGAACATTCGCCGAGCGAGCATGACCGCAAATCGTTATGCCGCGTGGTGACTGAAGAAATGCGGCACGGCTGGCAGATGTGCCATCTGCTGATCAATCACTTCGGTTACAGCGGAAAAGTGGAAGCCCAGAAAATGCTGGAACGCCGCGCATTTGAATCCAAGCGCTTGCTGGGCGCCTTCAATCAGGAAGTGGCCAACTGGCTGGACTTTTTCACCTACACGGATTTCGTGGACCGCGATGGAAAATTCCAGCTCACCATGCTGAGTTATTCGGGATTCGAGCCGCTGGCGCAATCCATGAATCCGATGCTGCGCGAAGAATCGTTCCATCTGGGCACAGGTCATGATGGTCTCAAGCGCATTGTGAAAGCGGAAGTGGTGCCGCTCAATATCGTTCAGAAATACGTGAACAAATGGATTCCGGTGAGCTACGACTTGTTCGGAGTGGATCAATCGAGCTCGGCGCACTGGTTTTACGTTTGGGGATTGAAAGGACGTTACGACGAGGCCCAGACGCAACAGGAAGTGGACCTCGGGCACATGAACGAGCACAATCGCCACCTGTATTTTCTCGAATGCGAAAAACTGATCGAGCAGATTAACAAGCACGTCCCGGCGGGCGCCGTTCCGCTTTACGTCCCGGATATGAAGTTCAACCGCCACATCGGGGAGTTTGCCGATCAGCCATACAGCGTGACCGGTGAGCTGCTGTCCCCGGAGAAATATGCGGAGCACTTGAAGGAAACTCTGCCGCAGCCGGAAGATATCAAGTTGGTGAGCGAAATACAGGACACCGAGCCGAAGTGGGTTTCTCCGAAAGGGAGCATGGATTTATCGTGACGGCTCGGTCGGAAGCGGAAGTCGCCAGCCGCGGTTACACCTTTAGCGAACTGATGGTTGCGACGGCGGCCAGGGAAATCGGCGACGGGGAACTCGTATTCGTGGGAATGCGTCTGCCGATGCTGGCTTTCCTGGTTGCCCGGCGTACGCATGCTCCCCGCGCTGTGGGACTTTTCGAAAATGGCGTCGTCCGCGAAACACCTTCGCTTGAACTTCTTTACACCATGGGCGATCCGCCCAATCTTCTTCACGCCACGCAATGCGGTCAAATGCTCGATGTGATGTCTCTGTTGCAACAAGGCCGCGTGAATGTCGGATTTCTCGGCGCTGCGGAAGTGGACCGCTTCGGCAATCTGAACACTACCTGGGGTCATCGAAATAAGGAAATGCAGCGCTTGCCGGGATCGGGCGGCGCTTGCGATATTGCGTGCCTCGCGCGGCGGACAGTAGTTTTACTGGCGCACGAGCGAGGCCGGCTAACCGAGCGCGTTGGACACATCACGTCGCCAGGGTACGGCAGCGGCAATGGTTGGCGGCGAGCACAGGGCCTGCCCGCGAATTCTGGCCCTTCGGCTGTCATCACAACGCTTGGAGTGATTCGCTTCGGCGACGACGGCGAAGCTTCTCTGGCTTCGGTTCATCCGGGAGTGAGCGTGGAAGAAGTGCTGGCCAACACCGGTTGGACGCTGCGTTTGGCCGATGATCTTGTTGAAACGCCCGCGCCTCGCGATGAGGCGTTGGCCGTAATGCGCGAGCTGGATCCAAATCATTTCTGGACTCGCTGAAATCGAGTCGCGCCTAAAAGTCATGGCTGAATCAAAATTGATGACGATGCGTGACGCGATCGCGCGGCACGTGCCCTCCGGCTCGATGGTGCTTCTCGGCGCCCAACTCGAACAGATGATCCCTTTCGCAGCGGGGCACGAGCTGATACGGCAAGGGCGTCGCGATCTAACGGTCGTGGGTCCTATCTCGGACATTTTGTTCGATCAGATGATTGGCGCGGGATGCGTCTCGCGCGTGATGGCCGCCTGGGTGGGAAATGTTTCGGCCGGCGTGGGCTACTGTTTTCGCCGGGCAGTGGAACACGCGGTTCCGCGAAAAATCGAAGTCGTGGATTATTCGAATTTTACGATGGCGCTCGCGCTGCATGCCGCGGCGCTGGGTGTGCCGTTTCTGCCGACCTACGCGACACTGGGCAGCGACCTTTTGAAGAAAAACGGAAATTTGCGCGAGTTTTCTTCGCCCGTCAGCGAAGAGAAGCTTGTTGCAGTGCGCGCGCTGCGGCCGGACGTGGCAATTTTGCACGTGCAACGCGCGGACGCTGAAGGCAACGCGCACATTTGGGGCAGCCTGGGCGTAGCCGTCGATGGTGCGCGAGCGGCGAGGAAAATAATTATCGTGGTGGAAGAAATCGTCGAGCCCAGCGTGATTTCGTCAGACCCTAATCGCACGCTGGTGCCGGGATTTTTGGTTGAAGCGGTGGTGCATCAGCCGGGCGGGGCGCATCCTTCGCCGGTACAGGGATACTACGGGCGCGATCATGCGTTTTTCGCGCAGTACCACGAGCAGACTCGGCGCGTGGAGGATTTTGAGGACTGGCTTGCGCGGTGGGTCGTGCATGTGAGCGATCGCGGTGAATATTTGAAGCAGGTCGGTGCGGAGCGAATGCAGAGCTTGGGAGTGAAAGAGCACGCGTATACTGCTCCCGCGGATTTCGGCTACTAATGACGGAAGATCTCTACGCAAACATGGAAGTGGCGCCAGGCGAAGTGAAAGACATGCTCGCGCGAGGCGAGAAGCTACTTTTCGTGGACGTCCGCGAAAAATGGGAGTACGACACTTCGCACATCGAAGGCTCGGTGCTGATTCCGCTGCGCGAGATCCCGGCGAATCTGGCGCGGCTGGAAGCGGCGAGTGAGCTTGTGCTGTTCTGTCACCACGGAATGAGAAGTTTGGATGCCGCAGCGTGGTTGCGCTCGCAAGGCGTGGAAGGCGCGCGATCGATGTCTGGCGGAATTGACCGCTGGTCCGCCGAGATCGATCCGAACGTACCGCGGTATTGAACGCGAAGTTTTACGCGAGGAAGCAAACCATGGCCGTTAAGAAAGCTACTAGGAAAGCACCGAGCCGAGGGGCAAAAGCCGGAAAGAAAGTTCAATTCCTGCATAAGCCTTCGTGCACAACCTGCCGCAAAGCGCGGGCCTACATGGAAAACCTCGGTTTCGGCATGCATTTCCGCGATCTGGGGAAAGAGCGATTGAGCGCGGCGGAACTCGAGAAATTGATCGGCGACCGCGATCACGTACCATTTCTGAACACGCGCAACGAGCTTTACCGTAGGAAAAAAATGAAGGACCATCCGCCCTCGCGCAAGGAAGCAATTCGAATGATGGCGGAAGAACCGAATTTGATTCGGCGCCCGGTAATTATCGCGGGTGGCCGTGTGGTACTCGGATTCAATCAAGAGGGGATTGACCGAATCTAGCCGCTGTGTGAAGGGCGTTCTGCTGTACGTTGCCGGGGGAAACCGAGCTTGCCGCCGATTATAGACATTCATATTCACGTGCAGCCCAACGACGCGATCAAGCCGGAAGCTCTAGCATTGATTCGCCGGGGACGCCGGGACTATGACGAGGTGCTGAAGTTCGGCGAGAGCGCCAAAGAGTTCCTGAAGTTCTTGGATGAGGCGGAAATCGAGCGAGCGGGAATCATCAACTATGTCAGCCCGGACGTGATCGGATACACTGCGGAAGTTAACGATTGGGTCGCAAACTATTGCTCCGCCGATCCGCGGCGCCTGCTTGCGTTCGGTTCCGTGCATCCGAAATATATTTTCGATGCGCGCGCGGAAGTGACCCGGCTGAAAACACTTGGCATTCGCGGGTTAAAAGTTCACCCCTCCCATCAATTGTTTGCGCCCAACGAATACCGCAGCGGCCTGGGGCCTTTGCGCGCGATGTACGAGAGGGCGGAAGAAGTTGGCCTGCCGGTAATGATTCACACAGGCACATCGATTTTCCCCGGCGCGCGAAACGTGTACGCGCAGCCTATGCTGGCTGACGACGTTGGCGTGGATTTTCCCAACCTGGTCGTTATCCTGGCGCATGGTGGGCGCCCGCTGTGGATGAACGAGGCTTTTTTTCTGGTTCGTCGGCACAAGAATATGTACATGGATATCTCCGGGATACCTCCGCAAAAACTGCTGGAACATTTTCCTCGAATCGAGGAGATTGCGGATAAAGTTCTGTTTGGGACGGACTGGCCGGGGCCTGGTGTTCCCGGAGTGCGGGGAAACATCGAGAAGTTTCGCGCGCTAGCAATATCGCCGGACGCGCAACAGAAAATTCTGTACGATAATGCAGCGCGGCTTTTTCCAGTTTGAGCGAGGTCTGTGAATGGACATAAAAACCATCGGAGTGATTGGCGCGGGAACGATGGGACGCGGAATTGCGTACGCGGCGGCCTTTGGCGGATACCGCACGGTGCTCGAAGATGTTTCTCCCGAAATGCGGGAACAAGGCGCCGCCTATGTTTCTCAAACGCTGGAAGATGGAGTATCGCGTGGAAAGGTGACGCCGCGGCAGAAAGAGTCCGCGCTTAGAAATCTTACGACCGCGCGTTCGGTGGAGGACGTTTGCCGCGAAGCGGATCTCTTGATCGAAGCTGTTCCGGAAGAAATGGAAGTGAAGCTCGAGATTTTCACGATCTTCGACAAGTTTGCAAAGCCCGGCGCGATTCTGGCCAGCAACACCTCTTCGCTTTCCATCACGGAAATGGCGTCTATTACCTTCCGCGCGGAAGATTGCATCGGCATGCATTTTTTCAATCCTGTGCCGAAGATGAAATTGCTGGAAGTCGTGCGCGCGCTGGAAACTTCTGAAGCGACCCTGCAGGCGTGCGTGGAAGTGGGACGCCGGATGGGCAAGGAAGTGGTGGTGATACGCGAATCGCCGGGATTCGTGACCAGCCGCATCAACGCCATGATTGGCAACGAAGCTTTTTACATGCTGCAGGAAGGCGTGGCCAGCGCCGAGGACATCGATAAGGCGCTGAAATTGGGACTGAATCATCCGATGGGTCCGTTTGAGCTTGTGGACCTGGTGGGTTTGGATGTGCGCCTCAACATTCTGGAATACTTGCACAAAACGCTGGGAGAAAAATACCGGCCGTGCCCGCTCCTGGCGCAGTATGTGAAGGCGGGGCGTACCGGGCGGAAGTCAGGCCGCGGCGTGTACGAATACGCAAAAGACGCGGCAAAGAAATAATTCTGTAGCTTCAATGCAATGCTCGCTGGGAAGGATTTTCTTGAAGATGAACCTTGCCGATCGGATTGAAATTATCGAAGGCGACCTGACCGAGATGGATGTGGACGCCATTGTGAATGCTGCGAACAATGATTTGCAGTTGGGAGGCGGCGTTGCCGGAGCGATCCGCCGAAAGGGCGGCCCCGAAATCCAAAAAGAATGCGATGCCATCGGCCAGGTGCCGGTGGGTGGCGCGGCGATCACGACGGGCGGAAAGCTGAAAGCTCGCTACGTGATACACGCGGCGAGCATGCAGCTTGGCGGAAAAACGTCCGCGCACTCGTTGCGCAGCTCCACGGCGCATTCGCTGCGAATTGCGGCGCAAAAGGGACTCAAGACCATCGCGTTTCCGGCTGTGGGGACGGGCATCGCAGAATTCCCGCTGCGCGAATGCGCCGAAATTATGCTGCGTGAAGTAGCCAAACATTTCGAGCAACCTACATCGCTCGAGAAGATTGATTTCGTTCTGTTCGACAAAGAGGCGCTGACAAGTTTTGCAAGCGTGTGGACGGAACTGCAGGCCAAGAGCTTTCAATGAGCGAATTGCTCGCAGATAAGGTGCGGCACCAGCTCGTGCGTTACGAGCATCCGCTTTTTGATTTTGAGGCGCGCTCTGCGGAAGGGGGCGTGGAAGTAGAGATCCGCTACAAACCCACAAACGCGGAAGTGCACAATTATACTTTCAAGCTTCAGCCGCGCGAAATTGAACATGCGCAATTTCCATGGACCTTCCAAAAACAGCTCTACGACTGCCTGCACGATTACATCATCGAGATGTTTACGCGCAACCCGCAGCGCGTGAATTGATGGCCTCGCGCAGCGAGCCCACGCCGCTCGCACTCATCCTCGCGGAGCGCATTCGTTCGCACGGCCCCATCACATTTGCTGAATATATGGAGGCGTGCCTCTATCACCCGGTGCACGGGTATTACACCAAAGCGGAACAGCAGCCCGGGCGCGATTATTTTACGAGCGCGGACGTAAGCCCGCTCTTTGGAAGGCTGCTGGCGAGGCAATTTCAGGAAATGTGGTGCGTGCTTGGACGCCCGGATACTTTCCAGCTTGTGGAAGCCGGAGCCGGCACAGGCCGATTGGCTAAGCAAATTCTCGATTTCGCCGCCGAGGCGTGGCCCGATTTTTACCAGGCGCTACGGTTTATTGCAGTTGAACGATCAACTGCACGCCGCGCTCTGCAATCTAAAGTTCTGGATGCGCACATTGCGCGAGGTAAATTCTTATCTCAAGACGAATTGCGGGATGAAGTCGCTTGCGGCTGCATTTTCTCAAACGAACTTATCGACGCGATGCCGGTTCATCGCCTAGTACGCGAAGGCAACGATCTGCGCGAAATTTATGTCGGACTCGGCAAGAACGGGTTGTGCGATGAAATGAGGCTGCTATCTTCGAGCGATCTCAGCGAATATTTATCGCAACAGAACATCCATTTGCACGAGGGACAGCAAGCGGAAGCGAATCTTGCCGCGTGCCGCTGGATCGAACAAGCGGGGAAGATGCTCCAGCGTGGATTTATCGTAACAATTGATTATGGGCATGAAGCACAGGAGGTTTACGACGAGCGGCATATGCGAGGCACTTTGCTTGCCTACGAGCGTCACCGAACCGGCGAGGATTGGTTTCGCGCGCCGGGCGAGCAGGATTTGACCGCGCACGTCAATTTCAGCGCGCTCGACCTGTATGGGCGAAGAAGCGGACTCGTTCAAACTGGATTTGTCTCTCAAAGCAAATTCTTGCTTGCGCTCGCGCGCCACGGCAATTTTTCGGATTTGCAATCAGACGAGATGACCGAGGTTGAACAAACGCAGAGACGGCTTCTTTTCAAGACGTTAATCAACCCGGAAGGAATGGGTGAAACTTTTCAAGTTCTCATTCAACACAAAGGAATCGAACCGGGAAATCTCGCCGGACTTCGGCCTCTCTAATCCGCCATCTCCGAAGATTCCAGTTTCCTTCAGTTCTAGGGGCGTTTCTTGAGGACCGGCTTGTCCGGATCGGCGGCAGCGGGCGCGTTTGCAGGCGTAGCAGGTGCTGTGCCGGCGGGCGCGGCGTCCGCCACGGCGTCGCCGGTGTACGGCCGCTGCAAATATTTTCCAGCTTCCTGCTGCGCCCCGGCGGTATCGTCACCGAGATGCTGCGCCAAACTGTACTCGTTGACGGCGCGTTCGCGCTGGCCGAGAATATCGTAAATTTTTCCGATATAAATGTGACACCAGACGTCGACCCACTTGGGGTCCAGGTCGCCGCCGAGCGCGGCGCGAAAGGCGTTCGCAGCGGACTGAAAGTTTTTCTGGTTAAACATGGCTTCGCCCATGCGGAAATGAGCGAGCGAGTTGCTGGATTGAAGATCCAGAGCGTGCTGATATTCCTGGATAGCTTCGTAGTATTGGCCGTTTTCGGCGAAGCCCTCGCCTCTTGCGACGAACGCGCGGATTCGCAAGCGCGGACTGGACTTCAGCATATTATTATTGGGATCGATGACGACTCCGTAGGGTTTGGGCCGGCCGAAAGTGTCGATCTCAAATGGCTGCGTTGTCCCAGTCACCAGGATATTCTTGTATTCAGGGTTTCCTTCCGTATCCACGCGGATTTCAACCGGCATGCGAAATGTATCGAGATCCTGGTGAATCTTTCCCACCACTTTGAAACCCTTTCTCGTGCGATAGACGATAAATTCAAGCTTGAATTCCGGAATGCCCGTTGAATTCACCCACTGCGAAAAGAACGAAACAAGATTGATCGGAGGCTCGCCTTTCTTCGGAGGCGGAACTTTTGTGTAAGCCATCTTTTCGAAGTCGGCGATGTTCGCGTTTTTGCCTTCATACTTTTTATAGAACTCGTGCAGAAGCGCGGTAAAGGCATCGTCTCCGATTTCGGTGCGGAGCATGTGAAAAACCAGAGCGCCCTTGTCGGCGACCACCGATCGGTATTCGTTTGAGAATGTCTGCAAGCGGCCGGCCTGAGAAATGGGCGCGGTGTCCTCGTACATCAACGCGCCCACCGCAAAATCCTCGAGGGCTCGGTGCAGGCCGGCGCTGCCGTCGCTCTGCTCCGCGTACATGGCTTCGGCATAGCGCGAGAGCCCGTCCGTCAGCCAGGTATCGGACGAAGTAGCGGGAAGGACGCGATCACCCCACCACTGCTCCGAGGCAAGTTGGGAGATCAGACGATCGTTAGCTTTCGTCGTCCATTGGCGGGCGCTGATCAGCAGCAATCCGGGAGCGGAATATCCAGCCAAACTACCGTCGGGCATCTGCGCGATCGTAAACGGCGGAGGCGCATTCTCTTGAAGCGGCCCGAATGCATCGGTGTAATACAAAATTATATGCGCCAGGGAATTTCCATACGCGTTTGCGGTGGACGCCTGGACCGGCGGCGTAAACACGGAAACGGTGATTCCTTCCGTTTGGATGGGATTGAGCTGCAACGCCCCCGCGACGAAAGTTCCTACCGGGCCCGGGCGATCGCAATGAAAAACGTAGGACGCCTGGCCGGCGCCTTTTCCGATGCCCGGCTGCATCGTCGGCGGATCCGCCTTTCCCGTGCCGGTGACGTACATCGTATCGGGCGTGATTATTTTGAAGGTGCCGGTATAGCGATTCGCGGGATAATTTGTGAGCGGAAACCAGCGCGCCGGAAGTAGCAGATACGCCGAAGTTTTGTCAATCGAAGCGAATCGCACGCCTCTCGTCGGGCTGTCATCCTCGCTCGAAATCGGCCCGGTGTAATCGAACTCGAGAGTTACAGGCTGCCCAGGAGCTACGGCATCAGGAAGTCCGACGGTCAACAGGAGCGGATAAGTTCTATCGCGCTCGAATTCCAGCGGCTTCCCGCCCGGAATGCGGATCAAGTTCAGTTTCAAATCCTGATGTAACTCGACGACTACGGTGCGCGAAACTTCGTTGGCAATAAAATCCACGCGGGCCAGAGCCGAGATTGTCTGGTCCTCGGGGTGGAGCAAGACCTGCACGTCGTAATGATCCGCGCGAAACGGGAAGCGGCGCGGCGATTGCGCCGGCGCCGTGGCTGCCACCAGGAGCGATAGAGCCAGCAGGACGAGCAGCCGATGAGTCTTGTGCAAGAAACCCTCTCACGAAAAGCAGACTATTCGCTCCTGTCTAAGATACAGGAGCCCCGCGCGAAGTTGCCCGCAAGTACCACGCAGAAAAGGTTACAACATCTGCGCGAAAATGTCCGCTGCGCGCTCGATCGCGCCACCCGGGCCCAGCTTGGCACGCACCTCAGCCAGGCTTGATTTCATCTCCTCACGAGCGGCCGGCGAATCCAGCAGGCGGCGAACTTGCGCTTCCACAGCAGCTGGCGTGAAATCGTCCTGGATTAACTCCGAAACTACGCTTCTCCCCGCTATTAGATTCACCATGCTGAAGAAGGGTGTCCGGATCATTCGCCGCAGGATGGATGCGGAAATCGGGCTAACGCGATAAACGACAACCATTGGTGTGCCGAGGAGCGCTGCTTCGATTGTGGCCGTTCCGCTGGCGACAATGGCGCAATCGGCAGCGGCTAAGGCGTCGTAAGTGGCTCCCTGGACCAACTTTATATCGATAGCTGGGAGAGTGTGTGAAGTGAAGGAGCCCGCGGTCAGGTTCGGTGCCGCGGCGACGACGAACTGTGTCTCCTTGTCAGCCCGGATGAGGCGCTCGCACGCCTCGAGTATGCGCCCGTAATTCTGTCTGATCTCGTTTTGGCGGCTGCCGGGCAGGATGGCGACGATGGGCTTGTTTGGATTCAGATTGTGAAGCGCCGCAAATTCCGCGCGACTCATTGTGGGCCGCACGACGTCCACCAGCGGGTGACCGACAAAATTTACCGGCACTCCCGCCCCGCGATAGATTTTCTCTTCGAATGGAAATATTACGACCATGCGATTTACTCGCCGCTTGATGATGCGAACGCGCCCCGCGCGCCAGGCCCAAACCTGCGGACCGATAAAATAGCCAACCGGGACGCCAATCTGTTTCAGACGGCGAGCCACACCCAGATGGGTGCCGGGCGAATCGACCAGAATCGCAAGCGCAGCATTGCGGCGCTTGGCTTCGCGCTTCAGACGATTCTGCACACCAATCACCGTTGGAATTTTGTGCAGGACTTCCGCGATGCCTACGACCGCAACTTCGTGGTAGTCGGCGATCAGTTCGACGTCCGCTTCTGCCATGCGAGGACCGCCCATACCAAAGAACTTCGCGCCGGTCCGTGCGCGCAATGCAACTGCGAGCCGCGCAGCATACATGTCACTGGATGCTTCCCCCGCGGAAATCAAGATGTTCTTTTCAGTCATGAGAAACGCAATAGCGGCGGCGTTTCGGGGCGTCGACGGTGCTTAATCATCGGCAGGTAGCGGTTGCGAAAATCCAGTCCCACCACCGGGCACCGGAGCAGTCAATTCCTGCTCCCTGTATTGCAGCTGATAGAGACGGTAGTAAATTCCGCGCAGTGCGAGAAGCTCTTGATGCGAACCTTGTTCCCGGAGGCGGCCTTTGTGAAAGACCAGGATTCGGTGAGCGTGCTGAATCGTGCTCAGGCGATGCGCGATCACGACGGCGGTGCGGCCCTGGAGCAGCCGGTCGAGCGCTTCACGGATCAAGAGCTCGGTCTTGGTGTCCACGCTGGAGGTAGCTTCGTCGAGAATCAGGAACTTCGGGTTGTGCGCCAGAGCGCGAGCGAAACTCACGAGCTGGCGCTGGCCTACAGAAAGTGTCGAGCCGCGCTCGGTGACGGGCGTCTCCACGCCTAGAGGCTGCGATTCGAGAAAAGGCCCGAGCCCGACTTCACGAAGCGCCTTTTCGGTAGCCGTTCGGCTTATCGTTTCGGTGCCGAGCTTGACGTTGGATTCCAGCGTGCCGGTAAAAAGGAACGGGTCCTGCAAGACGATTCCAAAAAGGCGGCGCAGTTCCTGCATGTCCATCGTTCGAATGTCCACACCGTCGAGCAAAATTTCTCCGCGCTGAATATCGTAGAAGCGCAGTAGAAGCTGAATGATGGTGGTCTTTCCGGCCCCGGTATGGCCGACGATCGCGAGCGTTTGCCCCGGTTCCACGCGGAAGGAGACGTCGCGTAAAACCCAATCTGCTTCTTTCGGCGCAGCTCCGCCGGTATAGGAAAACCACACGTTGCGAAATTCGATTTCCCCGCGCGCGGATGGAAGCGTGCGCGCCTGAGCAGGGGACGTGATCGTAAAGGGCTCGTCGAGAAGCCTGAAGATGCGCTCGGAAGCGGCCATGGCCGTCTGCAAGATATTGAATTTCTCGCTCAGGTCCTGAATGGGCCGGAAGAAGCGTTGCGCATAGAACATAAACGACATCAGGACGCCGATTTTAATGCTTCCCGAGATCGCTCTGAGTCCGCCCACCCAGTAAAGCAATGCGAGACCAAACATGCTGAGGAATTCCACCGCGGGGTAGAAGAAAGAAAACGCGTCAATGGCCTCTTTGTAAGCTTCCATGTGGACGCGATTCAATTCCTCAAATTGCTTGCGCGATTTCCATTCGCGGTTAAAGAGCTGCACGATGGCCATGCCGCTGATGTGTTCCTGCAGAAAAGCGTTAATACGCGCGATGGCTGTGCGGATGCGGCGGTTCGCGTTGCGCACTTTGTTTCGGAAGAAATACGTCAAGAGAACCATGAATGGCAGCGGGGACAGAGTCACGAGAGCTAGGAACGGGTGCCACTTGAATAAAATGGCGACCATGGCAAAGAGCAGAACGAAATCGTTCAGCATAGCCACGACTCCGGAAGCGAAAAGATCGTTCAAGGCGTCCACGTCGGTGGTTGCTCGTGTTACAAGGCGTCCCACCGGGCTATGGTCAAAAAAACTCATCGGCAGACGCTGCAGATGCTCGAAAATCTCCTTGCGCAGGTCGTACATAGTCTCCTGTCCAACCCACTGCATAATCCGCACTTGAGCGTACTGCAGCACAAAACTGCCCACGAGCGCTCCAGTAGATACAGCCACGACCCACAGCAGACCCATCAGGGCTGCATGATGCGTGATGGAAGAATTGAAGCCAGGGACTAGATAGTTATCCACCGCAATGTGGATAAGATAAGGCCCTACGAGTTCCATCCCCGTGACGCCCAGCGTGAGGGACACTGCGGCTACCACATACCAGCGATACGGACGCAGATATTTCATCAGCCGGCGGGTTAGCGTCGAGTCGTACAGCTTTCCTAATTTCTCTTCTTCGCGGAAATCGCTCATTCGCGTTCCAGCTCTTCTTCGAGAAGTTGCTTTTGATACAGGTCCGCGTAATAGCCGTTGTGAGCGAGCAGTTCGTCGTGCGTGCCGCGCTCGATGACGTAGCCTTCGCGGAGGACGATTATTTGGTCGGCATTCTTCACGGTCGAGACGCGGTGAGAAATCAGAATGGTCGTGCGCTGGCGCATCACGTCGCGCAGCCTTCGCAAGATGCGCTCTTCGGTATCGGTATCCACGTTCGCCAGCGAGTCGTCGAGAATCAGGATTTTTGGATGCCGCATGATGGCGCGGGCCAGCGCCGTACGCTGCTTTTGCCCGCCGGAGAGCGTGATTCCGCGTTCTCCTACCATGGTGCTAAACCGCTGCGGAAAACTCTCAATCTCGCCGGAGATGCTCGCGATTTCAGCCGCTTCGAGAATGTGCTCTTCCGCCGCGTCCACCGCGCCGAATGCGATGTTTTCGCTAATCGTTTCGCTGAATAAGAACGTGTCCTGCGGAACGTACCCGATCGCGCTGCGAAGTTCGGTAAGCGGATACTCACGAATCGAACGGCCGTCGAGGAATAAGGTGTCTGGAGGCGCATCCCACAAACGCGCAATCAGAGCCGCCAAAGTGGACTTACCGCTGCCAGTCGGCCCGACAACTGCGAGAGTCGTGCCTGCGGGAACGTGCAAGTTGATGTTGTGGAGGACAGGATCTCCCGCCTGCGTTTCCGAACCCGAAGTTGGGTAGGTGAACGTGAGGTTTCTAAAATCAATCTCGCCGCGGACCGTGGATTTCTCCTGTGGCGCGGGAGCATCTCCATTCGGCCGCATGTTGAAGGGGTCAGTCGGCGTATGCGCTGGGGCGGACGAATCTCGAATCCCCGGCTCTGCGTTCATGATGTAGTTCAGCCGGCCCATGGACGCGGCCCCGCGCTGGAAGATATTCGTCACCCATCCGAGTGCGATCATCGGCCATACGAGCTGGATCAAGAACATGTAAAACGCGTTGAACGTTCCGAGCGAAACGCGATGATCGATCACCTGTTTGCCGCCCAGCCACAACAGGATCAGAACGGTCATGCCGATCAGTGTGGAAAGCCCCGGGAAAAAAAGACTCCAAGTGCTGATGAGTTTGATGTTGCGGTTTACATAGTCACGATTGGCTTCGTCGAACTTGGCGACTTCCTGTTTTTCCTGGGCGTAAGCGCGAATGACGCGCATGCCGGTAAGATTCTCCTGCGCGCGGGTTGAAAGCACTCCAAGCGCGGCCTGAATCTGCTCCGAAAGCCGGTGGATGATCTCGCCAAAATAGCGCGTGACGATGGCGACGATCGGCACAGGAATCAGGACCCACATGGTGAGTGCGGGCGAAAGCTTCAGCATAAAGAAAATCGCCAGTACCATCGTGGAGATTGTCGTCGCGCTGTACATGATGCCGGGACCGAGCACCATGCGCACTGCGTTCAAGTCGTTTGTGGCGCGAGACATCAAATCGCCGGTGCGATTGCGCACGTAAAATTCCGGTTCCAGCAAGACGAGCCGCGCCAGCAGATCGTTGCGCAGGTCGTATTCAATCTCGCGGGAAATTCCGATCAGTATCCATCTGGTCCAAAAGGAGAAAAATCCCTTGGCAAGCATCACCGCTACCAGGATCAGGCAGTAGAGTCCCAGAGCGTGACGGCTGAACGGCGCATAAATTGAAAAAAGCGGCGAAAGGAGTGCGCGCGAAAATCCGCTCAGAGTCGCCAGCGTCCGCGGCGATCCTTGCACCAGGTCCGTAATCATGCCAATGATCAGTTGAGGCAGCGCTCCGACCAGCCCCATCAGCGCCAGAGTCAAGAGTCCCAGAGCCGTCATCCCCTTGTAGCGGAGCACGTATGGAACGAGCGACTTCATCTCGCTCCAACTGGAAAGCTTCGGTTGCGGGCGGCGGGCCGTGGCGACAACGGGTTGTGCGATGGCGCTCATGGGCGAACCTGCGACTGCGGAGTTTCCAGCGTGGGCAATTCCCCGAGGAAATTTTCGAAGGTCCTGTCGAGCGATTGGTAACGTTTCACCTTCGGATTCCAGCGGATTCCCACGGGCAATACGTGTCCGCCCTCACCTTTAGGTGACGCGATCGGTGTGAAATACATCTCCAATCCCTTTTCGTGCTGTTCGAATTGCAGCCGCCAGCCGTTCACCGGTGCCAGGGGAGATCCTCCGAGAAATCCCTTCGTGTTCTTCAAATGTTCGTCGCACAGGAAGATCTGTTTCCAGGTGTTGCCGTCATTTTCGATTATAACAGCGCGCGTGACGACGGTGCCTGCCGCGACGCCTGGGGGAATTGCCTTCAGCCGATTTACCGCCAGAACCTGCTGCGGGCCTGACTTGGAAAGGTCGCCGAACGCCAGAACTTCAGTTTCTGAGCCCAACGCCAATTCGGCAGCTTTCTGCACGTCGGCTGGAATGGCCGGAGCGGTTGGCGTGGGAGCAACGGCGTCTGATGCGGCCGGAGGGGGCGGAGTCGCAGTGGGAGTTTCGCAAGACAGAATCGTCAGTGCCGCAGCGGCGACCGCAATGAGCGCGATTGTTTTCATGCTTTTTTTGCGCATCCGGATCAAAGGCTCGACGCCGCCAGCGTGATAGACACCACCTGCTTGGAGGAAACGCTGCAAGAGACCTCCATCACCTGGGGGACGTTTGAGCCGGCCCAATCGAACGAGTACAACCATAATTCTAGCTGTTCGCTTCCTCTCGCGGAAGGACTCTCAGATTCAGGCTTGCCATATATTTCGGCCATGCGACTGCACGGGTCGCCGAGCTGCAAACCTTGGCCGGACGCCAGCAACTTCAAGCGGCTGGGAGCCATCACGATAGCCTGGCATTTTGCCATGATTTCAGGTTTGTAGTCGGTATCCACCGTGATCGTTTGCACGATTTTATTTGCGTCTAGTTCAACGCGAAGTTCGCGGTGGGTGCAGACGTCGCCCCACAACAATGCGTCCGTTACGGATTCGTCGCGATCCAGCTCGCGGAAAATTTTCTGCGGCGAAGCGAGCCGGTCGCGGCCTGGATGAAGTCCGGCAAGACTCAGCTCGTTTGTTCGCTTGGAAGCCTCGACCGACGGCATGGCTTGAACCCCCAGCATCAGGATGGAAGCCAGGCTAGCGAGCTGCCAGAATTTCTTCAAGGCGCGCCTCAAAGTTTTCCTCCCCCTCCGACCACAGCCGCACCCTGGCGACCGGCAAATCTTTTTCGATCCGGCCAACCCAGTCGAAAAGTTTTTTTATGTTCTCGCGAGTCTTTTCATAATAGTTGTGCAAATTTTCAGGACGCGCCATGGCTTCCAGAAACAGTTTTTCCTCCGGGCTTTCCGCGGTTGAACGGCCAACCTGCCGGATGCCGAGCAAGCCTGCGTGTCCGGTGAAGAGATGCTCGAAGCCGAAATTTACTTCCAAATGGCCGTCTTGACGCCAGGCTCCGCTGTCGAAATCCTCCCCATAACAAATAAGCTCCAGGGCTTGCGGCTGCAGCTGCCATCGCGCCGGATCGCCTTCGTAAACCCACAGATCCCAGCGCGAATGAACCGAGTAAGAGCTGTCGTTATTCAAATGATTCGTCGCCAATTCCACGATGCTTGCGGCATCCAGAGGAAGCGAACGCAGATCCTGCTCGTAGACCGGAGTTTCCGTCCAGTCCACCGCGCGAATTTCGAGATGAGTGAATCCGGGCTGCTTCGCAGAGAAGGGAACCGTGGAAAGAAAAGTGCCCAATCTTTCGAGAAGGAGATCCTCGGGAAAATCCTTGCACCAGATACTCAAGTAAGCCTGGTTCGACATGCCGAGCATTATACCGGGATGCAGCTTGGAGCCGAAATCGAGGCAGCGGGTGCGCAGGCGGTTTAAATCGCGGACTTTGGATTACTTTTTGTGCTTAGGAGAGTCTTCGTCTTCTTCGGTGTTGAAGTCCGTGGAAATGCCGAGGAGCCGTTCCTTCAGAGTGTCGCCCATCCCGGCGAGAACTTCGGAGCAGGTTTCGCGAAGGCGCTTTTCGGCGGCTTTGGCAATAGTGTCGAGCACGGATTGCGAATGCTGGCCGAGCGTGGTGGCGGACGCCAGCAACCAGGAGTTGGAGGCGTTTTCCAGTCGAGCCTTGTATTGTTCGATGGATTCATCGGTGGACTGTTTCAATTGCAGCTTCCACTCTTCCTTTTCCACTTCGCGCTTTTCTTCCCAGGCTTCAATGAGCGGCGCAAGTTGCGATTGCAGGAATGTCCGCGCCTGCTCAACGCCTTCCATCATGCGCTCGTCCATTTTCTGCTGAAATTCGACGAGCGAACCTTCGCGGTTGAACTCCATATCGGAGCGCGCCTTTTCCAGCGCCGAGCGGGAACTTTGTTCGAACCGCCGTAGAGACTCCGCAGTAACGCTCTGCACCTGATCGGAGAAGGATGCCGTCGCGATTTGCGCCGTTTCGTTGAGTTTCTCTCGTTCGCGGGCCACCACTTCTCCCGCGGCGTCTTCAATTTGCGCCGTGCTGTGCTCCACATAAGTTCGGCGGTAGTGATCGAGCTCGGAAGCCAGCATGCTGGATACTTCGGCGGCGCGATCGCGCAGTGTCGTGGCAGATTGCTCGACGGCCTTTTCGAGCGAGGTCTGCATCGTGGTCTGCGCTTTTTTCTGATACCAATCGGAAGCCTTCGACAGAGCCTCGTACGTCTCGTGCTGCGTCTCCGTGCTTTTTTGCTGCAAGTCTTCTTGGACTTTCGAAAGAGAAGCCCGGCAAGATTCCTCGAATTCCGCGGGAACCTTGGAAGCTTCCGCGCGGAGTCGTTCAAGCGACTCCTGGATCACCTGTTGCGAAGACTGCTGCGCTTGTTCCCGAATCGAGTTTTGCAGCTGCGCGGCCTGCTCCGCGGCCTGGCGCATCTGTTCGCCGATGCTGCTCTTCAGATTTGACGCCTGCTGCTCGGCATTCTGCAGCTCGGACGTCATCTTTCGTACCGCTTCGAGGCTTGGCGCGATCTTCTGATCGAGTTCAGCGGAAACTCGCCCGAGAACTTTTTGCGCGGACGCTTCCAGCGCCGGTTCAATCTGCTGCGCGCGTTCGGAGATAATTTGGTCGGCGCTCCGGCTGATCTGCTCCCGTTGCGCGCCAAGAATCTCATCGAGGTGCTGGCGCGTTTGTTCCAGAGTGACCTTCGCGGCATCCCGGAGTTGCAACTTGGTTTCTTCCGCCCGGTCGCGCTCGTGCTTCAGGCTGGCCCCGAGCGATTCGATCGTCGTAGCCGCGCTGTCGATCACTTCGTCCAGCGAAGTGCGAAGAATATCGCTGCGGGTAAGAATGTTTTGCTCCGCTTGCGACATCGCTTGCCGCGACACTTCGGAAATTTTCTCGTCTATCCGCTGCGACGCGTTCGCGATTTTCTCGTCGAACTCGTGCGACGCTCCCGCCAGGCTGGCCTCGACTTGTTGATTCCAGCGCTGGTTCGCCGCGGCTATCTCCGCTTGCGATTGCTCCACCGTCTGGCTTCGCACGCTCTGGGCCGTTTCTTCCAAACTCTTGCGCCATTGATCCAGATGTTGCTGCGCCACTTCGGGCGAGGAAAGAATTTCCAGCGACGGCGTGGCCGCCGCGCGCTCGATCAAAGCCCGCTCCACGGCTTCATCCACCGCTTGCTTCAGGCTGTGTGCCTCCGTTTGCTCCGCCGCCTGTTGGGCCGCCTGAGTTGCGGCTTGCTCGGCTGCATGGCTCACTGCCTGCTGCACCGCATCGCGGATTTTCTCGTCGAGATGAATTGCGGAAGCCTCGGTGGATTTTCGCGCTTCATCCACAATCGCCGCTGTGCGCTCCGCCGCCTGTTGCACCACCTTCTTCACCGAAGCTTCGGACACGCGCTCCATCGAAACCTTAATAGCTTTCTCGATAGCCTCATGTAGTTGCGAATCGAGTTGCTGGCGGGCAATTGCCATTTCCTCGGTGATCGCTGCTTCCGCGGTCCTGCGCATGGACTTGTCGAGTTTTTCCTTAACTTCGTCCACCATTTGCGCCATTTGGCGCGCCAGCGGTCCCTGCACTTCTTGGCTTGTACTTGGAACTACATGAATCTTGCTTTCTTCCGCCGGAGCGGCCGGAACGCTTGCATGTGCCGGCGGCGCGGGCGCCTGATGGGAGGGTGCCTGCTGCGGTGGTGCTGCAGGCACTTTGGATGCTGCAGTCGGTGCGGAAGGCAAAGGTGCCGCGACCGACGGCGCAGGTATCACTTGTTTTGCACTCTCGCTTGAGGGCGTTGGAGTCGGCTGAACCGTTGCTGGCGTTTCCGCTTTCTTATCCGGGGAGGCGGATGGTGGAGCAGAAACCGTCGCGACGGGCGCTGCCACGGATAGTTTCGGATCAACGGCGGCATACGCAGCAGGACTTTCCGAGCCAGCCTCATCCGACATCGGGAACCAGTCCTCAGGTGGGAACGCTATACCCCAGACGTTACCAGCGGCCTCAAACTCAAGCCCAATTTGAAATAGCTCGCGAACCGTGCGCGGTCGCTGCACCCATACTACTCGGCCCTGAGTGGTACGCTTTTGTCCCGCTTCGGGACGAGGGACTTCCAGCGTAACCATCGAATTCTTGGGAACGTAATGTTTCGACTGGTACTTACATCCGTGACAATTCACCATCACGGTTGTCGTTCTTTCCTTAAATGGCTGGCCGAGCGCGTCCACACCCGTGACCGTTATGGGCACGGCCTGCACGATCCGCGTGCTGCGGCGCTTCTGTCCGTCTGGATCGGTCGATACCAGGGGTTCGGTCACCATTCCTCCAAGAGGGGTGTCTATTAAGGGTAGCACCGGCAGTGCGACGGGTCGAGCGACATAAGGGGACTGTGCGAAAGGGTTACTTGGCGGTAACGCGCAGCTACCAAATTTGACCGCGCGACTTCCCAGGACTAAGAAGAGGAAAGGCGACGGCACCGACCAAAGTCCGCGCATTTCTGGCAAAGAGTTCTGTGCTTCGTTATGATGTCAAACGTGACCGAAAAAGCTCCGGTATCCCTCATCCGCATACTCATCCTCATTGCGGGTGTCTTGGTCCTACTTCTCGTCATCGGTCTGTTCGTAGCCTCCGTCCGGCTGCCGGGCTATCTGCGCGAGCGCGCAATCCAGACCCTGCGTACGCACTTCCAAAGCGATGTGCAGTTTTCCGACCTTCAAGTACAGCTTTTCCCGCGGGCCCGAGTCACAATTTCGGACCTGGTGTTGCGCCACAACGGGCGAACAGATGTTCCCCCGCTAATTCAGGCGAAGGAGATCATCGTTGACGCTACCTTGCCCGGCCTGCTGCTTCCAAAGATGCATGTCGCAAGCGTCCGCCTGATTGGCTTACAGATCCACACGCCGCCTCACCGCGCCGGGGGACAGCCGCTGCTGAAGAAAACGGACGAAGATCTCTCAAAAAAATATCCGATCGTAATCGACGATATTCACGCCGACGATGCGCTTCTCGAAATCCTTCGGCCCCAGCCGGGAAAAGACCCTAAGGACTTCCAGATTCATCATCTGCAGATCAACGATTTTAGCTTTGACCGTCCTGCTAATTTCCACGCCATTCTGACCAATCCGACTCCCCGGGGAGAAATTGACTCGATTGGTCTCTTCGGTCCCTGGCAGCCGGAAGAGCCCAGCCAACTCCCGGTCGATGCAAAATATAATTTCAAGAACGCAGACTTCCGAACCATCAAAGGTATTTCGGGGACCATGAACTCCACCGGCGCGTTTAAAGGCCCTCTGGATTACTTGTCCGTCCAAGGACAAACGGAAACCCCGGATTTTGCATTGAACATTGCAGGACATCCCGAGCGCCTGCACACCGATTACGACGCCACCGTGGACGGCACTAACGGTAACGTGATTCTCAACCGTATTCTCGCGAAACTGCGGAACAGCACCTTGCACGTCAAGGGCGAAGTAGTGGACATGGAGAAAGACGTCAGAGGGCGAACGATCAAGCTTGACGCCGTCTCCAACGATGCGCGAATCGAAGATTTTCTATGGCTTGCGGTTAAGTCTGACCAGCCTGTGATGACCGGCTCCGCCACCCTGCATGCACAGATCGAAATTGCCGAGGCGGACACGGACATCCTTCAGCGTTTGACCATTCATGGACAATTCGGAGTGGACAACGCGGAGTTTACAAGCTCAACAGTGCAAGGAAGGATCGACACGTTCAGCAAAAAGGCGCAAGGCGAACCGAAGGCGACCGACCTGGGAACGGCCGTTTCCGCGTTGAAGGGAAAGTTTGATGTGAACAAAGGCCTCGATCACATTCTCGGAACTCTCCTTTGCCATCCCGGGAGCTTCGGTGCAATTGGCCGGAACCTATGAAATGACGGGCGGTGAAATGAATTTTCACGGCAAACTGCGAATGGATGCCAAGCTTTCGCAGACCACCACCGGAGTGAAATCGTTTTTCTTGAAGGCGGTTGATCCGTTTTTCAAAGGCAAGCACGGCGGAACGGAGATACCGATTAAGATTACGGGAACAAAAGATCATCCGTCATTCGGGTTGGATCTGCACCACGGAAACTAAATCCCGCGAGGCTAGAGCTCGCGGCGTCCTTCCATCGCTTTCATCATCGTCACTTCGTCCGCGTATTCAAGGTCTGACCCGACGGGAATACCCATAGCGATGCGCGTGACGCGAACACCCAGCGGCTTGATGAGCTTCGAAAGATAAACAGCCGTGGCTTCGCCCTCGGCTGTCGGGCTTGTGGCGATGATAATTTCTTCCACCGTGTTGCCTTTCAGTCGCTCGATGAGGCTCTTGATTTTTATTTGATCCGGCCCGATCCCTTGCAGCGGTGACAACGAGCCTCCCAGCACGTGATACAGCCCGTTGAATTCCCGCGTTTTTTCCACCGCCTGAATGTTCGTGGCTTCCTCCACCACGCAGATGATCGTCCGGTTCCGCGTCGCACTCGCGCAGAAATGGCAGGGATCCGCATCCGTAATATTGTTGCAGACGGAGCACTCGCGCACTTTTTCCTTGGCTTCGCGAATCGCGTCGGAAAGCGCGAACGCCTGGTCGCGGTCCACCCGCAACAGGAAAAATGCCAGACGCTGCGCGGTTTTCTGCCCAATGCCCGGAAGGCGTTTCAATTCGTCAATCAATCGCGTCACTGAAGGCGCAAAATCGGGCATGCCATCACATCCGTTTCATGGATTTCAGAAAGAGAAGGGAATCGGTACCGCACCTGGGAGACGGGCCGCTGGAAATCTAGCTCAGAACATGCCGGGAATTTTCATTCCCGCGAGCCCAGGCAAACCGCCCGTGAGATCCTTTACCTGCTTGGATAATTCTTCATCCACGCGCCGCGTAGCTTCGTTCACCGCTGCCAGCATAAGCTCTTGCAACATTTCCTGGTCCTTGCTCTTGAAGACGTCCGGTTCGATCCGCACTTCGGTCAATTGTTTTTGGCCGTTCATCTTCACCGTGACCATGCCGCCGCCGGACGAAGCTTCCACGGAAATCTCGCCGATCTGCTTTTCGAGCTTTTCCTGGACCTGCCGGAACTGCGATAGCATTTGTTGTAGAGCTTTAACTTCCATGTGTCATTCCTCGCCCGGGCGCTTGACCTTTGAAATCTGGCCGCCGAACTTTTCAAGCATTGCCCTAACGATCGGGTCTTCTTCAAACCGGGCGCGCAATTCAGAACTGCGCGGCACAGGTGCCCGGCCACTCTCAAGCTTAACACATACGCGCAGCGGCTGGCCGACCACTCGATGCACCGCTGTGCGCAAACGTTCCATCGCTTCGCGAGGCAGCATATCCGCGAGTCCGCGGTTCTCCGTGGTGAAGAAAAGCCGAAACTCGCTGGCTTCCATTTCACATCGCGTGGCCTGTTCCAGGAAGGACGACAGCAATTTCGATTCGTGTAGCGCGGCTTTGATCGCCTCCAATTGTGCGGAGGCCAGCCCTCCGCCAACATCTTCGGCGGCGCGCGCCACGATGCGCGGTGACGACGCGGGAACAGGCCCGGAGGATGCAACGGAAGACATGCGAGCCGGCGGAATTTTTTCCCCCGGCGCCGCAATGGCGCTCGCTGCAGGAGTCTCGCGCGCGGGCGCAACCGCCGAATAGGCCGGCGCCGAGGCGGACTGCGCTGCGGACATCGCACGCGGTGGCGCGCCGGAAGATGATGGCGCTGATTTCGCTGCGACTCCCGTGCCGCGCAGGTCAGCGAGAATTTCTTCAAGCGGCGCAAGGCGCTGCGCGTTCACCAGCTTCAGCAGCCCCAGCTCGAGATGCAGGCGTGCATCGGGTTTTTTGCGCAAATCGTCATCGGTAGCCAGCAGGATGTTGAAAAAACGCGTAAGGTCTTCTTCGCTGAACTTCGCCGCTTGCTCCGAAAGGCGGTCCTGCTCGTCGGACGGTGCGGCGACCAGATCAGAACTCGCGCCGCATACGCGGACCACAAGAAGGTTGCGAAAATGGCGAATTGCTTCGCGGCAAAAATGCTGGAGATTTTGGCCCTCGCCGATCAGGCGATGGACCAATCCCAGAGCGCGCTCCGCAGACTGCGTCGCGATCGCTTCCACAAGTTCATCCAGCACGTTCTCTGCAACCACTCCGAGCAGTTCGCGCACTTGCGCGTCCGTCACCGTGTCGTCGCTATAGGAGATGGCTTGCTCCAGAAGCGAAAGGCCGTCGCGCAGGCTGCCTTCGGCGGCTCGCGCGAGGACGGCGACAGCGCCGGGCTCGATCTGAAGTTTTTCTTCGCGCGTGATGCGCTCGATTTCTTCCGCGATCTCTTTGAACGTAAGCGAGCGAAACTGGAAAAGCTGCGCGCGCGATTTAATCGTATCCGCTAGATCTTCCGCTTGCGTTGTCGCCAGGATAAAGACCACGCGTTCCGGCGGTTCTTCCAGGGTCTTGAGCAAAGCATTCGAGGCCTCATCAGTCAACTGATGCGCTTCGTCCAGAATCACCACTTTGTAGCGGCTCGAAGCCGGCGCGTAGCGCACCATCTCCCGCAGTTCGCGGATCTGGTCGATGCCGCGGTTGGAAGCAGCGTCGATTTCAAGCACGTCGAGCGAAGTGCCTGCGGAAATCTCCCGGCAGGAATCGCAAGTGTTGTCCGGATCGGCTGTCGGCCCGCTCGCGCAGTTCAATGCTTTCGCCAGAATGCGCGCGGTGGTTGTTTTCCCCACACCGCGAACGCCGGAGAAAATGTAGGCATGCGCCACGCGGTTCGAGCCGATCGCGTTAGCCAACGTTCGCGTCACGTGTTGCTGCCCCACGATTTCGCTAAACGTTTGCGGTCGGTATTTTCGAGCAATGACTTTATAGCTCATGAATTGAATGTCCAGCCTTCCGGGCGCAGGCGATAAGAGGAACTTCGGGTACTCCGCGGCGCACGAAGCTGACCCGCTACCGTTGCTCCCTTCCGGGCCTGGCGGAGTTTGCGGGGAATCGTCGCACAGAGCCCGAAGTCCCACCGATCGGCAGTCGCTGTAGAAACTTTTATTTCTTCAGCACTGCTCCGCGAAGTCTAGCACAGCGCTCCACTGCGTGAAAGATGGGCGATGGAATGTAGATTGGTGCGGATTGTGTTGCGAAGCTGTCCAGGTTTGGAACAGAAGCCGTTACATACGGCAAGCTGCGTTAACAACTCGAACGTTGCGTCGGGATCGGCTAGTGGCCTCCGGCCTGGCCGCCCGTCACGGAATTTTCTTTCAGCGCCGCCCGTGCCTGCGGCACAGCAAACGCCGTTTCGACACGCTCGTCACTAATCGCTGCCAGAGTGGTCAGCGTTTTCTGCGCGTCAACGGGCTGTCCCGCTTTGCTTTGGGCGTCCGCCAGCAACGTCAGCGAAAGTGGGTTTTGGGGGTCTTCCATCAGTTCCGGGATCGCGTCGTCATACTTTTCCTCCGTCATCAACGCAGCGCCGTTTGCGGAGTGATAGGACTGTTGGACGAGGTTGCTGCGGCTCGTCTGCGACATGGCGGTCAGGGGTTTAAGAGCCTTCTGCGTCGCGTCCGCCATGCCTGCGCGTTCGGCGATGAACGCGCGCGTTTGCAGAATATTCGCTAGTTCTATCTCACGGCTGCCCTGCGAGATCTCATGATTTTCCGTGAGCACCTGGCGACCGGCATCGAGATCCCTCAGTGCTGCGTGCGGATTAGGGTTGAAAAGCGCCATATCGCGGTGAATTTCTGCTTCTTCGACCGGCAAGTCGGCGGCGTGCGCTTCCACCGCGAGTTTCGCGAATTCCCGGGATCCTCGCTCCAGCTGGTTTTCCCGGTAATACGTCATGGCCCAGAGGATTCGATAATCCAACTTGGTGGCGCGTTCTTTCGTTCCCGCAATCGCTTTCAGATATTCCACGCGAGCGCGTTGCTGATCTCCCATCAGCGCGTAGGTGGAAGCGAGGCCGACTTGCGAGGTATTGAAACTCGAATCAATTTGCAGCGCCTTGCCGTAGTGCTCGAGGGCGGCCGGATAGTCGCCCAGCATGCGCATGATTTCGCCGTAGGAGTCCTGCGGGTTTGGCTGAGCCGGCAGTGCTGCCACGTACTGGTCCATCAGCGGAGGCGCCAGGCTCGGCTGCCCGCTCAGCGCGTAGCAGTACGCCAGATTGTTCAACGCAGGAAAATAAGTCGGATCTTTTTGCAGCACATTTTTGAGGATTCTCTCGCCGTGCTCGTAGGCCGCCTGATTCGAGCACAGCCACTCAGCGGCCATATTCGCGAGCCGTTTGTCGTTCGGATACTTCGCGAGAAGATCGTTCATCGCAGCGATAGCCGGAACGAGTCCGCCATTCTTAGCGCCGTCTATCCAGCGCACCAACAAGCGTTCGTCCGGCGACGCCTTCGCAATATATTTTTCCGCCAGGGCGTATTCCCGCCTCTCTTCGATCGGATCGGTCGTGAAGTAAGCCAGCATGGCGTGGGCTAAGGCAAAGTGTGGATCGGCTTTCACCGCTTTGCGCAGGGAAACCAGGCCCTTATCAACGAAAAGCAGGTCTTCGTGGTACAGCAGGGCGTGTTCGTAATCGAGCCGTGCGTCGGCCGAGGAAGTCGTGACCGGAACTGTGTCCGCCGCTGGCGCCGCATCAACCGCCGGGTTCGCTCCGATCGCGGGCTCTTGCGCTTGCGCGCCCGCCGCGGCAGCGCCGGCGCCGGTAATTACCAGCGCGATGATTGGATATAGAAAGGGGTTTCGGATTCTCATGATTCCTCGCATGGATTTTCAAGCCTCGATCAGCGGCCCTTCAGGCCGTAACCCGGGTCGAAGGGCTGCTTGTCGTCAATCTTGATCACTTTCACTCCACTGGTGATGTTGTAAACGTCCACCACGCCGATCGCTCCGGGGCTGCTTTCCACGATCTTTATGACTTCCTCGTCACTCGAGACGAAAACGACCGGAGCCGTTATCTTCCGGCTCGGATCGTTCAAAATCGCCTTTCCCTCTTCGAACGTGACTCCTAGAATTTTCTCGATGACGAATTTCATTCCCGGCGAATCCGGGTCTCGCAGAACGATTGTTATGTTCCGGTCGGTGGGCCAAGTATGGGTCTTGCCTTTGAAAATCTTGCCAAGATCAGCCAGAGTCGTCGCTCGAACGGGATTCGTAGAATGCACGATGACGGCAAAATCGGTCGCGAACGCGGCAGCCGTAACGCCGATGAGCAACAGCCCGAGAATCAGTAATCGTTTTCGCATCGAATTCTTATCGGGAGCTCAATTCTTGGAACGGACAATGCCTTTGATGCTCGCCTGTAGCCGAGGTTAACATTCCGTGCCTGCGCCTGAACTCGCGAGTGCGTCACGCGATGTCGTCCAAGCTACCTGTCCGGAAGGCCAGTCTCGGCTTTCTTCAACTGCCGCAGGCTTTCTTCACCGTGGGACGAAATATTGGGGCTTGGCGATTAGGAACAAGAAGCCTGATTTCCGGGTAACACTTTCTTGCGGGGGAGTATCTTATCTGCGGGTGCATCCTCCGCACTCGCACCGCGGCGCCAGCGGTAACCCCACGACACGGGGATGGCTTGGCATGTCCAAATTCCAAAGCCCGGAGGAAACAATGAAGCGCTTTATCAGTGTTTGTGCATTACTGTCTGTTCTGTTGTGGTTTACACCCGCGGTACACGCTCAACAACCCACTGCAATCCAGCCCGGTACGCAGGTCCGGCTCACGATGGCCAGCGGACTCAGCACCGGTGTTGCCCATGACGGCGATCCTTTCACCGCGGTCGTCGCCGAACCCGTCTTCGTCGGCAATCAGCTTCTTCTACCCGCAGGTGCGAAGGTCCATGGGACGGTCACTAGCGTGACGCGCCCTAAATTCTTCGCGCTTTTCCGCAGTGGCGCCTCGATGAATCTTGTCTTTAATTCCATTGAGGTTGAAAGCCGCATTTTCCCCGTACAGATGAGCATTCTTTCGCTTTACACCGGCGGATTGGACGCGGAAAAGAAACGCAAAGACGTAAAAACGACGGAAGGAGTCGTGATTGAGGAGAAGCGCGATATCAAAGGCGACCTCATGACCGGCGGCCTGGGTACCGGCGCCGGCGCTCTTGTTGGAGTGCTATTTGCCAACGTAGCGCGC
Organism: uncultured Acidobacteriota bacterium; assembly: GCA_963830375.1. Classification (GTDB taxonomy): domain Bacteria; phylum Acidobacteriota; class Terriglobia; order Acidiferrales; family UBA7541; genus Palsa-295. The sequence continues at coordinate 81,194 of CAWHMJ010000012.1, forward strand.
GGCACGCTGATCGGGTTCGTCGGCACTACCGCTTACATCGCAATAAAGAAGGGTAAGGACGTGGACCTCCCGGCACAAACCGGCATGCTCGTCCGCATGGATTCCACGATCTCGTTGCCGGCTTCGTTGTTGCACAACGCGGCTTACACATCGAGCGGAAAGTAACAGGGAAGTCGCGCGGCTTGCAGGATTGTAATCCGGGCCTGCTATCGTTCGCTTCGCTGGAGCGAAAAAATGACTTGGTTCGTGGCTTACCAGCCCGGCCATGGACCGGGTCAGCTTCAGGATTGATAGCGATTTTCTTCTAATTGAGTCTCGGGACTCCCAGACTCCACAAACTATGCGGCTGCAGTTTCTGCGCTCCGATCGAAATCGCCGGGGCTTCCAGGCGGACGCGAACGATCCGGAACAAAGCTGATTTCGAATTCAACTCGTCGCCGCCGCTCTGGTGAATTACCCGGATGGCCACCACGGTCTCCGGTGCCACTTCCGTATGCAACCGGAATTGGCAACCCGAATCGCTGACGTTGCACGTCTCCGTGCGCTCGGTGAAAAAACGTAAAGAACAGTCGAATCCGCAAACTTCTATCGTCAACGCCAGCGGAACGCGATCTTCTTGGCGCCGGTCGTCCGTTGTAACTGTTCCGAAGCTGTTGCCAATCTACTTGTTGCTTTCTCATATAGTCCATCCTTGGCGTGGCAGTCTTGGAACAACGACCGTGCCGGCACATAACCAAAATGTCGTTTATGCAGCGCTGACCGCAGACTTTCCGTTGGCCGGACGTTTCAGAAAACGGTAAAGACTCGTGCGTCCGATTCCCAATACCTGTGCGGTGCGCACGCGATTGCCTTTGCACATATCCAGCACGCGCTGAATGTGAACGCGGCGAATTTCTTCCAGTGGAAGCGGGCGCCAACTTTCGTCCGACGCGGAACTGCCGCGGTGCGGGTTTTGCAGGTGTTCCGGAAAATCCCCGATGTCGATAAAATCCGCTACCGTGGTAATCGCGGCGCTGGCGATCACGTTTTCAAGTTCGCGGACGTTTCCCGGCCAGTCGTGCTGCAAGAGAAGGATCTGCGCGCGCCGCGTCAATCCCTGGATCGGCTTTCCGTAGGCTTCGCTGTACTTCTTCAAGAAATGCTGCACTAGAATCGGAATGTCTTCGGGACGTTCTGACAATCCGGGAACCCGGATTTCGATGCTGCTGAGGCGGTAGAAAAGATCTTCGCGAAAACGCCCGGCAAGAACTTCGGCGCGAAGGTCGCGGTTTGTAGCCGCGATCAAACGCAAGTCCACTTTTCTCACTTCGGGCGAACCTACGCGCTGAATTTCGCGGTTCTGGATCACCCGCAGCAGCTTTGCCTGCATGTGCAGCGAAGTTTCGCCGATTTCGTCCAGGAAAACCGTGCCTCCATTCGCGTATTCGAAAAGACCGGGACGCGTCTCCGTGGCGCCGGTGAAAGATCCGCGCACGTGCCCAAAAAGCTGGCTCTCGAGAAGTGTGTCAACCAGCGCTGAACAATTGCACACTGCGAATCGCTCTTTGGCCACCGGGCTCATCTGGTGCAGCGCTCGCGCAATCAACTCTTTGCCGCTGCCGGTGGGCCCGGTGATCAGCGCGTTCGTATAGTGCCTTGCGATTTTCTTGGTCAGGTCGAATACTTCCAGCATGGCGGGGCTTCGGCCCACAATGCCGTGAAATAGCAGGTTATCGAGGAGTTTGTCTTCCAGATCGCGGATTTGGGACCGCTGCGTGAAGTTCTCTGCCAGATCGTCCAGGGCCTTCATCAGCCGCGTGTAATCCACCGGCTTGCACAGGAAATCGTAAGCCCCGTGCTTAATCGCCTCGATCGCAGCATCCACTGAGTAGTAGCCGGTGACCAGCACCACGAACATTCCCGGGTCGCACTTCAAAATTCTTTCGAGAAAGGCCAGGCCGTCCATCCCCGGCATTTTCACATCGGCCACCACCACGCGGCACGCACCAGTCTTGACGCTCTGCAACGCGTCTTCTGCGTTCGTTGTACCGACCGTGTGAAAGCCGGCCTTTTGCAATCGTGCGGTGGTGAGCTCCACCTGGTCGGATTCGTCGTCCACCACGCACACGGAAAGATTCTTTCGTGCTGCTTCAGCTCCGGGTCGCTCTTCGACGGCTAGCATGATGCGGATACATAGGCAATGCCCGTGCCGTTTCGTAACATCGTTATATCCCGCCCCATGGAGAGAACTGAGGCGCATGTCCGATGCAAGCTCTCGTTAAGAGTCGCGCATTGTTAGCTTTAATCGAAACGGGAGAGAAACGGCCAGCGCGAACAGAAAAGAGCCACTGCTTGAATGACTTTCGATCGAATATTTTCTCGTTCCGAATTGGCCCGGCGATTTCAGAACGGAACCCGTCTAAGAATTCCTTAAGCTTCTGCTCCATCCATATCGGCGCCTGGAATCAATCTTCCGATCAGTTAGCCAAAACCTTCTGAGCTTCACGTGACTTCGCAGTCGAACTGGTTGTGCCAATCGCGTCCGGGCCCGCGTCGATATGCGGATGCAATTGTCTTAGGCTTACGCAACCTCGGCCCTCTAAATCGTCAGACCCGATGTTTAGGACGCGGTATGCAACAGGAAAGTTGATGTTTCCCGTCGTGGCATGGATCAGCCGCACAAACACTACGCAGCCCTTCGTGCAAACGCGACATCAATTCGACGCTCTTCTCGCCTAGATCCGTCCAGTGCAGCACGGCCGTTTCGACGAAGAATGTCCCTTTTACATTCCAGCCCGATACTTCCACCCGATAACTGTTGGGTCCATCTAGCAGTGAATGCATTGGCCCTCCCGCACGCTGATCATTGCAGAAATGATGCCAAAGACCTGTCGCGTGAACCATGCACAGCGAAGGACTTACGCAATAATCGAGCGGCTTTAGCGCCTAGCGGCCGTGCTTATCGAAACATCTGTTCGTGTCTGAACCAAACCGAAATGGGGCCTAGAAGCACATGACCTTAGCCCCAATGGGAACCGGGATACAGCGCCGCCAGAGCGAAGCGAAAGATGTAGGGGAAGAGTTTATCGTATACATACCAGGCCAGCACCAAGCCCAACATGCCAAAGCCCTGGCTTCGCGACCAATTGACGAATTTCAAGGCCGTGCTTTCGCTCATAAACAGCGTGATTCCGTTGTTCCCATCGAGCGGCGGAACGGGAAGAAGATTGAAAGTTCCGAGCAGGAGATTCAGCAGGAAAATGATGCTAAGAAACGTAGCGGCAAATCCGGCTATACCCGGGCCCGGAGGCTTCGGTGATGCGTGTGAAGCTGACGAACGCCGGCATCCTGAAATATCCAAAAGACATTCCGGCGCGAATCGCCAGCGCGGATAGGATCACCAGCGTAAAGTTTGCGGCCGGGCCTGCAAGCGCCATCCAGGCAGCCCGGCGCGGGTAGCGTTGTTGCCATGCGGGGTCGTAGGGCGCGCTGGCCCACCCGATCATCCAGTGCGCCAGGAAATAGGAAATGATCGGCACCACCACCAGTCCAAATGGCGACCGGCGTATATGCGGAATCGGATTGAGCGTTACCTGCCCGCCGTGGAACGCGGTCGTGTCTCCGCCAAGCTTCGCGGCAAGGGAATGCGCGCCTTCGTGGCACGTCGTCGAGAAAAGAAATACGATATACCAAATTACTCCGAGGATTAGGAATTGCGGCGTGAACTCCGAGCCTTGCATGCTGGCGCCTAGACTAGTGCGTCATCCCATTTTGCGCAAGGTGTACCGTCGGCGTCCGTGATGAATTCGTAGCCGGAGAGTTTGCGACGAGCTTCCGTCGCGGCTGGGCGCGTATCGGAGAATTGGCTCCGGGGCCTGGACTCGAACCAGGATAACCAGCTCCAAAGGCTGGCGTGCTACCAATTGCACTACCCCGGAATAGTTAAACGACAGCATAGGATTATGCCACGTAGGTTTAGTTAGGGGAAATCGTTGAAGCGCGCCCGAATGGTTTACCGCTGAAGCGACAGTTCATTCCAGATTAGCCGCAACCTCGAGGCCTTCAGTTCTTCTGGGAGCTTGAGCCGCGCTAGCTTCGAGCGCAAGCGGCCAACGTCCAGTCCTGCCGATTGGCACACTAGGGGGAAGTCCCGCTCATCCTTAAACAAATAATCCTCAGCTTCGCGTTTGCGGCGAAGCGGCCCGGACACCCATTCCTGAATAGTGGTCACCACCACCGCCTGCCATAGCCGCACTTCCATCAGTTTCTCTTCGTCGCCAACAATGCAGTCTCTTGTCTTCATGGGCCGTCCAGGGGATATGTTCAACGGAAAGGCGTTAGCAATAGACATGCCGACCGGGCAAATCAATCGGACATTCTTGCCGGATGTGTTTTGTTAGTGAAGTCGAAAGATCGCAAAACGGCAGGACTTAGCTTTTATGCGAAGAACTGCGAAAATTTCTCGGGTTAACTTGAAGACTCCCTGAAGGACTGAACGGAATTTATTCCTAGTGTAGGTAGCTTTTGCACGAACCGACGGAACGCGCGCGTCTAAGCCACCGCTGCTTTCTTCCGCAATAATTCCGCTCGTTTTGGTGCGCCCACGATCGGCCTTTCTCCTGCCGGACAAGGCCTGCCCTCATGCCCCGAGAGCAGATGTTTCACCAGAGCATCAATCCTTTTGTGCTCGCCGCGGGTGAGCTCGCTATCCTCATAGAATGAGAGGTCCTTGGACCTGCGAATTTCTCTGGCCTCTCGGAATGCGGAATCGGCCTCTTGAAGGATTCGATTTAGCGCCTCACACTGCAGTTTTGCGGCCATGGCGCGAGAGTTTACAACGCCGCCCATGCGTCTCAATGGTACGAACGTACCAGTGCAGCGCTCGAGAGCCCTCATTTCGCTTTTTCTTTCTTCCGCCGTGCGTCACGCGGATTTTTTCGGAACCTTCGCGCCCTTCTTGCGCGCCTCCGAAAGACCGATGGCGATTGCTTGCTTTCGTGAGGTCACTTTCCCGCCCTTTCCACCCTTGCCCGAGCGCAGCGTGCCCCGTTTTTCTCGATGCATCGCGCTTTTCACGCTCTTACCCGCAGCCTTGCCATATTTTCTTCTGGATCCTTTTTTCTTTGCCATTTCATACCCTCCTGAAAGTTAGATCAGAAATCCCGGAGAAAGTTACGCACGCGCGCTATCTGTTCCGGCCTTGAAGCAGCGGTCTTCCGGCGGGGGCGGTTCCGTGCTTCATCCAGCGCTGGGACAAAATCCTCAGTTCACTCATTTTTCGATGCACTGTTTTATTCGTCGCGAGCTTCAGGCAGAATATGGGCGCAAAATCGAGGGGACTATGAATCGCAACGTTCTCGCAGGATCATTTCTCTTGGCCGTATTTATTGCGTCCGCTTGCAGCTACGTTATCGCCGACGATGCGCCGCTCAGCAGGTTACTCCGTTGAATCGTCACGCGCCGAACGCGACTGGGAGCAGAAATTTCGCGCTACGCCTGATCCCGCCAATCTTCGCGCTTATATGCAGCGGCTTTCCGCGCATCCTCATAACGTCGGCTCGCCGTACGATAAAGACAATGCCGAATGGATCCTGGCCAAGTTCAAGGAATTCGGCCTGGATGCGCACATCGAATCCTTCAACGTGCTTTTTCCCACGCCCAAAGAGCGTCTCGTCGAACTCGTCGAAGGCGGCCCGCATTTCGTCGCCAAGCTTCAGGAACCGGCGGTGCCCCAGGACCCCACATCCAATCAGCAATCCGAGCAGCTTCCCACCTACAACGCCTATTCCGCTGATGGCGACGTCACCGGCCCGCTCGTTTACGTGAATTACGGCATCCCGGATGACTACGAAATTCTCGAACGCAACGGCGTCTCGGTAAAAGGCGCAATCGTCATCGCGCGGTACGGCCACGCATGGCGCGGCATCAAGCCTATGGTCGCTGCCGAGCATGGCGCTATCGGTTGCATTATTTATTCTGACCCGCGTGACGATGGTTATTCCCCGGGCGTCACCTACCCGGAGGGTGCATGGCGGCCTAAAGAGGGAGTGCAGCGCGGCAGCGTGCAAGACAGCACCGAATTCATGGGCGATCCTCTAACTCCGGGAGTCGGCGCAACAGCCGACGCCAAGCGCCTCCCCATAAAGAATGCTCCCACGCTGACGAAAATTCCCGTCCTTCCGATTTCCTACGCCGACGCCGAGCCGCTTCTTGCTGCAATCGCAGGCCCGGTGGTGCCCCCTGCATGGCGCGGAGGCCTTCCTATCACTTATAGGCTGGGCCCCGGTCCCGGAAAAGTTCATCTGAAAATGTTTTCCAACTGGGACATCAAGCCGCTATACGACGTGATCGCCAAAATTCCTGGCGCGCAATTTCCGGATGAGTGGGTTCTTCGCGGTAATCATCACGACGCGTGGGTGAACGGTGCGGAAGATCCCATCTCCGGCCAAGTTGCCCTCATGGAAGAGGCTCGCTCGCTGGGTGCCCTGGTCAAAGCAGGATGGAAGCCGAAGCGCACGATCATTTATTGCGCGTGGGACGGCGAAGAACCCGGCTTGCTCGGTTCAGTGGAATGGGCTGAAACCCATGCAGACGAACTGCGCAAACACGCCGTCGCCTATATCAATTCAGATTCGAACGGCCGTGGTGTTTTGGGGGCCGAAGGTTCGCACACGTTGGAAAAACTGGTCAACGATGTTGCCCACGATGTGCAGGATCCCGAAACAAAACTTACGGTCTGGAAGCGCTGGCAGCTCGACAGCATCAAGTCCGCGAGCTCCGACGAAGAGCGCCAAGAATTGCGTCAGCGCAAGGATATTCGCATCGGTATTTCAGGCGGCGGCTCCGACCACGCCGGGTTCCAGAATTTTCTTGGCATTGCAGTGGTTGATGCCAGTTTCGGCGACGAAGACGGAGGCGGCATCTACCATTCGATTTATGACGATTTTTACTGGTACACGCACTTTAGCGACACGGACTTTGTTTACGGCCGCACCCTCTCTCAATTTAACGGTTCGATGATCATGCGGCTCGCCGACGCCGATTTGCTGCCCTTTGATTTCTCCGATTTTGCTGACACCGTCCAGACCTACGTCAAGGGCCTCCAGACATTTTCCACAAAGATGCGCGACGACATCCGCGAGCGCAATCTGGAAATCGAAGAAGGCGTCTTCACCGCCACCGCCGATCCGAAAAAAGCGTACTTTCCGCCCAAAAGGGAAGACCTGCCTCCTTATTTAGATTTCTCTCCGCTTCAGAACAGCGCGGACGCGCTTTCGCGAAGCGCCGGCGAGTATCAGAAAGCCCTCACCGCCGCCGACGCAAACGGCGGAACGGCGCTAACTTCCGCATCCATCGCCGAAGTCAATGGCTTGCTGATCCAAAGCGAACGCAAGTTGACCACTCCCGAAGGCTTGCCGGGACGCTTTTGGTACAAGCACCAGATCTACGCCCCGGGCGTTTACACGGGATACGAATCGAAAGCAATTCCTGCCGTCCGCGAAGCCATCGAACAGAAGAAATGGAAGCAAGCGGAGCAAGCTATGGCCCGTGCCGCTGCCGTTCTCCAGGACGAAGCGACTCTGGTGTCCTCCGCTGCGGCAAAGCTTTCTGCCGCTTCCGCCGCCGCAAAATAAACGGAGGTTCGGGCGGCCCGCCCTATGTTTTCTGAGTCCTGGGTAATCGGGCCGCCAATCCTTGTAACTCGCCCCATGCGTTCTACATCTATGTTCTGTGGGCCCGCATACGGAGCCCACTTAGGACCCTACACATTTGACGTAGCTGAGCCGTCAAATACTCTTACGGAGGGCATGTCATGAAGCGATTTGGAAGCATCAGCGCTGTTTTCGGTACGGCAGCTCTGCTTTTGCTATTCGGTACTACCGTTCCCACGCAGGCGTTTCAGGAAGACCACCCGCAAGACGCCAAGCCGGCTGAAAATAAGCCCCATGATCAGGAAGCCAAGCCTGCAAAAGAGGACAAGCCCCCCAAGGACGCCAACGCTCCGAAGGCCAAAGAAACGCATGAAACAAAAACGGTGACGAAATCTGACACTCGGACGGAGACCAAGTCCACCGTGAAACACGGCCCCATCGAGAACGGCCGCATCCCCGACGCCCAGTTCCATTCACACTTTGGCCATGAGCACACATTCCACGTCGGCCATCCGGTTATCGTGGGAGGCCAGTCGCGCTTTCAGTACGGCGGCTATTGGTTTGGTTTTGGCGAAGCGTGGCCGGTTGGCTGGGGTTACACGGACGACGTTTATGTCGATTATATCGACGGTCAATATTACCTGATCGATCCGGTCCACCCTGGTCTTCGCCTTGCGCTGGTTGTCGTAATCTAAAATTCAGTCTTATAAAAGAGCCCCATCTTCTGTCTGGAAAGAAGGTGGGGCTTTTTTTGCCTCAAAACCGACCGATGCCGCTTCATTTGGATGGCAGGATGCTTCTCCGTTGAAATATCCTGCGTCACTTGCCAACGCTTTCGATACAATCAGCGCGCTTTCCCATCTCCACAATCTCGAGCGGGTAGGAACGTGGAATTTCTTCGGGCTTTCCCTCGGACGGAAATTTGACCAATAACCGCAGCCTTAGCTTGTTGCTGAGGGCATTTCTCGTCTGCGGTCTGCTTTACTGCATGTACCTCGTCACCCGGCGGGCAATCGGGGCATGGTACTTCCGAAAGAAAATGCCCCAGGATATTCAAACCGCCATCAAATGGGACCCTGGAAATCCGGAGTATTACGACGCTCTTGCCACGCTCACTCACCTGTATTCAAGTGGCGGGAATTCAGCAGAAGTCGTACGCCTTAGCGAAAAAGCCACGCAACTAAGCCCGTACGATGCGTTTTACTGGGCCGATCTTGGCGCAGCGTATGAGTGGGCCGGACGCAAAAATGACGCCTTGGTCGCCTTCACCCGCGCCCGCGCTCTTTTCCCGAATTCGCCGGAAATCAATTGGAAAGCCGCGAATTTCTACGTTCGAATCAGGCGAACTTCAGACGCGCTCGCCGCGTTGCAGCAGGTTCTGTTGGAAGATAGCGCAAAGGAACGCCAGGTATTCGTCCTCGCTACCAACGCGACCGAGGACAACCAGGAAATTCTCGCCGAAATGCTGCCGCAGCGTGCGCCTGTAATACTCGATTATCTGAATTTCCAAATCGAAACGGGCCGAATGGAAGCCGCGGGACAGACGTGGGCTATGCTCTTGGAATCGAAATTACCGCTCGAGCTTGCTCAATCATTCCCTTATCTCGACGCGCTCATTCAGCATCGCGATGTGGACCATCTCACAGAGGCCTGGGCCGCCCTGTGCATCCGCTTTCCTCAAGAAGTCTGCGCCCGGGAATCCAAGCCAAATTTAATCACCAATGGCGACTTCGCATTCGCGCTTCTGAATGGCGGCCTGGATTGGCGCGTGTTCCCAGTGGAAGGAGCCGCGGTAAGCGAGGACCCCTCAGTCGGCGTTTCTGGCAGCAAATCGCTGCGCATCGAATTCAACGGCACGCAAAATCTGGAGTACGCTCACGTCCTTCAATACGTGCCAGTAACTTCCAACACTGCTTACACTTTTTCCGCTTACATGCGCGCGCAGGGAATTACTACCGATAGCGGCCCGAGATTCGAGGTGCTCGACGCTTACGATCCTTCGAAACTGTTCCTCTCCACCGAAAATGTAACCGGCACCTCGGACTGGTCCGCGCATCAGCTAGAGTTTAGGACCAGCGCTGACACCCACATGCTCATAATAAAAATTGCCCGCCCAGTCAGCCATAAATTCGACAACCATTTGGCTGGCAGAGCTTGGATCGCCCGCGTCAGCCTCTTGCCCAAGTAGCCGCTCGTCTTTGAAATGGTGCTTCTTGTTGCCGCTGTTGCTCCGCGAGCGCATACTTCGGCGTTGAGGAGCCGTTCATGACCAGCGGACAGGCCGGAGCCTCACAAAGTTCGAATCGCGGCACGAATTGGCCGACTGCAATCGCCTCGCTGGCGGTGGGCGCAGGATTCCTCGCGCTGTGGTTCTGGTTGCTGCCCCCGTGGTTGGGCTTTCAATTTGACACGCCTTGGTGTGGCACGCTGGCGCTGGATTGCGGTCGTGCCGTCTGTGCTGGGTTTCGCAGTAGCGGTAAAGTGCATTTGGGATTTCGGATGGACAGGCCACGGTACTCCGGTACCCATTGCTCCTCCGCAGAGGCTAGTGGTTGTGGGATTCTACCGGCATGTGCGGAATCCGATGTACGTGGGCTTCTTCGTGGGCTGGCTCAGCCTGTGGGTGATCTTTGGCCGTGCGAACCGGGCAGCTCTCACCGTGGCCATCGTGGCCGTGGCCGCAGCAGTTTTATTTGTGCGGCTCGTCGAGGAGCCCATCCTGCGCCGCATGTTCGGCGCGCAATATGAAGATTATTGCAAAAATGTTCCGCGGTGGATCCCGCGAATCCGCGCCTGGAGCCAGTAGAATCGAACTTTGCAACTTCCCAAAGTGTTTTCCATTTCAAATACTCGTAGGAACAGGCGCTATCGCCTCAAGGTACCGGTCGGTGATGTGCTAGGATATTCGCGTCCAAATTCCAAAGGTCAAAAACGAGGCGCCTGTGAGAACAGAATTCTTCTCGAAGCAAACTACCCGCCGGGAACTACTGCGAACCGGCGGCGCACTGGCAGGCGCTGGCGTGCTGGCCGGATTGATGCCCGCCAACCTTCTCGTCGCAGCCGAAAGCGCGGCCGGGAAATTTGCAACAAGTGACGTCCTCCGCGGATCGCATCGCGCAGATGAAGGCGCAGATGTCCGCAATCCCGCTGGTGACAACAAAGCTCCGCGACAATATCTATCTGCTTTCCGGCCCCGGTGGAAACATGGTGGTCCTGAGCGGCGCGGATGGAAAGGTTCTGGTGGACTCGAGCTTCTCCACCGTCGCGCCCAAAGATTAAGCAGGCCATGGACGGGTTCGGCGGAGCTCCGCTGAAGATCCTGATCAACACCCACTGGCACTTCGACCACACCGACGGAAACGAAGCCATGCATCAGGCCGGCGCGCTGATCATCGCGCACGAAAATACCCGCAAGCGCCTTTCGACTCCGCAGGATGTCGCCGCGTTCGGCCTGCATTTCGACCCTGCGCCTGCCGACGCGTGGCCGCAACAAACTTTCACGGAAGGGACCAAACTGTATCTCAACGGTGAACAATTGACGCTCGCTTATTTCCCGCCTGCGCACACCGACTCCGACATTTACGTCCGCTACGAAAACGGAAACGTCCTGCACATGGGCGATGTCTGGTTCAACGGAACCTATCCCCTCATCGATTTCAGCACAGGCGGCAATATCGCCGGGATGATCGCAGGCACCGCTCGCGGCCTGGCTCTCGCGGACGCAGACACGAAGATTGTTCCGGGCCATGGTCCCGTAGGTGACAAACCGACTCTCGCAGCGCACCACGAAATGCTGGTAACAGTGCGGGATCGTGTGCAAGCTCTGAAAGCGGCCGGCAAATCCAAGGAGGAAGCCGTCGCCGCAAAGCCCACGGCGGATCTGGATAGCAAGTGGGGAAATGGAATGATTAAGGGCGACATGTTCACGATGCTCGTCTACTCCACGCTGTAGGCTTGCTCAACTTTGCTTGGCCGAAAAGATGAAGGGCAACATGGAGACGCTTCTTCGAGATTTGCGTTACAGCATGCGGATGCTGGCAAGGGCGCCGGGGTTCACGGCCCTCGCAGTTGCCACGCTCGCCCTCGGAATCGGCGCGAATACAGCGATCTTCACCGTGGCCAATTCCGTATTGCTCCGGCCGCTTCCTTACAAAGATCCTGGCCAACTGGTGCGCATCAGCACCCACCGTGACGGTAGTTGCTGCGTTTCGCTTCCGTATTTCACGCTTCTGTCCGCAACGAATCGTTCCTTTTCCGGCGTAACCGCATATCAGTTCGACGCCGTGAATCTCGCTGTGCCTGACGGCGCGGAGCAGACCGACGCCGAACGCGTGACCGGGAACTTCTTCGACGTTCTCGGCGCGAGACTGCTAGCCGGACGGACTTTCACGCCCGAAGAAGATCAGCCAGGCGGTAACCAGGTAGTGCTGATCGGATACGAATTGGCTACGCGGCTTTTTGGCGGAGCGCAAAACGCGGTCGGCCAACACCTCGCGCTCGATTCCAAGGACTACACAATTATCGGTGTTCTTCCTCCGAAGTTCGGCGTGCAGTTGCTCGGTCGCCAGCCCGAGATCTGGATGCCCCGTGATCATCGAATTCAGCCTGACGACCCCCGCCCGCGTCAATCTCGGAGGCATGTATTACGAAGCTATCGGCAGGCTGCGTCCCGGCGTCACCAGTCGCGCAGGCGCGTGCCGAAACCGAGGTCATCTTTCAGCAGTACAAGCACGATAAGCCTGGCAATTTCGACGCGACCTCGGACGTCGCCATGACCGTCAGCAATCTTCAGGCGAATCTCGTCGCGAATGTCCGTCCAACCCTGCTGATTCTTTCGGCCGCGGTTGGCTTCGTCTTGTTGATCGCCTGCGCCAATGTAGCGAGCCTTCTGCTTTTCCGCGCGCTCTCGTTCGAAGGAAAGAATTCGCCGTTCGCAGCGCGCTGGGAGCTCCGCGCTCAACGCTCGTCCGCCAGCTGCTCACCGAGAGCGTGCTGATGGCCGTCATGAGCGGCGGCCTTGGAATCTTTCTCGGCTATTTGGGCACGCGATTTCTCGCAGCGTTTACGCAAACGAACCTGCCTCAGGTCGCCGATATCCCCATGGATTTGCGTGTGCTCTCGTTCACCGTGGCGATTTCTGTCCTGAGCGGAATTCTCTTCGGGCTTACTCCGTCATTGCAGCTATCCCGCCCCAATCTCGGCGGGACGTTATCCGACGAAGGTCGCGGCTCCACGGGAAGCCGCCGGCGGAATCGTGTTCGCAGCGTACTCGTCGCGGCCCAAGTTGCTCTTTCAATGGTTCTGCTAATCGGTTCGGGTCTGTTGATTCGCAGCTTCATGCGGCTCCGGATGGTGGATCCCGGATTTGGCGCCAAAAATACTCTGACGGCACAAGACGTTCCTTCCGCCGGCCATTTACCCGCAACCTGCCGATCGAATCGCTTTTTACCGAAGCGCGCTTCAGCATCTGCAATCGATTCCGGGAGTGGAATCAGCCGCCATCTCCACCGCGCTACCCGTCCTTCCCACTCACGGCGCTCCCGCTCGGTTTGAAGGCGAGCCGGAGGTTGATCTCGGCCGCCGGACAGTCGTCTTAATCGAATCGATTAGCCCCGATTATCCCAAGGCGATGGGCATGCCGCTCGTTGCAGGCCGTGCATTCAACGATCTCGATGATGCGCAGTCGACCCCGGTGGTAATGGTGAATCAGGCCACCGCGCGGCGCTTCTGGCCCAACCAGGATCCGCTCGGCAAGCTCGTGTGGGTCGGCAGATTCCCTCCGTGCCAAGTCGTCGGCGTGCTCGCTGACATCAAGAACGACAGCCTCGCTTCGCCCACGCAACCCGAAGTCTTTTTTCCGTATCCTCAGCTTGCTTCCCCCATGCTCTACGTCAGCATCCGCAGCTCCATGGATCCGCATAGCTTGGTATCGGCTCTGCGCGCCCAAATTGTTGCCGTGAATCGCGGCCAACCAATCTCCGATGTGCAAACCATGGAGGAACGTCTTGAATCGGCGAGCGCGCAAACGCGTTCGATGATGCTGTTGATCGGCGTATTTTCGGCGACGGCGCTGATTCTCGCGCTGGTCGGAATCTACGGAGTCATCGCATACTCCGTAGCACAGCGAACGCAAGAACTGGGCATCCGCATAGCTCTCGGCGCATCCAGCGCCGACATTTTCAGGCTCGTCATCGGAAACGGACTCAGACTCGCCTTAGCTGGAACCGTCATCGGTCTCGTGGCTTCATTCGCCCTCACGCGTCTGATGGCCAGCCTGTTGTTTCAGACCAGCGCAACCGATCCAATCACGTTTGTCGGCAGCGCCCTCGTGTTTGCCGTCGTAGCGGCGCTGGCAAGTTATTTGCCCGCGCGACGCGCGATGCGCATCAATCCGACTGACGCTCTCCATTCCGCTTAAATTGGCATTCCCTCCGGCCGTCCCGCATTGGGCGGTCGCCATCATCTTCTCGCCCATTCTCCCGATTGGCGCCTCGGAAGGGCGGGGCTTCAGCCCCTCCGTAAGCGCTGCATTAGTTACTGCGGGCTTTAGCCCCTGAAGCCATTGCCGGATCTGCCGCACTTTTTTTTAGGCCGGAACCCTCTCATCTCCAATCTGCGCCACCGTTTCCCCTGTTGACATCCCACACGTCTTTCGCGATACTCCTGTTTGCAAGCCACAGGAGGCCGCATGGCTGCCGACAAGTCCGACATTCTGCAGGGCACCCTCGATTTAATGGTTCTGAAAACTCTCGACGCCATGGGGCCGTTGCACGGCTACGGCATCGCCCGCCGCATCGAACAAATCAGCGAAGAAGCTTTGCAGATCAACCAGGGCACGATTTACGCCTCTCTGGTGCGCCTGATGCAGAAGCGCTGGATCGCGGCGCCTGGGGCACCTCCGACAACAACAGAAAAGCCAAGTTTTATTCCATTACGAAACCGGACGTAAGCAGCTCAATACCGAGGCGCGGAACTGGGAGCGCATTTCCACCGTAATCGGCCGCGTGCTGCGCCTCGCAGACCGCGGATAGAATTTTGTGAACGCGCTCCCTCACTATTATTGGGTGCCCCGAATGAAAAAAGAGGTTCGCCTATGTTGAATCGCGACGCCTTATCGAAGCTCGGCATTTACGTATATGGCCTGTCGTCAGCGGCTGTTGGCATCATGGACTTCATCTGGGGCGGTTTTGATCCCGCGCATCAACCGATCCAGGCTTTCGGAGACCACATTCCCGGCCGCGAGATTCTGGCGTATATCACCGCCGTCTGGATGATCGCGGGAGGCTTGGCGATTCTGTGGCGCCGCAGCGCTCGGGCCGGCGGTGCAGCGCTGGCTATCATCTATTTCGTGTTTGCCATATTCTGGTTGCCACGATTCTATACGGCGCCCCATTATCTTGGATTTCGAATTCCTGTCTTTATCGGAGTGTCGGCCGGATTGGGCATAGAACTCATCGCGTTCGCCGGAGGAGCACTCATCTACGCGTCACTGGCAACGCGCAGTTCTTCATGGCCGCGAACGATTCTTATCACCCGCTGGATATTCGGACTCTGTTCAATCAATTTTGGCGTGAACCATTTGGATGCCGTTGCGGATAACCTTGGTTATGTCCCCAAGTGGATGCCTTTGGGACAAGAATTCTGGGTTATCCTGACCGGAATTTGCTTCGTCCTCGCGGGCCTCGCCATCCTGGCGCGTATCCAGGACGTCCTCGCTGCGCGGCTGCTTGCACTGCTGTTTTTGGCCTTTAATGTGTTCTCCTTGCCGCAGTTCATCTTTGCCAATCCCAAGGGCCATGCTTCGTGGGGCGGGAACGCGATCAATCTAGCTTTTGTGGGCGCCAGCTTGATATTCGCCGACGCAATCGCATACCACAGAAAGCAGGTGGAAAGTCAGGAAGGACTCAACGCCACCGCCGGCGTAACATCCCAAGTGGGTTTATCGTAATGTTTGCCTGGATAACAGCGCTCGCTTCTCGCACTCGCACGTGGCTCTCGCCCCGCCGTGTGGACCAAGAATTCGAGAACGAGCTCGGCGCTCATCTGGACATGCTTACGGACGAAAATATCCGCCGAGGCATGCCGCCGGAAGAAGCTAGACGCGCCGCTCGCATCAAACTTGGTGGAGTCACGCAACTGAAAGAAACCAACCGCGAACTCCGCGGCTTGCCTTTCCTCGAAACTTTTTTTCAGGACGCGCGCTACGCCCTCCGAATGCTGCGCAAGAATCCCGGCTTCACCGCTGTCGCCGTGCTCACTCTCGCTCTCGGCATCGGCGCGAACACGGCCATCTTCAGCGTCGTTTACGCCGTGCTCCTAAAGCCGCTGCCTTACGCGAATCCCAATCAATTGGTCAGCGCATTTGCGGCGAACACCCAGGAAGGAGTTCCGGAAGACGGCACTTCGTATCCGAATTTTGAAGAGTGGCGCGCGCAGAATCATGTTTTCAGCGAGCTCGCGACAATTGATTTTCACCAACTCACGCTCACGGGACGCGGCGAGCCTTCCGAGGTGAACACCTGTGTCGTGACGCCGGAGCACTTTGCGGTTCTGGATGTGAAGCCGCTCCAGGGCCGCGTTTTTTTTCCTGAGGACGGCAAGCGCGGCGCTCCTCCCGTCGTAATCGTGAGCGAGAATCTGTGGCGCGGAACCTTGGGAGCAGACCCGAAGATCCTTGGAAGCTCGATTATTCTCGACAAGCGTCCGTTCACCGTCGTTGGAATCATGCCCGCGAGCTTTCGCTCTCCTTTTATCAACAGTAAGCCGGAGGTCTGGATCCCGCTCGTTCAAGACCCGCTCTTTGGAAGCTGGATGGCTCGACGTGGAGGGCATTGGCTGGCAGTCTTTGGGCGGCTGAAGTCCGGTGTTTCCATCGCGCAGGCTCAGGCCGAAATGGACGCGATCAGCGAAAGGCTGGCGAGCGAATTTCCGGCGGAGAATAAAGGCTGGACCGTCCGTCTCGTGCCGATGCAGAAAGAAATTGTGGGAGACGTTAGAACCGCGCTGCTGGTGCTTCTGGGCGCCGTCGGCCTCGTGCTGCTGATCGCCTGCGCCAATATCGCCAACTTGCTCCTCACGCGAGCCACTTCTCGCTCGAAAGAAATTGCTGTTCGTGTTGCTCTGGGAGCCGGGCGCGGCCGAATTATTCGCCAGTTGCTCAGTGAGACTGCGGTCCTCGGTCTGCTCGGTGGAATTATCGGCATAGCTCTCGCCTACGCAGGGGTTCAAGTGCTCAGTTCGCTGATACCTGATAATTTGCCGCGCTTGAACGCTATTCGCGTTGATAATTTCGTGTTGTTTTTTGCGCTGGCCCTCTCCGCCGTAGCAAGCGTGGCTTTCGGCTTGGTCCCGGCGATGTTTTCCGCCAATTCCAATATACAAGCGAGTCTTCGCGAAGGCGGCGGACGCTCGGGTGAAAGCGGAAACCGACGCCGCGCTCGCAATCTTCTTGCAGCAGTGGAAATTGCTCTCGCTATGGTTTTGCTTGTGGCCGCAGGTTTGCTGCTGAGGAGCTTTTCGAAACTCACGGCGGTCAGTCCGGGGTTTAGCGCAGAGCACCTCGTGAAGGCCGAGATCTCACTTCCGCAATTTCAGTATTCCAAGCCTCAACAGTGGATCGCTTTCTCCGACGAATTGCTCGCGCGAGTCCAGGCTCAACCCGGAATGAAAGACACCGCCGTGGCGATTCCGTTACCGATAGTGAACGGCAAGATCAATCTTGCGTTCGATATCGTGGGCACTCCGCCGGCGTCCGAAGGCGAATCCCGGCTGGCTGACTACGCCTCCGTCAGTCCGGAATATCTTCGTGTGATGGGAATTCCACTGCTTGCCGGCCGCTTTTTCAATCAGCAGGATATCCTCTCCGGCCCGCGCGTTTCGGTGATCAGCAAAACATTTGCGCAGCGTTATTTTCCAAATCAGGATCCCATCGGCAAGCGGCTAAATTTCGGTTTTCCTCCTAATGGCGACGTCGATCGCGAAATCGTCGGAATCGTCGGCGATGTGCGCGACATTTCTCTCGGCGAAGCTCCTGGCCCGATGATGTACGTGCCCTACGCGCAAGCACCTTTCTGGGGCGCGAATTTGGTCGTGAAGAGCACCTTGAGCACAGACGCCGTGGCTGCCGCCATTCGCCAGGAAGTTCAAAAAATCGATAAAGACCTGCCTATAACTGAGGTAGGGAAAATGCCGGACTTTATCGACGCTTCCGTCTCGCAGCAGAGGTTTCGCACTTTCTTACTCGGCCTGTTTGCCGCCATGGCCCTGATTCTCGCCGCTACCGGAATTTTCGGTGTGATTTCTTATTCCGTCTCGTGCCGCACAAACGAAATCGGAATACGCGTCGCGCTCGGTGCTTCTCGTAGCGCGATTCTTCGTATGATCTTGCGCGAAACTCTGCTCCTTACACTCGCTGGACTGCTCGTTGGAGTGCCCTGCGCCTTCGCAGCCTCTCACCTGATCGGCCATTTGCTCTTCGGCGTCTCCGCGAATGACCCGCTCACGCTCGCAACTGTCGCTTTCATTCTCGCCGCCGTAGCCACTCTAGCCGGATATGTCCCCGCGCGCCGCGCCATGCAAGTTGACCCAGTGATCGCCCTCCGCTGCGAATAACCCGATAGAGTTGAAAGGCAGACGCAACAAGCCATGATGCTTTTCGACTACCGGCAATCTGTGCAGAATCGTCTGCGCTGTCACGCACGGGGAAACCAACCCATGTATAATCGCGTCCGTTCTATGGTTACGGTGGAAATTTCTGACCGACTTTCTCCTTCATTTGTTGGCAGGGACAGGTGGCGTTCTGTAGCGCGAGGACGATGACCCAGGATTTGAATTCACCCTCACAAGCGATCTCGGCATCCGGCCAGGAATCCATTTGCCTTGCTGATTTCGAGGCGCAGGCAAAGGCGAAGATGCCGGCGATGGCTTGGGAATACGTCACCGCTGGCGCGGGCGACGAGCTCACGGTGCGATGGAACCAAGAAGCTTACCAGCGGATTCGCCTGAGACCCCGAGTTCTGGTGGACGTTTCCAAACTGGACACGCGCGTCACCTTGTTTGGACAGGAGCTCGCCTTCCCCATTCTTCTGGCGCCTACGGCGGGTCAAAAGTTACTCCACGCAGACGGAGAGTTGGCTACCGCGCGAGGTGCGGGCGCGGCCGGCACCGCTATGGTGCTCAGTTGCTTTTCCGGCACGAGCCTTGAAGATGTGGCGGCCGTGGCAAAGAGTCCTTTGTGGTTTCAGCTTTACGTGCAGCCGGATCACGGCTTCACTCGCGAGTTGGTGCAGCGCGTCGAGGCGGCCGGCTACCGCGCGCTTTGCCTCACGGTGGACACTCCGATAACCGGCGCGCGCAATCGCGAAACCCGCGCTGCCGTGAAGTTGCCGCCCATGCCTCATTTAGAGGGCTTCAAGGTTGACGGCAGGGAAGGCCATCTCCATCCAGGCTCGGTGCAGGTCTTTAGCGGCGTGCTCGATGCGGCGCTGAGCTGGAAAGATGTCGAGTGGCTGCGCTCCGTCGCCAAGATTCCTCTGGTGCTCAAGGGCGTGATGAATCCGGATGACGCGGACCGCGCGGCCAAATCCGGCGTGGCTGGGGTCATCGTCTCCAATCACGGAGGCCGCAACCTCGACACGCTTCCTGCGACCATCGAGGCACTGCCGCAGGTAGCCGACAAAGTTGCCGGACGCATGCCGGTGTTTGTGGATGGCGGCATTCGGCGTGGCACCGACGTGCTCAAGGCGCTCGCGTTGGGCGCGAGCGCAGTGTTCATCGGACGGCCATATCTTTACGGTTTAGGCGCGGCGGGCGAGACTGGCGTCACGCAAGTGATTAACATTCTGCAGCGCGAATTTCAGATGGCGATGGCGCTCACGGGCAGGACGAGTATCGGTAGCATCGACCGCTCGGTTATCTGGGCGTAGGAATAGGTTCCCTCGGTATTCAGGGCGACCGCCGGGTTCTTTCTCTCCGGCGTCAAGTTCGACTGAATCGCTGGCAACCAAAGCGCGGCGTCGCAGCTTCTAGGCACCTGCTTATGAGAGCAACCTGTGCTCCGCCTTTTGATTCCAAGATGAGACCTCACGGAGGCTTTATGAAATCGCGGTTCGGGGCGGCGAAGGCTAGGCAACTATGAACCGAGGAAATCTCTTAATCGTTCTCGTTGCACTCTGTGCCGTGGGCAACGCGGCATGCGGCGGCAGCAGTAGTAGTTCGACCGGCCTAGAGATCGTAATCACAACCGCCCCTGCGAGCATGGTCGTCGGTGCAACCGCAAACGTGGTTGCTACCGTGACTGACGACCCTAAGAACGCCGGAGTCACTTGGAGTTGCACCCCTGCCCCTTCTTGCGGAACCACTTCGTTCAATCCCGACCAAACGCAAAGCGGAGCTGCCAGCATGTTCACGGCTCCCTCAGTCATTCCGCCCGGCAGCCAACAAGTTACAATTACGGCCACCTCGGTATCGGACACCTCCATCTCCAGCAACTCCGTGAACATAACCATCGGCGTGGCCTCGAACAATTTCTCGTTCTACGTAACCGGCAAGGAAGCGAACGATGCCGGTGACACCTACTCCATCGCGGGAATCGTCACGATTTCCGCGAACGGTTCCGGCAGGGTTCTTGGCGGCGTCGAGGACTACAACGACGGTGACGGAATCACGTCTCCTCAGCCCAATGGTGACTCAATCACCGGCGGATCGTTGGTCATGGATCATGACGGCTCCGGAAACGGAATCCTCACTCTGATGATCCCGGGAAATACGAACTTGGGCATTAACGGCAAGGAGTCTTTCGCCGTCAACTTCCCGAACTCTACCCATGCGCTCATTATGCAATTCGACGGTACTGCGACGTCCAGCGGAAGCCTCGACCTTCAGACTTTGACGGCCGTTCCAACCTCCGGCGGATTCTCCTTCGTTGCCTCTGGTGCGGGAGTTGACGGTGAGCCGGTTGCAGACGGCGGCGTTTTCACAATCACCGGCACCTCAATTGCAGGAATTGTTGACGTCAATGACGGCGGGGCTTTTTCGAGGAACACCCTCTTCACCGGGATCTTGGGGCCTGCGGACTCCCTGGGTCGCGGCACCATAACCAATAACGCCGGTTTCCCCGTTTCACTGAACTACTACGTGGTTGGTCCCGAAGTGATTCGGATCGTCAACGTTGACGCCACCGACACGGCCGTCGGCTCGGCGTTCGGTCAAGGCAGCAACCCAAGTTTCTCGAATGGCTCAATCCGGCAATCCGTGTTCTCCCTTGAAAACAGTCCAACGGGATATGCAGCAGCGGGCCAGTTTTCCACTTCCCCTGCGGCCGACGCCAAGCCTGAGTCTAGCGCGAGCGCTGTCGCCCATCAGGGTCAACCCGCCAGCAATGAGTTCAATGGAATCGGGGATTTGAACGAATTGGACGGGGCAGTGTTGACCGCCTCCAACATCACCGGCACATACTCCCTGGGTAGCAACGGGTATGGAACCTTTAATTTTGACGGGGGTTTTGGAGATGTCGCCACGCTGGGGATATATGCGGTCGATCCGGCCCTCAACATACTTGATCCCAATAACCCTTCAGCCGGAGGAGGAGTCGCTGTCCTTGCCGAGATGGATGAAAACCTGGTCGGTATTGGAGCGCTGCTTCCACAAACCGATGTGACTGTGTCTTCCTTCGCGGGCTTTTACGCCTTCGGAGCGCAAGGTCAAACCTCCGCTGGCCTCGAGGAGTTCGATTTCCTCGGCGGAGCCACAGTGTCGGAAGCGGGAACTGTCTTTACCGGAACGGGTTCTCTTAGCGATCCATTTGCAACACTCACCGGCGGCGTGGAATCTCGGGCGGCTACTTTTTCGGCGACCGCTGTTCCCGACACCGCACCCGGCCACGTGGGACGCTACACGCTCAATCCGGTTGCGGTGGCCAGCACCGCGAGTGATTTCGCTCCCTTTGATTTCACCACCGTAACCGCCTACCAGGCCAACGGCCAGCAGTTGTTCTGGGTCGAAGTAGATCCGCACAGCGAATTCGGCGGCACCTTGCAGCAGAACCCGTCGTCGGTGCCTCCGTCAGCGACAGCACGCTGAGAAATCCCTCGGCGCCCGGTTTCCAGCGCGGTTGCAACGCTATTGAAATTTCGCGTATTCGGCTTTCGCGGCGATGAGGATGGGAATATCCGGGTCCGCGTCTTTCCACAGCGCAAGGAAATCTTGATAGGCGGCGCGGGCTTCGCGCGAGCGGCGTCGGCATCGCGTCTTTCGCCGACAGCTTCAAGCGCGTATGCGCGGGCCAAGCCCAAGTGCGCCAGCGCGCCGATTGGCTCATTCACGACGACGCCGGGGTGGTCAAGAATCTTTTGAAATTCGGCCGCGGCCGCGTTGCCCTGTCGCGCTGCTACATAAGCTTCGCCGCGCAGGTAGATGGGAAGGAACGAAAGTCAAGGGCCAGCCGCAAGAACCAAGTTCGTATGGAGTAGCCGGGACAAGAGCTTCGATTGCCCGACTGGCGCTGCCCGTTGCAGAGCAACGGCGGCGTGGATCATGGGCAGATAATTAGGCTGCACGATGGTGTCTTCTGGGAAGCGTCTGGCGAGGTCTGCAGCCAGCCGCGTGGCTTGAGCGGCATCACCCGCCAGACCCAAGCGATGGCCGATATAGCTTCAGCATCTCTGCCGGTCGAGAGGGCCACTCGGCCTGCGCCTGTTGCTTTGCCGAGGCTCATGTTGCCGACCAGTGCTTCGCGCACCGCAGCTTCAGCCACGTAACTCGCCGCCGTTTCTTTTTCATCTGCGCGCTGCGCCGATTCGGACGCGCGCCGTGTCAGCTCCCTTGCTTTGGAAAACTGTCCGGCATAGGCGGCGGTATCCGATTCCCATAGAGGATATTGTCTTCGAATCCTGGCTTTCCCGTCGGCCCAGCGGCCTCCCGTTCCATTCCTGCCGCATCGTGTTGCAGGAAATCAACGAAGTAAAGCAGAGAATGATTTGCAGGATCATCCAGATTGTTGACTTGAGCTTCGTGCGCTGTGGCCCTGGCTTCATCCAAACGGTTGACGTTCAGATAGCCGCCGACGAGGTCCGTAGTAGCTGTATCCGCTTTCGGGATTGAGCTTTAGGACCTCCTTGCTGTCGGCCAGGGCCTCATCGTTATCGCCCAAGGCGCCATAGATGATTTCCAGATTGCGGTCGGCGTGGCGTCGCGCGGATAGGTCTGCGCCCACAGCTCATAAGTCTTGCGCGCAGCTTCCAGGTTTCCGTGTAACGAAATCGTTCATAGTGCGAGACGATGTAGAACTTCTCCCGCTCGCTGACCCGTTCGCGCAGCTCGTAGGCTTTGCGGATATTTTCGGCGGCACGGGCGGTCTGTCCCAGATTGCTGTATTCGTCCCCAGCCGCGCGTAGGCCATTCCGAAATTGAGGGTCAGGCTGACCGCCCGCTGAAACAACGGAATGGCGGCAGCGTAATCGTGCTTCACCATCTGCGCCTGGTAGCCCAGGCTATAAGCTTGCAGCGCCTCAAGCGACGGCGTGGTCACGTTCTCCGGCGGCGCGTCATATTCTGCACCGAGGCTAGCGATTCACCCAGCTTCCCGCGCATCTTCGTCGCCGCCTCCCCCAGCGCTTTGAGCACCTGCTTCCTTACCGCTGGCCGTGACCTGCTCTTTCGCCAGAACATCGCCGTTTCGGCAGTTGACGGCCTTCAGTCCCACCACATATTGGCTGCCCAGATTGGAAATTGAACCTTCGATGCTGGCCGCGCTTGCGGTGCGCTGGCAGACCTCGCGTGCCAACTCCGCGTGAGCCGCGCGTCTTTGGGCTGCGCCATCAGGGCCAGCGTCTGCGCCACGCGTTCATCGGAGAGCAAGTTCAGAAACGGCGATTGCTCCAGTTGCGCCGAGAGTCCTTGCCGCAGCGTGCCGTCGAACACGGGGTCGCCCGTCGTGTTCGTGAAATCCGCGAGGACGATGGTGTCTTTGTCGGTTAGCTTCGGTGTGCGATGCAGATAGAAATAGCCCCCCGCAGCGAGAGCCGCAATTAGCAAGCCGACTGGGGCGATTACCATCCAGCGCTTTCCTGGCCGCTCGCCCACGGCTCCCGCTCCGGCGGTTGTTGCGGACAGGCGGCCCGTGTCTGTGTCGCGTTTCAACCGCTGCAAGTCTGTGCGCATGTCCGCGGCCGATTGATAGCGGAGCTTTTTGTCCTTCTCCAGCGCCTTGTTGACAATGTCCTCCAGCTTCGGCGGAATATCGGGATTCAGTCGCACGGCCGCAGTGGGCACGCGATTTAGAATTGCGTCTGTGATCACCGCGGAGCTTTCGCCGCGGAAGGGCAAAGCTCCGGTGGCCATTTCGTACAACACGACGCCAAAAGAAAATAAGTCCGTGCGCGGGTCCAACTCCTGCGCTCGCAGTTGCTCCGGCGACATATACGCTACCGTGCCGATAACACTGCCTGGGCTGGTGAGGTGCTCTTCGTCAACGCCCGGGCTGGCATTCGTCGGCAGAGTCGCACCTTCCAGCGGTGACCTGGTTGTTTGGGAAAACTTTGCCAGGCCAAAATCGAGGATTTTTGCATGGTCGCGCTTCGTCACAAAAATATTGGCGGGCTTGATGTCTCGGTGAACAATTCCTTTTGAGTGTGCCGCATCCAACGCGTCGGCGATTTCAATCGAGAGGTTTAGAAGCTCATCAAGCGGCAACGGCTTCCCCGCAGTTCGATGCTTCAGCGTGGTTCCTTCCATTAATTCCATAGCGATGAAGGAACGCCCGCCATCTTCGGCAATTTCGTAGATGGTGCAGATATTCGGATGGTTCAACGCGGAAGCAACTCGCGCTTCGCGACGAAAACGTTCCAGTGCTTGAGGATCTTGCGCCACATCGTCGGGCAGAAATTTTAATGCCACGTGCCGGCCAAGGGTGACGTCCTCGGCTTCGTAAACCACGCCCATGCCACCGCCACCGAGTTTTTCGACCACGCGATAGTGCGAGACGGTGCGGCCAATCAAAGAGGAGTTGTCCGCCATTGGCCGCACATATTAGGTTGGGGCGGAAGGCAAGTCAACGAAGACGCACTGCCTATGAGTCAGCGTCCTACACAACCTGATAATGAAGTTCAGGGATGCAGCATATCTGAGATGTTCTCCGTGCCAAACACTGCGCCGCTTGGCTAATCTCCAATTACGACACCAGCGGATATGCGTTGCCTTGTAAGCGGGTTTATGCCGGGCGTATACTCCGTTGAATAGCGGTTATCGAGCCGTATCTCGGCCAGACTCTCGCTCGCCCTTCCGCGCGAAAAGGAAGTCATGTCGGACCAGCGACATCACGCTGACAAACCCCTCGCGATTGGTGAGAGACGGAACCACGCGCGTACGCCTGTTTCTCCGCAAGCCTTCGTGAAATTCGGTGAAAATAACTACGGATTTGTTTTCAATATCAGCGAAAGCGGTTTGGTATTTGCGCCCACTGAGACTTTGACTTTGGCTGTCGCCGCCGTGGCCAAAATGCGGTTTCAATTGCCGCAATCCAAGGACTGGATCGAAACCAGGGGAGAAATAGCCTGGATCGCGGATTCGAAAAAAGAAGCCGGAGTGCGCTTTGTTGATTTACACGACGATACCCGCATCAAGATTCGCAACTGGATCGCGCAGGAACCCTCTCGCGCCCAATTTGCCCGCCAGCGGGACGGCATTCCCGAATCAGACCAGAGCGCCAAAGACGGTCTGCGTGTCCCTGCTTCAGCCGGCACCCTGGGGGCGAATACCGGCACTTTTGTTGACAAAATTGCTCTGAATTCTATGCTTGCGGATCCCGCCAAACTATTGCTCGAAACGAAGAGCGCTAGAGGAAAGCTGGCGTCGCAACCGGCAAAGGTTGTGGCCAACGAGCCGCGTAATTCTGGGGGCAGCTTGCACCGCCCGGAGCGCCGCACCCACGTGCGCCGGCGCGTCCTGTCACTCGAGTATATTGATCTCGGTTCCTCTAACGGCGGCATCCTTCTGAATCTCAGCGAAGGCGGCATGTACGTGCAAGCCGTCGCCAGTTTGTCCGCTGACGACATCCCGCAGATTGGTTTCCGGCTGCCTGATTCCGGATACCTCGTCAAAACAGACGCGCAGATCGCGTGGGTGGGAGAATCGAAGAAAGATGCAGGCATCCGGTTTCTCAATCTGCCCGAAGAAGCTCGTTTGAAAATACGCGAATGGGTCGCTATAGAGCACCCGCCGGTCGAACGCCCGAACGAACTCGAGACCAAAAGCGCCTCCGGCCCCGAAGAAGACCGAGCGCCTGCTGGAAATGCCGCCTCCCGGCCAGTTTAAGAAGCCGGCTATTTCTCACGAAGTCCCTGCGAGGATTCCTCAAACGCGAGACAGCTCTTTCGCGCCCCCTCCTGTTGCCGCTTCTCCAGATCGTGCTGCTCCGAAGGTGGCTGAGCTTCCGCATGTGTCGGGTCCTATGCTTCAACCGCGAGACGGCTCTCTTGTGCCTCTTCCCGTTGCCGCCACTCCAGATCGTGCCGCTGCGAAGCCGCCTGAGCTGCCGCATGTGCCGAGTCCCATGCTTCAACCGCGAGACGGCTCTCTTGTGCCTCTTCCCGTTGCCGCCACTCCAGATCGTGCCGTTCCGAAGCCGCCTGAGCTGCCGCATGTGTCGGGTCCTATGCTTCAACCGCGAGACAGCTTTCTCGTAGTTCCCCCCATTGCCGCCTCTTCAGATCGTGCTGCTTCGAAGGCGGCTGAGCTGCTGCATTTGTCGGGACCTATCCTCCAAAGGCGTTTCGGCGAGCCAGCGAAAATCAGCGAAGAGGACGCCGACGATCTCAGCAGTCCTGACGTCGCTCCGCGGCGCAGCAAGTGGACCCTTGTAGCCGTGATCTTTATCGTCGTGCTTGTATCTTTTCTTGCCGGGTGGGTAGCGGCAGGCCCAGGCGGCCGAAAACAATTCTTAGCACTGTTCGAGAGGCAGCAAAATAATACCTCCGAAACGGTCCAGACTCCTGGCGCGACTCCGATTCCTGCCGGCCCGACAGCGAGTGTTCCGCTCACGCCACCTGCAAATGTTGCGCCGCAGGAGCCTAAGCAGCGCATTTCGTCCACCCCGAGCGGGACCACTGCGACGAGCACAACACCGGATAAGGCCCAGCCAAGGCCCAATGGAAATGCCCAACCCTCGCCGAGCGCTCCTAGAAATTCCGATATCTTGGCGGCTCATAATTCACCGCCGCAAACGCAGAAACCGGCAGCGCCTGCCCCGCGCACAAATGTTCCAGCTATTAAGTCGTCTGACGCCAGCCGCGACACGCACCCTTCTCAGCCGCCGACTTCGACGACCGCTTCGAATTCGTCCAGCGCGCTGGCCCAAAACAAAACTCAAGAAATTCGGCCTGTGGAGCAGCCGCGTCCCGTAACCGCACCCACAGTCTCCAATTCTGCGGTGAAGAGCACGCCGCCACCCGCCACTTCAAACGCGTCATCGCAGCCGAGCGCGAACACTTCCGCGACAGAAAAGCCGAGCGCGAGTCCTGTGGTAACGCAGCCCGCCCGCGTCGAGCCGTCCGCACGTCGCAGCCAAGCCGCCAGAACCCGCGGAAGTCGTGAAAGGCACCGTTACCGTCAGCGCCAGTCCTTTTCCTTCAATCCGCGTTCCGCCTGAGATGAAATCGCAAGTATCGAAGCAAGGCGCCAGTCTGCAAATGGGCCAACTGCTCTCGCGTGTCGAACCTGTCTATCCCGAGGACGCCGAGCGCCAGCGCATCGAAGGCGTAGTCAAGTTGCACATGATTATTGACCGCGACGGAAACATCCAGGACGTTGACAAGATGACTGGCCCGCCGCTTCTCGTAGCCGCTGCTGCGAATGCCGTTCGCCAGTGGCGCTACAAACCCACCTCGCTCGGCGGCCAACCCGTCGAAGCGGGAGTGGACGTAACCGTAACCTTCCGCTTGCAAACCACCCACGCGAACTAGCGCGCGCTCCGCCGCATCGCAAATACCGCCTGCGCGCACTTCTGCCGCTATATCGCATTGCTGAAAGGATTCCCGCGCGAGCGTTGCGATCAACGCGATCGCAGCGCGATTAATCTGTTACATCTGCAGGACTAACTGAAGGACTAGATTTGTGGCTGGCCAGCGCCAACGCAGCTCCCACCCCGCCCGCGCCCGCCGCTCCAATCACGATCCACATCGTGTAACTTTTCTTCTGCTGAACGGTCCCCGGCGTTGGATTCGGCGCTATCGGAGCCGTTTCTTTCACAGCCGACAATTGCCCCTGGCCGGAAATGTTCACTGTTTGCCCCGCTTGCATCAAAAGACCGTTGCTCCCCGCGGTCGGCACCAAAATCACGCTGCCGTCCAGGCAAGTCACCGTGAACGACCCGTCTGCCCCCTTCTCTATCTTCGACGTCGATTGCTCTCCGTCCGTCACTCCCACCGCGGTATAGCTTCCGACTCGCAGGTTCAGTCCCTGCGGCCCGCTTCTCGAACTCATCACCACCATCCCCGACTGCAGCTCCGCCACGTATTGGTCGCCCCCATTGAACGCAACTTGGCTCTGCGCAGAAATCTGAAACGTACCCTGTGCGCTGCCGGTAAATGTCGCCGTCCCAGCCTTGCCGGTGCGCACCGTGTCTCCCGTAAAAATCGTCGAGTCCCCGGGCGCCGGAGAATTGTTCACGTAAACTTCTCCCACGCTGCTCAACGAGCCCAGCGCCTGATGTTCTTGCGAACGCTTGCCCGCCTGCGCAACTGTGGGAGTCAGCAAATTGGAGATCGCAAGCAGCGCGACCATCAGAGAGGAAAGTCTTGAAGTTGAAGTCCGCATCTTGTCTTCGGGGTTGGCACGCATTGTACTCAACTCATCCCCCTCAAACAACTCACACATCCTGCCGCTGATTATTTACCACCACTCCTTTCGTTTGTCCATCAAGAAGCAAAGGGCGCGTGCGCCAGCTTCGCAGCAAGCCTCCGCACGAATTTGCCCCCGCCACGTCCCCCATTCCGGATTAGAATCTGCGTTCACGCTTTCCTTGGGAGAAATTTTGAGCGCCAAGATCGACCAAGTGAAATCCTTGTTTGAAACGCCAGAACCGTATCTAAAACGCCGGCGCTTCAACATCAATATCCGGGCCGAAACCGTCCAGTATTTTCTTCGCAATCGCGAGTTCACTCGAATCTTGGATGTTGGCTGCGGCGACGGTTCCGCCTCCATACCTCTTCTCGCCGCTCAAAAGAGCCTTACTTTGCTCGACCTATCCGAAAATATGCTCTCGAGAGCCCTCTCGAACGTTCCGCCCGACCTGAAACAAAATGTCCAGCCGGTTAATCAGGATTTCTTGAGCGCAAATCTTGAGCCTCATTCATTCGATCTCATCATTTGCTTGGGTCTGCTCGCCCATGTGGACTCTCCCAAACATGTCATCGATAAAATTGCGCGGCTCCTCAGTCCGAACGGCATCGTCATCATGCAGAGCACGGATTCCGGAGGTTTTTTAACACGCCTCGGAATCTCTTACCGCCGGATATTGGAAGCATTTGGCCGAATGAAGTATCGCTACACTCTCATAACCAAAAATCAGGTAATTCAAATGTTCGCGGCCTACGGCCTCGAGCTCTCGGAAATTTACAGATACTCGCTTCCCGCATTGCCCGGTCTTGACCGAATCTTCTCCCAGCGAGCCCTCTACAATTACGTTCGTTTCGCCTACGGCTCCGCCGGAAACAACTACAATACCTGGCCGGGTAGAGAGTGCATCTACCTCTTTACACCGTCTCACGCGAATCGAGCCATTGCTCACTAACGCTCCCATGAATCAGTTTCGTCAGGGCCCGGCTTCGGCCGTGCCGAATAGCGTGACCGATTCCCGGGTTTCAACCCCTGAGGTTCGCGGAATCGAAATCCAGCGGCTTATGAGGTCGGAACTAGCCATTCGTTGCCCGCGCGAATTTGCGCCCACCGCGTCCCCCATTCGGGATTAGAATGGTCGCCTCCATGAAGGTTTTGCACATCGTCAAGACCGCCGTCGGCGCAAAATGGGCCTACGAACAGGTGCGAGTCTTGTGCTCACTTGGAATCGAAGTAGTCGTAGCGCTTCCCTCAGACACCGAAGGCCTCGCCCCAAAATATCGCGAAGCTGGCGCCACCGTTGTCCGCGTCAATCTCGATTTTCCTGCGCGCGAGCCTTGGCGCATGCCTGCGCGGCTTCGCGCCTGCCGCCAACTCGTCGCCGACGTCCGCCCCGACCTCATCCACACTCATCACGTCGGCCCGACTTTCGTCGCCCGCCTCGCCCTCGGCAAAAATTCGCCTATTCCGCGGATTTTTGGAGTCACAGGAACTCTTCATCTTGAACACGGTTTTTTCGCGGGCCTCGACACACACCTTGCGGGCCCGCAAGACTACTGGATCGCCACCTGCCATTGGACGCAACACAAGTACGCGACCTTAGGCATTCCGCTCGACCGAGTATTCCTTGCCTACCTCGGCACGGATGTCAAAAATTATCCGAGTAATCGAACGGGTGTTTTAAGAAAGGAACTTCAAATCCCCGCAGATGTTCCCTTGCTGGGAATGGTCGCTCTGCTGTACCCGCCCAAGTGGTATCTCGGCAGCACCCGGGGCCATAAGGGCCATGAGGACTTCATCCTCGCTCTGGCGAGAATCCGGGAAGAGCGTCCGGACGTGCGCGCCATCATGATCGGTGGAACCTGGGGTGATGGGCACTGGTACGAAGATCGAGTCCGATACTTCGGTAAGAGGCTATGCGACGGTGGCTTGCACTTCAGTGCGACCCGATCAGACGTAACAGCGATTTATCCTGATTTAGACTTGGCTGTCGTCCGGCCCACTCAGATGGTGTGCCGTTTAGCGTCGTAGATCCCCTTCTGGCTGGCGTGCCAGTAGTTGCGACAAATGCAGGCGGCATCCCCGACTTGATTCATGACGGCGACACAGGCTGGCTAGTCCCTCCCCGAAATCCTGAAGCTCTTGCGCAAGCCATGTTGAACGCACTGGAAAATCCCGAGGAAGCCCGAAGACGAACGGCCCGCGGTCGGAACCTCGCCCGAATTTGCTAGACTTGGAAAAAACAGGCCGCGAAGTCGCCTCTGTTTATGAAAAAGTTCTCGCGGTACCAGCACCTCGACTAGCCGATAGAATTGAATCGCCGAGACAGACCGCCGCCGTGCAAAGTGATGCTGCGGTAATGCGCTCGCACCTTCCGGGTACCGAGGTATGAAGTGATGGCCAAGCGACGGGCGCGTGATTCTGCATGCTGTTGGGACGATGGATCCCGGGGGCGTCGAGGTTTGGCTTCTAAACGTTCTGAAGTATATTGATCGGGATCTCTTCGAATTTCACTTTTGCACTTTCGGCCCTAAGCCAGGACTTTTCGCAGACGAAGTGGAAAGGCTCGGCGGCCGGATGCTGCGGTGCCCCAGAGGCGCAAATCCATGGTCGTTTGCTCGCCGGTTCCGGAAAATCCTACGCGAGGGGAATTACGATGCGGTTCACAGCCACGTAACCCTCTTCTCTGGAGCGGTGCTCCGCTGGGCTCACGCGGAAGGCATTCCGACGCGTATTGCTCATAGCCACGCCAGCCAAGACGATAAGCCCGATTCTCGTGCGCGGAGCTATTACCGTCGGACCATGAAATCTTGGATTGATCGTTACTCAACCCGAGGACTGGCGGCCTCCCGAATTGCGGCTGCGCTATTGTTTGGCGATGACTGGGAAACGGACCGTCGCTTTCATATTCTTCACTGCGGAATCGATCTGCTTCCGTTTCAGGATTCTGTGGCGTGCGCTCAAGTCCGCATCGAGTTAGGTGTACCGGACGGTGCCCCAGTGGTCGGGCATGTGGGGCGCTTCGAGGCGCAAAAGAACCATCGGTTTCTTCTGGAGGTCTTCGGCGAGATTCAAAAAAGGATTCCGAATGTACATCTTCTTCTGGTCGGGGACGGGCCGCTCCGCGCTCAAATCGAAGCTCAATCTGAAGCTATGGGTCTATCCGGAAAGATGCGTCTCGTAGGTATCCGCACGGACGTAGCTCGACTAATGCGCGGCGGAATGGATGTGTTCGTTTTCCCATCCCTTTTTGAAGGTTTGCCGATCGCTGTGATCGAAGCTCAGGCGGCTGGATTGGGTTGCATCGTTTCCGACACCGTCACAGGCGAGGCTAGGGTTCTCGGTGACCAGTTCACTCAACTATCGTTGTCCAAAAGGCCCGAGGAGTGGGCTGCAACAGCAGTGGAGGCTCTCCGAAGGGGGAAAGCTGAAGCTAGTTCGGCTCTGCAAGCAATAGCCCAGAGTGACTTTTGCATCCAGAAGAGTATTCCAACTTTGTCAAATCTGTATGTCACGCCTGGAGCATAGCGACTCGTGAAGTCTCAAAACACATTTCTCAAACCGGTTTTTGTTGTCGCGTGGAGCTGCATCTCGATACTGGCAATATGGCAGATTAAGGTGGACAGAAGTGATTCATCCGCGGTCTTGGTAGCCGCCGCTGTCCTAGCAGCTTCTTTGGTGCTCTCGAGTTTTGTTCTTCATTTGCCCTTTACGACAGCCCCAATACTTTACTTGATTCTATTGGGTCTTTTTCACCTGGGCCTTGTCGTACCTTGGATTCTCGGCATATACGACATCAATCGCATGCCCTGGTTTGCGCCTTACGGGCTTTCTCGCGCCCTCGCGCTGATTACTTATTCAATTCTGGCTTATCAGTTCGGGTTGCTTGCGGCCCTTCGGGGTCAAGCATTCTCGGATGGCCCAAACGTTGAACGCAACGCGAGACTCGAAAATTCCCAGATATTTGTCGCGGGTGTTTTTCTCTTTGGCGTCGGAGCACTAATGTTTGTGCTCGGATTGATCCAATTAGATCCGGTCGGCTATTACAAACTCACTTATTACGACACGTTTCGCTTGCGAGCTGAGTCGGACCCCCGCCTATTCGGCGCGGGCATCATGTTTGCCTCCATCGGATTGTGTTTGGCTGTAGCTGGGGCTTCGAAGGCGAGGCTACGGCTCGCGTTCTTGTGCACGGGTTTCTGGGCCTTCGCGTTGTTTTACCTGGGTTTCCGCGGACCTGCGCTTATCGACTGCCTGGTCGTTTACACACTATCGCTGAAGAAAGGAATAGATTTTCCACGCTGGTTTCCGTGGATAGCCATCGTCTTTCTACTCGTAGCTATCCCGATAATTGGTATCGTTAGGGACGAACCTCTGAACGACCGCAATTTCAGCAGTGCGGTAAGTCTCTTGGATGTCCCGGTGGAAATGGGACAGAGCATCAGGCCGCTGGTCGAAACCGAAGCTTTTATTGGACCCGTGGACTACCGTTACGGCAAGACGTATCTAATCGCGATCAAGACAATAATTCCAAACCTGGCTTTCCGATGGCAGGCGCCGACAACTGAAGCACTGGACGATCTGCCTCCCAATCAGTGGATTACCGCGCTTGCCGACCCTTGGACTTACAAGAATTATGGCGGCATGGGTTTTTCAGCGATTGCTGAGCCATACATGAATTTCGGAATAGCAGGCGTGGTGGCGTATTTCTTTCTTCTGGCTTACGCGCTGGTGCGGTTGGAACAAGTTTCGATTCGCAGTTCCTACGCGCTCGCAACCTGGGGGTTGATTTTGGGTCCGCTGCTATGGACTACCAGAAATGACTCTTCAAATTTCTTCCGTCCCGCAGCTTGGGGTCTAACGTGCCTTGCGGTGGTTTGGATTTACTCCACAACGGTCCCGATCGTTATCCAGAGGAAGAAGCAAAGTGAGCCTGCGTTGAAGGCGAAACTCTTCGAAGCGAAACGAGCCTAAGAGAGCACTGTGCATCTCTTGACCACGTCTGAGGCGCACTTCTCCCGCCACAGTGCCCAGGAGATTCACGCTGTAGGACCAGCGACGTACTCATTTTGGTCTTGCTATCTCGAAATTTTTGAAGAAGTGACCGTGTTGGCCCGAGTCGGCGTTACTGACGATCCCGTCCCAGGAGGAACCAGAGCGGATGGACCTTCCGTATCGTTCGGCGCGCTGCCCGATTACCAGGGGCCCATGGCAATACTTTCGGTGCCTTCCCGAACTACGGGCGACCGTGCGGCAAGCCGTACGCGAATCTGACGCATATATTCTTCGTGTCCCGGGATTGGTGGGTCGCTTGGCTGGCACGAGATTCGGCGTCTCAAAAAGCCCTACGCCCTGGAAATCGTGGCTGACCCATGGGACGCGCTCGGACCGGGCACCTGGCCCAGCGTGTTCCGGCCTATCTTTCGGCGCGCTGGAGCACGCGAGTTGAAGTTGATGTGCCAGGGGGCTTCTGCCGTTCACTATGTGACCGAAAGCACGTTGCAGCGGCGCTACCCGGCTGCGCCGGGTGCCTACACAGTCGCATTTCCCAACGCCTTGATGGACTCCGCTTTCGCGCCTGACTCGATCCTCGATGAAAGATTTCGGCGCATCGGTCTGAACGGCCCTCTTCGCATCGGGTTTATCGGCAGCTTAGCGCAAATGTACAAAGGCCCCGACGTATTGTTGCGTGCCTCTTCGCTCTGTCGTTCGCGTGGGCGTGACTTCGAAATTATTATGGTCGGCGATGGCCGCTACGCTGAGCAGATGAAGACGTTGGCAATCCGGCTCGGAATAGAAGGCCGTACACAATTCGTTGCACGGCTCTCATTTGGCAAAGCAGTATTCGATTTCCTGGATTCGATTGATTTGTTCGTCATGCCCTCACGCGCCGAAGGATTGCCGCGAGCTATGCTGGAAGCCATGGCGCGCGGCTGTCCGTGTATCGGCTCCAACGTCGGTGGAATTCCCGAACTGCTCGCCGCCGGAAGATCTCGTTCCGCCAAACGATCCCAAAGCCTTGGCGCGGAAAATTATGGAAGTGACTGCCGATCCTCAGCGTATGAAGGCCATGTCCGAGCGGAACTTGGCGAGGGCCAAACAATTTGATCCCGATACATTGCGGGGCGTGCGCCGCGTCTTCTACGAATATGTCCGGGCTCATTCGCAGCGTTCTGACAATCCAGCGGCCCGTCCTTGATTGTGTTTTAGGTCCGTGTCCACAGCGTGCAGATCCTTGACCTCTTTTTCGCTTTGTGCCACGCTAAATGTGAATATGAATAACGACATTAAATTGGTACATACAGGGCGCCCTGGCTAGAGCGGAACGCAGATCGGCCGAGGTAAATGTAGCTCGCGTTTACCCTGACCGCGGAAGCGCTTACCCTGACGAGGGAAGGGCTCGCCCTGCTTGCCCGGACGAAGGGAGGCACGAACGAAGCGGCTTTCGCGCTCCTCGCGTCCCGACTTCATTGTCAGGCGGGCCTGCGGCTTCTAACTTTTCCCAGCCCGCGCGCCCTCCACTAGCCGCCCGGGACATGGCCCAAGAACGCAGAATCCTGAGGTCCACACCCAGCGAGATTAAATCGCCAAACTCCAATATACAGAACACACCGTAAGTCACTGAAAACAAAGAGCCGGCACTCGCTCAAATCGCCAAAAAACTCAAATATGGAAGCCAGCGATTGTGACCATTTTCCCGTCAATTTCCGCACTGTTTCGCGCCGCAAACTTTCAAGAAGGTTTTGCTTCCGCGCGTTCGAGCATGCCGAGTTGGCCCACCGGCGCGAGCTTTCCGCCGGCCGCCGCAGCCATGGCGCGCATCGCTGTTTGGTTGTTGAACTGGTCGGTAGTGAAGTCGGCGATCAGGCCGGAGCGAATCGCCGCGTAAATTTCCTCGATTCCGGACTCCAAAGTCCGCTCGCATCCAAAACCCAGAATCCGTCTCGATCTTCTCGAACGAGACGCGATAATTACGCCGATCCGCATTCTCGATCCTGACAATCTCCGTGTTCGGCACCACTCGCGCAATGGCCTCTCCGAGTTGCCCGATTTGAAGATTCAGCGCCGAAGATCCCACGTTAAAAATCTCGCCGGAAACCGCGCTGGTCTCCGCGTCCAGGCACGCGATCACCGCGCGCGCCGCGTCATGAATGTGCAGAAAAGGACGCCACTGGCCGCCGTTCAGAACCGTGATCTGTCCGGAAGACGCTGCGCGCGCCACGAACAAATTCACCACCAAATCGAAACGCATCCGCGGAGAAAGCCCGAACAAAGTTCCCAGCCGCAATATCGTCGGCGCAAAATCGGAACCCTTCGACGCCTCCAGAATATTTTCGGAATCCACTTTCGTCTGCGCGTAGATCGAAAGCGGATTCACCGCGGAAGTTTCATCGAGACAAAATTCGGATGCGCCATACACACCGCAGGAGGAAGCAAAAATAAATCTGACGCACCCCGCATCCGCGCGCCACATCTGCAAGCATCCGAGTCGCCGCGCGATTTACTTCCATCGCCAACTGCTTATTTTCTTCGCAAGCAGGGTCTCCGACGATCGCGGCCAAATGCACCGCAGCGTCGCATCCCTTCATTGCTTTCACAACCGCGCCAATATCGCGTATGTCCCCGCGCACCAGCTCGCAATTCGGGTGCGTCTTCAGGTCGTCCAGCGAATTCTCGCCGAAAAGAAAAGAATCAAGCACGCGAGCTTTGAATCCGCGCTGCAGCAATTGCGCAACAATCGCCGAACCCAGATAGCCTGCTCCCCCGAGCACGAGAACTTGTCTCACACTTTCCGGATCGGCCTTCAGTTCGAAATTGTACCGCCTCAGAATTTTATGCTTCGTAAGGCGAATTCCACCGACGGTGAGAAGCATCAGAATCCACGCGATCACTGCTACACCACGCGGCACCAGCGCGCCGCGATACAGAAAATAATCCGCGAAAACAAACAGGACAATAAAGGAACTGACGGCGCGAATCAGCGAGACGGCTTTGCGCACTCCGCCGAGATCCTGCGTGCATGGATAAAAGCCACTAAGCTGGAATACCAGAAGCGCGAGGAAAGACCACAGCAGCCAGTAATGCGTTACAAAGTTCTTGAACCGCTCGGCAAGTCCCTGGGGGTCGGGCGCATGCAGTATCACCACGTAGAACAAAAACCAAAGAGCGAACGCGGTCAACATCGAGAAGTTGACCAGGAAAACGTCGGCCGCCATGCGCAACAAACTATTCCTCCACGGGTAGGCGCGAGTTTCGCTTCGCAGCGAATTCCAGTAGCGATCCAAGTTCGTAGATTTCATGCGCGTTGCGCCCTGCTTAATGTTCTCTTCTTTGCGAAATCGTAGCAGCGAAGAACGGCATCGCAAATCTTATCCACAATCTGATCGCTCAATGTGGAGTAGATCGGCAAATTCAAGATGCTATGGGAAATGCTTTCGGTAACTGGCAGAGGGCGCTTGTCCCAAATATTACGGTAAAGCCTTTGGCGGTGCACCGGCGGCCAGAAATAGCGCCGCACCTGGATATTCTCTTTTTCTAGCGCCTCAACGAGCCAGTCGCGCGACTTGCCGAACGCAGCTTCATCGACCAGGACGGCGAAATCTTTGCAGGCACTTCGGTTGCGCGGACGAATGTGTTGGAAGCCGAAGCCAGGTATAGCGTTGAGACGCCACTCGTAATGGAGGCGAATCTGATTTCGACGTTCGATGCGCGCGTCGAGACCGTCCAGCCCGCGGAGCGCAAGGGCGGCATGGAATTCACTCATGCGGGCGTTCAGACCGGCCAATTCCGGGTCGTAGTTGCCGCTATCGCCGTAATTCCGCGCGGCGCGCAAAATGCGCGCAAGATCCGCGTCTCGAGTGGCGACCATTCCGCCCTCGCCCGCGACTAGAAGCTTCGTGGGAGAAAAGCTGAAAACTTCGGCCGTGCCAAACGTTCCCACTTGATTGCTACTTATGCTGCTTCCGAATGCATGAGCCGCGTCACAAATCAGAGGGATATTCAAATCCGAAGCAATCGTTTGGAGTTCCACCATGGATGCCGGGTTTCCGAATAGATGGACGGCGAGTATTGCGGCGGTGCTAGTAGATAACTGGGCCTTGACGGCGTGCGGGTCGATGCAAAATGTTTCAGGATCGCAGTCCGCAAAGACGGGCTTGAGGCCATTCCAGAGGACACTATGGGCACTGGCATGGAACGTGAAACTAGGAAGAATTACTTCGCCTTGAAGATTCAGCGCGCGAAGAGCGAGGATAAGGCCTGCCGTGCAACTGGAGACGGCAACACAATGCGGAACGTTGAGATATTCTGCGGCGGCCTCTTCAAATTTGCGAACGAATGTTGCGTTGGTGAGCTGCCGACTTTGCAAAATTTTCCGCACGTCGCGAAGGAATTTACCGTCCGGAAGACCCTCCGGCGAAACGATAGGCAAACGCTCTTCAAACATGGGGCGTCCGCCCGCGATGGCCGCGAAAGCTGAACTTCTCAAAGACATTGCTCGCTCCAGATTATCCGGGCCGTTTTGACTGTTTGCCAATTTCCATTGCCGGACTGCCCGCAACAATCACACCTTCCGGCACGTCTTTTAACACAACCGCGCCCGCTCCGACCTGAGAATATTCGTGGACTACGATATTCGGTGCGACGACGGCACCAGATCCTACGTAGGCAAACTTACCGACGCGCACGCCTCCGGTTAGGGTAGCGTTTGGAAACACATGGCAACCACTCTCGAGATAATTGTCATGATCGATGGAAGCGGCTGTATTTACGCATACATTGTCTTCGATCACCGTGCCAGGGTTAATGGTGGCGCCTGCCAGAATCGTTACGCCAATCCCTAATTCAACGAAGCGGGAAAGATGAGCGTCTGGATGAATGACATTCACCGGCTTCAATCCGCATGAACTGAGTTCCCGGAATTTCTTGTTCCGAATGTAATTATCACCGATCCCGATAGCGACTCCATCGAAATCGAGCGTGTCTAGAAGCGATCGCACGCCACCGGGAGAATGGAAAACCCGCACTCCGAGAAGTGTCGTTCCAGCTTTCATTGGGTCATCGTCCAAGATTCCAAGGAGATCGCAGGATTCGGACGCGAGCAAAGCGTCGACTATCACTTTCCCGTGTCCTCCGGCGCCCCACACGATCACCCGGCATTTTTGGTGTTTCATTCTCAGAGTCAAGCCAAGTCGTGCATTCTAACTGTGCCGTCTGGTCCGTAGATACCTGTTCCGCGCAGTAGCACAGGAATCGTGCGCAGGAGGATCTTGAAGTCCAGCCAAACCGAATAGTGATCGATGTAGGCGATGTCCAGAATGACTCTTCGCTGCCAGGGGAGAAGATTCCGCCCTTGCAACTGGGCGAGCCCAGTGAGACCGGGGCGCATCACAAGACGGCGGGCTTGCAGCGGCGAGTAACCTGCGGCAATTTCTATGAAAGTCGGCCGAGGTCCGACGAGACTCATTTCGCCTCGAAGAACATTCCAGAGTTGCGGGAGTTCGTCAAGGCTCCATCGCCTCAAGAATCGGCCAACGCGCGTGATTCGCGGATCGGTCGCAGAAGTCTCAAAGCGATGCGCTCTGTCTCGAGCGTTCTGTACCATAGTCCGAAATTTCCATTGATCGAAGGCTTTTCCGTTCTGGCCGGCAGCGCGTAATTTAAAAAAAATGCCGCCGGGCGAATCAAGGCGCACGCAAAAAGCAATCAAGACGAATACCGGAATCAAAACTAGCAGTCCCAGCAGAGCAACCGCGACATCGAAAGCGCGCTTCAGCGATAGCTGAAATTTACGCAGCAATTTGCGATCTCCTGAGATGCGCAACTGGAAGACGCGCCGACATCGTCGCAAGTCCCAAAATCACCGAGAAGAGAAGCGCGTTGGCGGGAATATAGAGATTGAAGTCCGCGAAACTGTGGAGCAGGATCGCCACGATGCCTACCGACGCAGCCTAGAGCGACAACTCTTTCGAAATCTCCTTCGCCGAAGAGAAAAGCGCGCACCGCGCGAGACGAGTATCAAGAATATCGAGGCGAACAGTATGAACGCAGCGGGAATCCCCAAATCCGCGGCGAGCTCAAGGTAATCGTTGTGCGCGTGGTTTACAAATTGGGCGAGGAATGCGGTTTGCCCGCTCGTGTAGGCGATCGGAAAAGTGCCCAGACCCGTGCCGAGCCATGGATGATGTTGAATAAGCGGAAGGGCATCGCGCCAGATAGAGACGCGGCTCGGGCCGCCGAGCGAGTATTCATTACCAACGTCTTTGAAATCTGGAAACGATAGGACCGGGCCCGATCCAGACGGCGAGACCAATGCTTAGAACGATAAACA
This sequence comes from uncultured Acidobacteriota bacterium, assembly GCA_963830375.1. GTDB lineage: Bacteria > Acidobacteriota > Terriglobia > Acidiferrales > UBA7541 > Palsa-295. The sequence continues at coordinate 120,983 of CAWHMJ010000012.1, forward strand.
TCGCAGCCAGTAGGGAACTCGCGCGTCCGTGGAATTTGGAAATTGTGACCAGGGCGAAAATGATCACAACGGAAGAGAGCGCCGCGAGGATACCCATCCTCGAGCGAGAGAAAACGAGGGCGGCGCAGAGTATCACTGAAACGCACAGCGACAGGATCAACCTTTGGAGACCGGATCTAGCGATCAGCTTTCTGAAGCTCATGCCCGCGTCATGGTTTACGCGCAGCTTCGCATATTCGTAAAGAACGAGAGCTAAGCTGAATGGCAGAATCATCTCGAGAAAACCCGCATAGTGGTTTCGATTGATGTAAGTGCCGGTGGCTTCTTCGAGATCAAACTTTTTCACGTAGGTGAATATTTGTTGCCAGCCGGTCAGGTACTGAATCAAACCGTAGAAAGCTTCAAAGACTCCTAGAGCGACGAGAGAAGCAATAAAGAACTGCTTGCGGCGCCGATTTTGACTGACGATTTGAGCAAAGTAAAAGGCGACGAAGCAAGCGAGCAAAATCAGAAAATGAGTGCGCGTTGCGTAAGGTTCGAAACTAAAGTAGCCCGTGCGGACACCCTCCAGGGAAGCTTCGCGGACCGGCAAAGCGATGCAGCCAGGATACGGGTAGGGGACAAAGTTGGAGCAGCACTACGCCGGTTAAGACCGCCGGAACGACAACTGACCTTGCAGTTGGACGAAACGCGGATTCTGGTGCGCCGGCGACAAAGATTGCCGCCGCACCGAAGAGAAGAAGTTGAACGATCGCAAACGCAATTGTCTCGGTGCCGCCGAATGCAAGAACCGCCAGCGCCAATCCAAGAGTGAGAGAAACCTGAACCAGTATCGGCAGAGGCGCGTCAGTTAGGCGATGGTTCAAAGACAAATTTAGCGGCGCGCGCATCATCCTTTGTGGCCATTATTTTCCTGGTGGTACCCGTAGGAATAATAATCACTCTTGGCGTCGGCAAAATTGATAGTGGCTCCGAGAACGTGGGAGCCGGCGTCGACGGCGGAGGCATAAGCGCGATGAACGAGTTCGCGGGGCGTAATTCCTCCACCCACAACCAGGATGACACCGTCGACCAGAGTGGCAAGAACGCGGCTGTCCGCAAGATTCAGGAGCGGCGGAGAATCCAACACCACGAACTTATATTCCTTGGTAGCCTCGCGGATAAGCAAGGGCATGTACTCGGACGAGAGCAAGTCCGCCGGGTTGGGCGGCACGGGTCCGCTGGGCATGACAAAGAGGCCAATGGGCGCCGCCTGGGACAGCAGGCTACGCCAATCCGGACTTCCGGTCAGGAAGTTTACGAGGCCAGAGGTGTTCGCAACTCCGAAAAACTTGTGAAGGCTTGGCCGGCGCAAATCGGCATCGATGAGGAGCACTTTTTCCCCTAACTGTGCGAGCGACACAGCAAGGTTGGCGGCCACAGTGGTTTTACCTTCGCCACCTTTGGCGCTTGTCACCAGCAAAGTTCGCGGAGGATGTTTTGCGGTGGAAAGCAAAACGGAGGTACGCAACTCGTGAAACGCCTCGGCTAGGGGAGTGTTTTGTCCATTGCCCTCGATTCGATTCCAAGACGGAACGATGCTTGTGCTGCGATGTTTGTCATTGGCAAGATGGCGTGCGCGTGCATACAGCCCATGCCCATTGCCGTTGGTGGAAGATTCAATCGCGGGAACAGATGCAAGCGCGGGCAATTGCAGAAAGCGCTCAATTTCCCCAGCGGTCTTAAACGAATTGTCGAGATGCTCCTGCAAAAACGCTGCGCCAATTCCGAGACTCAGCCCCAAGAGAAGCGCCAGAGACAGATTTAGCGGAATCCGAGGACTATCGGGTTTCTTGGGAGGGTATGCGGGATCGATTACGCGGATGTTCGTTGCTTTCATGCTGGTGGAAACGCCGGTCTCTTTCAGTTTTTCGAGCAGGCCCACGTACAATTGCTTATTCGTGTCCGCTTCACGCTTGAGAATGTTGTACTGCACGGATTTTTCAGCGATAAGGTCTGCTTCGCGTTGCTGGTCTTTGAAAGCTTGTTGCAGCATATTCTCGCGTTCGACCGCAGCGCGGTAATCGTTGGTGATGGCTTTCGCGGCACGCTCGCGTTCGCCCGACAAGGTAGTCTGCGCTTCATCAATCTGGCTCTGGATTTCTTTTACTTGCGGATAGTCGGGATTGAAGATTGAAGACAAGCGGGAGCGTTCGCGTTCGAGCTCCGCTAGTTTTTCCGAAAGATCCTGCATCAATTTATTGTTGAATACACCTGGAAGAGAGGCGAAGTCTCCCTGCTGCACAAGCAGATACAGCGATTCTTTCTCGTAGCGGTCGGCTTGCGACTTGGTGAGCTCTTCCTGCAGCTGGCGGAGCCTTTGGGTCACGATGTTTTCAGAAGTTCCCTTGTCCGTCTCGAGGAATAGGAGCCCGTTATCGCGAGCGTACTGCTGGAGGTCGTCTTCCGATTTTTCGAGCTTCGATTTCATGCCGAGGAGTTGCTGCGACAGCCATTCAGAAGCCTTTTGAGAAGCCTGCCAGCGGGCTTCCAGATTTTGCTGAATGTAAGTTGCGGCAAGCGTGTTGACAACTTGAGCAGCCAAATTCTTGTCGTTAGACTCGAAGCTGACTTCAACGAGGCGGCTGCGTTTCAGCGGCTCGACATCGAGGCGATCTTGAAATTTCTTCAGCACCTCATTGTCGATTACGGACTCGGGAGAGACATTTCCTACGGCATCAACGGCCGGCGATAAAGAAGCTTCCTGCTTCGGGCGGGTCCACCAAGAACGCAGGTTGGGTAGAATTCGGTCGAGCCGGTCGAGCTTGAGATCGGCAATTACGCGGCGCGCGAGATTCTCGCTTTTCAATATTCGATACTGAGTTTCGAGGTAGGTATCGGAAATGCTTTCGACCTGAAAAAGCTCTTGCAGCGTCGGGATGTCGGGATTTTCCTTTTGAATTTCAACCAGCACGCGAGCGCGATAGACGGGTTTTTCCTTGAGGGTTGCGAAAAGTCCGATGGTGAAAACCACAAAAGCGATCGTGAGTATCGTAGCGCGACGCTTCTTTATGACACGGCCGTATTCGAGCAGGTCGGGGACTTTATCAGCTTCGTCAGCTTCAAACGAAGGTACGGCGGGCGCACGACGCTTCGCGATCGCGGCGGGCGTGGTGTCGTAGAGACTGATTTTGGTTTCCGGATCCATCAGCGCCAGATGATCAGGCCGCTGGCAGTCGCGACGGCGGCCTCGCTTCCTTTATAGAGCATCGTTTTTCCCGAGCTGTTTGGGATGAATACAATGTCAGCGGGCTTCAGCGGAGTATCGGGAGTTTTTCCCGCTAGCACTTTTCCCAGATCGATAGGGAATTCGAAGCGCTGCCCGGTCTTTTCGTCTGTCCGAATTATCTTTGTGCGGCTCTTCGCTGCGGTTGCATTCAAGCCCTCCGCCAACGCGATGGCTTTGAGGACGGACATATTTTGATCGGTCTTGAGCACGAAACCGCCGGGTTTTTTGACGTCACCGATCACGTAAATGATGCCGCCGCGGGTCACTTTGACGATATCACCGGGATAAACGGCGACGTTGAGTCGCTGGTCTCCGGATTCGAGCAAATCCTTCAGATTTATTTTAATCGTGTCGTTGTAGCTCAGATCGTCAGCCGCGCCAGCAGGCATTTGCTTTTGCGATGGGCTTTGCGGGGCGGGAGACGCCGCGACATCGGGATTCGCGCTACCTCCGTTTGAATCCGAGCCGAAATGCAGGCCTGCGCCACGCATGACGAGTACTTCGTCGCCGGCATCGTCCGAGAGCCCCTCAGCCATGGAGAGCATCTCCAGCACGGTTTTGGTGCCGCGAATTTGGAAGACTCCGGGTTTCTTGACCGCACCGACAACGGAGACCGGATGGCTTTCGACGGTGGTGACGAAAACGCCGACGTGCGGATCTTTCATGTATTGGCGCAGCCGTACTTCAAGGGTTCCTTCGAGCTCGCGGGCGGTAAGGCCGGATGATTGAACGGCGCCGAGCAACGGCATGGAAATTTCGCCTCCGGCCGAGACACGGAGCGAGCGATTCAGGTCTGGGGCCTCAAATACATTTATCTCGAGGAGATCGTGGGAGCCGATTCGGTACTCACCTTGCTCGCTGTCCGCGGCAGGAGTTGCGAGCGATTGATTCAGTTGTTGCAGGCGTCGATTGTACTCTTCGGTCGTTTCTCCCTGAACGGGCTTTCCGGTTCGATTGGGTTCGTCTTGAACGGACTGCGGGTGTGACACTGGAGGGCACAACAGGAGGCACGCACCGAGCAATGCGGCGAAGAAGGTTAGCCGTTTTTCAGGAGGTGGCTGCATCAAGTTTTGCACCACGGCATATCCTTTTGAATCGGAATGACGTTATTGCTTGGCTGGGTTAATGACGAACCGGCGCAGGATTCCGCCGAGGCAGAGCGAGATAGCAATTCCACCTCTACGGAAGATCGTGGCCCAATGGCATCCCTGACAACCCCGTAAGGTCTGCCGCTGTAATCTGGGCTGGCGGCGTTCTTTGCTCTGCATGGGCCGCTAGCGCGCTTGTTTCGCGGGCATGACTCCCCTCTCTACGGGGCCTATCGCAATGTTGGTGTTCGATGCCTTGCCCGCAAATTGATTCCGGGTGAGTGTTATCCCATGCACAGCTGCATGTCAAGCACTGCGAGTGATTGCTCCATACTTCCTTAGCGGTATGAAAGAGGGATCCAAACTGCGACATCCACAAAGCACGAGATATGACTCCGAGCCCGCCTGAAGGACTCAACCGGCGAATCGTGCTCCAGGCAGCGAGCAGAGGACGGGGAAAATTCCTCTTCCCCAGTGTGGAAGGTCCCATCAGAGGGGACTCAGCTCCAAGTCCAGATGCAGTTGAGAGGATCGATTGGTGACGTATACGTGTTAGATTGGCGCAATCTGGTGGCGACGCGATTCCGCTAATCACTCACCGGACAAGAGATCCGTTTTCTAACGCGGTCCGCAAGTATGGGCCGCGTTCAGGCCAATGGTTTCCGGTAATACGCAAATGTTTGCATACAATCAATTTATGCCTCTGGAGAGCGTAAACATCCGCGAAGAAAACAAAGGACCTACGGAATTGATATTCGAGCTTCATTTGGCACCGGATGTGCAATACGGTCGGCAGGCAATTATCAGGGGAGGATTCGAATGAATTTTAAAGGTGCGGTGCGTTTTGCGGTTCTGGTCGCTTTTGCGGCTGTTTCCGCTGGCATGGCGTGGGCGGACGGAAGCGGCATTGTAGATCCCAAGGTGGAAATAACCGCGCCTAAGGACCAACCAGTGTGCTCGCCTGGTGAAAATTCCGACTCGTGCTTTTCGGGCGATACCATTACGATCGACGGGACGATTAATGCCGATAAGCTTTTTACGTATGACGGTTCGGTCGTTCTCGACACGCTTTTCATCGACGTGACTCCCACTATTCCGCATGACTTTTACTCCTGTAACATCGTGCAACTAACTGACGAAACCGGCGCGCCTATCGCCGGAGCATTTACTCCCGGCCGGTGCTTAACAAGCTCGGATAGCACACCTACCGAACTCATCTTTGCGGCTACTTGCGATGGCAAGTCGGACTGCGTCGGGCTCCAGCCGTTCCAGGGAGTTGGAGCTGTCGTAGAGGCGCCGGAGCCTGCAGAGGCAGGGCTGTTGCTGTTCGGTCTTGGTGGCGTATTCCTCTTCGGATTCGGCGGGCGGAAGGGCTGGAAGGTAATTGGGCCGAGCCGGGTCAGTTAAGACGGTTGGCAGCGGCTTTGAACTAGATCTGTTGTTCCCATTTCGAACCATTCGAGTTCCCGGGTCCACGGCCTTATCCCTGTGGACCGGGTTGGCTAGATAGGGACTCTCCCGCACGCTTTTTCTGAGCAGTATCAACCCCGGAAAGACCTTCCGTGTACAGCTATTCGCCTGCGAAAGCTCACCTCTCTCGCGCAGTCTGAGTTATGGCTTCTTCGTTGAGTATTTCTTGATCAAGCTATCGAACTGCGGGTTGTTGCGGAGACTATCAAGATCCGGATCGACCGCCGCGTTTTCGGCCGAATAATGATTCTGGAGTGCCTCTTCCAGCAGCGCGAGTGCCTGGCTCGACTTTCCCGTCAGCGCATTGATCTGAGCTTCCGTATAGATTATGTTGACGTCTTTCTTGTCTTGCGCCCGCGCACGCCGGATAAACGTTTCGGCTTCTTGAGGATTTCCAATCTTCGCGTACGTTAATGCAATCTCCGCCATGACTGTTGCATCTTGCGGATTCGTCTGCAATTCCTTGTAACCAAGGGAGATCGCCCGCTGATACGCATCCCTAGCCTTGTCCGTTTGTCCCGATCCGCGATAAGCGTCACCCAGATTTACGACCGTGACGGTGTCATTTGGATTGAGCGCTACAGCCTTCTCGAATGCCTGGGAGGCCTCGCCGAATCGCTTTAGGAAAAAATAGGCCGTACCCATATTCGAGTAGGCGCCAGAATCAGGTTCAATCTGGATGGCCTTCTCCAAATACGGAATCGAATCGCTGTATTTCCCTTCCTGGACCAGCACACCCCCGGCATTTTCGAACCCCGCATTGACGTCCGGTTCAAGCACGGTAACTTTTTTGAACGCCTGAAGGGCCTTTTCGTATTCTCCGACTTCATAGTAGGCGTCGCCGAGAGAATTTTGGTTGATCCAGTAGTAGGGATTGAGGTCGATAGCCTTTTGATAGGCTTCTATCGCGCGGGGTGCGTTGCCGCTAGCCAAATAAACGTTACCCAGTCGCCGATAGACGTCATCTGAATTGGGCGCCAAAGCTTGAGCCCGATTCAGCTCAGCAATTGCTTCCGGATACTTGCCAGTGGCACGATAAACGGCGCCGAGCATCCAGTGCACTTCCGGAAGTTTATCGTTGAGCTGTTGAGCTTGTTGCGACGCGGCCAGTGCCTTTTGGGTCCAAAAGGCGTCCTTCTTGATCGTATACATCCGCAGGCTGGCTTGGGCCACTCCAGTGTATGCCAGCGCAAACTTTGGGTCTTCTTTCAATGCCTGATCGTAGAAGTCGAGGGCTGCCTGAATACTCTTAGCATCGTTTCCGCGCAGGGAATTGCGCCCACGAAGGTAAAAGTCATATGCCGCGACGTTATCCGTGGGGCGCGCCACTGATTTGGCAAGCTCCTCATTCGTCGGAGTGATCGTGAGCGCCGAAACCAATTGATTGTAAATCTGATCTTCAAGCGCGAAGAGGTCCCCGGTGACGCCATCGAATTCGTGGGTCCAGCGGCGCTTGCCCGCGGCGGCATCTTGCAGACTCAGGACGACGCGAATTTTATCTCCTTGCCCTTGAACTGTTCCCTGGACGAGGAGGTTCACACCAAGCTGTCTAGCGACCTTCTCGAGCGGCTGCTTCTGGTCAACTTTCGCAACGGCCTCACCGGTAGTTACATGGACTTCAGTTAACTGAAATAATTTTGCCGAAAGCGCTTCCTCGATGCCTTGAGCCAAATAGCTGAGCTGCGACGGGTCGCCGAGCACTTGGAGCGGAAGCACAGCAATAATTCGGCCGCTTGCGAGGGGCGGGACACCGGAGACGCTCGAGGATCCGCTGCCGCCGGGCAGGATCAGGTGGCGCACGGGCGGAATCGCAAATGCCAGAGCGATCAGCAGGACACCGCCGGCGGCAAACCATACCCAGCGGCGTCCGGCGAACTCCGGGAGCTGGATCTGTATGCTGGAGCCGCTGCGTGACACGCCGCTGCTCGACGATGTCTTACCGCCTTGCAGGTCAGCTAGAATTTCGTAAGCACTTTGATAACGATCCGCAACATCCTTTTCCAGGCAGCGCATGATGATGCGAACCAGCCAATTCGGCAGGTCCGCGTTGATCAGCTTCGGGCTCTTTGGTTTTTCCTGGATCCTCTGATACATCACCTTCAATGTGGATTCGCCCGTGAACGGGACGTCCCCGGTCACCATTTCGTAGAGGATCAAACCAAAGGCGTACAGGTCGGCGCGCTGATCCGCGGGCTTGCCTTCCACTTGCTCGGGCGACATGTAACGCGGAGTGCCGAGAAAAGCTCCGGTCCGGGTCATGCCAATCGCGCTATCTTCAAAAGATTTTGCCAAGCCAAAGTCGCAAACGAAAACTTGATCGTCATTTCCGATCAGAAGATTTTGCGGCTTCAGATCCCGGTGTACAACCCCTTCCGCGTGCGCCGCCGCCAGCGCTTCCGCAATCTGTTGCGAAAATTTCAAAACGCGCTCGAGCGGCATCTTCGGATTTTCTCGGATGATGTGCTGCAGGTCCTTTCCCTGGATGTAGGCCATGGAGATAAACCGCACTCCGCCCACTTCCCCCATATCGTGAATGCGCAGAATATTTTTATGCGAAATTTTACTGGCGAGCACTAACTCCTGCTTGAATCGTTTTAAAGCGTCGGCCTGCCCGATCGCTCCCTCGCGGACCACCTTGATGGCAACGGTGCGATCCAGTTCTTTGTCGTAGGCCTTATAGACTCTCCCCATGCCGCCTTGGCCCAAGAGCGATTCAATGCGGTAGCGCGTTCCAAAATCGCTGCCGAGAGTGATGGCAGCAGGATCGACCATCTGAATCGTTTCTGAATCCATATCTCCGGATGGAGAGAAGAGGGGTGCTGCATTCCTTGCAGGATGTTGCGAAGTCCGGGTTTGCCGTGCTGCAGTGCGGACAATTCATCATAAGAAATGAATGGACGGGCGGAAAGCGCTCCGATTCTGCGATTATCCGGCAATGGGGTCTTGTCTGCAACTATTAGCGAGATTTAGTGTGGCACTCATATCCCATGCGTCCATTCCATAAGACGCCACGGCCCCTTTAATCGGCGCTTGGGTTACAATCGAATGAAATACGAAGCTTCGGGAGCGAGGGAAGACGTGAGCGGGATTTGGAACTTCTTGAAGGAAGCCCAAGAGCCGATTTTGGCGAGCGCTCACGACGGGATTTTGTCCAAAGGCGGCGACCGGATTCCAGAACGCCGTAGGAGTGACCGGCTGTGGGTATACCTTCCGGTGCTGGTCTATGGACGGACAGTGGAAAGCGAACCTTTCCACGAAGGGACCGAGGCGCTCCGCGTGAATGCCGGCGGTGGACTGATCACGCTCACGACTCCGGTGAGGTGTGGCCAACGCCTCTTGCTCATCAACAAAGTAAACCAGAAAGAGCACGAATGCCGCGTAGTCGCCGAACGGTCGAAATACCTGGAGCGAACCGCGGTAGTAGTCGGGTTTCAGGAACCTGTTCCAGACTTCTGGAGCAGAGCCGTCTAAAGGACCATTCGCCGCAATTTGGCCAGCAGGGCTATGGCTCGCTGGATGCAAACGGTTACCGTGACGCGGCTTCGCGACTGTCCGAGTCGCACCCGTTCGCGGCCCACGACACAAAACCATCTCCGGCACGCATTGTGAGTGTGCTAACCTGAATCGCAATAGAAAACGGAGAGGTGTCCGAGCGGTTTAAGGAGCACGCTTGGAAAGCGTGTGTTGGGGAAACTCAACCGTGGGTTCGAATCCCACCCTCTCCGCCACTCTTCTGATTCCCACACTCAGGTCAAAATGTCGATCAGCGAGAACATCCATTTTGCCGTTCGAGACGCGGGTGAGGTGTCCGCGATTCTCCTACGTCCGCAGAACGCGGAAAGTTTATTGGTGCTCGCGCACGGCGCAGGCGCCGGAATGACGCATCCATTCATGGAATCACTCGCGAGCGAACTCTCGGCTGCGAGAGTAGCGACCTTGCGATTCCAGTTTCCCTACATGGAGGAGCGGCGGAAGATCCCCGATCGGCCACCCGTGCTCACCGCTACCATCCTTGCAGCAATTCACGCTGCGTCGGAAGCGGCTGCGGACCTGCCGCTATTTGCGGGAGGGAAGTCGCTCGGAGGACGAATGACTTCGCTCGCTGCCGCTCAAAATACGTTGGATGGAGTCCGCGGGCTCGTGTTCTTCGGCTTTCCTCTGCACCCGCCGAATAAACCGGGAACGAAACGCGCGGAGCACCTGCCTAATGTCAGATTGCCAATGCTTTTCTTCCAGGGAACCCGCGACCCCTTCGCCGATCTTAAGCTCTTGCGGCCCATATGCGCCGAGTTCGGAGCGCGAGTGACATTGCGCGTGATCGAAACAGCCGATCACTCCTTTCACGTGCTGAAAAGTTCAGGCAAGACCGACGGCGACATTATGCAGGAATTGGCGAGAACCGCAGCAACGTGGACCCGGCAAGAGATTACCACTCGGTCTTCAGGTGAGGCTAATGCACGCCGGTGATGCGCGTTATTTTCGACAGCGACCAGCACGGCTACACTCTGCTGTTCATTTAGCCGCGTCGGATTGGCCGGCGGCGACTTGGCGGCGGACTTCGTCGAGCCAGTTTAGGACTACGGTGGGGGCGGAGGACGGGGCGGAGCGGCCGCCGGCGAATTGGAGGACTACGAAGTGCTGGGAGTCGGGAGTGACGTCGTAGGAGGTGAAGGGAGCGCGCATTTCGAACTTGTCGGTGAAGAGCACTTCGGGTTTTCCGGGCTGGAAGGCGCCCTTGTCCACGGTATATGGCACTGCCATCATCGTACCGCCGCCCGCAACGATGTAAAAAAGCTCATGACCCGTTTTCGACCAAATCGGTTCGACGCCGCCATCGGTGGAAATTTGCCATTTGCCTCCAGAGCCGGAAGACGGCACTACATAAACCTGGATGAGGCCGGATTCCCATGAGAGGTATGCCAACCAACGGCCGTCGGGCGAGAAGCGCGGCGCACGGGCTGTGCCATTGCTATCCGCGGGCAATCGGCGCGGTTCCTCCGGTTTGCCGTTTTCGCCAATGGTAAGAGTCCATAACTCGCAGCAGGATCCATCCTTTTCCGAGAGCCGGAAGAAGGCCAGAGTCTTCCCGTCCGGGGACCAGGACGAGGGGTAGGCGTTCAGAACATTGTCCGCCGTCAGAGGCTGTTCTTCTCCGGTTCCGTCGGCGCGTTTGCGGTAGATGCCTTGCCCGGCGCCTTTGCCCGTGGGGCGCGGATGCGCGTAAGCGATCCACTGTCCGTCGGGAGACCAGGATGGATACGACGCTCCGGGAGTCCCGGGGGTGAGAGAAGAGGTTGTGCCGCGCGCGATATCGTGGACCCATATTCCGTTGGTGGTCTGAAAGGCGAGACGCTTTCCGTCCGGAGAAATCTCCGGCGAGGCTGCGTCCGGATGGTCGTCCATCAGCAGCGAGGAATTCCCCTTGCGGTCGAGCAGGACAACATTCACGTTCTGCTTCAAAGCTCCGCCGGACAAATAAACAGCGGTGCCGGTGCGCGAGACGCTCATTTGGACCGCGCCATCGGAGAGATCCGCATCCACTCCCTGTAAAACCGGAATGGCTGTCGCCGTTATCTTCAGCTCCTGCGGGTCAAAAGGCGCAACGAAGAGCGTGCCTTGAGAAACATAGGACAGGTAGCCGCCCGTTAGATAGCGGCCGAAATACGCATTCTCCACCAGCACTTTCGCCGCGGCTTTGTCGCCCTTATCGAGCGCGACTGCTTCCACGCGAGCGTGCTCGAAAAAATTGTTGTCCGAGGACGCGGTGAACAGAAGCGCCTTGCCACCCGCGATAAACTGCGGCCAGCGGTGCGTGATATCTCCACGCGCTGGATCCAGATGTGTGAGCACCTCCGGAGTGCCTCCCGCTGAGGGGATACGGTACAGCGCGGAAGTGAATTGCAGCGGAAAGGCAATGGTCCCGTCTTCGGACCAGGATCCGCCGCGATAGCCATTCACGTCGGCCAGAACAATGGCTGCGCCACCTCGGACGGAGACTTTCTTCAATTTTCCGCCGCCGAAGAAACCGATCCATTGGCTGTCGGGAGAAAAGAACGGGACGGCGGCGTCTCCGGCACCGTCGAGCAGCACGGCGTCTTTGTTGTCCATTTCGCGTACGTAAAGCTTGCCCGCGTTTGATCCTTGATCCCGCGTTACATAGGCCAATCGCGATCCATCCGGAGAAATGGCCAAAGCGGGTCCGTCAATGGTGTCCAACGGTACGCCCGGCGGAATCCAGAGAGAGAGCACTATCGGCTTCAACGAGGAAGGCTGGGATGCTTGGCGCAAGGCAAACAGAGTGAACAGCAGTCCGACACCAAGCACTGCGGCGAGTGCCCACGGAACAAATCGCCGCCACGATGGCGTGGCGGGCACTGACGAAAGCCGTGTCGCGCCTGATGCGAGCTCTCTCTCGGCGGCGAGTGAGATTGCGCTCCGCTGCCCAGAGGACGCCTGTGCCGGCGTGCCTGTCGAGGAATCCGATAATCTGTCCGGCGCTTCCTCAGAGGCTAAGGTCTGCGCCGTGATACGGCCGGTGGCCGTGTCGCGATTGAGGCGCTTCAAATCGGCGCGCATGTCCGAAGCGTTTTGGTAGCGCAGGTCGCGGTCCTTCTCCAGCGCCTTGTTGATAATGTCTTCGAGCTTCGATGGGATATCCGGGTTCAGCCGCACCGGCGCAGCGGGAGCTCGATTCAGAATCGCGTCGGTAATCACGCCGGATGTTTCACCGCGAAAGGGAACTGAGCCGGTCGCCATTTCGTAGAGCACTACGCCGAACGAAAACAGATCGGTGCGGGCATCGAGTTCCTTCCCGCGAACTTGCTCGGGCGACATGTACGCGACCGTGCCCACGGCCACGCCCGGGCTGGTGAGATCTTCCGGACGCACTCCCGCGGTCATCTGCGCGGCGTGGGTTGCATCCTGCGTCATCGAATGGACTGCGGCGAGGCGAATTTGTTTGGCAAGCCCGAAGTCCAGAATTTTTGCGCGGCCGCGCTCGGTGACGAAAATGTTGGCGGGCTTGATGTCGCGATGAACGATTCCTTTACTGTGTGCGGCGTCGAGCGCGTCCGCAATCCCAATCGCCAAACCCACCAGGATATCCGTCTCGACAGGGTTTCCGGAGATGCGATGCTTGAGCGTCGTGCCTTCCAAAAATTCCATGGCGATAAACGCTTCGCCGTGCTGATCGTCAATTTCGTAGATCGTGCAGATGTCCGGATGATTCAGGGCCGAAGCCGCCTTGGCTTCGCGCTGAAAGCGGCTGAGCGCTTGCGGGTCTTTGGCTACGTCGTCAGGCAGGAACTTGAGGGCCACAAAGCGGCCGAGCTTCAGATCCTCAGCCTTGTAGACCACACCCATTCCGCCGCCGCCGAGCTTTTCGACGATGCGGTAGTGAGAGACGGTACGGCCGATGAAAGAGGAAGAGTCCGTCATTGGGCGCGCTCATATTAGGTTGGAGCAGGAGGCAAGTCAACGGCTCGAACTCAGGTGGATACGATCCGATTCAGTAATCTAGGATTTTGTGAGCTATTACGCCCGCGCTCGAAGCTGATAGAATCGCCAGCGTGAGACTGACGATCCTCACCGCTGGCGGCCTCAAGAGATGACGCTTGGACCGGGCAAACCGCTGGAACGATTCCCGACTCAGCATCCCACGAGAGTTGAATGAACTCCCTCAGGACCTCTGTTCCCGTAATTCAGGTTTCCGGAATCCGAAAGACCTATGGCCGAACGGTAGCAGTCGACGAGGTGTCGTTCGAGGTCAACGACGGCGAGATATTCGGTTTGATCGGACCGAACGGCGCCGGAAAGACCACCACGATGGAGTGCATCGAGGGTATTCGCAAGCCCGATCGCGGCAGTATCTCCGTTCTGGGTCTTGATCCCTTCCGCCAGGTCTACAAGTTGCAGGAGCGGATTGGAGTGCAGCTTCAGCAGGCGCAGCTGCAAAAGCGAATAAAAGTGTGGGAGGCTGTGGATCTTTGGGCTTCCCTTTACCGAAAGAAGTCAATAGACGGCGAGCGCTTGCTCGAACAGCTCGGCCTCATCGACAAGCGGGACGCCTGGTTTATGAACCTTTCGGGTGGCCAGAAGCAGCGACTGTTCATTGCTCTAGCGCTGATCAACGATCCGGAAGTGGTGTTTCTCGACGAGCTGACGACCGGGCTGGACCCACAGGCGCGACGAGCGATCTGGGAATTGGTGCGCGGCATCCGCGAGCGCGGTAAGACGGTCTTTTTGACAACTCATCTGATGGAGGAGGCGGAGCGGCTGTGCGATCGCGTGGCCATCATCGAGCACGGCCGAATAATTGACATCGACACGCCGCAGAGGCTCGTGGATCGGCACTGCCCTGAACGAATCGTCGTGCTGGACACGGATGACCCGACCGCCGAGGAGCGCTTTCGAGCGATCCCGCGAATTGAATCGGTGGTCCGCAGCGATTTGCAATTCACAATTCGCGGCCGGGGCGAAGATTTCGTGACCGAAGTGATCCATTGTTTGTCTGAGAACCGGATACGCGTTACTGACTTTCGCATGATCGTCCCGAACCTTGAGGACGTGTTTCTGAAACTGACCGGCCACTCGATTCGCGACTAGGATCCAAAATGATGCTGCGCGGGCTCTGGAAACTGACCTGGATCGAGATCAAGGTCTTCATGCGCGAGCCGCTTGGCGCGTTCGGGACCATCGGTTTCCCCGTTTTGGTGTTCCTCGTAGTGGGTCGAGCAGCGGGCCGTAACCTTCCCGCACCCTCGCTCGCCGCCAGCGGTTTTCTTCGCGTGGGTCTGCCCGTTCTCGCGTCACTCCTGATCGCGGTCAGCTCCGTGCTGTCGCTCGTCACGATCATCTCGATTTACCGCGAGGGTGGCATTCTCAAACGGCTTCGCGCCACTCCGCTACGCCCTCAGACCATCCTTAGCGCCCAAGTGATCGTCAAGCTGATACTCACCGCATCGACACTGGCCTTAATGGTGCTTGCGGGAAAACGGTACTACCCGATCAGCGTCCATGTTCCATTGTTCGGATTTACGATTGCGCTGCTGATCAGCACTTTGAGCATCCTGTCGATTGGCTTTCTGATCGCGAGCATCGTTCCCACGGCGCGCTTTGCGCAACCGATTGGCGCAGCGATTTTGTATCCGATGATCGCTGTCTCGGGACTGTTCATGCCGGTTAACTCGATGCCGCCAGTCCTTCACGCGGTGGCGCGGGTGCTGCCGATGACCTATGCGGTGTCGCTGATGGAGGGAATCTGGAAGGGCGACGCGTGGTGGCCGCACATGGGCGACGTAGCGGCACTGGCCGTGGTGTTTGTCATTTGCACGGCCCTCTCCGCGAAAGTGTTTCGTTGGGAATAACACAGATGGCCTGTATTTCTCCCGTTAGCCGGGAATTGGCCGGCGAATGGCGGAGTTTACCCCGCAAATCAAACGATCATCGACGGTGTTCTGAAAGAGGCCGGCAAGCGCTCGGTTGAAGAACTTGAACTGGAGCGCGCGAGCATGCTATTAGCATTGCTCACCACGGGTCTGGAAGGCGAGAAGTTTGCGCAGGCGGCAACGGCAGACGGCCGGGCACTGGCACGAACCAAATGAAACCGAGCGAGCAAACTCGCAGCCTTGGGAGAAAGATAGCAGGTATCGCAGTACTGCTTGCGGGCTTCTTGCTTGCCGCTACGCTCTGCTTCGGCTCTTCCCCGAATGCCTCTCAAATTCCCAGCATCTTCAAGCCGCAGTCAACGCCTGCAGACTCGATCTTTCGTCTGTCGCTATTGGTTCTGACAATTACCGGTCTCATTTTTTTGATTGTCTTCAGCCTGCTAGTTTATTCCGTCGCGAAGTACCGCAGGCGCGACGGCGACGATGGCCGCGAGCCTCCGCAAGTGTATGGCAGCAATCAGGTCGAACTCGCCTGGACCGTGATTCCGGTCCTGATCGTGTTGGTGCTGTTTCTCGCTACTGCGCGCGTCATCCATTCTATTCAGGATGCCCCAAAACCTCCCGGGACGATCGAAGTCATCGCCATCGGCCATCAGTTCTGGTGGGAATTTCGTTATCCCGCTCTAGGCGTGGTTACTGCGAACGAATTGCACGTCCCGGTGAGCGATTCATCGAATCCTTCACCCACTTTCATTACCTTGCTTTCGGCTGATACCGACCACAGCTTTTGGGTGCCACGTCTTGCGGGAAAAACGGACCTGATTCCAAACCGCGAGAACCACACGTGGATCGATCCCCACGAGACGGGACTCTATCTCGGTCAATGCGCCCAGTATTGCGGCACGCAACACGCCAAAATGCTCTTGCGTGTGTACGTTGATTCGCGCGAACAGTTCGACGAGTGGGTGCGGGAAGAAAAAAAGCCGGCCGTGATTAACGCCACGGCGGAGGAAGGGCGCCAGATATTTGAGACCACCGCCTGCATGAACTGTCACGCCATTTCGGGAACCGTAGCGGACGGGCGTTTCGGACCGGATCTGACTCATTTGATGAGCCGCAATACGATCGCGTCAGGCGCCGCACCGAACACTCCCGAACAACTCAAGATGTGGATTCAAAATCCCGACTCCATCAAGCCGGGCTCGTTGATGCCCGCAATGAAGTTGAATGAAAAGGATCTGGACGCGCTCACTGCATACCTTGTGACACTGCGATAAGAGCGAGGAAATAGCTATGGCCTCAGACACCATCGCGCTCGGGATAGCTGACGCCGACGCACGACCGATCGGCGAGAGGCTGCACGACTGGGTAGTAACCGTCGATCACAAGAAGCTCGGGATTCTTTACATCCTCTACTCGCTTTTGATGCTCGTCATCGGCGGCG
Source organism: uncultured Acidobacteriota bacterium (assembly GCA_963830375.1). Lineage (GTDB taxonomy): Bacteria > Acidobacteriota > Terriglobia > Acidiferrales > UBA7541 > Palsa-295. The sequence goes on from CAWHMJ010000012.1 coordinate 137,639, forward strand.
TCGAAGCGACGATCATGCGCATACAACTCATCGTTCCGCATAACCATTTCGTTTCGCCACAGGTTTTCAACCGCATGTTCACGATGCACGGCACCACGATGATCTTTTTCGTGGCCATGCCGATCCTCTTCGGCTTCGGCACGTACTTAATTCCGTTGATGATTGGTACTCGCGACATGGCGTTTCCGAGATTGAATGCGTTCAGTTTTTGGATGACCGCTTTCGGCGGTCTGCTCTTGTACTTCAGCTTTATCGGGGGGAACGGACTTTACGGCGCCGGCAATGCGCCCGACGTAGGATGGTTCGCCTATGCGCCACTTACTTCCCGCGCATTCTCGCCCGGGCATAGTACCGATTTCTGGACGCTGGCCATTCTGGTCTCTGGTATCGGTAGCATCGGAACCGCGGTCAATTTCATCACAACTATTTTGTGCATGCGCTGCCCGGGGATGACTCTGGGGAAAATGCCGTTGCTGGCGTGGCTAAATCTAGTCACGGGTGGGTTGGTCATCCTGGCCGTATCGCCCCTCACTGCGGCCCAGATCATGCTTTCAATCGATCGCTACCTCGGCGGCCACTTCTTCGACACGCAGGCCGGCGGAGCTGCCGTCCTCTGGATGCACTTCTTCTGGATTTTCGGTCACCCGGAGGTCTATGTCCTGATTATCCCCTGCTTCGCGTTCGCTTCCGAAATCATTCCGGTTTTTTCCCGCAAGCCGATCTTTGGATATCCAGTGATGGTGGGCGCGACTATCGCCATCGGGTTCATAAGCATGAGCGTCTGGGCTCACCACATGTTCACAGTCGGGATGTCCTCTTACGGAAACGCTTTCTTTACGGCCACTACGATGGTCATCGCTGTTCCCACCGGGATCAAGATTTTCAACTGGATCGGGACGATGTGGGGCGGCAAGATTCAGTTCAGGGCTCCCATGCTTTTCTGCATAGGTTTCTTGTTCCAATTCCTGATCGCAGGCCTGACCGGAATTATGCTGGGAGCTTCGCCGTTTAACTGGCAGCTCGGCAACTCTTACTTTGTGGTTGCGCATTTCCACTACGTTATCGTGGGCGGAATTCTCTTTACCGTTTTCGGAGCTTTCTACTACTGGTTTCCAAAAATGAGCGGGCGCATGTACAACGAGGCGCTCGCCAAATGGCACTTCTGGCTCTTCTTGATCGGTTTTCATATGACTTTTGATTTCATGCACGTCCCGGGAATGTTGGGAATGCCTCGCCGGATCTACACCTACGAGCCCGGCCGCGGATGGGAAATCTGGAACCTGATCATTACGATCGGAGTGTTCTTTCAGATTGCCGGAGTGCTGGTGTTTGTCGTCAATCTTTTGTGGTCACTCCTGAAGGGGGAGCCTGCCGGGAATGATCCTTGGGACGCGTGGACGCTGGAATGGTCCACGACTTCGCCTCCCCCGGATTACAACTATGCAACGATCCCGGTGGTCGAAAGCCGGCGTCCGCTGTGGGACATCAAGCACCCTGAAGATCCGGATTGGAAATATGAATAAACCTGGAGCACTCGTTTGAGTAGCGTCGCAGTTGCACGACCATCGAATGAATCCGCTTGGGTTCTTCCCTCGCGTGGGCGCGTGGGAATGTTTTCCCTGATTGCCGCTGAATCTGCGGTCTTCACGATTTTTGTGGTCGCTTACATTTACTATATCGGGAAAAGCCTGTCGGGCCCCACGCCAAAGGATTTGCTCGAGCTACCCATATTTAGCACGGTCTGCCTGCTCTCAAGCAGTCTCACGATTCATCTAGCTGTAAGAGCTCTGCGAAAGGGAAGAGTCGGCGTGTTCGGATTGTGGTGGTTCCTAACGATGGCTCTGGGCACGATTTTTCTGGTGGCAACGGGCCGCGAATGGCATCACCTGATTTACAAGAAAGGTCTGACGATCAGCACGAATCTTTTTGGCACAACGTACTACTCGCTCGTGGGACTCCATGCTTTTCACGTCACCGTAGGGCTTCTCGCTATCGCTCTTGCAATGATTTTCACTCTTCTAGGCAAAGTAAAGCCGGAGCATAGCGAGCGGTTGGACGTCTTTTCGTTGTACTGGCATTTCGTTGATGTGGTGTGGGTCATTGTGTTCACTGTGGTCTATGTGATCGGTCGCTGAGGGAAACCAAGTCGCATGCACCGTACTGATTCACGAACGGAAGCACCCGAAGCCATCCCAGGCACGATCAAGCTGCCCGCGCCGACAGCTTGGCCCATCGTCTTCGCCTTCGGCATTACGCTGCTCTTGGCCGGGCTGCTCACGAGTCCTTCGGTCAGCATTCTCGGAGCGATCCTGGCTGTGACTGGGTGTATCGGCTGGTTCCAGGACGTGCTCCCCCACGAAAAGGAGGAGACGGTCGAAGTCAAAGCGGAAGTGTCCTTGATCACCACTGCGCGGCGCGAAGTCGAAAGGTTGCCGATAGCACCTGAGCTTCCGCGAGCTCTGCTTCCACTCGAGACATATCCGGTATCCGCAGGAATCAAAGGTGGGCTGGCCGGCAGCGTGGCCATGGCTGTGCTCGCGTGTCTCTACGGTGTTCTCAAGCAACGGAGCATTTGGTATCCAATCAATCTGCTGGCCGCGACGATCTATGGACAGTCGCTGCAATTAACGCCAGCGACGCTGAACGCGTTTCACCTAGGCAGTTTCATGGTGGCGAGCTTCATTCATCTGCTCACGTCCTTATTAGTGGGATTGCTGTACGGAGCGATGCTGCCGATGTTTCCTCGCCGCCCAATTCTTCTGGGAGGCGTGATAGCGCCGATTCTCTGGACCGGATTGCTCCACAGCATCCTGGACCTTTTAAACCCATTGCTCAACGCTCATATTGATTGGCCGTGGTTTGTGGCTTCGCAGTTTGCATTCGGTATCGTCGCGGGGTTGGTCGTAGTGCGCCAGCAGCGCGTGCGCATCCGCCAGTTCGTACCTTTTTTAATGCGCGCTGGCTTCGAAGGGCCGGGCATCACGAAAGAAAAGCCGGAGAGCGACGGGTCGCGATGAGGATTCCTCCGCTCATCCTCGCCGTAGGCATCTCTGCACTTGGTTTGTGCGGATGCACTGACTCACCTGGGCGGCCGACCCCGGCGGATGTTCCCATCGTTCCCAGCGAGATTTCAGATTTCGACATTCTGTATGCGCAGAACTGTTCTGGTTGTCACGGATCGGAAGGGAAGGGTGGGGCTGCAATCCCACTGGGCGATCCAGTGTATTTGGCGATTGCAGACGATGCAGTCCTGCATCGCGCGGCGACGAACGGAATTCCCGGGACGTCCATGCCTGCTTTTGCGCAGAGCGCCGGAGGCATGCTCACTGACAAACAGGTCGATGTGATCGTTCGCGGAATTCACGAACGCTGGTCGAAGCCGGATATCTTGAGCGGTGCGAATCCGCCACCGTACTCTTCTTCCGAGCCGGGCGATGCTTCGCGCGGATCGAAAGCTTATTTCGCCTATTGCTCTTCCTGTCATGGCGACGGCGGCCGCGGCGGCCAAAAGGCAGGTTCCATCGTGAATGGATCGTTCCTTGCTCTACTAAACGATCAAGAGCTTCGCACCATTGTAATTGTGGGACGTCCTGAATTGGGAGCGCCGGACTGGCGCGGGGATATTCCGGGAAAGCCAATGTCCGCACAGGATGTTTCCGACGTCGTGGCTTGGCTCGCCTCCCAGCGGGCGAAATTCCCGGGCCAGCCTTATTTGAATACCGCCAAATCGACGGGAGAAGTCCGATGACTCTTCCAGCAGGTTTTAGCAGGCGCGATCTGTTCATGAAGATCGGAATTTTCTTGAACGGAATCGTCGCCGTGATTCTCGGCGTGCCGATTGTGCGCTACCTTCTCTCTCCCGTTGCTCACGAGCGGAAGGGAAGTTATAACTCCTGGGTTCCCCTCGGCAGTCTCGAACAGTTTCCTTCGGGTCAGACTCGCCTTGCCACCTACCGAGATCCTATTGTGAGTCCAACGGACGGGGAAACGGCAGATATCGCCTGCTGGGTTCGAAATATTGATGGCCGATCCTTCCAGGTGTTTGCGATCAACTGCGCGCACCTCGGATGTCCTGTTCGCTGGTTCCCGCAATCTAACCTGTTCCTGTGCCCCTGCCATGGCGGAGCGTATTACCAGGATGGCTCGCGCGCTTCCGGCCCTCCGGAGCGCGGATTGTTCGAATACCATTACAAGATCGATGGTAGGAAGTTGTTGATTAAGGCCGGCGAGATGCCGACGCCAGGCCAAGCTTCCAATATCGTTCGAGAGATACGCCCGTGCGCCTGATCAAATCGATCGGCGATTGGCTGGACGCGCGCCTTCAACTTGGCGCTACCATCCGCGAGACTGCCGAGCATTCCGTTCCGCGCGAGACTGCCAGCTGGTTTTATGTTTTTGGCAGTGCCGCGTTCGTCGTGTTCATGCTTCAGATCGTGACGGGCATCATGCTGGCACTCATCTACGTGCCTTCCGCCGGTGAAGCTTGGAACAGCCTCCAGACCCTTAATCACAGCGTTACTCTGGGCTGGTTCATTCGGGGCCTGCACGGATGGGGCTCAGACTTCATGGTTGCAATCGTTCTGATCCATATGGTCCAAGTCTTTTTGTTCGGCGCGTACAAGTATCCGCGCGAACTAACCTGGATTGTCGGCGTTTTTCTCTTGCTAATGACCCTTGGCATGGCCTTCACCGGCCAAGTTCTCAGATTTGATCAAGACGCCTACTGGGGTCTTGGAATCGGGGCATCGATTGCGAGCCGCGTCCCGCTGATGGGACCTCCCATCGTGAATTTGATGTTGGGGGGTCCGATCATCGCTGGAGCAACTCTTTCGAGATTCTTCGCCCTTCACGTGTTCGTCATTCCTGGGCTACTCATCGCATTTGTCGCGGTGCATCTGTTGATGGTTGTTAAGCTGGGGATCAATGAGTGGCCCATGCCGGGACGCGTGGTCCGCAAGGCAACATATATTAAGGAGTATCACGAGCTGACGAAGAAAGACGGGATACCTTTCGTTCCCGCAGCGGTTTGGAAGGACCTGGTTTTCTCAGCCTTCATCCTGCTTTCGGTTGCCGCCTGCGCCGTCTACTTCGGTCCTTTTGGCCCGTCGGGCCCGCCGAATCCCACAATCATCCAAACCGCGCCGCGCCCGGATTTTTTCTTCTTGTGGCTTTATGCAGTGCTCTCGCTCTTGCCGCCATCCATGGAAACTCCCGCTCTGCTCATTGGGCCCGTGGTTGTAATTCTCGGACTCCTGCTCTTGCCGTTCCTTTTCGGTGAAGGCGAGAAAAGCTGGCGGCGCAGGCCTGTTGCCGTACTCACGATTCTGCTCGTGGCAGTCGCGTTGGGAACGTTTACGCGTCTCGCTGGAAATGCACCGTGGAGCCCGGTGATGGATGCATGGAGCGGAATTCCGATTCCGGCCGAGTTTCTTCACAACCGCTCCGCGCTCGAACGCCAAGGCGCTCTGGTTTTCCAGGTGAAGCAATGTCACAACTGTCACTCGCTCGACAATCAAGGCGGAAAGCGCGGACCGGCTCTCGATGCGGTGGCCGTTCGGTTGACACAGGATCAACTGATTCGACAGGTGATCCAAGGTGGTGGCAACATGCCCGCGTACGGCAAGAACCTGAGTCCCGCGGAGACGACGGCTTTGGTCGCGTTCCTTGAGACGTTGCATCCTGCAGGACAATCACCGGCACGCGACGCCTCGCGTGCTATCGCGCTCGAACCAGACACCGCGACGCCATCTTCGGGTCAGCCCTAGAATATCCATGACCCCTGAGATTCAAATTGTTTTGGAATCGTGGTCCACTCCCATCGGAGTGAATGTGTCGCTGGGTCTCGCAGCTCTGGTCTATACGAGAGGCTGGCTTCGTCTCCGCATTGTTTTCCCGCGACTGATTTCAGCGTGGCGGCTTGCAGCATTTTGGGCTGGAATCGTTTCAGTGTGGATCGCGATTGGATCGCCGGTGGACGCGTTTGACGAGGTTTCGCTCTCCGTTCACATGCTGCAGCATCTCTTGCTCATGTCGATCGCTCCTCCTTTGATTTTGCTCGGCGCACCAGCACTCCCGGTTCTTAAGGGTCTACCGCAATGGTTAGCTCGCCGTGTCGTGAGCCCATTTCTCCAGTGGGGTGTAGTGAAATGGTTCGGCCGTTTTCTCGCCAACCCTGCGATTTGTTGGCTCGCCGCCGTCCTGGCCTTGATCGGTTGGCATGTCCCCGCCGTATTTGAGTTGGCATTGCGCTGGAAGTGGTTGCATGAATTGGAGCACGCATGTTTTTTCGGCGCCGGCCTTCTGTTCTGGTGGCCGGTCGTTCAGCCCTGGCCAAGTACGGCGCGGTGGCCGCGGTGGTCCATACCCTTGTACCTTTTCTTTGCGACCTTGCCGTGTGACGCGCTCTCGGGGTTTCTTGTGTTCTGCGATCGCGTCGTCTACTCGTCTTATCTTTCTGCACCTCGACTCTTTGGCATTTCAGCGCTCCAAGATCAGGAATGCGCGGCCGCCTTGATGTGGACCTGCGTAACGATCATCTTTTTGGTTCCGGCAGTCATTGTTACACTCCATATTCTTTCGCCCCAGAAAGAGCAGCTGCCGCCGGAAAGCTGGTCCGGATTTCCCACCGGATATTGAAACGGCGGGCAAAAGCGGAATCATCAACCCCTGGGCCAAGAGATAAATAAAATCATTCGCGTGCCTGCTCGCGATGTGAGATATTGCGCGAGTATCGTTATGTTTCGTAATATAGCGTTTTGTTTCTCTTTATCGGGGAGGCGCAAACAATGATTCCGGCATCGTTAGCCAAGCGGGAATGGCTCAAGCTTCCGCAATTCTCCGCCACTGTGTTGACGATTCTGGCCGGTGTCAGCCTGCTCGCGAACGGATGCGGAAAACAAGCCACACCGAACGCCCCGGCCGTCGCCTCTGAAAAATCGCAGGTCCGTGTATCCGAGAGTGCCGACGGGGTGCTGGTTGATACTTCCGCGGCCCAATTCGTGGTCACATCGACGGGATACGTCGCCGCCAGCTTGGTATCGGGCAAAGGGAAGCTTTCGCTGGATGACCCGGGAAGTGACCCCGGCATTCAGGTGATAGCTGGTGGGAAACAAATTTCAGGTGTGACTTTTGATGTTGCCCACCCTCAAATCTCGGAGCCCAACGGCCGACTGGGAACAAAAGGGAAACGTATCGAAGTGAAGGGCAAGAATTCAGCCGGAGATATCGACGAATCTCTGATTGTGGAAGTGTACGACGACTTCCCCAACATGGCTCTGGTCTCCAGCGCGATTCGGAATTCAGGAAACAAGGAAGTGAAACTCGACACGGTGGATCTGGATCGGCATCGGTTGAACGCATCCTTGGCAGACCCGTCGGCAGCTCCAAACGAAATGTGGTCCTTTCATGGAGCGAGTATCGAGTGGGGCAAAGATAACGTTTTTGAAATTCCGAAGAAATTCTCGCAACAAAATCAAATGGGCTCGCTCGTTGAAGTGAAAGGAGACCTGGGACGGGTAGGAGGTGGAATACCCGTCGTTGCGTTTTGGACGAAAACGGTAGGTGAGGCGATTGGGCACATCGAGACCCTGCCGCTGGTTCTCTCGATTCCTGTGGAAACGGAATCCGACGGGCGCGTCGATGCGGCCGTTCATCTGACGCCGAACACCAGATTGCAGCCTGGCCAAGCCTATTCCACGCCTCAAACGTTCGTCGCTGTTTACGCAGGCGATTACTACGAGCCACTGCGAATCTATTCCGACGTGATCGACGGGGAAGGCCTGAAAAAGCCTGCGAACAATAGCGAAGACTACGCGGTGAGTTGGTGCGGCTGGGCCTACCTTGCCAACGTAACTCCCGCTCAAATGCTGGGCACAATTCCAAAATTGAAGGAAATGGGAATTCATTGGGCCACGCTGGACGATCGCTGGTTCAACAATTATGGCGACTGGCAGCCGCGCAGCGATACGTTTCCCGATGGCGAAATTCAGAAGATGGTTCAGCAGTTTCACCAGCAGGGAATTAAAGTCCAACTTTGGTGGCTACCACTGGCAGTAGAAGACGGCGGGCCGGGATATGAATCACATCCGTACGGCGTCTCGGAAGTGGTGAGACAACATCCGGACTGGCTGATCCTGGACAAAAATGGGAAGCCCGCTCGCATGACGCGAAATCTGGCAACGCTGTGCCCTGCGCTACCGGAGGTCCAGGCGTATTACAAGCAGCTGACCGAGAGATTCATTCGAGATTGGGACTTCGATGGACACAAGCTCGACAATATTTATAGCGTGCCCGCATGTTACAACCCAAAACACCACCACAAATCACCGAACGATTCGGTCTATGCCATGGGCGAGATTTACAAAACGATTTTTGAAACGACGCGAGCGCTAAAGGCGGATAGCGTTACGCAGAGTTGTCCCTGTGGCACACCCCCGAGTATCGCGTGGCTGCGCTATATCGATCAGGCCGTCACCGCCGATCCGGTGGGTTCTGTACAGGTTCGGCAGCGAGTGAAAATGTACAAGGCGCTGTTGGGCCCGAAGTCTGCAGTGTATGGAGATCATGTCGAGCTGACCCGCATAGCAAATCCGAACGGGAATGAAAAAGATCTTGGATCTGATTTTGCTTCTACCGTGGGCACCGGCGGAGTTGTCGGTACCAAGTTCGCGTGGCCCGATTACGGCCCGAAGTTAAGCGATGTGTATCTGACACCTCAAAAAGAAGAGTACTGGAAAAAGTGGATCGGTCTCTACAACGACAAAATGCTTTCGCGCGGAACGTTCCGCAATCTTTACGTGTACGGCTATGACGTGCCCGAGGGATATGCGATCGAAAAAGACGGAGCCATGTATTATGCGTTTTTTGCGCCTGCGCCGGCCTCCGATGGCAAACACACGAAACCAGCCACTTGGGCCGGGGAAATAGAGCTGCGAGGGCTAGCGCCAGGGAAATATCACGTGGTGGACTACGTCAACGGTAAAGACCTGGGGTTTGTGACTGCGCCAGGCGCGCGGCTCGACGCCAGTTTCTCCGACCATTTGCTAATCGAAGTCACGAAACAATAGAAATTTCTAGAAGCCCGAATTCGTTCACCTTCAGCGCCGGTCCAAATGGTCGCGGAAAAATTGCTCCACGCTATCGCGATCCCGGAAAGCCTCTGTTCCGCCTTCGCTTGTGGTTGAGAAGGCTCCGGCGATGTCGGCGTATTCAAGACATTCTGCCGGGCTTGCGCCCTGCAGAAAACGATGGATGAAGCCGGCGTCGAAGCTATCGCCCGCACCGACCGAATCCACTGACGCCACTCGCATCCCTTGGCGCCGCCATTCCTCAGAGCCCTTGCGAGCGATAGCTCCCTGGGAGCCCAGTTTCACGACCACGAACTGACAGGCTTGCGCAAGTTTTCCGATTGCTTGCGCCAGGTCGTCGGTGCCGGCGATCTTTTTAGCTTCACGCTCGTTGGGAAAAAAAATATCGATGTATGGCAGCACGTCCAGCAAATCTTTGCCCCACTTGCCTTCGGGATCATCGTTGGTGTCAAGCGAGGTCGAAAGGCCTTTGGCTTTGGCCTCGCGAAACAAATCAACGATTTTCGGGCGAAGGGCTCTGTGCAAGAAGTACGACGAGAGATGCAAATGTCTCGACGAAAAAATGTAATCGAGATCGAGATCGACGTAGCTCAACTCAAACATTGTTCCCGGATAGGTCAGGATGAAACGATGTTCTGGCTGGGTGAGTATGACGGTCAGGCCCGTGGATGTCTTACTGGAAGTGAAAGAAACATGAGCTAAATCAACACCGGCTGAGGCGAGCCAGTCGAACGCCATCTTTCCCAGGGCATCGGCTCCGATTTTTGAAACCATGCCGACGCTAGTGCCGAGTACCGAAAGATTGTGCGCAAAAATCGCCGACGAACTTCCCAGCGTCAGGCGAAACCCGCCGATCAAGGATTCCTCTTCGGGCTTCAATTCTTTCGGCAAGCCGTAAAGAATCAGATCTGGATTGATTTCTCCGACCACGCACACGTCGAGAGGCATTCGTGAACCTCGATTAGCTTCTGCTCTCCAGCGTTACCACGCGTGATAAATTGCGAGGTTCGTCAGGATTCAATCCCTTCTTAAGTCCCGTATAAAACCCCAGGAGTTGCCCGGCAATCACACTCGCGGCTGCGCGGGCAACTTCAGGGATATCAAGAGACAACTCCACCGTGTAGTCGGCAGCCTTGCGAATCGCCGTACTGCATGTATTTGCGACCACCAGCGTTGTGCCGCCCAGCGCCTTGATTTCTTCCAGGACGGCAACCTCAGCGTCGAACCCGGATTCGCTAATGATAAAGGTGATCAGAGTTTCGGGACTTACGATGGCTTTTGGTCCGTGCCTGAATTCCAGCGTATGAAAACACTGCGCGTAGGAACAAGACATTTCCTTCACCTTCAACATCGATTCTTGCGCGATTCCAAAGAACGGCCCTTGGCCGAGGAAGACATAATCCGCGAATGTACGCGACTCCACGAGCGATTTTACTGTGGTCTGGAACTGGCCTAATCGCGCAGCAAATTGCTCGGGAAGCTTGTGAAGGCCGGTCAAAAAATCAGGGTGATCTCCGCGGATGGCGGCGAGCGACTGCAATACGATGAGCATGGAAGTAAAAGATCTCGTCATTACGGTACTTTTCTCGTCGGCAGCAGGCAGGATGATGTGGTGCGAAGAAAGTTCCTCAATGGGAGCGTCTGTACCGCACGTTATCGCGAGAACTTTAAGATTGAGCACACCTTCCAAATACCTGGCTGCCTGCAGGATCTCCGACGTACGCCCGGAGCGGGTAATCATGACTGGCTGGCAGGGGACGGGAAGCAGCTGCGGAAAGAGCATAATTTCGGATGCAGGAATTGCGCGAGATTTCTCGCCCGTGAGAATGGACCAGCTTGCCGCCGCGGTTTGAGCCAAGTAGAAGCTGGAGCCGCAGCCGATGAACACCCATTCGATATTCCCGGGTAGGTTGTGAGCAAGCAAGCGCAATTCCGCACTTTTATCCATCGCCTGCAAACACGCAGTCCAGGTGGCGGGCTGGGAGAGGATCTCGGAAATGGTGTTAGCGCCGATTGCTGATTTCAATCCCGTCAACATTCCCTCCATAAGCCCGCAAGCATAAAAGTTCAAACGACGATAGTCTTGATATGTGCCGCGCGAAGAGCGCGCAAGTTTTTCGCGGAGATTTTCCTGTCCGTAATGGTGTGATGCACCGCGGAAATGGGAGCAATGAATGAAAGGCTGCGCCGGCCGAATTTGCTCGAATCGCATACGATAATCGTGGTCTTTGCATTTTCCATCATGACGCGGTTCACCCGTGCTTCCAGAAGGTTCGGAGTGGTGAGACCATACTCGAGATCGAAACCGTCCACCGCGAGCAACAAAAGATCGGCGGTCACGTGACGTAGGGAATCCTCGGCGAGCGGTCCTACAAGCGAAAACGAGTTCCTTCTCAGCACGCCTCCCGTTAAAATGACCTCGACGTCGGTACCGGCTAGCTCAGCGGCGATATTGACGGCGTTGGTGATGACCGTGAGATTCCGAACATGCTTGATCGCGCGCGCCACTGCTGTAGTAGTGGTGCCTGAATCAAGGATTACGACTTGGCCCGGTTGAACAAAGCGCGCGGCCGCCGCGGCGATCTTGAGTTTTTCGCGGCGATGCAATTGCTCTTTTTCGTGCAGCGTGGGATCCCTTAAGGCGGATGCGTCCATCGGGAGCGCGCCGCCGTGAGCCCGTTGAATTCGGCCCATTTGGTGAAGGGATTCCAAGTCCTTGCGAATCGTGATGAGAGAAGTGGAGAAGCGCCGTGCAAGGTCTTTGACAACAACCCGGCCATCGCGTTGGGTCAATTCCAGAATTTTTCGCCGCCGTTCTTCTGCCAGCATGGTTTATAAATGTGCTTTCGATTTATTACTTTTTGTTACTATTTCGAATCTAGCGTGATAGCTTGACACAAGTGCACTTCGGGAGCAAGGGCTGATGGCCGGTTCAACGATCGTGTGTGTAAGCGCAAATCCTGCGATGGACCGGCGGTTGCGCGTTGCATCCCTCGAGGCCGGCGAAGTGAATCGCGCTAAAAGCGCCCGCGGCGTGGCGGGAGGCAAAGCCGCGCACGTGGCGATGGCTGCTCGCGCGATAGGAGCGAATGCGAGCTGGATCGGATTTCTGGGAGGAGCGATCGGCGAAGAGTGCGCTCGGCAGTTGGAATCACTGAATATTGAAGTGGTTGCGGTGCGTACGGCGGCCAGCACTCGCGTGAATCTTGAGGTGATCGAAGATTCCGGAAAGGTGACGGAGATACTTGAACCCGGCGCCGCGCCGAGCCGGGAAGAATCCGCCGAATTTGTGCGGGTGTGTTCCGAGCGAATGCGGGGAGCGGGGAAAGGGTCGCTGCTCGTCATTTCCGGGAGCTTACCTTCGGGCATCTCACCAGATTTTTATGTTTCTTTAATTCAAGCTGCGCGAAATGCGGGCGCGAGAGTCTTTATCGACACCAGCGGCGAGGCACTGGGCGAGAGCGTGAAAGCCAATCCAGACTTCGTGAAAGTGAATCGGGCCGAGGCCGAAGCTCTGCTAAGAAGATCGCTGAAGTCGAGCCAGGAAACAACTGAGGCCGCTCGCGAAATCATCCGGCGAGGATCGAGCAGCGCCGCGATCACTTCGGGGAAAGACGGTCTAGTCTGGATCGAGCATCGAGACGGACCGGTGTGGATAGCGCGTCCCCCCAGCGCGAAAGTGGTCTCCACGGTCGGTTCCGGGGACGCAACTCTGGCAGGATTCGCTTACGCTGCAATACAAGGGATCGTTGGCGAAGAGGCAATGCGACTTGCCGCCGCTTGTGGCGCCGCCAATTGCGCGGCAAGCTCGCCTGGCATGATCAATTTTGCAGACGCGCAGAGACTACTTCCGCAAATCGAAGTGCAGAAAATGACTTTCTAGAAGCAAGGTAGTGGCCGAGCGGTTTCTTGCAATAACATTTGGCAGTTTTACTTCGAAGAGGACCCCATTCCGGGAATCCACTGTACGGCGTTGTCATGATAAATTCGGCGGAGGACTGTTTCGGACAAACCGAGGCCATGAACTTGACGGCCGTTGTATTGGAAGGTCTCGTTGGTGGCTAAAAATCTCCAGTCTCTTGCGTAAGTCTCTTGCCAGTCCTTTAGCGGGTCCGCTGTGGATTCATCAGGTAGAAATTCCAGATCGGTGCCGTAGAGCACTCTGGTCTGATACTTGATCAGAAAGTTCCGCACTTTTTCCCACGGCTGAATCATCAAATATTCCATTCTCGCCGCAGTATCAACTGCAAAATTCGGATAGCGATCGAATCGCTTCGCGATTTCATCCACATCCGTTTCCATGCTTCCCAGGTGCGCGCCGACCACACGCAGTTTCGGGTTTTCAGCGAGCAGGTGGTCGCGCGCCGCCAAAATGACCTCCTTGCGAGGATGATCAGGATGCAAATACATGTACCACTGAGGATTTTCCCTGTAGTAGTCGTAGTCCGGGCTGTCAGGATTCGGCGGTTGCCAGCAGGAGGAAGGTTCGGCGACGTGCGCGATAAGAGTTTTATTGTCGCCCGCGATCGCCCCGTAAATGGGTTCGAAAGCGGGATCATCAGGCATAACGTATTTTCCGTCTGGCGTTTTTAATTCCATGCCAATGTTCTTCCAGATTTTCACCGCAACGGCACCTTGCGCAAATTCCCGACGAAGTCGTTCTACCGTTTTTCGCGCGAAATCCTTTCGATCGAAATCAAATGGATCGAAGGTGACGCACAATCGTGCATGGTTCTGACTCGCTTGAACAAACGCCTTGGCGCGCGCAATTTCTGTGTCCAATTGGCCATAAATTCCGTGGTTATCGGCCACGCAAATATCCAAAACGCTCAATCGAAGGTGTGTCATCAGATCCGTCAATTCAGGATCGGTCTTGAATGCATGAACGTGAGTATCTATCGGCTCCAGCGCGGCGAACGCTTGCAGCAGATCCGTTTGGCCGTCGGGCCGAATTGCTTCAAGGGTTGCTGCATGCAAAGCGAGGAAACCAAACGAATGTACGTAGGTCGCTGCAATGGTTGTGATGCCGGCAGCTAGCAATAAGGCGAACAGTTTCTTGAAATCTACATGCATCTTGGCACCTAGTGTTTAGCAGGCCCGGAACGCGCCCGCGTCCTTCCCGGCTCATGTCCATTCGTATCATGTGGTTGATCCCGCAGGTCCGCCAGGATTAGTTCGACACCGGCTTCGCGCAGCGGGCGCAGATACTTGGGGTCGGTGGCTGAATCGGTGACAAGAATATCGATGTCCGTGGTGGGACCAACGTAGGCGAAGCCCTGATTCCCGAATTTGCTATGGTCCGCCAGTGCAATGCTGACTCGCGCGGACTTCAAGATCATCTTTTTGATTTGAGCTTCGGCCTGGCTCGCAGTGGAAATTCCGTAGTCGGGATCGATCGCGCTGACGCCCAGCACCGCTTTGTCCACGCGTATCTCAGACAGCGCTCGCTGCGCCCAGACTCCGGAAAGATAAAATACGTCCTTCTGAAGCTCGCCCCCTGTTGAGATGACCGAGACGTGCTGGCTGCGCTGGAATTCATCCACAATCGGCGGCGAATTTGTGATTATGGTGAGCCTGTTGCGATGCAACAGGCGGCGGGCGAGTTCGTAGACTGTAGTGCTGCCTTCCAGGAAAACGGTCTCACCATCCAGGATGAGGCGCTCTGCTTCTCGCGCGATAGCCTGTTTTTCGGCTCGATTGCTGCGTCCCAGCGCCTCGTAGGAAGGCTGAAAATTCGTGCTGGAGGTGCGTGAGACGGCGCCGCCGTGCGAACGCAGCAGCACGCCTTCTTTTTCCAAAACAGCGAGATCGCGCCGGACTGTAGCCGCTGTGACCCCCAGATCGCGTATCAGATCGGAGGCAGTAACAGTTCGCTCGCGCGACAGAATTTCGCGTATGCGAAACCTCCGTTCTTCTGCCAGAAGGCTCATTCAGGCTGCTCCGTCTCCATTAAGTGGCCCGAAAAGCACGCGGATTGTGCCACAGATTAGGAGAAATTGATCCTAAAATTACAAAATACACCAAATTAGATAAAAAAAGTTGACAAACAAACACAATAGGGCTAATTACGTCAGCGCTTGGGGTTTTGTCCAACACCCAGCCAGGGTAAGAATGATACAGCAGTCCTTGGGGAGGGGTTACCTGTGACTAAAATGTGCGGCCTTCGTTCATGCTTTAGAGAGCAGTCCCGGACAGGAATTCTGAGATCCGCAAGCAAGGGACGTTTCCCCGGTTTCCTCACCGCTTTACTGCTTCTGCCGCTGCTCTTTGCAGGAAGCGCTTGGGCACAGAAAGACACGGGCAACATCGTAGGGGTTGTGACCGATACAGGGGGAGGAGTAGTTCCTGGCGCGAAAGTCAGAGTGCGTGACGTGGATCGCGGCACTGAGTTTGAAACAACTACCAACGGAAATGGAGAGTACGTAGCAGGGCCCTTGAAAGTCGGACGGTATACCGTCACCGTGGAAAAGGCAAATTTCAAGACGGCCGTGGCCGGTCCAGTACAACTTGACGTGCAGGGTCGAATCGAAGCAGACGTAAAACTCGAAATAGGCCAGGTCTCGCAGAAAGTTGAAGTAAAGGTACAGAACCCGTTGCTGGAAACCGAGACCAGCACGATGGGCGAGGTGATGGACAAAACGCGTATCGAGACGCTCCCGCTGAACGGGAGAAATTTCGCGCAGCTGGCGCAGCTCGGGGTCGGCGTAGTTCCCAGCGAGCCTGGCTCGCGCGTGAGCGGGACTTATGGATTCAGTGTGGACGGCGCCCGTTCGTTGCAGAACAATTTCCTACTCGACGGAATCGACAACAATTCGAACTTAGGCGACGTGCTGAATGAATCGTCGTACGTGATTCAACCCCCCATTGACGCCATCGAGGAATTCAAAGTTCAGACGAATGACTATAGCGCGGAGTTCGGAAGAGGCAACGGAGCAATTCTAAATGCCGTGATCAAATCGGGTACCAACGGTTATCACGGAGATGTTTTCGAATATTTGCGAAATGACGTCCTTGATGCTTCTCCTTTCTTTGTCGTTACTTCGCAGAAACCACCCTACAAACAGAATCAGTTCGGAGCAACGTTCGGGGGCCCGATCCGGAAGGACAAGACGTTTTTCTTCGTCGATTACGAAGGATTTCGCTTGCGGCAGGGAATACCGCAGACCGCGTTCATTCCTGACCAGGACATGGTGAACGGCAATTTCTCCGAGCTTCTTACGAACACGCCGGCGATAGCCATTGACCCCGCCACCGGCAATCCGAATGGGACCGTGGCTCTTGATTGCAATCATAACCCCACGTTTGTGGGGGAGATTTTCGACGCCAGGCATACCCTGCCGGTACCCGTAACACTCGCCAATCCCTCTGGATTCTGCGGAGTTCCGATTGGAGTGGATGGCGCCGACCACCCGACGAATATTTTCCCCGCCGGATCGGTGGATCCACTGGCTGCGCGACTTGCGGCGCTGATTCCGACGCCGAATTCGTTCGTCAACCCAGCTTTCAATTTCCTCGCCGTCCCCGTGCGCAGTGAAACCCGCAACAATTTTGACGTCCGAGTGGACCACACTTTTTCGAATAAGGATTCCATGTTTGGACGGTTCAGTTACGAAGATCAACCCAGCTTCATTCCACCGCCCTTCAATAACGTGCTGGACGGCGGAGGTTTTTTCGACGGAAACGAAGATTTCTCCTACCGCAGCGTCGCCTTGAGCGAAACTCACGTTTTTGATTCTACTCATGTGAACGAGTTTCGTTTCGGCTATAACCGGATCAACGCGCATCGCTACCAAGTGAACTTCAACGAAAACGTTTCAGCGCAGCTTGATTACCCTGGAGTGCCGTTTGAACCCGGCACATTTAATGGCGGGCTTCCAGCTTTGACGTTCAGCGATGGTTCGGCTCCAGAACTTGGCAGTTCAGGTTTTTTACCTTCGATCGAGAAGCAGAATAGCTACGTCTTTACCGACAATTTCACCTGGATCAAAGGCCGTCATTCGCTCAAGTTCGGAACCGAGATTCGCTTCGAACAATTCACGATTTTTCAACCTTCCGCTTCGCGTGGCACCGCCGATTTCAGCACGGGGTTCACGGATAATCCCGCTGCGCCAGGGAGCGGCGGATATGGCTTTGCGAGCTTTCTTCTGGGCATTTCCGATGGCGGGTCGATCGTAAATCTTCACAACGTTGACTATCATCGGCAAATCTACGCGGGATTCGTTCAGGACGACTTCAAGAAATCAGCACGCCTTACGTTGAATCTTGGCTTGCGCTATGAACTTTATTCCACAGTCAAAGCAGCCGGCAATGAACAGGCCAACTTTGATTTCGGCTGCGGGTGTCTCATCGTTCCGAAGGGACAAAACGCCGAACTGACGCCAACGCTTGCCTCGCAGATCACGATTGACCGTAACGGGTCGCCCGGGCTGGTCTCGCCCGATCTCCATAATTTTGCGCCGCGAGTGGGTTTCGCCTACAAAATAAAAGACAAATTGGTTCTCCGAGGTTCTTACGGGATTTTTTACGGCGGTCAGGAAAATGGTCCTTATTCCAATCCAAGTCCCGGATTCAATCCGCCATTTTTTGTGACACAGTCATTCAACATGCCATGCACGTGGAATTCCGCCAACCCTGGCTTTTCCGCTAATCGATTGTTCGATCCCGGGCTTCAATTCATTGCAGCAGGGTTTCCCGGCGAACTCCTTGGTGGACCCGAATACTCCGTTGCTTTTCTCCATAAGCCCAAAAATTACTACCCCTTTCATGCAGCAATGGTTCCTTGGCTTCCAGTATGAATTGCCGTCGAACATCGTGGCTCAAATTTCCTACGTTGGCTCGCATGGCGCGGATCTCTTCGGGCTGTTCAATGGAAACGAGGCCGCCCCTACAGCGGACCCGACAAGTCCTACTGCCCCGCGTCGTCCCGATCCCAATATCGATGCGGGGATCGATACGCTTCGCTCCAACTTGTTCTCAAACTATACAGCCTTACAAGCTCGACTCGAGAAACGCTTCTCCAACGGGTTGCAGTTTGAAGCCGCCTACACGTATAGCCACGCTCTCGATGATGCTTCAAGTGCCAGCCTGGGCGCACAGAATCAAGGCGATTTCCGGTTACAGAACGAGCCACAGCTAGAGTACGGAAACGCGGATTTCGACGTGCGGCACAGATTCGTTCTCAACTTTGTGTATGACCTGCCGTTTGGGAAGGATCAGCGATTTGGCTCAAATTTTTCGGGTGTCCGCAACCAGATCGTCGGCAACTGGCAAATCACCGGAATCATTTCGGCGCAGACAGGTAATTGGTTCACACCAACGGACGATATCATGAACACCTCCAATACCGACTGCGGAGGAGGAGTTTTCAATTGTTCGCGGCCCAATGTGATTGCAAATCCGAATGGAAAACCTTGCCTGCCCGGAACGATATTCAACACCTGCGCTTTTGTCTCCAACACCGAGGAGGGGACTTTCGGAGACGCAGGACGAAACATTATCCGGGGCCCCGGGCTGCACAACTGGGACCTGTCCTTCATCAAGCAATTTCCGGTTCGCGAACAAATGCATTTTGAGTTCCGCGCGGAATTGTTCAACATCTGGAACCATCCGAACAAGACGTTCACGGATGTGACCACCACGGACGAGAACTTCTCCACCGAGCTCGGGGCTACGCAATTTGGATTTCCTACTGCGTCGTTGCCCCCACGATTGATTCAATTCGCTCTGAAATTTTACTTCTGAACGCGAGGGCTTGGGGAGAGGCTTTCAGACGTCGCGGCGGGTGGCGCGCCTCTTGGTATCACACCAGAGTCAAATCGAGTGACGGAGGTAATTAGCAGGGTGCCGAACTTTTTCTGTGGCTTGTGGTTGGTTTTTTTCGTTTGGGCTAAGTGGAAGGGCACCTGGCCGTTCAAATCCAGCCAAGACCATGAATCAGTGCTACGCTAACTCGGTTTTCTGAGTTCGTTTACGAGTTTCCTGGCTTCCCTCATTCTTTCTTTGTAGTACGTGGGGCTTAAAACAATTTCCTTCTTCCCCACGTGCACGCGTTCTTTGATGCCTTCTTTTGACAAAAATAATGCGAGCGCTACATATGTCTTAATTTCCTTTTCCAGGAACTGAACAGCCTGTCGTTTGGACTCATCCATTTTTCACCTCAGAGTGCGGATAAATGGCAAAGGTTGAAAGTAAGAAAGAGCTGCCGAAGTAACGAACGAAGCTTTGATGTTCTCCCAGCACTGCCAGGGCGACTCGACCCGACTGCCGTCCGTCGCCCTGAAGCTCTGGGCCGAAAAACCGGTTAGATCACGACGCTGATGCCAACGCGAGCGCCGGGATAATACGGGTTGCACAAGTAATAGCCGCCGTCGATGAAATCAACGTAAACGTTATCGGTGTAGTACCAGCCCTCCGGCCACGGATTCTCGAATCCAAACCAAAAACCGCCGTATTGGAAGCGTGAAAATCCGCCGACCATCACTGGTTGGTTGATTACGAAGGTGTGCTCCGAACCAAAATTGGCGCGGAACCGATCGTCAGGTATGCGAGCGCTGCTTCTGGCGCTGAGCCGAAGTGCCGGCTCTGAGCGTTGCTTCTGCTGCGCGGCTGCACTGCGCTGAGGCTGACCATGCTCCCGCGCTGTTGCTTCCTTGCCGCGCCCTTCCTGATTTTCGGTCTTAGCCTGCTTCTCTTGCTCTGCTGGCTTGGCTTGTTTCTCTTGTTTCGCCGGCTTAGCCTTTGCTTCTTCCTCTTGCTTCGCTGGCTTGGCCTTTGCTTCTTCCTGTTGCTTTGCTGGCTTAGCCTTTGCTTCCTCTTGCTTTGCTGGCTTGGCCTGCTTCACTGGCTTTTCGCTTTAGCCTCTTCCTGTTTTGCAGGCTTGGCTGCTTCTTGCTTGGCTGGCTTGGCCTGCTTCCTCGTGCTTCGCAGGCTTAGCCTCTTCCTGCTTGCAGGTTGGCCTCCTCTTGCTTAGCTGGCTTGGCGGCTTCCTCGTGTGTCGCAGGCTTGGCCGCTTCTTCGTGGTGCTCTTCCTGCGCGAAAGCAGGAACCGTGGCTCCGAGAAGCAAGAACACGGCTGTAGTGCTGATAACTCCGAGTACTTTCATGAGTGTTGCCTCCATTAACGAGAATTCATTCGCTGGGCGTTTTTCGCCTAGCGCGGTTTGTTATTTGCGTACGATGACGCACACCTCATCTCCGTGTCGTTTATCAAGGCTTGCTTATGCCCCAACGTGGATTCGGGAGAAAGCGTGGAATAGTCCGAAAACGTTCAGTAGCCACAAAACCACAGCGATGACTACCACTGCATTCAAGATGGACTTGATCGTTCCCTGCATCGGTATAAACCGATTGACCAGCCAAAGCAGGACGCCTACCACGATCAGGACCATTACAAGTTGAAGTAGCGGCATTTAGCTATCTCCTTCTCTTCGCAGGCAGACACTCCGACCGGTCCCAAGGTGTTGCATCAATTTCTCTGTTGGCAAGGACTGCTTGTGCCGGCTGAAGTGGGAAGGAACCTGCGATCTTCAGTATCGTTGGGCGGAAGCTTTAAGACCTGTTTTCACCTTGTTCCTATTGCTTTACCCACAGGCGATATCTTAGAAGGCACCGTGGCGGGTGTCTGTTCACTAGTGCACACATTTGCATTTGCTTGCGAATTTGCGGTCGCGTGCTACCATGCTATGTACGAAGGGGTTGCAGCCGTGGCCACAGCTTCAAATCGACTGAAATCCGGTAGAAAGCCTGCCAATGGGAAGGATGCGTTCAACGCTCAGGATTTTCTTGATTCGGCCGGTGTGGCTCGGAAAGTTACGGAATTCAAGAAAAGAGAAGCGATCTTCTCGCAGGGCGATCCCGCTAAGAATGTTCTATACATTCAGAAAGGTGCGGTTAGGCTTTCGGTAGTCAATGAAACCGGCAAAGAGGCCGTTGTCGCGGTTTTGGGACCGGGCGATTTTTTTGGCGAGGGATGCCTCGCCGGCCAGCCGATCCGCATTGGGTCGGCCACGGCAATTGCGCCGACTACGGCGCTCGTGATTGAAAAGAAGGAAATGATCCGCGTTCTCCACGCGGAACATGCGTTCTCCGACCGTTTCATCTCTTACATGCTTTCCAGGAACATCCGCGTGGAAGAAGATTTGGTCGATCAGCTTTTTAACTCCAGCGAGAAGCGGCTGGCTCGCACCTTGTTGCTGCTTGCGCGCTATGGCAAGGAAGACAAACCCCAAAAGGTGCTCCCCAAAATATCGCAAGAGATGCTGGCGGAAATGGTCGGCACCACGCGCTCGCGCGTGAATTTCTTTATGAACAAATTCAGAAAACTAGGCTTCATCAAGTACAACGGCGGCCTGCACATCGACACTTCGCTTCTGAGCGTTGTCCTTCACGACTAATCAGCAAGTCCGACACTTCGACCCCTGTCCTGAATTCACCGAGCGCCCTCAACTATTTCCCGTATTTTTTCCTGTTGGCGGGGGATTTGTCGGAGAATGACTGGGAAGATTTCGCGGCGGACTGCACTCTTCCGCCGTTCATTCCAATGCCGACACCACGGACCGACGGCGCTCATTTCCAACCTGCGAGCGATCGATCGCTTTTGGTTTACTTCGGTCGACAGATCACACTCGACATCCACCAGCGGGTCAGTAAACTGCTCCGCTTGCTCGAATTGGAACCCATACCGGGCGTTCGAAATCTTCATCCCGCGTATTGCTCGCTACTCGTCAGCTTCGATGTGTTGAAATTGAGCCACGACGAACTGGAAATAATTCTGCGTCTCTATCTCGATCGCCTGGAGGAAGTGCGTCTCCCTGAGCCCCGGCAGAGGGAAATTCCAGTGGCCTACGGCGGTCAATTTGGTCCTGATCTTGACGAGCTAGCTGCGATGCGAGGAATCAAGCCTGCCGAGGCAATCGAATTGCATTCTTCGATCACGTACACCGTGTACTTTCTTGGATTTGTCCCAGGCTTCGCATATCTCGGTGAATTGCCCGAAGCGCTGGAAACCTCGCGCCTGATTACGCCCCGCCGGAGCGTGCCCCCTGGCAGCGTTGGGATTGCAGGTAATCAGACCGGTGTTTACCCGTTTGCCACGCCTGGTGGCTGGAGATTGATCGGACGCACTCCCATCGCGATGTTTCGTCCGGACCGAAAGAACATGAGTTTTCTGTCTATCGGAGATCACGTGCGATTTACGCCCATTTCCACAGAGCGATTCGCGGCGTTGGAGAATTCATGAGCTTCATTCAAGTCCAGGAGCCGGGACTGCTTACCACGGTGCAGGATTTGGGGCGAGATGGCTTCGGTCCTCTGGGCGTTTCGCCGTCGGGTGCCGCCGATCCGATTTCACTGCGCCTTGGAAATCGCCTGGTCGCGAATCCTGAAAGTGCAGCGGGACTGGAGGTGACGCTTCTCGGCGGAACATTCCTGTTCCCGGAGGGCGCCATTCTGGCACTGACTGGTTCGGATTTCGTCGCGACCCTCGATGGTACGGTCGTCGATTTGTGGACGTCAATTGACGTTCGGCCGGGCCAAACGCTTCGCGTAGGTCCGGCGCGCTCGGGAGCGCGATGTTATTTATGTGTGGGAGGCGGAATTGCCGTGAAGCCTTTTCTAGGCAGCTCTTCGACGCACATCTTGAGCGGGCTTGGCGGCTTCGAAGGCCGGCCGCTCCGGAAGGGAGATGTCCTGCACATCGGGTCCGCAATCGGGTCTTTCCGCAAACGAACCGTCGCTCCGCAAGCGCGAAATTATTTATCGCCTCGCCACATTTTGCGCGTCACCCCAGGCCCACAATCGAATTGGTTTTCTGAGTCATCGCTGAGCGAGTTCTACCGCGAGACCTATCGCGTCGGTGAGCAATCCAATCGCATGGGTCTTCGTCTAGAAGGCATAGCGGTGACCCAGAACTCCCCGGGAGAGATGATCACTGAAGGAGTCTCGCTGGGCGCCGTTCAGGTGACGCACGGAGGCTTGCCCATAATACTTTTTGTAGAGCAGCAAACTACTGGCGGGTATCCAAAGATCGCGAATGTCATCTCCGCCGATCTCCACCGTGTGGGACAGCTTCGCCCCCGAGACGAGATTCGCTTTGAACAAACCACGTTTGAAGTCGCGCGATCGCTGCTGATGGAACAGGAGAAAATGCTGGCTTCCGAGGAGTTGATTCTAGAGTGAAGCGCGTGGACTTAAATTGCGATATGGGCGAGCTGCCGGAAGCCATTCTCGACGGCACCCAGGAATCGTTGATGCCCTCGCTCACATCAGTCAACATCGCCTGCGGTGGACATGCGGGCGACACACAAACAATCAAAACAACAATTGAGCAGGCGCTTCGATGGAACCTGGTTCTGGGCGCGCATCCCGGCTATCCGGATCGCGCCAATTTCGGCCGGCTCGAATTAAATCTGCCCCCGGAAGCAATCGCCGACTCTGTGTTCGAGCAGGTGCAAGCGTTAGGCAGGGCTGCCGCAGCTTACGGAGCCCGAGTGACGCACGTGAAGCCGCACGGCGCGCTCTACAATCAAGCTGTAGGGAATCGCGTGCTGGCCGAAGCAATCGCGAAAGGCGTGGGCCGCTGGAACCGGGAAGTCATCCTTGTAGGCTTGGCCGGATCGTCGATGCTAGACGTCTTTCGACAAGCGGGCTTCCGAGTCGTTGCTGAGGCCTTTGCTGATCGCCGTTACGAGGTAAACGGAACTTTGCGTGCGCGCAAATTTGACGACGCGCTGATACGCGATCCCTTAGAGGCCGGCCGGCAAGCACTGCAAATCGTGGAACGCGGCACGGTAACTGCACACGACGGAAACGAAGTTTCAGTGAATGCGCAGACCATCTGCATTCACGGCGACACTCCCGGTGCCTCGAAGATTGCCGCAGCCGTCGCGCAAACTCTGCGACGAGCCGGCGTCGAACTAAGAGCGTTGCGCTGATCGAAAAACGATAGGCGCGCTTAGCCCCGCCTATCCTGATGCTTTCGAAGCCTCACGCTTTGCGATCTTTGCCAGACCCAATAAACTGGCACTCCCGACAAAATGACCGCCAATCCCGGCCATGTGAATTGCGGCTTGTAACGCAGCAATTGCACTTCGATGAACAAAGCGAGCAAGAGATATAACCCCGGGAGAATCGGGTAGCCGAACACCCGATACGGTCGTTCCATGTCCGGCCGTCGGAAGCGCAGGACAAAAAGACCTAAAACCGTCAGGATGTAAAACAGCACTACAGCGAAAACCAGAAATTCGAGCAATTGTCCGTAGGTACCCGAGAGGCACAGAACGCAAGCCCAGACGCATTGCATCCACAGCGCAACCCAAGGAGTATTGTGCCGGTTCACCTCGCCGACACCTCTGAAAAATAAACCGTCCTTGGCCATCGCGTAGTAAACGCGCGCCCCGGCCAGGATCAGGCCATTGTTGCAGCCAAAAGTTGAGATCATCACCGCAATCGCTACCAGAGCTGCGCCGCTCGAGCCAACGATCGCCTCGGCGACTGCTGTCCCCACGCGATCTCCAGCTGCAAACTGGATTCCTCGTTCGAAAACCGATCCTGCGTTCGCCGTGCCAATCAGAGGCAGCACCTTCAAATAAGCAACATTCGCCAAAACGTAGAGCAGGGTCACAATTCCCGTACCCAATGCCAAAGCAAGCGGCAGGTTGCGCTTCGGTTTTTTTACTTCGGAGGCGACATAGGTAACGTTCGTCCACGCGCTGGACGAAAACAAGGCGCCCACCATGGCCAGCCCTACTAACGTCGCGGTGCTGACCCACACGTTCTGTTGGCCACCTTGATAAGCGTGCAGTTCAAAGAGGTTCGCGTTCCGCCAAAAATCCGCGAAATTGGCATTGCGCGCCGCCTGTGTGGCGAACGCAAAACCGAGCAGAGTCAGTCCTCCGAGGGCGGCGATTTTTGCGGCAGTGAAAATGTTTTGCACTACGGCGCCGCTGCGCAGGCCGCGAGAGTTAATCCAGGTAAGAAAAATAATTGACGAAATGGCCAGGAAATTTTGGGTGTTCAGTCCGACGTTGTAGGGACCGAGCAAACCAAACCACATCTTATAGGGTCCGAAAGTACCGAGCTTCCAAATCCATACGGACCCTGAAAACCAAGGAAACAACACACCTGTGAAGCTTGCAAACGCGATGGCCACTGCGGCAATCGTGGCGGTTTGAATCACCAGCAGCGTAGCCCAACCGTACAGAAAGCCCCATAACCGTCCAAGGGATTCGCGCAAGAAAACGTACTCGCCCCCCGCAAGCGGCATCGCTGCGGCAAGCTCCGCGTAGCACAGCGCCCCCATGATCGTCATTAATCCAGTCGCCAGCCAGACAACCAGAAGCAGCCCGGGGCTGCCGACTTGCCTGGCAATGCCGGCGGAAACGATGAAAATTCCCGAGCCAATCATTGATCCCGCGACGATCATGCTTGCGTCAATCAGGCCAAGACGCTTGACCAGCCCGGTGGCTGCAACCTGTGACGGCTGGTTTTCTTCGGGCATGGACGGCAGTCTTCTCCAATGCAATGCTTGAGAGAGAGTCTCAAATATGCTAAGGCTCAGCGCTTTAGCGGGATCCCGCTTATCTGGCCCGCGCAAGCATAGCAGTGAATTGTTGGCGTATTCGACTTTGTATTCACGAGAGGGAAGTCGGTCCCCAAAACATTAGGATTCCGACCGTGCCAGCTTGAACCAAGAGATCACCTCCTTATTGTTGCAAGCCAGGCACCGTCTGGAAGCAACACAGTTGTGCAAACGCTGCCCGCAACGCTAGAATTACAATAGTTATTGGTCAAAGTCGGTTTGGCTCCCCCTTCCGTCAAACCTTTTTTTCGAATTCCAGAATGAGAGCGCAGTGCTATGCCCAATAGAGTCGAAAAGCCAGTCGTGGGTTCTACGGCTATAGCCCCTGACGAGCGCCGCGCCTTCCCGCGCTATTCATTGAGCGCAGACGCGGAGATAGTCGAATCGAAAAGCCGCACGAAAATGAGCGCGCGCGTGAGCGACCTAAGCCGCACGGGCTGTTACGTCGAAATGATGAGCCCGTTTCCGCTGGGCTCCCAAGTGAAACTGCGCATGATGAAGAATAAAAAGCCCTTCATAGCGCAGGCCAGCGTGGCCTATGCCGCAGAAGGGATGGGCATGGGAATCAAGTTTTCGAAGCTTGAGCCGGCACAAATTCAGATGCTCGAAAAATGGCTCAGTGAGCTGAGCGGCGCGTCCTCTCCTGACGACGAGTCGTCCGAGGAGAATAGCCTGGAGGCCGTCTCGCTAGCCTCCAGCAACGAATCATCCTACGTCTTGAACGAAGTGATTATCGCGCTGATGCGCAAGGGCATCCTTACCGACGGGGAAGGCAAAGCCATGCTGCACAAACTCGCACATTAAGAGCCGCGCGCAACCGAGTTCCACTTCCGCCGCAGCATTTCTCTTAATTAATTAGTCCCCTCGTCGCTAAGAGTTCGGCATTCAGCAAAGCGGCTCCGGCTGCGCCGCGAATCGTGTTGTGTCCTAACAGCACGAATTTATAGCTGAGCACCGGACACGAGCGGAGCCGCCCGATATGCACAACCATCCCGTCCTCTCTCTCGGCGTCCAATCTAGGCTGCGGCCTGTTCGGCAAATCGTGATACGCAATGGGGTGCAGCGGCGCGCTCGGCAAACTTGATTCTTGTGGCTCTCCTGAAAAGCTTCGGAAGGCATGAAGGATTTCATCGCGCGAAGCCTGTTTGTCCAATTCCACTGACACCGTTTCCGTGTGGCCGTCAATTACCGGAACGCGTGTCGCCGTCGCGCTGACCTCGGCCGCGAACGGCTCAATCACTCCGTTCTCGAGACGCCCAAGAATCTTGCGCGATTCCGCTTCGATCTTCTCCTCTTCTCCCTCGATGTAAGGAATCACGTTCGCACTGGCATCCAGCGAAGCCACTCCAGGATATCCCGCGCCGGAAAGCGCTTGCAGCGTGGTAACAAGCACTCGTTTTGGATCAAATGGCCGCAACGCGGCGAGTGCCATCACAAGGAAAACAGTGGAACAATTTGGATTGGTTACGATCGCGCCTTTCCAGCCCTTCTTTTGTTTTTGAAGCGGAAGCAGATCCAAATGATCGGGATTTACTTCTGGAATCAGCAATGGCACGAACGGATCCATGCGGTGATTTCGCGAATTGCTCACTACCACATGCCCGGCGGCCGCGAATTCGGCTTCTACCTCTCCCGCGACCGACGAATCCAGCGCCGAAAAAATCAATTGTGGTCCTGTACCGGGCTTGATCGTTTCAACCGTTAAGGAGACTGCTTTCTCCGGCATTGGCGAGGCCAGCCTCCACGGCAAATCGCCGTAACGCTGCCCAGCCGAGCGGACGCTTGCTGCCAGCCACGTTGCCCGAAACCATCTGTGCCGTTCCAGGCGTGCCACCATTTGTTGGCCCACAATTCCGGTCGCGCCCAGAATGCCAACCTCAATTTGCCTTATCTCAGGTCGGTCGGATTGGGTTCCATGTCCGGATTTTTTTTCGATCGAACTAGTCGGCACTGGCCGCCACCGCCTTTCGCGACGCTCGTTGCTCGCTCAATCGTTCGAGGCCTTCCAGTAAATCCGCAACCAAATCTTTCGCGTTCTCGCACCCCGGCGAAAGCCGGATTAGCGTGTCCAGCAACCCCAACTCTGCGCGCGCTTCCGCTGGAATCGAAGCATGCGTCATCGTCGCCGGATGGCATACCAGCGCCTTCACGCCCCCCAGGCTCTCGCCCAGCGTGAAATATTTCCGCGAAGAAACGAATGACACAACTTCGTCCAGCGTGCCATCCAGCTCGAACGAAACCATCCCTCCGAATCCGCTCATCTGCCGCCGCGCGATTTCGTGGCCGGGATGCTCGCTGAGCCCGGGAAAATAAACGCGTTGAACCAACGGATGGTCCTTTAGCGCATTCGCGATGGCGATGGCGTTTGCTTCGTGCCGCTGCATTCTCAATTCGAGGGTTTTCAGTCCGCGCAGCGTCAGCCAGCAATCGAAAGGAGAGGGAACTGCGCCCGTTGCGTTCTGCAAAAACTTAATCGGCTCAAAAATCGCAGGATCTTTGGCTAGAGCGGCGCCTTGAATCGTGTCTGAGTGGCCGCCAAGATATTTCGTCACGCTGTGAACCACGATGTCTGCGCCCAACTCGAAGGGCTGCTGGAAGTACGGCGTCGCAAAAGTGTTGTCAACCACCACGAGCGCGCCGCGCGTGTGCGCGATTTTGCAGATTGCGGCGATGTCGTACACCAGCAGGCGCGGATTCGTGGGTGTTTCGATCCACACCAGCCGCGTGCGCTCGCTGACCGCCTTTTCAAGTTTCGCAAGATCGGAAGCGTCAAGCTGTGTCACCGTCACTCCGAGCGGCTGAAATACCTTATTGAGAATCCGGTAGGTACCGCCGTAAACGTCCAGCGAGATCACGATCTCATCGCCGGGACGCAAGTATGCTTGCAGCACCGCATTTTCCGCCGCGAGGCCCGAGGCGAACAGAGCCGCGTGCGCGACGCCCTCGAGTTCCGCCAGCACCGTTTCCAGGCGCTGGCGCGTGGGATTATTCGTGCGCGAGTAGTTGAATCCCTTGTCGTGCCCCGGAGACTCTTGCTCGTAAGTGGAAGTTTGAAAAATCGGCGCGATCAGCGAGCCGGTTTCCGGTTCAGAAGGCTGCCCTGCATGAATCGTTTTGGTTGCAAATTCCATTTCGTGCTCCTTTTTCATCAGTTGGTTTTTTCAATTGCTTCGCCGCGCTTCATCTCATTAGACTTTCCGGAATTTCGAATCTCCTAGACCGCCTGCACCGCGGACGGAATCGCAGCCGCCCAAATATCGCTTTCTTCCGCGCTGACAATGCGGCTGAGCGGCTCTGTTTCAATTAAACTCCGAATCACGAGAGGAAGCCCGCAACGTGCCGCGGCTTCAATTGCGCTCCGCTGCACTAGCTCGCAACCGCCGTCCGCGAATTCGAGAGCTTGCTCGAAGGTGAGCTGCGGAATCGGAAGCGCGCTCGCGTCCAGATGCGGATCGCTCGTGAAATATCCCGGCACGTCTTTGATGAGTTCACACCGGGAAGCTTGCAGTCCTTTCGCCACCAGAACGGCTGTCAGGTCCGAACCGCCGCGGCCGAGTGAGGCGATCGCACCCTCTGGATTGGTTGCAAAAAATCCCGGGACTATCGCGACCTGATATTTCGCAAGAGCCTGATAAAGCCGCCGAGGAGTGAATTGCACGGCTTCAGAGAAATGCGCATCTTCACTACCACTGTCGGAAAGTTCCAGTCCTGCCTGATGAATATTCACGGGAAGGGCTCGCACGCCGAGCGCTTGCAATTCCAACGCGAGAATTGCCGCCGAACGGATTTCTCCCGTGGACCACAATAGATCCAGCGCAGCTGCGTGTGGTTCGCGAACGATTTTCCGGGCCGCGCGCTCGAGTTTGTCCGTCGCGCCTTCCTGCGCCGAAACCACGATGACGAGCCGCTCATCTGGATCGGCGTGTTGCCGGTTGCGTACGAAAATGGCAGCCCGCTTGTATGCCTTCGCGCTGACCAGAATCGAGCCACCCAGCTTGATCACCACGATGCGTCTGGGCCCCGTCAAATTAGCTGACATACAAAACTCCTCCCGATGCGGTGGATTAAATCCGCCTCCGCGCCGCGAGGTCTCGGCGGGCAGTGCCGCATCCGAATAGCGATGCAGCACAGCCTGCGCGAGCGCTTCATGCGCCGCGATAGGCGTATCGGCAAATCCGCATTCGCGGACGCCGAGCCTGGTTTAACTTCAATTTGGGAGTTGAATCTTCAATCGACCGGGGTTCCGGTCAGTCGAGGATCTTATCTCTCCCCACTTGGGCAGGAATTAGCACCTTGGCAGTTGCGCCAGGTTGCTGTGGCTTCAGCGGGCCTGTCCCCTCAGCCACTCTTGATAAGCGCTGCTGGCTACAGCAGCGAACGCAGAATAGCAAAATCGAGAGGGCAGTCAAGAAAAGAATTGGAACGCAGCGCAAAATAATACGAAGTCCGAGTCCTGCGCAGTCGCGACACCGACCTATGCGCTCATTTCCGTCGCTCCATACGTGCTTCAGGCCTCCGGTGTTGCCTACGTCTAGACTTGAAAGCTCCACTCGACCTGCCCAAAGGGACAGGTGGTAATTCCCTGGCAGCATCGCGAATCATAGCTATAGACAGCCGCTTGCCTCATTGTTCAAATTGAAGCTTGGTAACACTGGGGATTGTTGTCTGTCGGGGGTAACAAGCCTATGCGATACGCACTGTTTTTGTTCGGAATTGTCTGTATGGTCGCTTCCGGCGCGGGCGCGCAAGTGAATCATTCGTCCTACGCCCTGGCATCCTCGCCTCTCAGCGGAACAATGGCAGCGCCTGCTCCCAACGCGCAAAATGTCTTTATGCCCGCAATTTTTGCGGACCCAGCGCTCCTTCCTGCCTCTCCCGCTCCTGAGCCCCAAGGTATTCAGGGCGTGTTCGAGAACTATAGCTGGCAAGCCTACGCCGGTTACACCTTCCTGCGTTTCTACGAAGTGCCCGGCGCATGCGGAAAATCAGAACGGATTCAACGCTTCGGTCGTCTGGTTCTACCGGGACTGGCTCGGATTCGACGGCGAACTCATGGGTGCTTACGGCACGCTATCGGGCGCTAGTTCTTGGTCTTTATTCGGCGGCGGAGGTCCGCGTCTCCGGTGGTCCGGCCCGCGAAACCTTCAAGTCTTTGCCCACGCGTTGGTTGGGGTGGCGCACCTCACTCCGCAATCTCCTTACGGCACGGAAGGCGCTTTCGCGTACGAGCTTGGAGGAGGAGTAGATCTTATCCAGCCCCATCATCGCTTCGGCTACCGGCTCGAAGCCGACCTGCTCGGCACGCGCTACTTCAGCACTTATCAGTACAACCCCAAAGTATCCGCCGGCATTGTCTTCAAATTCTAGAACCGTTCGATAAGCTGAAAGAATATCGTTTCGACGCCTCGGGGAAATGGTTGCGCCCGCCTCAATCGAACAATAATTTGCTGCTTCCGAAGCTGCTCCGTTTGTGGTTTCATCTTTTTCTCGGATTTTCACTGGAGGAACCCGTGGCACACGACGCGCTGAAAACTTGGGCCGGGAAATGGGCGCTGATTACCGGGGCGAGCGCCGGGATCGGACTTGAGTTCGCCAAGCTGCTTGCGGCCGGCGGCGCGAACCTGGTGCTGACGGCGCGGCGCGCTGATCGTTTGCAAAATATCGCGTCGGAGCTTTCGGCCCAATATCGAGTGAAGGTCGAGATTTTCTCCGCGGACTTGTTGCGACC
The DNA here is from genome assembly GCA_963830375.1 of uncultured Acidobacteriota bacterium. Taxonomy (GTDB): domain Bacteria; phylum Acidobacteriota; class Terriglobia; order Acidiferrales; family UBA7541; genus Palsa-295. The sequence continues at coordinate 169,029 of CAWHMJ010000012.1, forward strand.
CGAGGCGCCGATCGAAATCTTCAATTTTACGTCCGGGAAAAACATCGAAGTGGAATTGCTGATTAACAACGCGGGCTTTGGGGCATTCGGGTACGTGCACGAAATTCCCGTGGAGAAAATGCTGGAGATGATTCAGGTGAATTGCTCCGCAGTGGTGCGGCTTACGAGGCTCTATTTGCCCTTGATGGTGGCGCGCAAGCACGGGGACGTATTGATCGTGGCTTCGCTGGCGTCGTTCCAGGCTGTGCCGTTCAGTACCGTTTATGCCGCAACGAAAGCTTTCGACCTTTCGTTCGCGGAGGGCGTGGCGGAGGAGTTGCGCGGCTCTGGCGTGCGTGTTTGCGCGCTTTGCCCTGGGACTACCAACACCGAATTTCAGCAGGTCGCTAAACAGCCCGAGCGAGTTTTCAGATCTGCCGAGCCGGCTGAGAAGCCGGCGCGAGTCGGTCTGGAAGCACTCGCAGCGGGCAAGTCCTACGTTATTTCCGGATTTATGAACAAATTGATGAAAGAAGGGCAACGATTGGCGCCTCGCGGATTCGTCACCAGGACCGCTGCAAAAATGATGCGGCCGTAAAGCAATGCGAGATTCAGCGCTCGCGGCACTGCCGGTATCGGAGAAGCATTTCTTGATTTTTTGGCGATTTGAGCAAGTCGCGGTCGTTTGTTTTCTATAAGATACGACGTGTTCTATATCACGAGTTTGGCGATTTAATTTTGCACGCTTGGGATAGAAAACAGGTTCGATTACCGGACGGAATGGTCCGTCGGTCGCTGCGGCGACCCTGCTCGTCGTTACTGTACTCTCCATCTTCATAACTCCAGAATTACACTAGCACGAAGAAAGTCAGTTTGGAAGGATCTGCATGCTGTGGACATTTGGTCGTTGGATCGAAACGGAAGACTATTAACCCACAGCAAAATTGATTTGCATTCGATTCAAGTACATACTGCGAAAAATGGATTGTGAAACCCCTGTCTATAGACTGAGGTTCGCTTGAGTGGCCTTTAAGTCACCCACGCCGAAGCGTTCCGCCGTCATAGTATTGGGATTGCTATTCTTGCTCGCCGCTTTTTTCCCGTTCATTAACTCGCGGACCCTCGCACGTTCACGCGACTGGCACACCGTGTCCGCTCCGTTGTCCTTGCGATCCGGAACTATCCAGCACCTTCATCTAGGGAACGATTTGGACGGAAAATACGAAATCGACGTTGAATTTCAGGAAGTCAGCACTCCTGAAAAGCTCGGTTGCTCAGCTGGAAACGCGCAGTTCGATCCGGTCCATTGCGCCGGAGCGCCCGATATTGTCGATGCTTCATGGAAGCTCTATGAGAACAAGCGGCTTGTGCAAGAGGGGAATTCTACTGACTATCCTGGAGTTGTTTTTTCGTCCCCCATTATTGAGCGTCGAATTGGGCAATTTAGCGCGGTCAAAGAGCGTGACTACTCATTGGTTGTCAGCGTCAATCGCGACGCTAGCCAACTAGACCCCGCCCATCCAACGATCAATGTCCAGGTTCCCATGGATGTCTTGGAAGGCTATTATGCCGCCGTTGCAATTGAACAAATTGAAGCAGTCATATTGTGTTTCGTCGGAGTGCTGGTTGTTCTAGCCGCTTTTTACGTGCGAAAACCTTCGAAGAGGCGAATGGCATGAAGGTTGTGCTTTTTGGGGCGACGGGGTGGGTGGGGCAAGGAGTGTTGCGCGAATGCTTGCGCGATCCTGAGGTGGAGCGGGTGCTCGTGATTGGGCGCAGCTCGATCGGGACTCAGGATGAAAAGGTGCGGGAAATCGTGCATCGGGATTTTTTGGACTTTTCGAGTATCGAAGATCAGCTTGGTGGGTATGACGCTTGTTTCTTTTGTCTGGGGGTTTCTTCGGTGGGGATGGCGGAGCAGGATTACACGCGGGTGACGTATGACTTCACGATGGCCGCGGCGCAAGTTCTGGCGAAACAGAATCAGGGAATGACGTTTATCTATGTTTCAGGAACGGGGACGGACAGCTCGGAGCATGGGCGCCTTATGTGGGCGCGGGTGAAAGGGAAGACGGAGAATGCGCTGTTCAAATTGCCGCTCAAGGCTTATATGTTCCGTCCGGGATACATTCAGCCGCTGCACAGAATCAAGTCGAAGCCGAAACTGTACCAGACGCTTTTCTCGGTTGTCGGCGTGTTTTACCCATTATTGCTCCGGGTTTTTCCGAAGTATGTGACGACGAGTGAGCAAGTGGGGCGGGCGATGATTTGCGTGGCGAAGCGCGGAGCGGCGAAGCGTTTGTTGGAGAACGACGACATCAATCATTGTTGCGATGACGGCGCCGGTTGATATGACGTCGGAGGGCGGAGTATGGGCGTGATGATTTCCATGATGCGCGGAATCAATCTGGGGAAACGCCGGATTAAGATGGAGGCGCTTCGGGCGCTGTATGAATCGCTCGGGCTGCGGGACGCGCAGACCCTGTTGCAGAGCGGGAATGTCGTGTTCGGGACTGAGCGGCGAGACCTTATAGCGCTGGCCAAGCAGATTGAGGACGCGATCGAGCGGAAATTTGGATTTCACTCCGATGTGATTCTTCGCACTTCTGCGGAGCTGCGGGACGTGATTGCGAGGAATCCCTTTGCGAAGCGGGCCGGCGTCGATGCGAGCAAGCTTCTCGTTTCATTCCTTGTGAGCGATCCTGGGGCGGAAGCTCGTGCAAATGTTCTGCGCATCAAGACGGAGCCCGAGGAGTTGCGCATCCACGGGCGAGAGGTTTATATTTATTTTCCCAATGGCATGGCGCGGCCGAAACTGTCGATGGCGCTGGTAGAAAGGACACTGAAAACATCGTGGACGGGGAGAAACTGGAACACGGTGAGGAAGTTGTTGGAGATGGCGGAAGGACTGGAGGCTTCCCGGTAAGTGCTTCCAGCGTCGTGAGCAAACTGAAAGGCGGAACTTCAGCGGCTGAAGCCGCACTGATTTTGCGGGCTACATGTCGTGGCTAAAGCCACGACCCACAAAGATTTTCGAGCCCATATGGCTGATTAAAGACCGATCGTGATCCTCGCTGAAGGCGAAGCTTTTTGTTCGGCTGCAGCGTCAAATTTGACAGGAAGGCTAGTTTGAAACGTCGATTTGTAGATTCGTCTTCGGTACGGGCCAATGAAGCTCAAAGACAGATTTATTTTAAGGAGAGAATGATGGCTAAGAATGGCGGAACACAAGCGAAGGGACGTGAAAACGAAGCTTTGCAAACACCGACGGATCTCGGGCGCAAGGGTGTGGAGGAAATTACCAGCGAATTGCGGAAACTGCTCGCGGACACGTTCGCGCTTTATTTGAAGACGAAGAATTTTCATTGGCACATGAGCGGGAAACATTTTCGCGACTACCATTTGCTGCTGGACGAGCATGGCGACCAGATTTTCGCCATGACGGACGATATCGCGGAGCGGGCGCGCAAGATTGGCGGAACGACGATTCATTCGATCAGCGAGATCTCAAGATATCAACGGTTGAAGGACAACAACGAAGAATTTGTGGCGCCGCTGGACATGTTGGCCGAACTTTCCGCCGACAATCAGGCGCTGACGCGGTTTTTCCGCGCGGCGCATGAGGTGTGCGAGAAGAACAACGACGTCGCGACGACCAGTTTGATTGAGGTTTGGATCGACCAGACGGAGCGCAGGACTTGGTTTTTGGCGGAGATTGTTAGCGGGCTTCATGCGGAGCAGAAGCCGTTGTCGAAAGCGGCGGGAGCGAGTTAGGCCATTGGGGAAAGGGTGTTATCGCTCTGCGGGCGCGGGACCTCAGGGGTTAAAACCCCTGAGGGTCGCGGATTTTCGGCACGGCTGAAGCCGTGCCCTGACGAAGGCGATTTGTTTTGCGGTGGCGGCACCGAACGGGCAAAGTCAAAGGAGCCGGCGAGGACGCCGGCGCTACGAAAGGCGGACATACCTGGTTGGTTGGGGCGGCGAGCGGCGCGAGTACAAACGAGGTTGCGGCGCAACGAAATGCGCGGGAGGGTGTGATGAGCGATCAAAGTGCGGGTGGGGCTGCGTCTAAGGCGCAAGCGAGTGTGGAGGCGGCGCGGCCACCGCTGCCGCCGTTTACTCGCGAGACGGCTATTCTGAAGGTGCGGTTGGCGGAAGATGCGTGGAATTCGCGCGATGCGGAGAAGGTGGCGCTGGCTTACACAGTGGACTCGCGGTGGAGAAACCGCGCGGAGTTTGTGAACGGAAGGCAGGAGATCATCGCGTTTCTGAAACGCAAATGGACGAGAGAGCTGGACTACCGGCTGATCAAGGAGCTTTGGGCGTTTGACGGGAACCGCATCGCGGTGCGTTTTGCGTATGAATCGCGCGATGATTCGGGGAACTGGTTCCGTTCGTATGGCAATGAGAACTGGGAATTTGAGGAGAACGGGCTGATGCGCTTGCGATTTGCGTGCATCAATGATTTGCCGATCAAGGAAGCGGAGCGGAAATATCGTTGGACGCTGGGGCGGCGGCCGGACGAGCATGCGGGATTGAGCGAGTTGGGACTGTAAGGCCGTCGATTGCATGAGAACTGCAAAGGCGGAACTTCAGCGGCTAAAGCCGAATTAACGCGGAATCTGTATGTCGTGGCTAAAGCCACGACCCACAAAGATTTCGGGGCGCTCAGACAGAGCCTGTAGGCGCCGCACTTGCCGAGCCGGGCGGCCCGACGATTTGATTGTGGAGCGGGAAAGAAGTTAAAAGAGCCGGCGAGACGCCGGCGCTACGAAAAGCGAAAAGAGCGACCCTTCGTTCCTCAGGGCAAGCAGGACGCCCTTTGACTGCGCTCAAGCTAAGCGCCGACAGGAAATGCCGACGCTGCATGAGGCTGCCGCTACTGCGTACGACAATTCTCTTATTCTTCGTCCTGAGCCTGGGCTTTTGCCAGGCGGTCAATGACTGTAAGGTCTTCCAGCGTGGTGGTGTCGCCGGAGATGCCGCCTTTGTGGGCCAGCTCGCGGAGGAGGCGGCGCATGATTTTGCCGCTGCGAGTTTTGGGCAAGCCGTCGGCGAAACGAACGTCGGAGGGCCTAGCGATGGAGCCGATGGTGGTGGCTACGTGATCCATTAGCGCGGAGCGGAGCTCCTTGCTGGGAGTGTGGCCGGTGCGCAGGGCGACGAAGCAAATGATGGCTTCGCCTTTGATTTCGTCTGGGCGCGCGACTACCGCGGCTTCGGCGACTGCGGCGTGGCTTACCAGGACGCTTTCGATTTCCATGGAGCTTAGGCGGTGGCCGGCGACTTTGATTACGTCGTCCACGCGGCCGAGGACCCAGATGTAACCGTCTTTGTCGCATTGAGCGGCATCACCTGCGAAATAGACGCCGGGGATTCGTTCCCAATACTCGCGCTTGTAGCGTTCGTCGTCGCCGTAAATCGTGCGGAGCATGGAGGGCCACGGCTTTTGGATGGTGAGGTAACCGGTTTCTCCTGGGCCGACTGGCTCGCCTTTCAGATTCACAACGCGGGCGACGATGCCGGGAAGCGGCAGGGTGGCGGAGCCGGGTTTTGTGGGTGTCGCGCCGGGCAGCGGAGAAATCATGATGGAACCGGTTTCGGTTTGCCACCAAGTGTCCACGATGGGGCAGCGATTTTTGCCGATGGCTTCGAAATACCATTTCCACGCGGCAGGATTGATAGGCTCGCCGACGGTGCCGAGAACGCGAAGGCTCGACAAGTTGTATGGTTTGATCCAATCCATGCCCCAGGCCATGAAAGCGCGGATGGCGGTGGCGGAGCTGTAGAAAATGGACACTTTGTAACGGTCGATAATTTCCCAGAAGCGGTCTTTGCGAGGAAAATCCGGCGCGCCTTCGTACATCACGAGGGTGGCGCCGTTCGCGAGCGGGCCGTAAACGATGTAACTGTGGCCGGTGACCCAGCCGATGTCGGCGGTGCACCAATAAACGTCCTCATCGCGTAAATCGAAAACCAGTCTTGTACTCCACATGCATTGCAGCAAGTAACCGGCAGAGGTGTGCAGGACGCCTTTGGGTTTTCCGGTGGTGCCGCTGGTGTAGAGAATGTAGAGAGGATGTTCGGAATCAAGCTCGAGGGCGGGGAAGTTTTTCTCGGCTTTTTCTTCCAGGTCGTGCCACCATAAATCGCGTCCTTCTTTCCAGGCGACTTTTTCTTTCGTGCGTCGAACGACGATGGATTTTCCGACGGTGGGGCACTTCTCCAAAGCGGCGTCGGCGGTTTCCTTCAGCGGAACGATTTTTCCACGGCGATATCCGCCGTCCGCGGTGATGAGCAGTGTTGATTTGCAGTCCACGATGCGATCGGCAAGGGCGGTAGCGCTGAATCCGCCGAACACCACCGAGTGCACCGCGCCGACGCGCGCGCAACCCAGCATAGCGATGGGGAGCTCGGGGATCATGGGCATGTAAATCGTGACGCAATCGCCCGGCTTCACGCCGAGCGAAGAAAGAACGTTCGCGAATTTGCAGACGCGTTCGTGAAATTCGGCATAGGTGAACTGAACGGTCGAGCCGTCTTCGCCTTCCCACATCAGCGCGGGCTTATTCGCATTCTTTTCGAGATGGCGGTCGAGGCAGTTGTAGGAGACGTTGAGCTTGCCGTCCGCAAACCATTTCGCGTGAGGGAGATTCCATTCGAGGACTTTGGTGGGAGCCTTGAACCACTCGATCTTTTTCGCTTGCTCGCCCCAGAATTCTTCGGGATTGGCCAAGGCCTTTTGATACATCTCTCGGTAGTCTGCGAGGGATTTGACGTGAGCTTTTTTGCTGAAATCCTCCGGGGGCGGAATGGGCTTCTCTTCGAGGACGTGCGGGTCGAATTCTAGCATGGCTTCTCCGGTGGCCGGGCGCACGCCGAAAGCCTGCCGCGGCCGATGGCAGGAACTACGAAAGGACCGCTCGCCCGCCCCTACATTATTCAAGAGCGGCGGTTTGGTCAAGAACGGCGATTTCCTTAGCAGGTGGGAGACAAGTGCGGCCATCTTAAAACTCGTTCAAAATTTTGGGAACTTTTCGGTCCGCGGGCGTGAATATGTAACGAGAGTCAGGGCTGGCCGTCAAACCATATGAGATGAAGAGCGAAGCGGAATTGACGGGCGACGGTCTGTTGCTCCGGCGGATGATAGCCGGCGACGAAGAGGCATTTACGCTGCTTTACCGCCGGAGGCACCCTGCCATTTATCGTTTTGCTTTGCATATGAGCGGGAACGTGGCTTTGGCGGAAGACGTGACGCAAGAGGTTTTCATGACGCTGATTCGAGACGCGAAACGATTTGATCCGGAGCGCGGAACGCTTGGCGGCTTTCTTTTTGGGATTGCCCGGAATCATCTTCGCAGACGCTGGGAGCAGGAGCGGCATTCGTTGCCTCTTCCCAGCGATGCGGACGAGCTCGATTCGCTTTTGAGCGCCTGTGCGGCTTCCAGGAAGACGGGACACTCAAACGGAAACGGGCGCGGGCCATTTTTGCTGAGCCGGGATGAGTTTACATCGCTGGAAACTGTCGGCCGAGTTCGGCAGGCTATCGCAACGTTGCCGCAAAATTACCGCGAGGCGGTGATCCTCTGCGAGCTGGAAGAAATGAGTTACGAAGAGGCGGCGGCTGCGCTGGATTGTCCGGTAGGTACGGTGAGGTCGCGGCTGCACCGCGCGCGCGCGCTGCTGGTTGAGAAGTTGCACGACAGCCAGCCGATTCGGCGGGCATCGGCGGTGGGCGAATGAAAGATGAGGTAAGAGTTATGGATTGCGTTCAATTCAGGGAGATTTATCACGATCTAGACCGGCCGGGAACCTCGGGGTTCCGGTTTCGCGAACGAGCTCTGGCGCACGCGGAAATTTGTGCGGGCTGCGGCGTTCTAATTACCGATGGGGAAGCGCTGGATTCCGCTTTTCGTAATTTGGCTCAGCATAATGCTGGGCGCGAGGCGCCACCGCGAATCGAGGCAGCGCTGTTGCGCGAATTTCAGGCGTCCAAAGTTGCAGGATCAAGGCGAAGGGTTCATGGGCAGCTTGCCGCGCTTGGCGCTGCGGCTGCGATTCTTCTCGCGCTAGGGCTGGGAGTGCAGCACCGGATTGCGTCGGGGCCCAGCACTGCAGCGCAGCAAGCCGCGAATGTGGCGCCGGCTCCTGCGGCGGATGCTTCTGCAAAGGCACAGAATCCAAGCACGAGTGAAGTGGACGAGGACGAATATGCGGGGAAGTTCGTGCCGGTGCCATATGCCGATGATCCGGCGGCGCTCGAAGGCGGGGCGATCGTGCGAGTGACACTTCCGCGTTCCGCGCTGCGATCTTTTGGCTTGCCGGTAACAGAGAGCGACGGGACGGAGAGAGTCTTTGCGGACTTGTTGGTAAGCGAAGACGGAACACCGCAGGCAATCCGGCTGGTATCGGATGCAAATTCGAACGTTTATTTTTGAAGATGAGAAAAAACAATTTGGAGGAAATTCGAATGAAAGCCAGCAACAGGGTTGTGGGTATAGCGGCGATGGCAGTCTTGTTTGTGATGGCTAGCGGCAGTGCCTGGGCTCAGGCGTCCGAGCCGGCAGAGCAGGGTCCGCCTCCACCGCCCCACCATGGCGGAGCCATTTTCGAGAGAATGGGGCCGGGGTTTGATGGCATGGGGTTTGTTGGCTTCGAGGCCAGCCTGGAAGGAAAGACTGTGACGGGCGCGCCTTTCTCGGCAAGTTTTTCAACGCAGGAGACGCAAACGCTTACGGATGGAAATAAAATCGAGCGCAGCACCACGGGCTCGGTGGCGCGCGATACTCAGGGCCGCACTCGGCGCGATATGACGCTTCCGGCTATCGGCCAGTGGGCGGCTTCGGGCAAAACTCCCCCGCAGGTGTCGTTCATCAATGATCCTGTGGCGGGAACACACTACGTCCTCGAAGCGAGCACAAAAACGGCCCGCCAAATGTCAGCCCATACTCACGGTCCCGATGCTGCGCGCTCGTCCGCCATGGCCGCAGAAGTTCAGAAGAACACAACGAGCCAGTCGCTGGGCACGCAAACGATCAACGGGGTTTCAGCCCAGGGCACTCGCACCACTCGCACGATTCCCGCGGGCGAAATGGGCAATGAGAAGCCGATCGTGATCGTCACGGAGCGGTGGTATTCAGCCGAGTTGCAGACGACGGTCATGACCAAGCGCACCGATCCGCGCATGGGCGAGACTGTTTTTCAGTTGACGAATATCCAGAAGCAAGAGCCGGCTGCCACGCTTTTCCAGGTGCCGTCCGATTACACGGTGAAGCAGGGCCACGGCGGTCGCAACGGGACCGCAGCCCCGGCGCCGCCGTCCGAGGAATAACGGCGGTTCGCGCGAACGAGTTCATCACCAAGATGCAGTCAATACTTGCGGGCGGCACCACCCCGATCACGCTCCGCCCGCAAAGCCCCCCTTCCAGATTCATTCCACCGATTAGCTAGAGGTCAAAACGCACTCATCAGGGTTTTACAAGGGCGCGATCGAGGAGTTCCACGACGTGCAATACTTCCTGGCCCGTATTGTGTATCGCGGCTCCGGCGCGAAGTTGCAGAATGCATCCCGGATTTGCGGTGAGGATGGCTTGCGCTTTGGTCTGCTTCGCATGATTCATTTTGTCGGTTAGAAGATCGAGCGCGGCTTTCGGTTGCGTGACGTTGTAAACGCCCGCGGAGCCGCAACAAAGATCGGAGAGCGCCATTTCCACGAACTCGACGGACGGAATTGCGCGGATCAGCGTTCGCGGGGCTTCGCGAATCTTCTGTCCGTGAACGAGATGGCAGGAATCCTGGTAGGTCACGCGCATGGGCAGGGGACTCAGCGGCGCTACCAGGCCGAGATCAACGAGGAATTCGGAAATGTCGCGAACTTTCGCTGAGAATTTCTCCGCGCCGGCGCGATCAGGGCCATCCGCCGCGAACAAGAACGCATATTCCTTCAGCGTGGAACCGCATCCGGCAGCATTCGTAATGATGGCGTCGAAGTCGTCCGCACGGAATGCGTGGAAGTTTGCGCGCGCCAGATCGCGCGCGACGTCGCGCACGCCGGCGTGTGCCGCCAGCGCGCCGCAGCAGATTTGCTCCGCAGGAACGATGACTTCGCAGCCATTGGCTTGCAGGACGCGGATGGTTGCGCGGTTGAGTTCGCTGAATGTTACCTGCGCCACGCAGCCCGCGAAAAACGCAACGCGCGCGCGCTGCGGTCCCTTGCGCCGGAAACGTCTTTCCAAGATCCGTGAAGAAGAAATTTGAGTCAATCTTGGGGAGCAACCTCTCGCGATCCTGCAGTCCCAGCAGCCGCAAAATTCCAGTCGCGCGCGCGAGCGACGCGAGGCCCGAGCTCTGATAAAACCGCATGAAACGCGCGGCGGCGGCGATCCTTCGCGGGCGTGGGAGCAGCCGGCGATAGACGAAGTCGCGAAGAAGGCGCGAAGTGAGAGGCCTTTTGTACTTTTGTTCGATCTGCGCCCTGGCGAGCTCGAGAATCTTTCCGTACTCAACGCCAGAAGGACAGACGGTTTCGCAGTTGCGGCAGTTCAGGCAGCGATCGATGTGGGTGACGAAGCGTATCGCCGATTTCGAGGCGCCCCTGATCCACGAGCGCCATTTGGCGAATGCGGCCGCGCGGTGAATCCGCTTCGCGTCCCCATAAGCGGTAGGTCGGGCAATTATTCGAGCACAGGCCGCAATGCACGCAGCGCGAATAGTCTTCGTATTCGGGCTTGTCCGTCGCAGAAAAACCGCTGAGCGTGAGCGCGAATTCGCGCTGGGCGTCTTCGTGAGTTTGCGGAGGATTGTTTTCCATAGCCTCAAATTCCTCCCACGAATCGGCCGGGACTGAGCACGCCGCGAGGATCGAAAACGTTTTTTAGTTTCTGCATTTGCGCGAAATCGGCGCGCTCGAGGCCCCAAACTTTCAGCGCACTCTTCCACTCGGCGGGGCACCAGGGAATCGAGGCCTGCCCGCCAAGCGCGGCACACGCTGCCAAAATCTGGTTTGACGCGTGCGCGGTCTGCTGCTTCGCTTCTTCGTTGCGTTCCGTGGGAAGCACGGCGAAATAAATGACGCCGACTCCTCGCGCCATTGCGACCCAAGGCAAACGGTTGGCTTCAGCGGCTCGCGCTGCAGTTGCGAGAGCTTCCGCCATCCTCATTGGAAGCACACTCATCTTAAGGATTGTAGCGGCCGGCGACGACGACAATGCAATCGGAACGAACTCGCGCTTGCGTGCAAAAGCCGCGGCGATTTGGGAGCCGCCAAGAACGGTGAGGTCAACAGCGCCGCATTCTTCCGCCATTTTGCGGAGATCAGTTTCATAGCGCTTGAGCGTATTTTCATTTCCGGAGAAGCCCATGGTAAACGTCCAGCGAGTTCCGGAAATCACATTTTCCGGCATGGAATTCGGTTCGATTTGCGCCGCGGCTTCGCCGGAAAAAAGACCGGCGACACCCGGACTGAAAAGTTCCATGGTCATGGGAGCGAGCGGGGATTGCGCCACCCGATTCCTCATCCCGCAGGCGCGCTCTACGGTTTGAAAGGTGGCAACGAACGCGCGGCTCGCCGACGGCATGGGGAAGGTCTTGAAATTTATGCGAGTGATAATTCCCAATGTTCCCAGGGCGCCAATCATTAATTTGTGGATGTCGTATCCGGTGACGTTTTTCACCACGCGTCCGCCGCTTTTTGCGCTATGCCGTCGCCCGTGACGAATTCCATGCCCAGGAGGTAATCGCGCGCGGTGCCGTAGAGCTGGCGCAGAGGACTGTCAACGCCCGACGCGATGGTTCCACCGATTGTCGTTTGATTTGAATAAGGAACGCCGAGCGGCAGGAATTGACGGTGCTCGGCAAGAATCCCGCCGAGCGTCCGCAAGGGAATTCCGGCTTCGACGCTCAGGGTCAAATCACCGGGGTCGTACGCGACTACGCGATCGAGGCGCGTCATGTCCAACGCAATATCGTACCGGCGCGGCGGCAAGCCGATTCCCAGTTTTGTGCGAGCGCCGGTGGCAACAATGGCAAGCTGGTCCTTGGCTGCGAATTTTACGACCTCAACAATTTCCGCAGATGATTGTGGACTCACTGCGGCAGAAGGCTTTTCATTGTCGACCGCAAATGCTGCGAGGCGAGCGGGATCGGTGATGACGTGTTGCGGCCCGACAATATCCGCCAGGCGAGACCCAACGGTTGCGCCCGCCGTGCTCATGCGCGCGAAGCACCCGCGACAGGCAACGGCCGCACGTGAATTTCTCCGCAGCCTTTCGTGGTCGGAAAGATTTTTCCGGGATTCAACAGGCCTGCGGGATTGAACGCATCGCGAACGCGCCGCATTAGATTCAACTCATCTTCGCTGAAGAGAAGCGGCATCAGGCGGTCTTTTTCCATGCCGACACCATGTTCGCCGGTGATGGAACCGCCCATTTCGATGCAGAAGCCGATGATTTCGTCCGCGGTGGCGACTGCGCGGCGAAATTGCGCTTCTTCGCGAGCGTCAAAAAGAATGATGGGATGCAGGTTGCCGTCGCCGGCGTGAAAAATATTGCCGATCTCGAATCCATATTTTGTGCCGATCTCGTTGATCCGCCGCAGGGTGTCCGGCAGCTTGGTCCGCGGGATTACTCCGTCTTGCACGTAGTAGGTCGGGGAGAGCCGCCCGACGGCGCCAAAGGCGTTTTTGCGGCCTTTCCAAAGCAGAGCGCGTTCATGCTCGTCGCGCGCCACGCGCACTTCGCGAGCGTGATGAAGGCGGCAAACGTCGGCAACATCTTCGGCGTGCTGTTCGACTGCTTGGCGCAAGCCGTCCACTTCGAGCAGCAAGACGGCGGCGCAATCGACCGGAAATCCTGCGTGCACGTAAGCCTCGACGGCGCGAATCGTCCAGCCATCGAGCATCTCGCAAGCCGCGGGAGTGATTCCGCGCGCGGTGATATCGACGACCGTTTCCGTGGCGTCGTCCACGGTGTCGAAAATCGCGAGCAGGGTTTTCACTGCTTCCGGATTGCGCGTGAGCTTCACGGTAACTTCCGTGACTAATGCGAGTGTTCCCTCGGAGCCGACGAACAGGCCGGGAAGATCGTAGCCGGGAGAATCGAGCGCGGGACTGCCCAGGCGCACGACCTCGCCGGTGGGAAGCACAACTTCAAGCGAGAGCACGTGGTTCGTCGTGACGCCGTAAGCCAGAGTGTGCGGTCCGCCTGAATTTTCGGATACATTGCCGCCAATCGTGCTGGCGCGCTGGCTGGAAGGATCGGGCGCGAAATGAAGGCCCAGGTGGGCGACTGCTACGCTTACGTCCGCATTCACGACTCCCGGCTGGACGGTGGCGCGCTGATTTTCCGCGTCGATTTCGAGGATGCGATTCATGCGCGAAAAGGGCACCAGGATGCCGCCTTGACGCGCAAGGGCTCCGCCGGAAAGGCCGGTGCCTGCGCCGCGGCCCACGACGGGAACCTGATAACGGTTCGCGATCTGGACGATGCCGACTACGTCGGAAGTCGATCGAGGGAAGGCAACGCAGTTCGGCCGCGCGATTTCCACTGAGCCATCGTATTCGTAGAGCAACAATTCTTCCGGGCGGTGCAGAACGGCTTCGGCACCCAGAAGCTTTTTGAGTTCACTAACGACGCGGGGATCCATGGTTTTTGCGCGGCCGGATACGTCGCGCGGAGTTCATGGCAACTATAGACGCCCGCGTCCGTGGACGTCAACGTGACTCGCGCGGGGCCGCGTGGCACGGTTTTGAAGTCCACCGCGTGTGGCATACTGGGCGCGGACGTAAACGAACGCTACGACCACCTTGTGAATCTCCAGGGTCCGGCGGCGCATCGAACGAGTGAAAACAGCAAAGGGAGATCATGGCAAACTCGAACATACCTACGACTGCAAAGATTGTCCGCTTTCATGAATGCGGCGGGCCGGAAGTTCTAAAATTGGAGGAGGTCCCGACACCGGAGCCGGGTCAGGGAGAGGTGCGCTTGCGCGTGGAGGCCATCGGGTTGAATCGCGCTGAAGTGCTTTTCCGCCAGGGCAAGTATGTTGTCCGGTCGCATCCACCTTGCACGCTTGGTTATGAAGCAGCGGGAGTGGTGGAGGCAGTTGGCGACGGCGTTGACCAAAAATTGATTGGCAAGCGAGTCAGCACGGTCCCTTCGTTTGCCGCGGACAAATACGGCGTGTACGGGGAAGTGGCTATTGTTCCGGCATATTCGCTGGCGGCCTATCCGGAGAAGCTGTCACCGCAGGAGGGAACCTCGATCTGGATGCAGTACCTGACGGCGTACGGCGCGCTGGTGCAGCTCGGGAAGATCACGCGAGGCGACTTTGTGTTGATTACGGCGGCAAGCAGCAGCGTGGGAATTGCGGCGATTGAAATCGTCAAGGCCCAGGGTGCAGTCAGTATCGCAACGACGCGGACATCAAAGAAGAAAGCGGAATTATTGTCGTTGGGCGCGGACCATGTGATCGCCACTCAAGAAGAGGATCTAGTGAAACGCGTAGGAGAGATTACCGGCGGCAAGGGCGCGAGAGTGGTGTTCGATCCAATCGGGGGCAAGGGGGTCGAGTTGCTTTGCCAAGCAGCCGCGCAAGGCGGAACGATCTACGAATATGGCAGCCTGGCGATGGAACCGACTCCTTTCCCGCTGCTCATCACTCTTCCGAAGGGTCTGTCTATGCGCGGGTACTCGATATTCGAGGTTGTCTCCGTGCCGGCGCTGCGAACGCACGCGGAAAAATACGTCTTCGATCATATCGAGAATGGCGATTTCAAGCCGCGTATCGCCAAGACATTTCCGCTGAGCCAGATCGTTGAGGCGCACCGGTATATGGAATCGAACGAGCATGTCGGCAAGATCGTGGTGACGGTCTAAGAAAGAGGCTTGGCGGACTACTGTTCATCGCTCACCTGCGCGGGGGCGCTAGTCGGTGTATGCTACTCATCCTGCACGAAACGTTTTTGCGAGGTGCGCAGTGAGCAAGCCGGCGATTTTTTCCACGCGACAACTATTTCAGGCCGCACGCACGATTCTTGACGAACATTTTCAGGTGGACTATTGGAAAGGCGGACAAACTTTCCCGCGCGGATTTGCTGAAACACGTAGCCGATAAAGACGGCTTGGTCTGCCTGCTGACGGAAAAAGTGGACGAGGAGCTGCTCTCGGCGGCGCCGAAGCTGCGCATTGCGGCCACGGTTTCTGTGGGCTACGACAATATCGATGTGCCGGCCTGCACGAAACATAAAGTCGTGGCTACGAACACACCCGGCGTGCTCGACGACACTACGGCGGATTTCGCGTGGACGCTTTTGATGGCGGTTGCGCGACGACTGCTGGAAGGCGATTCGTGGATGCGCTCCGGCACTTGGAACGGATGGGACCTAGATCAGCTCGTTGGCGGCGATGTTTGGGGCAAGACGCTGGGCGTACTGGGCTTCGGGCGAATCGGCCGCGGGGTGGCGCGCCGCGCGCAGGGTTTCCAGATGCGCGTGCTTTACAATGACGCGGTTCGCGCGCCGGCGGATGTAGAAAAAGAACTGAACGCGGAATTCGTGGATCGCGACCGGCTGTTTCGCGAATCCGATTTCATCAGCTTGCATGTTCCGCTGCTGCCGGATACGCGGCACCTGATTTCGAAAGATAATCTCGAAAAGATGAAGCGTACCGCGTTTCTGATTAACACTTCGCGCGGGCCGGTGGTGGACGAAGCGGCGCTCGCGGAAGCTCTGGAAAACAAAAAAATTGCCGGGGCGGCGCTGGATGTTTTCGAACACGAACCAAAAGTGCATCCCGCGCTGCTGACGCGCAAGGACGTAATCCTGACGCCGCACATGGCCAGCGCTTCGCTGGATACGCGGACGAAAATGGCGGTGATGGCGGCGAACAACGTGGTCGCGCTGTTTGAGGGACGCCGCCCTCCCAACGCGCTGAATGCGGACGCGCTGGGTATGAAATAGCGCGATCGATGAGGTCTGAAGGAAAGGTCCTGCTGCTATGTCTCACATCGCTTCCTTCCATTTGAGGACGAACCCGAAGAGTTGGTCTCGGCGCGTTATCGGGCCCAAAAGACCGTGAAGCAGACCGCGCAGCGCCTATTTCTCGAAACGCTATCGGCCATTCAAATTCCCGACCGCTCTTGCGCGAAAACTTAACCGCGAAGGTTCAGTTATCCATGCGGCAGGCGCGACGATTGACCTTCGCGAATTTAGAGAGATCGTGGGCCTGTCGCATTCGGGAAGGCTTCGTTCGCAATGGCCAAAGCCTTGAGCGATATTCTCGCGCCTGAATTTCAGGTCGAAGGAATCTTGGTCGGGCCCGCTTCTCCGGCCGTAGCTCTGCCGGGATGGAAATCGTTTGTCGGCGGCCATCCAATACCCTCGGCGGAAAGCTTTGCAGCAGGCCGCGCGATTCTGGACCGACTTGCGCGGTGCGACGAGCGCACGCTAATCTTTTTTTTGATTTCCGGCGGGGGCTCGGCGCTGGTGGAACAACCACTCGACGAAAACATCACGCTTGGAAATTTTCAGAAGCTACACCACGCGCTGGTTACTTGCGGCGCGCCGATTGAAGAAATCAACGTGATCCGAAAGCATCTATCCGCTACGAAAGGGGGGCGGATGGCCACGGCGGCGCCTCGGTCTCTGAAAATTACTTTTGCGATCAGCGACGTGCCGGAAGGGCAAGAATCGGCGCTGGCTTCAGGTCCAACCGTGCCGGACCCAACGACGAGCCAGGACGCTGAACGAATCGCACGCCATTACGGATTGTTGGCCAAATTACCGGCATCCCTTCACGCCTCGTTCGAGCGTCACGCACTTAGCGAAACTCCGAAGGGAGATGATCCGGCTTTCGGGCGCTCCCATTTTGAACTTCTGCTCGGCACACACGATTTGACGCACGCATGCCATCACGCTTGCGAAGCGGAAGGCTTTATTTGCCTTGCCGATAACTCCACGGACAGTTGGCCGCTCGAAAAAGCCGCAAACCATTTGCTCGCACAGCTCAATGCGCTGAAAAACGAGAATCCAGGCAGGCGTGTTGCGCTGCTGGCCGGCGGGGAAGTGAGCAGTCCGGTGACTGGGGAAGGGATCGGCGGGCGAAATTTGGCTTTCGTGCTGGCGTGCGTTCCGAAAATCGCGGGGAAAAAGATTGTGGTCTTGAGCGCGGGAACGGACGGAATTGACGGGAACAGTCCGGCGGCAGGCGCGGTTGCGGATGGCGAGACACTCCAACGCGCGAAGCGAAGCCGGTATGGAACCGGCGGAATTTCTCGGCCGCAGCGACGCTTACAATTTCTTCAAGCGTCTCGGCGACGCAATCACCACAGGTCCTACGGGGAATAATCTGCGCGATTTACGAATTCTTCTCGCGTATTGATTCTTTCGTGGGGCAGCCGCTCTCCGGCCAAATGATTCCCAGTTCGACCGCTCGACGAAGGGAAGGGTTTGGGAGCATGGCGTCTAAACCCGCACCCTTTGCAGAAAAGAAAAACGCAAAGAGTGCGGCACCCGAAAATTCAATCCTCGACCTGATTGAACTCCGGTGTGGTGCCGACGGATTCGCCACCCGCCACCCCGCGAGTTTCAATTGTGCGTGGGTTCAGTCCGGTGCCGCGCGGATGGATTCGCCACCGGCCACTTGTAAAGTCGATCCGGGGAGCGCGACGCGAACGGAAGGCCCGGCGAAAAACACGCCGAAAGGAAAATTTGTCAAAGGCATTTCTTATGTCGCGGCTACCCTTCGCGAACTCAGGGCAAGAAGCCGCGACCCACAAAGCTGCTCAGGGCCATACGCCCGGGATACGAAACGTCAAAAGAGCCGGCGGGACGCCCTTCGAAGCTCAGGGTGAACCGGCGCTACGAAAACCGGGCGTCGCCGCCCGGCACATGTAAAGTCGCGCCCGGGGGCGCAATCGAGCGTGCGGAAATTATTTCTCAGTTGGTGCCTTGGGAGTTGCGAGCTGAGATTCGATCTTCGTCAGGCGCGCGTTCATCTCCGCCATTTGCTGTTGCAATTTCTTCAGCGCATCCAACGTAGTATCTTGCCCGCCGATGGCATTCGCGGGAGGCTGCGCTGCCGCATCTTGGGCACCTGCGATGCAGTCGCGGCTGCGGGCCATTGGCGCGGGCTTTGTCGCCGCCAAATAATTTGCTGGTGGCTTGCGATTTTAGGGCTGCAATCTGCGCCTTCACGAATGAGGTTGATCCGATCGGCAAATCGCCGCTCTTCAGCCACTCTTCGAGCGGCGCAATGGCCTCGGGATCGCCGCGCCGGCCCAGAGAAAACAGCGCCGTGAGTTTCACGTCGAAGTAGGGCTCCTTCAGATATGAAATGAGCGCTTGGGTGATTTCTTTATTTTTCTTGTCGAGAGCAGCGACGGCGCTGATCGCCGCGCCGCGAGTGTCGAGCGGCTTCCGCGGGCCAGACCATTCCAGCAATAGCGGAACTGCACGGTCGTCGCCCAAGTTCTCCAAGGCCGCCGAGCCCGGCTTCGCGGAGAATATCGTCGGGCGAATCCGATTTGACGGCTGCCGTCAGCACATCGAACGCGTTCGCAGCTTTGATTCCGGCGAGCGAACGAAGAGCAGCGGCGCGAACGCGGAAAGCTTTATCGTTCGCGGCGATGTCCGTGAGTTTGGGGCCGAGCGAGGCATCGTCTTTGAACATGCCCAGCTGCTGTACGGCAACCTCGCGAACCCAGGGCTTTTCGTCAGTGACGGCTCCGAGAACCTGCTTCTCCGCGTCGGCTCCTCCGATCTTGCCCAGCGTTCGCAAAGACTCCGAGCGAACGCCCCAAAAAGGATCGTGCTGCGCCGCTTCGCCCAGTGCCGGAATCACGCCGGAATTATCGCGGATGCCGGGAGTGGCCAGCGTGGCCGCGGCTTCGGCACGGTCCGGCACGGTCTGCTCCGTTCTTCAATTGATAAATCAGCGCTGCGGCGTCGCGCTTGAAATCCAAAGTCTTCAGGACTTTGTCGCCTTTGTCGAAAACAACCATGAGCGGAGCGCCGTCCGCAGCCAGGGTGAATGTTTCCTCGGCTTTGCTCACTTCGAGGGGATAGGTTTTGCGGCCGGTCGATGTCGCAATTTCAACGTCCACCGGCATGTCGAACAGGCCTACCATGCCTTCCACTTTTTGTGTTTGCTTCACGGTCAGCTTGATCTGATGCGCGGCGTCGTCGTACGCGTAGCTGACGTTGTAATTCGGCGCCCCCGCGCGATAAATCCACTGCTGGAAGAATTGGTCCACGTTCGTGGCGGTGGCCTGCTCGATGGATTTTTGCAGGTCCGCGGTAACCACGTTCTGCCCGCGATTCGTTTCCAGATAATAATGCAGCCCGCGGAAAAAATTCTGATCGCCGAGCTTGGTGCGCAACATCTTCAGCACCCAGCCGCCCTTGGTGTAGATGTTTCCGGAGTTTTCGAGCGAGTCGTCAAAATCGTGGGTGACGATCGGATTCGTTGAAGAGCCGCGGGATTCCGAAACCACTGGGTCTGGTCGCGCCAAAATTCATAGGCCACTGCGTCTTCGCCGTATTTCTGCTCGGTCCAGAAATGCTCGAAATATGTGGCGAAGCCTTCATTCAGCCAGAGATTCGCCCAATCCTTGCAGGTGACCAGATCTCCAAACCACTGATGCGCCATTTCGTGCGAATCAAGGTTGTCCGCGCCTGAGGGAGTTTCGCCGGCAAGCCGCGGGTTTACAAGCCCGCGAGTGGTCAGCGTGGTTGCGCTGGTATTTTCCATGCCTCCTACGATGAAATCGTTCACCGAAGTTTGCGCGTATTGCGCCCAGGGGTAGCGCACGTCGAGATGGTCGGAGAAGGTGTCCAGCATCTGCTTTGTGTTCACAAACGTTGAATCGATTTTGGACTCGTCGCCGCGGGGCACTACGAATCGCAGCGGCATGCCGCGCCAAGTGTCCTTCTTTTCGACAAACTCGCCCGCTACCGCCGAGATCAGATAAGTGGAAAGCGGCTGGGACTGCTTCCAATCCCATGTCTTCATGCCATCGGGCTCGTCCTTGGTGCCGAGGAGCTCTCCGTTCGAGATGGTGATCCAGGCTGCCGGGACGGTGAGAAGCATTTCAGAGGTCGTGCGGTCGTTGGGATAATCGTAGATGGGGATGTAGTAACGCGTGTCTTCGGCTTCACCCTGGGTCCAGATTTCCTTGGGGCGGTTTGGATAATTCTTGTCCGGCAGAATGAAATAAATGCCTTTCTTTGGCTGCCCTTCGTAGCGAATGAAAATGTCGTGATGTTCGCCGCGTTTCGAAGGGCTTTCCAGTGAAACGATGAGTTCTTTATCGGTGGTGGAAAATTTCGCGTCCTTGCCGTCCACTGTTACGTTGTGAATGGTCAGGTCCACGGAATCAAACTTGATCGTTTCAATGCTGTCGCGCACCATGGAAATGCTTTCGTTCACTTCGCCGCGTACTTTTTTCTGTTCGAGGTCGAACCACAAATGGGTTTTGACGTTCTGCAGATCGTAGTCCTTGCTCCGGGCGTATGGCTCATCCGCGCGCACGATGACCGATAACATCAAGGCCGCTGACAGAACAAAAGCTGACGTCGATAGCGGCCAGTTCCGGCGTGCGCGCGACGGTGCATGCTTCATTCTTCCCCCTTGAGAGAACGAATTGCGTATAGCAAAACAATAATTATAGTACGGG
Source organism: uncultured Acidobacteriota bacterium (assembly GCA_963830375.1). GTDB lineage: Bacteria > Acidobacteriota > Terriglobia > Acidiferrales > UBA7541 > Palsa-295. Next base: position 189,678 of record CAWHMJ010000012.1, read on the forward strand.
AGCCGTCCGGATACGAAGTTCGCAGGGTTGCTCTGGAATTACAGAAGACCCTTCACCAAGCCGCCGTCCACCGCGATGGTCGTGCCGTTGATGTAGCTTGCGCGCTCGGATGCGAGAAATGTTACCAGCGCAGCGAACTCTTTGGGTTGCGCTAGCCGGCCGGCGGGAACCTGCGCGCTCATATTCTTAATGGCTTGCTCGCGGCTGATTCCGGCGTCTTTGGCTCGAAGTTCCACAAGCTCTTCCAGGCGGTCGGTGAGCGTGAACCCGGGGCAAACGTTATTCACAGTGATGCCGTCGGCGCCGAATTCGTTCGCGAGCGTTTTGGCCAAGCCCGCTACGCCCGCGCGCAGGGAATTGGAAAGCAGCAGGCCGTCGATGGGCTGCTTCACGGACACGGATGTGATCGTCAGCAGGCGTCCCCAATGATTGCGCTGCATGCGAGGGAGTACTTCGCGGGCGAAATAGACATTGCTCAGCAAGGTCAACTCGACGGCTGCGCGCCAATCTTCTAGGCTGATGTCGAGAAACTTTTTTGCAGGAGGGCCGCCCGCATTCGTGACGCAGATATCGATCCGGCCGTACTTTTTTGTCCACTTCTTCCACGAAAGCGCGGACGGCTTCGGGCTTGGTCACATCCACCGCGCGCCAAAATACTGCGCGGTTGTTGGCCTTCCCGATTTCGCTGGCTGTGCGCTCGAGATCGGCCGCGGTCCGGGCGCAGATGGCCACTTCGCAGCCTTCCTTTGCAAATTCTTCAGCTGCCGCGCGGCCCAAGCCTTTGCTGGCAGCGGCTACGATTGCGACGCGCCCTTTCAGTCCGAGGTCCATTTGTTAGTCCTTGCCCGTGTTGCCGCGGAGGTAGGCATCGTCTTTGCGAATCCAATCTTCGCGCCGGGGAGCGAAGAAATCTATGTCCACCGTATCTTCCAGCGCTTCGGCCCGGTGTGGCACATTTGCAGGAATCAGCAGGATTTCGCCTGCGCGCAAGACAACTTCGGAGTCATCAAACTTAAATTTCAGCGCTCCCGACAGAATCAGAGAAAATTGTTCGCTGCGATGCGAATGACGCGGCACAATCGCCCCGCGTGCCAGAACAATGCGCGCGAGCGTGGCGTCTTCGCCGTTCAGCATCTCGCGGGTGATGCGGTCGCTTAATTTTTCCGTTTCGATTTTCTCAAAGGATGTGGCTGTCGGCATGTGCCCCCCCTATCGGACCATTGTTGCGCTCTGAATCGTCCATCGAAACGCTCGAATCGTCAATGGCGACGAGAAAGGGGCGCGCGTGTTGCGCAGCTTATGGCTCTCCTTCGGACACTGAAAAAATAATGTGTTCCGGGTCGCGGGTTCGACTAAGATGCGCGCGTGACCTTCCTCGGCTGGATCGCGGCAGTCGTTCTTTTTTTGCAATTGCCGATCCCGCTCTATTGGTTCGTAATGCATCCGCAGGTGAGCTATTGGCGGCGCAATCCGAAGGCCGGCTACATTACCGGCGTGCTGCTATCCTGGTTTCCGGTTACGGTGCTCCTTGTGATTTTCCGCCGCGAATTATTTCGCGCGAACTGGCCACCGCTGTGGGAAATTATTGCCGGATTCATGCTTATTATTTTCGAGGTGTGGATTTTCCGGCGAGTGCACCGCGATTTGGGAGCAAAGCGGCTCGTGGGGCAAACGGAACTTTCCGGCGGCGGCGAAATTGTTCATCGGGGAATCTACGCGCTGATTCGCCACCCGCGCTATACGGGCTCGTTCCTTGCGATCCTCGGCGCTTGCTTTCTCGCTGGGACGCGCGCGATGTGGGTCGTTGCGGCGACGTGGCTGGTGCTCACGCGCATTGCCATCGCACTCGAGGAGCGCGAATTGCACGACCGATTCGGCACGGCTTACGAGGAATATTGCCGCCGCGTGCCGCGATTCGTTCCTGCTTTTGCCAAGCCTGGTGAGAGCTTCGGACCGCCGCGGATTTCGAAGTGAATAAAACAGGAGGTGACTGTGAAACGTTCCGTGATTCTCATTGCGATCTTCCTCTGTATCGCAACAACTGCGTCAGCGCAAATCGGCAAAAGCGTTTCGGTCTCAGCCGGCACGCCCGAAGATAAAGCTCTCGCCGAGATTTACGCAGCTCCCGACGGGCCGGACAAAGTGGCGCTGCTCGATAAATTCATGGCCGACTTTGGTACCGGAGATATGGCGCTGTTGGCCGACCAGCTTTACGTGCAGACGTATCTGGCGCAGAAAAACTACGCTAAAGTTTACGAATTCGCTGCGAAGGCGCTCGCGCTCGATCCGACCAATCTTTCCGCGGCTGTAAGCATGGTTCATGCGGCGGAGGAACAGGGCGACACCAAAAAAGTATTTGCCGCCGGCGACAAAGTTGCGGAAATCATCGCGAAATATAAGAATTTGCCGGCACCGGAAGGCACGCCGCCGGACCAATGGGCGCAGCAGAAGTCGGTGAGCATAAACAACGTGCAGGGTGATATCGGATACGTGGAATACGCGCTGGTGAACGCCGCGTACAAGACCACCGATCCAGCAGCACGCGCTGCTCTTTTTGAGCGATACGTTGCTTCGTTTCCCGATTCTCCTTATACGATCACGGTGCGCGAACAAACCGCGATCGCCTACCAGCAGGCGCAGGAAACTCCGAAAATGCTCGACACCGCTCTAAGAATTCTTGCGGCCGACCCGAATAACGTCTCCATGCTGCTGTTGGTTTCCGATTATTGGAGTGAAAATAATCAGCAACTGGATAAAGCAGCGGCGGACGCGCAATTGGCGCTCGATCAATTAGCGCAGGCAAAGAAACCGGACAACCTAAGCGACGATCAGTGGCAGAAGCAACTGTCTCTCCAGAAAGGCTTGGCATATTCGGCCATCGGCGAAGTAAACGTAGATAAAGGGCGCAACGAGCCCGCTGTGGACGCGTTCAAGCAGGCCAGCCCGCTGCTAAAATCGAACACGGTCCTCTACGCGCGCAATCTTTATCGCTTGGGATTTACGCTCGCAAAGATGCAGCGAATTCCGGAAGCGCGCACGGTGCTCACCGAAGCGGTTTCGATTGATAGTCCCTATAAAGCACGCGCGCAGGCGACGCTGAATAAAATCGGCGGGCCGGTTTCAGGCAAAGGCACGCGAAAGAGTTCGTAGCGAACCGCAAGTAGAGATTCTTTGCAGCGATCAAAAATCAGGAGACAAACAACTTGGCCGTCAGCCGCTCGCGCCATTGCGAATCGCGTTTCGCTCGGCAACGTTCGACTCGTTCGTTGGCAGGAGCAATGTTCCTCGCGTCGCTTTTGCACTGTTGGGGGGCCCGCGCAGGGGCAAACCATCCGCGTGGACGCCGCGCCTGAACATTCCACAAATTCGATAGTTCCTACACGCGCGCTGGGAGCAGGAATCGACCGGCTGCCCTACGGGGCTGCTGAGAAACTTTTCGTCGAGCCAATGGTCAAGGAGGTTCTTTCTGCGGGCTGGCAACCCGTTTCGTACCGGCAAAATACCGAGCTGCACATGGAAGCGTGGCATTGGAATCCTGCCGGCACATGGAGCGATCCCGCGGGCAAGGGATATTTCACCGGCAGCGCCACTCTCGGGGATTTCATACGCCATTCGTATGGCTATCCGCTGCCGCATCGCGGCGTGACGCACGACGATGGCACCGACATGGTTGGCTACTCACGGCTCACCGACGGCGACAAGGATACATATTGGAAAAGCAATCCATATCTTACGCAAGCATTCACGGGCGAGGACGATTCGCTTCATCCGCAATGGATTTTTCTGGATCTTACCAGCCGGCAGGATATCAACGCGATCCGCATCGCTTGGGCGGAGCCTTATGCCAAGAAATATCTGGTGCAGTATTGGACCGGCGAAGATCCCATCAAGAAGCCGACGCTGGGCGTATGGCAAACATTTCCGGGCGGCGCGGTACCGGATGGAAAGGGCGGCACTGCGTTGCTTCAACTGGCATCCGCGCCGGTCTCGGTCCAGTGGGTTCGCGTGCTGATGACGCAATCCTCCAACACCTGCGATACACACGGGCCCGCGGATCGCAGAAATTGCCTGGGCTATGCCATTGGGGAAATTTATCTGGGCACGACTACTTCCGATGGAAAGTTTCACGACCTGATTCGCCACACGCCGGATCAGGACCAAACAGCAACGTATTGCTCTTCGGTCGATCCGTGGCACGAGCCTGCCGATTTAGACGAACATGCCGGCGACCAAGTGGGGTTCGATCTGTTTTTCACCAGCGGGTTCACGCGGGGTTTGCCCGCTATGATTCCGATTGCGATGTTGTACGGCACGCCGGAGGACTCCGCGGCGGAAATTTCTTACATCGAGAAGCGCGGCTATCCAATTTCGTACGTGGAGATGGGAGAAGAGCCGGACGGGCATTACACCACACCGGAAGATTACGGGGCGCTGTATTTGCAATGGGCCAGGGCACTGCACAAAGTGGATCCCAAGCTGAAGCTGGGCGGGCCGATATTTACGGGAGTGAACAAGGACATCGAAGCGTGGCCGGATGCACAGGGGAAAACTTCCTGGACCACGCGATTCATCGACTATCTAAAGTCTCACGGACGGCTGACGGACCTGGCGTTTTTCTCTTTCGAACATTACCCGATGGAGCCCTGCAAGATTCCGTGGAGCAACCTCTACGACGAAGCGAATCTGGTGACGCACATTGCTCAGGTGTGGCGCGAAGATGGCGTGCCGGCAAACATTCCGCTGTTCATCACCGAATCGAATATCGCTTGGCAGTCCGAAGAAGCGTACGTGGGCATCTGGGGCGCCTTGTGGCTGGCGGATTACGTGGGAGCGTTCTTAAGCAATGGCGGCGATGCCGTTTATTTCTTCCATTATTTGCCACTGGGAGTTCACCGGGGATGCAACGAGTCGCTGGGCACCTTTGGCCTGTTTTCAACGGATGCAAATCTGCAAGTCGAGCAGCCGCTATCGCAATATTTTGCGAGCCAACTCATCAATCTCGATTGGGTGCAACCGGGTGACGGAGCGCATCGCTTATTTCCCGCCGCGAGCGACATACAGGACGCTGCGGGGCACGTTCTGGTGACGGTATATGCGGCGCTGCGCCCGGACGGCCAGTGGTCGCTGCTGATCGTGAATAAGGACCAGGAAAATGCGCATACGGTGCGAATCGCGTTCGACGGACTGAAGACGAGTAGCGCAGGCAATTTTACGGGATCCGTCAGGATGGTTACGTTTGGAAGCGCGCAGTATCAGTGGCGTCCACTCGTTGGGGGAGGGAAGGCCGATCCTGACGGGCCGCCAGCGCGTTCGACAATTGTCGCGTCGCCGACAACCCAATACGAGCTTCCGGCAGCATCCATTACAGTGCTCACCGGGGCCGTCTCCCAAGCGAAATAGCCAACTTAAGCTGAATGCGTTTGGTCAGCGCATCGCGGCGGTGGAGCTCGAGTTCTTCAATTCATCAACTTCTTTGAGTACTTTGGCCCATTCGGCCTTGTCTTTTTTCGTGGCGATGGGCGCGTTCGGATCGCTGTAAAAATCCAAGAGAGTCTTGCGAAGTTCCGGGGAAACTTTTGCGAAATGAGCTTTCGACAAGTGATCCAATAACTGGGCGTACGTTTTATCCGCCAGCGGATATTGCCCGGGACCTGTCACGGTGCCGGTATCAAAATTATCGTTTACCAGTTCGATTTTGCCGGAGTCTTTTTGTTCGCGGAGAAAACGTTCATAGTCGGTCACGGACCCGTTGAAACTGGCCTCGAATAGTTTTTCGGTGGGCGGCGTGGGAGTCTTGAATTTGAAAACGCTGAACGGCCCGATCTTGGGTACCAAGCGAAACAAGAACGCCAGCAAACTGTCCTTAAATCCGGGTTTCTGATATTGGCGACCCCAGCTTTTTTCATAACTCGACCGGGAAATGTGATACAAGAATTTTTCTTTGGTAATTCCCGGAGTGTCTTTCTGAATTTGGTCCTGGTTCGTGGCCCAGGCCACTTTCGTCGCAGTAGGTATCGCTTTGCTTACGCTATAGCGATAAGTTCCCACGGAAAGATCGAAGTCCGAAAATACGGATTTCAGCTCCAAGGAGTAGGTTTCCTGAAATGCTTTGTCGAGAAGCGGCTTGGAAACTTCAAATCCAATGAAATCGCGATAGGCGTCCGGCGCATAACGCCCTTTGGCAACTTCGAGGACGTCAAAGCCGAATTCCGTTCTGAGGTGTGCCGCCGGATTTTGGTCGTAAACTACGGTGTCTCCATATTTCGCGCGCAATTTTGGGTACAGCATGGGCACGGCGAGGTTTACGGCGACGCGGTGGCCTTGGTTGTCCGCGGCGTAATGCGCCAGAGCACCCAGGGCAAAAGCATATTCGTTCAAATCCTGCGAGTCGCGTATCAGGGCCTGTACAAAATCGCCGGTGCGGACATAATGAACAAGATCGCTAAATAAATGGCTGCCAAATGGGTAGTAGCCAAGATCCTGAATCACGCATCCTCCATAGGCGTAGGAGTGGGCAGTTTTCAGTTCTTCCTTGGTTGAATTCGGAAATCTCGTCAGAAGCAGCGGCTTGATGGCATCGTCCCAGGCGGAGTCGATAATGGCCTCGTGCGAGAGGACGGAATAGCCTTCGCAAGCGGTGACCGCGCCAAAAACGAAAATCAGAATCCAAACGGCGGCGCGAAGGCAAACCCCTCGGCTGTTCTTTGTCGCGAGATCAACAGTCATAGGCTCATTCAACTATATCCCAGCTTTTGTCGCTCCCGACGAGCCTAGAGGTTGCGAGCAGTACTCTTAGGAAGATGCGCGGAGGGTGGGCAAAGATACGGCAAGACGACCCGAAGCGACCGAAACTATGGCGGAGAGGGTGGGATTTGAACCCACGGTCGAGTTTCCCCGACACTCGCTTTCGAGGCGAGCTCTTTCAACCGCTCAGACACCTCTCCGCGGCTGGAGCGTCTCTAGCTTAGCAAAGGCTCTCTAGGGTCACAACAGCGCGTGCCGAACACTGAATATCCACCCTCTAATTTCTCAATCCATTTCGAAAGTGACGTACATGTATTTGCTGTCGCGCTCTATTTGCAGCACGCCGGGAGCGCCGGGCCGCATGGCTTTTAGAGCGGCGCGCAGTTCGCCGATCGTTTCGATATGTTTTCCGTTGAGCGCGTGGATCACGTCTCCGGCTTGCAACTCAGTGTCCAGGCCGAGGAGATCCGCGGCCATGGCTGCGACGATTACGCCCGACGGCTCGCGCAATTCTTCCAACTGGCGCGCGAGTTTGTCGTCAATCTCCACGGCGAAAAAACCGAGTTTGGAGATTAGAGATTTCTCCGGATCGACGAGGCTAGCCAGTTGATCCACGTCATTCTTTTCTTCGGTTACTGGAATTTCCAGCGTGATTTTTTTGTCGCCGCGCAGCACTTCAGCTTGAACAATGGCGCTGGCGGGCCGCGTGGAAATAATCATTTCGGCGAGGGGCACACTTCCGATGGAGCGCTCGTCCAGGCTCAAGAGAATATCCTGAATTTGCAGCCCCGATTTTTGCGCAGGTCCGTCGGGATCTACGTCGGAAACGATGACACCGCGCTGCCTTGGCAGGCCAAGTCCAGCCGCGAGATCGGGAGTGATGTCCTGCAGGACGGCTCCGATGATACTGCGGTGAACGCGGCCGTACTTGCGAAGCTCTTCATAGACAAACTTCACCACGCTGCTGGGAATGGCGAAGCCTAAGCCCTGGCTACCTCCGGATTCGGAAAGAATAAAAGTGTTGATGCCGACCAGATCGCCGTTGGTGTCGACGAGCGGCCCGCCGCTATTTCCGGGGTTGATAGGCGCGTCCGTTTGAATGAATACGGAAGGCACACCGGGATCAGCCTGGCGCGCAACGGAGCTGATTACGCCCATGGTGACGGAGTTCTCCAGACCTTCGGGATTGCCGAAGGCGAGAACGAGCTCACCCTTCTTCAATTTCGCGTAGTCCGCGAAACGAAGCGCTTGCAAACCCTTTGCTTCAATTTTGAGCAACGCTAGATCAATGGTTGGCGCGATGCCCACGATTTTCGCGTCCAAGGGCGGAATGTGCTCACCTAGCCCGAGGCTTTCGCGCACTTGCGAATCCCCGGAAGATCGAGACGAGACGACCACGCGAATGCGCTGCGCCCCTTTCACCACATGCGCGTTCGTGATGATATAGCCGTCCGGGTCAACAATCACGCCTGAACCCAGGCTGCGCTCTCTGCCGATCAGGCTGGCCTCGTCCTGATTTTTCGCCTCGATGGAGCGATAGCCGGTGACTTGCACCTGGACGATGGAAGGCGATACTCGCGAAGTAAGCTCTTCGAGAGAGTCGTTGAACTGGGCAAGAAGATTTTCGCGACTGCTGGCTGCGGGCGAAAGCGGCTGGGCCGACGGCGAGGGAGCTTGCGATGGCGGAGAAGTCTGAGTCTGTGCTTGCGCAGTAGGAGGCGCCGAAGGAGGCGATTGCGCGAAAAGAGAAGCCGGCGACGAAAGCAGCGCCAGAGCCAATCCAAAATTTGCAAAACATCGCCAATAAGTCTTTATATCGAAACTTTCTCTACGGGGGCAGAGCATTAGATATTTTCTCCAACGAGAGTGTAGCGCAACAGCCGAGGCGGCGTAAGTCGGATTGAGAGATGAACGGCACATCAACTAAGTGTTCGAAAGCGAGGGAAGCGATTAGAAAACTAGGAACAGAGATCGGCGAGATGGGGCGATTTAGCGCTTAGCGGAGAAGAAAGTCTTCAGGATCGCGGCGGAGTCGTCGGCTAGCACGCCGGAGGTGACTGCAACGCGGTGGTTGAGCTGCGGGTGATCGAGAACGGAGAAGCAGGAGCGGACGGCGCCACCCTTGAGATCGTCGGCTCCGTAAACGAGCCTCGCGATGCGCGCCTGAATCATGGCGCCGCAGCACATGGCGCAGGGCTCGATGGTGACGTAAAGGATCGAGCCAAGCAGCCGATAGTTCTTGAGCATTTTTGCGGCTGCGCGCAGAACCACGATTTCGGCGTGCGCCGTGGGGTCGCACTCGGCTATCGTGCGATTGCCGGCGCGAGCGACGATGCGATTGTCGAAGACGAGAACCGCGCCGACTGGGACTTCGCCTCGCTCGGCGGCCTGGTGAGCCTCGGCTAGGGCGGCGGCCATGAATTCGCTGTCGGATGTAGTGATGTCCGCCACGGGCGCCAGAATACACCTAGGTTCTTCCCCGTTGCTAATTTCCGCCGTTCGCGGAATTCGGCGCGGTCCTGCGGATCTCGAGCGCGACGGCCGGGGTTCCATCACAGGGAACGTTGGTCAGGAAGCGAAGAGTGCCGGCGCTGTCCTCAAATGCCAGACCTGACTGTGCCGAACCACCTTTGTAGGCACCCCAGGACTTCGGGACGGACGCCACGCAGCCGGGAGTCCACACTTGCGGGGCAGGTTTTTCCGGTGTGGCGGCGTAAATCTTCAGCGAGACGAGAGCTCCAAGAATCACGAGGGCTACGACCATAGTCGTTCTAATTGTGTTTGCCACAGTACCTCCTCCTTTTATTTCAGCAGGCCTACGCTTTAGCGACGTGGAATACATAAACAATTTTCGTTTTAATGAGTTGCTCACTGACGATCAGCCACGTTCCAGGCGAAGCAGTAGCTTGCGGCTGCGAGCTTTCATCGCGGGCGTGCCGGTTCGAGTGGCTTCGCGCAGAGTCTCTACCACCCCGGGCCGAAGAACTGCGTCATTCTGCGCCAAGTCGGCCAGCCCTTGGAGGGCGAAAGTCTTCACGATGGAACTGCGATCTTCCAAGTAACCGTTCAACGAAGATATCGCGAGTTGCCGTTCGTTGGCGTTCAGCTGAAGACGTGGAACCATGACCGCCAGATGCCAGCGCATTTCCTGTTCGGTGGCCTCGGTCATCAAACCAAGCAACTCTTTCTTGAAGGGAGTGAGTAACTCGGGATGCTTGCGCGTGACTTTCTCGGCAGCGTCCGCAGCGCGCATTTGTATCAGAGGATCAGCGGACCACAATCCTGCAATCAATTTGGGAAACAGTCTTAGACTCTTGGCCACAATGGCCGCTACTTGGTCAGCGCGGCCGATCGTCCGCCGATCGCCTCCCCGCAGGAGCAAAAGAACATCTATTCGCCGCATTGAACGCACCCAGGGGCAGCATCATATACCGACCGGAAGCGCACTGGATGGCTTGACTTTGGCAAGGGCGGAAGTCAAACTACGTTGAATGAAAGAAATTCTTAAGCGGATTTTTTTGTGGGACCTGGTGAAGGGGATGATGCTGACCTTTCGCTATCAGGCTCCCAAGAATGTGGTCACCGAGCAGTACCCCCAGGAACGGCCGATGATGGCGGAGCGCTATCGCGGCGCGCCACGGCTGAACATGAATCCGGAGACGGGTGAATCGCTTTGTATTTCGTGCAATCTATGCGCGCTGGCGTGCCCGGAAAATCTGATTGTGGTGGGATGGCTGCGGGATGATGCCACGCGGCGAAAAGTTTTGACTACGTTCACCTACGACACTTCGCGGTGCATGTTCTGCGGGTTGTGCGAGGATGCTTGCCCCACCGATTGCCTGGAATTGACGCAGGATTTCGAGATGGCGCATTACAACCGTGAAGGCGCTATCTGGGACCGACACCGGTTGGAAGTTGGGCCCACTCCGACACATTACACGCGATAAAACCGAAGTCTGTAAGACCCCTTACTTTCCCAAGTCTTTTGCCAGAACTGAAGGTGTGCCTTCGCCCTGCGGTGGCGATTTTGCGGCCTTGAATCAGGGGCGATTATCTTTTGCCGTGTGAGCGCCGCATTGTACTAATATGGCGCGTCGAATTTTGTGGAGCGCGTTTTACACTGAAAAATGGAACTTCGTAAAGATCCTATCACCCGAAGCTGGGTGGTAGTCGGGCATCCGGAGCGCGAAAAGGTCAGGCCGGATCCTTGTCCGCTGTGTGCGGGAAACCGGCCGGAGACGCGCGCGATTTTGGATTTGCCGGCGCACGGACCGTGGCAGGTGCGCGTGTATCCGCATTTCCGTCCGCTGTATCGAATCGAGGGTGAGCCGGGGCGCAGCGCCGAGGGAATCTACGATCGGATGGCGGCGACGGGAGCGCACGAAATAATTGTAGAGAATCCGGAGCATACGCGTTCGCTCTCGCGGATGAGCGACGAAGAGATCGAGCGAGTGCTGGAAGCATATGCGCTGCGCATTGCGGATTTGAAACGCGACGCGAGATTCAAGTACGTCACCGTGTTCAAGAATCAAGGAGCGCAAGCGGGAGAGGAATGGCCGCACGCGCATTCGCAAATCACGGCGACGACGTTCGTGCCGCGGCGGATCCTGTACGAATTGCGGAGCGCGCGAGAATGGTATCGCGACCGCGAGCGATGCGTTTTCTGCGACATTCTGAGCCAGGAAATTCGACAGGCCAAGCGCGTGGTGGATAACGCCGGGGACTATTACGCTTTTTGCCCTTACGCCTCGCGCGTGCCGTATGAAGTGTGGCTGATGCCGAAGACGCACAATCATCAGTTCGAAGCGCCGCTCGCGGGCGAAAGCCGCCGCCATCTAGCCAGCCTGTTGGGCAGGACGCTGCGGAGGCTCCTGCAAGTATCGGAAAGCTACCACATGGTGCTGCATACATCCCCGAATACGCTGCAAACGAAAGGCGAGCTGAGCGAATACTGGCGCACGATTGCGGGCGATTACCATTGGCACATCGAAATTCTTCCCATCGTGCAGCAGCGGAGCAAGTCGTATAGCATCAAGGAAATTTATTTTAACGGGACGCTGCCGGAAGACGCGGCCGAAAGCCTGCGCAAGCTCGATCCGAACAAATGACAAATCAGGTACCAAGTGTTTTGAAGAAAAGCGAGGGCCAGCGCGGCGGAATTTTCTCCAAACTGTTGTTTCTGATTTTCGTAGTCGTATTTGTCGCGATTCTGTATCTGGCGCGCCACCCGATTTTGCGTTTCGCCGGAGATTTCTGGATCGTGGACCAAACGCCACAGGTGTCGGACGTTATCGTGATTCTGAGCGACGACAATTACGAGGCCGATCGAGCGACGCGAGCGGCGCAGCTTTTTAGATCGGGTATGGCTCCGCGCATTCTCGCCAGCGGACGGTTGCTGCGGCCGTATGCCGGGATAGAGGAGTTGATGCAGCATGATTTAAAGGGCCTGGGCGTACCGGCAAGTGCGATTGTTCCGGTAACGCATCGAGGAACGAACACGCGGGAAGAAGCAATTGCCGACGCGCAGGCGATCGCGGCGCATGGCTGGAAGAAAGTCCTGCTGGTGACTTCGAATTATCACACGCGCCGGGCCGATTACATTTTTGAACGCACGCTGCCGGCCGGAACGGAGCTGCGTGTAATCTCGGCGCCGGACTCGGAATACGATCCGAATGGCTGGTGGCGTACCCGCAATGGGCTGAAGAGATTCCTGTACGAAGCAGCGGGGTATATCGTGGCGATGTGGGAAATGCGCCACAGCGAGGTGCAGACCTCAGGAATGGGCTACGATAGTCCCAGAGGCGCGCAGGGAGCCGGATTCGTCTCCTTGGCGGCAGTCCGCATCGGTGGCGGATCGGCCAACCGATATAGACTGGCGATTTACTCCGGGCGCCCTATGTACTATAGTTTGGACACCGCTCGGGACCCTGGCCACCCTGGCGCAGGATCCAGCTATAGGTTGGGGAGGAATTCAAATGTGGAATAAATCAGCTGAGGCCAAGCCGTCTCCGCAGGCTTCAGTGGCGGCAGTTCCGGTAATACCAGAACCAGAAGTGACCCCGCTGCAGACACGACCGCCTAGCGGGCCGACCGCGGCACCGACGCCGACCGCGTACACCGTCCCGAAGGCCGATGCCGCCAACAGTCTGACGACGATTTCCGCAGGTCTGAAGATCAACGGCGAAATTTCGGGGAACTCTGATTTGTACATTGATGGCGAAACGCAGGGGAAGATTCGCCTGACGAATGCTCGCGTGACCGTCGGACCCAATGGCCGTGTAACGGCGGACATCGAGGCGCGCGAGATCATCATTGAGGGCTCAGTGCAAGGGAACTTGAAGGCGGGGGAGCGGGTTCAACTGGGAGCGCACAGCAAACTGCAGGGAAGCGTGTTGACACCGCGATTTGCGATTGAAGATGGAGCGCGTTTGCGAGGTAAAGTGGAAATGGTACGGGCAGGCGGTTCGCAAGGCAGTTCGAGCGCTGAGAGCGCCACGGATGCCAGCAAAGCAAAGGTCATGTCCGCGAGCAGCAAGGACGAATAGAACAGGCGATGAGCTGGGTGGCTAAAACTCGGATGAATGCGACGCCGGCGTCCGCCGCACGCGATAAGCCGGGTCCGGCGGCGGTGGCAGCGCCGTCCGCGAATGCTCGCGTGTCGAATGGACTGAAGGAATTTCTGTGGCTGATCGGTGATTCGCAACAGGGGAGAATCCTCGATCTCGGGCCGGTGTGGCAGGCGACGGTGACCTTTTTTATTGAGAGAGGGTTTCGCGTTTCCACCGAAGACCTGCTGCGGGCGTGGAAGGAATTTCTGGTCTCGGAAGAAGAAGATTTCCGCAAAGCCCCGGTGGGGAACGAAGCCGCGAAAGTTTCACCTGCCATGTTCGCGGAAAAGTTTCTGGACAATGCTTTACTGTATCCCGCGGAACATTTCCATGGAGTGCTGGCGTGGGATATTTTCGATTATCTGGACGCGCAGCTTTTGCCGCGAGTGATGGACAGGGTGTACTCGATGCTGCGGCCGGGGGGCGCCGTTCTGTCGCTGTTTCACAGCCGCACGCCCGAAAGGTTCTGCCGTTATAGGATTGCCGATACGCAAACGTTTGAGTTGCTGCCGGCATCCACGCTGTCAGTGCACGCTCGCGTTTTTCAAAACCGCGAGATTTTGGATATTTTCGGGAAGTTCCGCTCTTCGAAGACCTTCGTGGGCCGCGATCAGGTGCGCGAGGGCCTTTTCCTGAAGTAGCTTTCCTTCGCGTTATTCTGGTTCTAATCTTTTTCGGATTCGGCTGGATGGAGTGGAAGGGCGGTTTTGTGTCCGCGCGCCTTCCAGGAATGATAGGCGGCGGGAATCAACGAAACGACGATCACCGCAGCGATTACGTAATGGATGTGCTTGTCGATCCGCGGTCCGTCTTACCGATGGTGTAGCCCAACAGGATCATCCCCCAGACCCAGCAAAATCCTCCGACGATGTCGTAGAGGAGATAGCGTGAATACTTCATCCCAGCCGCGCCGGCTACCGGGGGGCAAAAGGTTCGAATGATGGGGACGAATCTCGCAAGGATAATTGTCTTAGCGCCGTAGCGCTCATAAAATTCGTGCGCGCGCGCCAGATGGTGTTTCTTGAAAAATCTGGAATCCTCGCGGCGGAACAAGGCCGGGCCGGCCTTTCGGCCAATCAGGTAGCCCAGTCGATCGCCGGCAATCGCACACAGGGTCACCAGCGAAAGCAGCCATGCCAATTGTCATTTTCCAGCTCCGGCGAAGACGCCGGCGGTAACCAGCAAGGAATCACCCGGCAGAAAGAAGCCAACGAACATTCCGGTTTCGATGAAGACGATGACGCAAACCATCAGCGTACCGCCCCAGGTCAGCAGGCCGCGAATGTAGTAAAGACGCGCCAATATCTCTTTTAGAAAATCGATCATCTACTCAATTTCCAATGGTTTCGAGAGTCCCAAACCGATCGTAAAAACCCTCTAAATACAATAGCAGAAACGCGTTCACGCGCGAGACCGGATGCGGTCGTATTTCCTACTACCAGCAATAGCCGCCTGTACCATTGGCCACTCCGGTGCCCTTTCCGAAGATGCAGGTGTACGAGGCAAGCACCTGAAGGGGGACTTCATGGAAGGTGGCTATGCAGTCTGGATGGGCCAGCCAGTGATTCTTCGGGTCTTAGCGGGGAAATGCGAGTGCCATTGCGCGGGCGGCTGATGTCCGAAACAAACGAAATTTTGCGCCTGCGGATCGCCGACAGCTGGGACATAGACATTTTCAAATCAATGGTCGTGGCTGTGGAACACGATAACCCGGTTTACGTAGTCAACTGAGGGGGCGGCATGAGCGCACTGGCGAAGCGATAATTTGGCGGCTGAAAGCGAGGCCATGGCAATCGCGGAGCCCTTCGGTGGATCTTCAGAGGATATGCATATGAGCGCCCGATTGGCGGCCTTGCGCGATACGATTCTGGTAGTCGGAGTTCAGATGGTTTTCCGAGCGACCTTGTTCTTGCGGCGTTGAAATACTAGCAGCGGTTAGCTCGATAAAGTTTCCCCGCACCAATGCCTCAACCCCCGCCCCAGGCCTGCGCCCCCAGGCCTGGGGTTCTTTTTTGCCCTCCTACATAAGAGAAGCGTTTCCTCCGGTGAAGGTACGCTAGAGTCTTGGGTCAAATACGGTCTTACCCGGGAGACCCCGTGTTATCCCCGCCAAAAACCTTTGATCGCTTAGAACTTAGCCGGTAATCTGTTAAAGTAGACCAGTGATTGCGCGGCGTTTATCTATCAAAGTATGCATCGAGCCTATCCATAGCTGATCTTTTGCAGGCAGGCGAAACGAACACGCCCGGCATGTGTTCATTGCTTTTATAAGAAGCAACAAAAGATGGAAATCGACGTGGGAGATTGCTCCGAGTAGGGGTATTATGCGCAATCACGCCAAAAACCGAGGGGAGACTAGATGAGGATTGCCAGCGTTGCGAGTGCATTCCCAGAACATTACTACGACCAGCAGGTGTTGACCGAAGCTCTCAAAAACGATTGGCGGCACCGGTTGCCCAATCCGGACATCCTCGACCGTCTGGATGAGAGTATGAAAGTTGAAGGCCGCTATCTCTGTTCGTACGATCGATTTCTACGAGAGCCTGACGACCTGGGGTCAAGCCAACAACGAGTGGATTGAGCATGCGCTCACACTGGGAGAAAAGGCGTTGTGCAAGGCGCTTCATGGCGCGGGCATGAAGCCGAAGGATCTTAGCGCAATTACGTCACGTCCGTCACCGGAATCGCCGCTCCTTCCATTGATGCGCGGCTGGTGAATCGTATCGGCCTGTCCACGAACATCAAGCGCGTACCGATATTTGGTTTGGGTTGCGTGGCGGGAGCAGCGGGCATCGCTCGCGCGGCGGACTATGTGCACGGCTATCCGGATCAAGCGGCTGCGTTGTTATCCATCGAGCTGTGTTCGCTGACGCTGCAACGGGACGACCTGTCGATGGCGCACTTGATTTCTGCCTTGCTGTTCGGTGACGGCGCGGCGGCGACGATCGTCGTGGGGTCGAACCGGAAATCCGACGGCCCCGAGATTCTTGCAACGAAATCCATTTTCTACCCGCACACCGAACGCGTGATGGGCTGGGACATCTCTCAAAAAGGCTTCCGCATCGTACTATCTCCAGAAGTGCCGGATACGGTGGTGAAGCACCTGGGCAAAGATGTGGACGCGTTTCTGGCAGAGCAGGGCCACAAGCGCAGCGACATCAAGACCTGGGTAATGCACACGGGCGGTCCAAAAGTGCTGGAAGCAACAGCCACGGCGCTGGGACTGACAGAAAAAGATTTGGCTGCTTCGTGGGAATGTTTGCGCAAGGTTGGCAACATTTCGTCCACCTCGGTGCTGCTCGTGCTGGAAGATGTCTATATGAACCGGCGGCCGGAGCCTGGATCGCTGAGTATTCTAGCGGCGATGGGGCCGGGTTTCTGTTCGGAGCTGGTTCTTCTGAGATGGTAAAAGGCGGCCCAGGGTGGCCAAGCATGCGGATGTCCTGGTTATTGGAGCGGGACCTGCCGGGATCGCGACTGCGATTGCGGCGAGCCTGAAGGGACTGCGCGTATCGGTTCTAGACTACAGAAAACCTCCGATTCAAAAATCCTGTGGGGAAGGATTACTGCCCGCTGCCGTTACAAGCCTACGGAACCTCGGAATTCATCTAAATTCCCGCGAAGGATTTCCATTCCGCGGTATCCGTTTTTCAGATGAAGAATTTTCTGCCAGCGCGAGAATCACCAAGGGGACGGGATATGGAGTCCGGCGCGCTGAGCTTCACCAGATTTTGGTGGAACGCGCGTGCCAAGTAGGTGTGTCTTTCAACTGGGGTGTCCGGGTAACAGGATTCGACGCGCGAGGCGCGCAGGCTGGTGGCATTTATTTCCCATGCAGATGGCTGGTGGGGGCCGATGGCCGAACTCCGCTGTCGGGAAATGGGCGAATCTCAGTTCGCGGCCTCGGAGGAGCCCACGTTTTACGAGATTCCCGCCACTACGCGGTCGTTCCGTGGACGGATCTGGTTGAAGTCCACTGGGGACCGGGCTGCCAGATATTTCTGACGCCAACAGGCAGCGATGAAATCTG
>CAWHMJ010000013.1:0-250656 GCA_963830375.1 uncultured Acidobacteriota bacterium
CGCGATGAAGCGATTAGCATTGGCTTTCGATTGAGACTTAGATCTCGAAGCGAGGTGTCGTTTCCATTTGTATCCAACGATCAGCTTTTTCAAGTTTATTGATGCGAGAATAGCGTATCTTGAGTTTATCGAACAAGTAAATTTGTCCAGAACGCGGCACTGCAAGGGGTTCCCGAACTGCTCGTCACCGAAACTAGCCCTTCCTGGCCTCCCGAAGACTCCACGTATTTCCCGCCCGTGGGCTGGTGGGTAAAACAGCGGTAAAACGCGGATGAATTGTGCGGAACAAGTCCCGTGCTATGAGCGCCAGGATTCTCAAACCCTTTGGTTCTCTGCCAGAAGAGCGCTCACGGATAATTTCTCCAAGCGGCACCTGGCCGTGGTGGGCGGGTCGTTCGTGTGCAGGAGCAAGTCAAAGTAATGCGGCCGTCCTCGTAGTGTGCGACCGAAAATAACCCGCGATGCAGAACGCAGTACAGTCGCGCCGTAGCGATTGCAGCGTGCTGAGCCGCCTGCGACCGATCCGGCCCTCGCAGAGCAACTTCAGGATCGAGTTTCACTTATTCACCTGCACCGAAGCGTGGAATTTCTTGTCGCACTTCTGACATGCCCACACGTTGTCGCCAATGCAGCTGGCTGGAGCACCGCACGATTCGCACCGATGCGTCTGCTCCTCGATCGGCGCTGGCGGCCAGGCCAGCTCGGATGCCTCGACTGCGCGGACATCCATGGCGTTACCTCGTCGAGTGAAGACTTTTGGCGCCGAAGTCGAGCGGCTGACCATTTGCGTACGTAATCCCGTGCTTGCCTTCGCCGGTCGGTTGTTTCACCGGAACGCGCGCTGTGTTGAGCGGGTCAGGTCGAACATCAAAATGCTCGCCGCACGCATTGCAAGTTTTTCCGTGATTGGATGATGAAAATGCCGAGGATCCACACGACGGACAAACCGACGCCGCCTTCACGTCTACCGCTGGAGCTGCTTGCGTCATATCTCTCCTGTTCCTCTGAGATTTTGATGCTCTACGTGCGATTAAAAACCGTGCCGAGCTTGAAAATTGTTTTTGCCCTTCGATGCGCCAGGGACTAATTCCTGGAAAGCGGGGACGACGGATTGAGCTTTGTTCATCGCAGCTCGCAGCGCTTGCTCGCCGTGCTGACCAGCCAAACATTCCAAATCGACGGTAGACATCTTGGCCACATCGCGCAGGTCGAGTGAGTCGAGTTTCACCGCAAGCTGCTCGATCTTCGCTTTTAGGTCGCGGTTCTTTTCGCGCGCAGCTGCCTTGTAGAGATTCAACACGACTTCGTCACGCTTTGCAGCTTTGCCCGAAGTGATGGAGCCAGGCCCCGACGCGCCGGGGGCTTGGCCGCCCTGCAATCGAGCGGAAGGCGAAGAAATCGAACCTGGACTCGTGAAATTTCCCAGGCCGGGCTGATCCTCGGTGCGATCGGTAATCGCAACTCCACCGATTTCGCCCGCCGCTTTTTTCAAAAAGGAATGAACAGGATGCTTCGGATCGGCGACGGACTTTGAGGCGTCCGACAAATGTCCGAGCAGCCGGTTGCGCGATTTCGCGTCCTGATATTGGCCTTCTGTGAACCGCTGGAACGTCATGCTCATGGCGTGGCCCCTCCTTGGGGCGGTACTGCATGAACTTTTTCCCACACGTTCAAATTACGAAGCTGTTCGCTCTCTCGACACGCTTTGAGCGCGAGTCTCACGTCTTCGGCCGATTTACAAGCGTTCGTGTACAGCGTTAGCGTGGCGCCGTTGATGTTGCTGGCATCACGGAAGCGAACCTCGCCGCCGCGCACTTCAATGAAAAAACCGCCGCCACGCTCGACAATTTCTCGAACTTTTTGCCCGTCCATCACTCGCCTTCCAATAGCAATTCCGGTGGCAGCGGTAGCTCTACGATCTTGAATCCCAAGCGCGCGGCTCGCGCGTCTAGCTCCTCGTGCGTTTCGTGGGAGAGTATTCTGTTGAGACGCCCGCGTTCGAGATCCTGCTGGTCTTGCTCCGAAAGTCCTACGGCAATGCCCACATTGACGGCTGCTGCGCCGTGCTGGAGCGCGCCCGAGAGCTCACCGAGCAGTTCAAGGCACTGTCTGATTTCCGCAATCCCGCGGGCTGCTGCTGAGAATTCTTTTGCCTCGAGTGCTCTGTCGGCGATGACTTCGGCCTTTGAAATCACTTCCTTGACGCGAGCGAGCAACGTATCCGCATGTGCGATTTCTCCAGCTTCCTTTGCGAGAGTGAGCGCCTGGGCGAGATGATCTTTGTGACGGAACAGGGCACTGACGCTGAGCCCAAACTGTTTCGCGATGTTCCGCAACGACGGAACACCTGCCACGAGGGCTGAATCAATCTCCGCTCGTTTAGAATGCGTACATGCTGAACAAGTCTGCACTTAGGTGTCCTCCGATGCTGTGCCGCGGTCTGTTTCACTCGACGTCTGTTCCGCAGGCGTTTCGGTTTCTGTTCCGGCTGTTTCAGTCTGGCGAATCGCCAGGTGCCAGACGTCCGAGGGCACCCGTTCGTAAACGGCCAGAACTTTTAGTTCGCCGTCCTCGGGGTCGATAACCGGGTCAGTCGCGCGCAACCGGAAACAGCCTTTGCCCGTGTGAGGATCTGCGGCGAGCTCCGGCGCGAGGTCGAAATCCTCGCCGGTGATGATGCTCAAAAATCCTTCAGCCGATACAAACAGTCCCAGCACGTTGCACCTCCTTTATGCGAAGGCGCGCCGAGGCCGACCCGGCGCGCCTTCACTTATTGCCGCGCACCGTGCTGTGAAGCACGGGAGGATTTCGGGAAATGGAAAACCCGAGCGCGACAAACTTTTTGCAGAATCACTTTGATCGCTCCGCTGAACCACGGCGCTTTTTGCTCCAGCGTGCGCGTGCTGCATGTCGTGCACTCTCGATCCGTTCTGCTTTCGACTGTGCCGCAACCCTTCTCTTGCCGCCCAACCTTCCGATTGCTCGTGCTGTTAGTTCCATGCGAAGCGCCTCAGAAGTCTTTTCTATATCTGAGCCGACGGCGATTTCGCATGCCTCCGCGACGAAAAACAGAAGGTAAAACCATTTTGCGTGCTGGAGAGAAAAGTGGAACACGCCGGCGGAGCGTAAGACCAAGGTAAAACGAATTACGCAGAAGGGAACTGGAATTCAGAAATCATCGTTTTTAAAGGGGAAGTGGTGCGCCCGGGGGGATTCGAACTCCCGACCTTTTGGTTCGTAGCCAAACGCTCTATCCAGCTGAGCTACGGGCGCGCCGAAATGCAGATTCAGTGTCCTTAGATTACGACACGGCGGTTAGTACTTCAACTGCGCTTAACGAAAATTTTATCGTCGCGATTCTCTCCGGGCTTACCGCGTGATTCGTGTTCTTTCTTGCGTCACAATTCAGCCACTCGGCGCCGAATCTCGCCGGCGATTTCGTTCCGGTCTTGGTCTGGTGCGAAGCGCACGGGCGCGCCGATGGTGACGCGAATATGCCCAGGGCGAGCGGTACGCCGTTCAGCTTGCCTTAGGTCAAACAGGCCAGCCAAGCGAATCGGTACTACCGGTAGATTTAATTGGGCTGCAAGCAAGCCGATGCCGGCTTGGAAGGGCAGCAATTGTCCGTCTGGTGTAGTGATTCCTTCGGGGAAGATCAGGATGTTCCAGTCCCTATCGGCGAGATCGCCCACGAAAGAAAAACTCCGGCGGAAGCCCGATTCTCTTGGCAGTGGAAACACGTTGAAAAGACCGACGACAAGAAAATAGTTCAAGCGCTTGACGATGCGCTGAAGGAAATTCATTTCTTTTGGCGGGCGGCGCATTTTGGAAAGCCGCTCCCCATCCATGGCCGTTGCGAGACGATGGCGAAACCTGGCAGGAAGCGCCGCGAGAATCCATCCGATGTCGATGTAGGTCACGTGATTGGACACCACAAGAACGGGGCCGCGAAGCCCACGAAGGTTTTCCCGGCCCTTCACTCGAGGGGCTGCCAAGATGTAGGTCGCCGGCCATACAACCAAGTAATAGACCGCGAGACGAATCCAGGTGACGAGCCAGTTTTGGCCCCACCGCGGGTAAACGTGTTCGGCGTGTGCGGCACTTGGGCTTCGAAGAAGTTGTTCGAGTTGCGCCACTGTTTTTGCTTCGCTGAATTTCGTTTCACTCAGATCAACCTGATACCGCTCTTCGAGCGCGCTCATCAGTTCCACTTTATCGAGCGAACTCAGGTTCAATTCGCCTTCGAGCGTGGTGTTGGAGGAGAAAGCACTTTGCGGCCGGCCGGTGATGCGCGCGACGAGTTCAGACAGGGCACTTGCGCTCTGAACTTCCGTGCGCATGCCAAGCTTTGCTTCCGTCACCTCGCGAATGCGCGTTAAGAGCGGTTTTTGAGTTGGCGTGCGGGGAAAATCAGGTTCCGGCCAAACCACCCATCGGTGCATGCGCTGAAACTCGGCAAGCGACTTATTCGCGTTTTGAACTATAAGCCTGGGATCCACGGCGTCGCTATCCAGCAGCAAGACTGCGCAAGGTTCCGCATTGCCGTCACGTTCCAGACCGATCACAACGCTTTCCTTCACCCCCGCCTGTTCACGCAATGCGCGTTCGAGATCTTGCGGATAGATATTCATTCCGGCGGGCGTGACAATCACGTTCTTCTGGCGGCCTTTGAAAAAGAGACGGCCTTGCTCGTCCACTTCGGCCAGATCGCCGGTATGAAACCATCCGTCTTCGCCGACCACCGGTTGAAGCTGCCGGCCGCTCCAATAGCCCGCCGCGATATTTTCGCCGCGAACGAGAATTTCCCCGTTCGGATCGACTCTCATTTCCAAGCCGGGGAAGAGCTTGCCGATCGAACCTTTGTCCGATCGAAATGGGTGATTCAAACTAATAAGCGATGTGGTTTCGGTGAGGCCGTAACCTTGAATCACAGCGTACCCAAGGCGGTTCCAGAACGATTCCGTCGCCGCAGGCAGAGCCGCACCGCCGGAAATGAAGGCCCAGAACTTCCAGCCCAGCCGGTGATGGATTCGCCGAAACCGCCACCAGCGGAGCAAGAAGTGTGCTTTTTCCGACGCAACAATTTCCTTCCTGAATTCCTCGATTCGCCCTTCGCTTTCAAACTGCTGCTCGATTTCACGTTCCAGCGACTCGATTACGCGGGGCACGGCGATAAGCACCGATACGCGCTCACGCTTGACGGTCTCTAACAATTCCGATGGCCGCATAGAATCAAGAAAGATGGTAGTAGCGCCGAGCATTGGCGGTATGAACAGCGCGAGGAGCTGCCCGAAAATATGGCTGAGCGGCAGCAGGTTTAGAAATCGCAGCGGGTGAAAGATTCTTTCGTAGCGAAGATATTTCTTAATTTCACGCTCCAGCGGCTCGATATTCGCGAGAACGTTGCCGTGGGTGATCACGACTCCGCGAGGTTCGGCGGTTGTGCCGGAGGTGAAGACAATCTCCGAAACATCCTGCCGCGAAAGTTGTGAGGAGGGATAGGGGGCGTCGGAATGACCGACGATGATTTCGGAAATGGTGTCGATGGCTAGGCGCGGAATCGCCAGATCGGACGCGAGAATCTCTGAGCAAACCAACAGCTTGGCGTCGACCTGCTGAGCGACGCGAGATGAAAATTCAACGGTGGAGATTCGGTCGATCGGGACAACTATTGCCCCGCGCAGCAAACAGCCCCAAAACACAACGGCCCATTCCGGGGAGTTCTCGGCCCAAAGCAGAACCGCATCGCCCTTCCCGATCCCGCGAGCTTCAAGTTCTCGCGCAAAACGCCGTGCGTTGGCGGCAACGTGGCTATAGGTCCATCGCTGAATGCGATATCCGCGGTGATGGATGAATGCGGTATCGCTGCCGTGGCGAGCGTACTCCTGGAAGAATTCGACTAGAGATTCGCGCGCCATCGGGACAATGTATCTTACTTCAAGACGAGGGGGGACAAAGATGCCGCGCTGTTCAGAAGGTGAGGTTCTACGGGCATTACGACCTGCTTTGAGGAGCGAAGCCGAGGAGGCTATTGTAAGCCTCCTCGCCAGCGCTGTTACGCTCGTTACTTACCTCGAATACTTGTCCAGTTCGTGCACCAATTGACGTGCTGACTCCGGTGTGTGAACGGTTCCGTCCAGAACATCGTGTCGCGAGACGTCTGCGCCATACATTGCTTCGTCTCCACTCTTATCCGCCTGCACGACGGTTCCGTCCAAGCTCACACCCGCGAAAACGCCTTTGCTGCGGGAATAGGACAGAATCTCAGCAGTTAGTTTTAGATCAGTGGTTGCAGAAGCCTGACGTCCAACGGGACCAGCCGCGACCGTGGCGTCGCCACCCAGCTTGAATTTATCGCTCAGCAAGCTGTGTAGCGCGTGGTCGTTCATGAAAAGCAGAATCAGATCGGTTGACGAGCCGCCGATTTGATAACCGAAGCTGCCGCCTTCGACTGCAAGAAAGATTGGAGCGCCCCAGCCGTGTTCCGTGCGGCAAACTGCGAGCCCGCGCCCGTAGTCAGCGCCGAAAATGAACGCAAACTTCTTGTCCCCCGGGATGATCGCGATGCATTGCGCCTTATTCAACACATCCTGAGGAATACTGTCTGGCGCGTTCATGATCTCTTGGAAGACTGTAGCGGCCCGCTGCGCGCGATTTACGTCATCTTCCTTGTCAGAGGAAGCGGATGAAACTGCGGGCATGATCAAAAACAGGACTAAAGCCGAACATGTTAGAAAGTGTTTCGACATAATTTTCTCACTCCTTTAAATTTAAAATCTAAGAACGGTTGAGCGACTGGGCTATTAGTACCTGAATGGATCAAGAGAATCTGTTCCTTTGTGCACACTCGCCGGCAGCCGTTAGAGTTTTGGCTACGGCTGTGACTCGTGGATAGTCCTATTTCAGCCAAATATCCGCCATACCGTAAGGCCTGTAAAACCCGTATGGATGACCCTTAGCTCTCTTAGGGTCCTTTAACCTGCTTAGTATCTGGAGGCTACAAGGCGTTAGTCGAAAATTATGCGCGGGTAAGCGCAAGGGTGATCTGCCCGGAGGGAAAACGTAAGATAACAGAATTAAAAGAAACGCTTGCAGCTAAGGTTGTATTTGCACGAAATCCGGTGTCGCAGTTTTGTTCGGCTTGCGGGCTTTCCACCGAGCCGGACGTAGCGAACCTGACCTGAGATGATTTACCGCCAGCCCGACGCCGACCGAGCTACCAACGAAATGCTTCACCTTCAACGGACCCGCGACTTTTACAGTCTGAATCCAGTGCAGTCCGCTGCTGACGGCGCAGCCGCATTGCGAGCAGTCCGGCGTGCCTCCAAAAACGCACGGTTCCACACGGCTTTTCAGGTCGGCGGAATAATTCGCAGACATTTTGGAAAAGAGGCATTCATCCGGGTTTTTCGGAGGCTTTACGAAGGCCCCCGCGATCCCCTCATTCATTAGAAGCTTGGGATA
The DNA here is from genome assembly GCA_963830375.1 of uncultured Acidobacteriota bacterium. GTDB lineage: Bacteria > Acidobacteriota > Terriglobia > Acidiferrales > UBA7541 > Palsa-295. Next base: position 7,465 of record CAWHMJ010000013.1, read on the forward strand.
TACCGAGGTCATTGCCGGAAGCTCTCTCGCCAGAATTTCGCGGTCCTCGCGAGTGAGCATTTCAACGCTCTGTTCGCCGATTTGCGGAGTGTAGAGGCTCACCCAGATTCTGTTGACCTCCGGCCGGGCATTCCAGAAGGCAACATATTCCTGCAGGTAGCCGGGCCGCGCGAGCATCGGCCGGGTGATCACCCAATGAATGTTTACTTCTCGTCCTTCGATATTCTTGAGGATGCGCTCGTAGGTGGCCGGCTTCCGCCGGACATCGTGATCTTCGGGCAGGCCGTCCACCGATACCGCAACACGCAGACGCGGAATTTTCATCCACTCCTCGGGGATGGGGATTACGGCGCTGGTGACCACCAGCGTGAATACGTTCATTTCACTCAGAGCCGGCAGGATCCGGCTGAGCTCGCGATGTCGAACCAGCGGTTCGCCGCCCACCAGAGAGACATGCATAGGCTTGTGCTGGCGCACGAGCCCGAGCACACCTTCGACGAGCGCGTCGCCGCGCTTGTCATTCAGATCACGCAGGGTAACGCCGCCTGCCAGATGCGTATCGCCATAGGCGTAACACCCGGGGCAGCTCAGCGGACATTCACGCGTGATTTCGATAGAGAGCAACGGGACTCTGCCGGTCAGGATGCGTCCCCACGATGTGAGAATTTCGCGCGGGGTAATGCTCGGATTGACTGCAGTTGTATTCATAAGTACCTAGATGCTAGTTCTAGGCCAAGTGGTGCATGGTTTCAACTATGAAAGTAACAATGTGTTCTTTTTTAACGGTAGGCCAAGTCGAGGGCTTTGTGAATTTTACCTGCTTGCGTCAGCGGTCAGTGCCGTGCTGCTGCATAAAGCGCAAAGCGTCTTCGGCCGACCGGCTTCCGGCTGCGGTGCCGAGCTTATTTGACTCTGTACTTGAAAATAGCGGGCGGCGCTTCGGCGAAAATTTCGCCGGATCGAACGTGCCTCTCTTGGTATGAAACACCCAAACATACTCGTGGCGATTCTTGTCGGCATCGGAAGGTGAAACCACGGCTGAGTCAACAGCTGTCAGAGGCGTGAAATCTGAAAACCCATTCTTGTCGGTGTGAACAAGTGTGGGCATTGTGCCGTTATAAAAATCCGCGTCGTGCGTGAATATGACGACGAAATCCACCATGGCTGGCGCCGGGGCGGGACAAATCCCGGCGAATGCCTTGCCGCGGTTCCTGGTCATCCATTTGTACTGATTCGGCGAGAGGCCGTATGCCGAGAAATATATTCTGCAAGCCTCGTTATTTTCCAACGGCTTCACGACGGGATCTTCTTCCTCATCCGGATCGCGTGGTGGTGCGGCAACATGGATGCTTCCGCTCAATGCCGGGGGCGCGCTGGGGAGATTGTCGGCGAGTTCGATGTTGCTTGCGGTGGCAGCTACAGGCGCGGGCGCCACAGCGGGTGTGTTGGGGACTGAAACGTCCTTGCTTGCACCCGCTTTCACAGCGGAGCGTTTAGTGCTGTCGGCGGTATTTGAGGCAGATTGCGTTTTGGTCTGGCCGGCTGATGCAGTTTGCGAATCTGCGTTTGCTGCATCGATTGGCTGTGGCGCTGAGCGTACGGGGGGTTGTACAGCCGCATTGGCGTGCGAGCGCGTCGAGATCGGTTGAGGTTTCGCCGTTTGTTGAGTGCTGGCCGAAGTTCTGGCGCGTGCGGCGGCTGCAACCGATTGCGGTTCCTGTTGGCTGCTAACTTCCGCTTCACTCGAATTCTGATTATTTCCTTCCGTCTCCGGCGGTTTGGGAAGGGCTTTTTCCGGTACGTATCCCTCCTTGCCGTCGGAGGTACGAATCTTTACGTAGCCTTTCTGGCGGCTGATGATTTCCACCAGCTCCCCGCATTTCAGTTTCAGAGCTACGTCGAAACTATTCAGCGAGTCGTACACCCAAACGCGATCTTCGTTCGCTCCGCACTTTATCGGGCTGGTTTCCGCTGCGTAGGTTGGGAATGCGCAAACCACCGCGAGAAGAACGAGAATCGGTACAGGGATACATCGAATAGTTTTCCCAGGGCCTCTTGTGCAGCGCGGTTCATCTATCGTTCGCGAGGTGTCGCGATAAGCGGTATGTTTCTCGCAGTTCATGAACTGGGCGATTGTTTTCATTCTGCGGCTCGTTGATGCCTGTTGGGTCTTTGTGCGAAGGACTTGCGAAAGGAACGGGAACGTGTGTTGAGCCTGCGTAAGCCCAAAAACGCAGAACCTGCAGAGTTAAGTATGCGCGGTCAGAACGCGAGGCCACAACTGGACGACAGTACAGAACCAGGTCAGGGGGAAGGTTTCGTATTCTGTTCGAAAGTGTCGGTCCTACTTTTCCGCGAGATTTACTTTAACTTCTTGAAGCTCTGGACGATCCGCGCCGGGAGCGGCAATTTTCGCCAGTTGCGCGTAATAGTCGCGCGCTTCTTTCGCGTTTCCAGCGGATTCAGCGGCCCGCGCGGCGCCATAAAGTGCATCAAACCTGTTCGGCGAGATTTTAAGCGCGGCTTGGTAGGCAGCCAGCGCTTCTGAAGGCTGCTTTAGATCCAGGAGCAAGTCGCCCAGCATCTCGCGAGCCGGGATGCTGAGAGACTCCACGTGCTCGGACTCTTCGCGCTCGGCGGCCAGGCGTATGATTTTCACAGCTTCGCCTGATTTGCCTTCTGCATGAGCCAGCCAGGCCTCCGCTTCGCGTTGTTGAACACCTTCGCCTGGATACACTTTGTTTCCCATGCCCTTGTCGTGCAAATCCAGCGCGTCATTTGCTTCGATTAGTTTTTGTATGTCTTGCTTGGCGCCGTCCACATCACCGCTGCGAGCAGCGCCGATGGCCTTGGCCCAGTAGGTCATACCCTGGTCGCGCAACGGAATGTTGGGGACATCGAGCGACGCAGCTTCTTTCCAGTGGTGCAGCTCGATTGCATTTCGCGCTTCCAAAGTGGCTTGCATATCTCCTATGGTCATGCGGTTTGCTCCCGGAACCGCCTTCAAGTCATTCACCACAGCGTGTGCCTTGGCTTCCTGCCCGCTCTGAAGATATGCGTAGTCCAGAAAATCCATGGCGTGGGTTTGATAGTGGGCGTCGGCCATATGCATTTCCGTGGCTTTCGCCGCCGAAGCCGCGGCGGCACTGTTCGAGTCGATCGATTCCTGCCACAGGCCCAGCCGGGTGAAAATATGCGAGGGCATGTGTATCGCGTGCGAGGAATCGGGAGCAATTTTCGCGTACATGCGCGCGGCTACCAAGCCTTCGGGAGCAAGTTCGGGAGTATCGCTTGCATGAATGATGTAATGGGCTACGCCGGGATGTTCCGGTTCGCTGACAAGCAGCGGATCGAGAACCGCGAGAGCTTTCTTACGGTTGGCCAGACCCTGTTCTCCGTAATCCGCCAGCGCAACGAGCGACAAGGCATAAAATGCCGCTGCATCAGTGTCTTTCGGGTTATCCCGGTGAAGTTTTTCCATGGCGGTTGAGTAGGCTTCGGCCCGCGCCGTGTGAGTAAGGTCTGATTTATCCTGAAAAAAGACAGCCGCTGCAGAAATGTATCCGGCCTCTCGATTGGTTGTGCCGCCGATCTTTCCGGCTTCCTCCAAATCCTCCCGACCCTCTCGCAAATCCTTTGCATCCGGAAAATCCCAGAGCTGATGATAAAGCGCCATGGCTTTTCCCCAATCGGCCATTGCGCAACGCGGGTCTTGCTGCGCCGCTTCCGCAAATGTCTGCTCGGATTGCATGTATTGAAATGAATGAAGCAGTGCTACAGCTTTTTCGATCGTGGACTGCGCGGCGGACGAGCAGGAAGTAGGGAAGTTCACTTTACCGAGCTGCGCTGGATGGAGCGCTTCTGCGTGGAGCATACGAGAGTCGTCATGGCCGATTTGTGACGCGCTGAGGAAAAACCACAGGGGCAAACTCCCGGCGATTAGCAATAGTGCTCGGGTCCATCGCATCGCACCACCTCCGCAATCATGCTTGTACTAAGTGTATCTCCATTGGAAGTTGCTACGCACTTCAAGAACATCGATCCGCGTGGCTATTTTTTGTGGTGACCCGCTCGCCTCTTTTTATCGTACCGGGCCAGAGCATCTTCGATCACGGGATAAGCCATTTTAGCCGGCAAAATATCGTCTACTTCCACGATTTTCCCCTCGAGGTTTTTATAGTCCTGAAAAAACCGGCGGATCATGGCCAGTTTGTGCGGCGGCAATTCACTCGCTTCGTGGTAGCTGTTGTACTCGGGGTCAGCGGTAGCGACAGCGATGACTTTGTGATCCTTCGTTCCCGAATCAATCATGGACATCAATCCGATGGTTCGCGCGTCCATGATCGTGAGAGGAACCACCGGAACTTGGCAGAGCACAAGAACGTCGAGAGGATCGTGGTCTTCCGCAAGGGACTGCGGGATGAATCCATAATTTGCCGGGTAGTAAACCGCCGAATAGAGCACGCGATCCATTTTGATGATGCCGCTGCCTTTGTCGAGTTCGTATTTCACGCTCGATCCCAGCGGAATCTCAATGACAGCGTGGAATTCCTTCGGGACGTTTTCGCCTGGACTCAGGTCATGCCAAGGATGCATCGGAAACCCTCCAGATAGCGGACTGATTGTAGGTCACACAGGGCGATTCGTGAGCACGACCTTGCCACCCTGGCGCGCAAATACATAAACGGTTTTAGGGTCGATGTCCTGCAACGCTTTGTCCTTCAGATAGTCTTCGGTGAAAAGAAAAACTCGCCCCTCGCCGTGCCACAGGTTGGTGAACGATTGATTGTCCTCAAAAATACTCGGGGCGCCCGGGAAATACGAGCCGTACCATAAATTTCCGTCGCGGCCGTTGAGGACGTGCAGCTCGATTCCGGTGTAATAGTTCAAAGTGGAACCGAATTCATACTTCCCGTTGATTACGATGGTATCGCCCGGTTTGCATTCCCTCTGGATCTTCAGCGCAATATTCTTTGATGTAACTTCCGGCGAGAAGATCACGAATCCTTGATGTACGCAGAACAAAACCACGATCATCATCCCGGTAAGAGCGAGGTTGCCTTTCAGCGGCGCGCCACGCCTGCGAAAAATCCAATTCAGTCCGGTACCGATCAGGAGCGCAAATCCAACCAGCCAAAGCGGCGTGCGAAACAATCCGAAGGCTTCAATAGTCAAATCTTCCATGTGTCCGAGAGACAGGGCATATTGCCCCGGATGCGGCACCAAAACATCACCGATGTCCGTGCCTGCAGGGAACGGGTGGGTCATCGCGAGGACGCTCATCGCAGCGGCAAAGCCTAGGAGACCAATGATCAGTAGCACAAGCGACGCGGTTTTCCCGGCCCTTCGCTCAGGACTTGGGCCGGCCGATTCTCGTTCTCGTTGCATCCAGCCGCCGGTGAGCAATGCCAAAGCCGGCAGCACCGGCAGCGAATAATATTCCTGACGCGTGGAAAAGCTGAAAAACAGCATAATCACGCCGGCCCACACCCCAAAGAGCAAATTTGCTCGAACACGCGAATCCAAACCTTGACGCCATTCGCGTACCCGCCTTGGAATCTCCTTCAGCGCTGGGAATAAAAACACGAACCATGGAATCAGCCAGGCCAGAAGTAAGGCCCAGAAAATCAGCAGGGGAACTTTGTCGTAGTCCCTCGGAATTCGTCTATTCAGATAGCGCAGCACCTGCTCGTTCACAAAATAGAACCACAGAAAACCTTTCTCCGGCCCGCTTGGTTGCGCCGGGCTGCGGATGGCGGCCAGAATGTGCCATGGCGCCGCCACAACAAAAAATACCAGCGTGCTGGACCACGGATGCATTTTAAGAAGCTTCTTAAAATTTCCGGTGAGCAATAGAAATACAAAAATAATCATACCCGGGAATGCTAGCCCGATCAGGCTCTTGGTTAGAACGTTCAGCGCTACCGTGATTGCGAATGCCCAGCAAACCCACCGCGACGGATTTTTCTGTTCGTAAGCAATCAGGAAAAAATAAAGGCCCAGCGTCAGCCACATCGCCACGATCGCATCCGGGATTAGAAATCGCGTGTAGACGAAAATCCCCGGCGCAGTGATCAGAATCAAAGCAGCGTAAAATCCCGCCTCCCGGGTCAGAAAACGCCGGCCAAATATCAGCGCGCAAAGCCCGAGTGCCAAAACGCTCAACGCGAGCGGCAAACGCGTCTGCCACTCGCCCACGCCAAACAGCTTGTAACTGAGGGCGACCCCCCAATACATGAGCGGAGCCTTTTCCAGATAGCGAATGCCATTCACATACAGCGTGACCCAGTTGTGATTCAGAAGCATTTCACGGGCGGCTTCCGCGTGGATGGAATCAGCGTCGTCGAGCAGTCCTGGCGTAGAAAGCGCCGGCAAATATATGAGCGCCCAGGTAACAACGATGATACCGAATGTGAAGGCTTTCGATAAAAAGATGGACGGGGAAGCCGCGCGCGACATTGAATTCACAGGAGCATTTTCCATCGAATAATTCAGGTCGCCATTCTAACCGATTCCCGGCGGAATTCCGCCGCTCGATTGGTTTCTTGAGCGCGTTCGTGCGCCGACGTCTGCTCGATTAGCCTTCTTTCATCTGCTTGCGCTCTCAAATAAGTTCTGCGTCCCGTTGCCTCAGCCTGTATGATTCTCTCGTCAAAACACGGAAAGGATGAACCGCAAGATCATGAAGACCGAACGCGCGCCGCGAAAAGTTTCCGGAAACGTGATTTCGATTGGACTGGCTCTGGCTGCTCTGGTGTGGATTCCCGCGCGCTTGGTCGCGCGAACCGGGTCGTCCCAGCAAACTGATGCTAAACAGCAGTCTCCTTCACTGCCGCAGGCAGCGCCGGCGGGAGTAAAAACCGCCGGCAAGGCGTATCAGAATATCGAAGTGCTCAGCGATATTCCGGCAGATCAACTTCTCCCGGCCATCCGCGGACGAAATAATGGAAAAATACACGGAGGCGCTGGGAGGGGAGTCAGCGATTCAGAAAATCGAGACTCGCTTGGATAGTGGCGCCCTCGATACGCCGTCGCGCAACGCGCATTCGAAGATTGAGATTTATCGCAAAGCTCCAAACAAGGTTCTAACAATTGTTCACGGGCAGCGAGGCGATTTTTCGCAGGGTTACAACGGAACGATCGCTTGGCAACAGCACGGCGGGGAAGCGGAAGAATTGTCCGGCGATGACTTGGTGCGTGCAAGGGATTCCGCTGCCTTCAATCCGGGTTTGAATCTCAAGAAGAACTACAGCAAGCTTGAAGTGAAGGACATCTCCAAGATTGATGGGCACGACGCCTATTGCATCAGCGCCTCACGCGGCGGCTCGCCCGATGAGTATTACTTCGACGCTCAATCCGGGTTGCTGCTGCGTATTTCAACTGAAATCGAGAGCCCGCTCGGCGGGATTCCACAAGATACCGACTACGAAGAGTATCGTGAGGTCAGCGGAGTCAAAGTTCCGTTTCTGATTCGAGTGGTACGTTCGGATGGCGTGACGATTTACAATTGGGATCAGATTCAGGCCAATGTTGCAGTCAACGACCGCCGTTTCGAAAAGCCCGCGGAAAAACCTAAGGAAGAGCCGGCGCCGAGGCACTAGCGTTGTCTTTGGGTGCAGTACGGCCGCCACATTGCGCGTCCACCAGCTTCTGCAGCGCGTCGTCCAGAAGCGCACCCTGGCGGGATTTCGCCGAGCAGATTTGTGCCGCGCCCAACTGCAGCGCGCCACGCAAGTCAGCGCCGTCCAGATTTGTATCCTGCAAATTGGCTCCGTTCAGCACGGTTCCGTTGAACTGAGCGCCGCGAAGATCCGCGCCGTGCAAGTCCGCGTCGATAAAGATTGCTGTCGCGAGCTGCGCGTTTACCATGCGTGCGTTCGGCAATTTTGCAGACCACAGATAGGCTTGCTGCATGTCTGCGTGTTCCAGGTCGGCGCCATCCAGTTTCGCGTCACGCAGGTCGGCCTTCTGCATGTTCGCCCGAACCAGGCTTGCGGACGAAAGATTCGCGCCGTAAAGGCTCGCGCCGTCCAGGCGCACGTCAACTAGATTCGCGCCGGCTAGCGAGGAGTAAGAAAGATTCGCGCTGCGCAGATCCGCGCGCGAGAGATTCGCGCCGTCAAGCTGCGCGCGATCGAAGTTCGTATGGTTCATCTGCGCGCGGTCCAGAACCGCCAATCGTAAATCTGCCTGCCCGAGATCGGCTCCCCGCAGGTCCGCTTCGGACAAAAACGCCCCGTAAAAATCCGAGCGCCAAAGATGAGCATTCACCAGAAATATTCCGTAGGCTTGCGCATAGCGGAAATGCGATTCATTGAGGCGCGCGCCCCTCACGGCTGCAAGTTCCTCGTTACTTTCGGTGCCATCACCGCGCCAACCGGACGGTTTCGCGGAAACTGCAGCCTCTGTCAGATCCGGGTATGGCTCGTATCCCAGCGACCAAAGGATATTGGGAGCCCAGCGGCGAATACTTGTAGCCGAAAATTGTGGTGCGCGATCGATGCCGTGAGGAACTCCGGCGATAGTTCCTATTGAAAGAAACGATAGAAGGACAAAGAGAATAATCACCGGCGTTGCAGGTCTCGCATATCGGAGCTTTTCAACGATGCCTTTTTTTGGTGTTCCCGATACGACCCAGCGTTGCTCAGGGCGGCCGATTTGGGTTGTTGTGTAAAGGGCTATACCCACCGCGGCCATAACCAGGAGTTCGTGCAGTATCGTGCCGTGTATTTCTTGCAGCGTCAGATAGCGGGCCCAGAACAGGATCAGCACGGACGGTACAGTCCAGTACGCCAGCGCCGCTGAGATGCTTTTCTCGATTAACCGCGTGGACGGAGGGTCCTGGTTCATCCAGTGGAAATGCAGGCGCAGAAGTCCGGTAATGATTCGCGGCTGTTTTTCGCCGAGGACGCCGCCGTCGGGGAATACCGCAGGCAATTCGAGCACCGCATCCCACAAACTCTGCAATTGATATTGAAACAGCAGGTAAACGCAGAGCAGCAGCACCGGCGCAATCAGATAAATTTCCGCTGTCGGAAGCGCAGCAGCGGCGGCCGAGGAATGCAGAAACGGGATAATCGCCGAATCGGTTACGAGCTGCACATCCTTCGTTTTCCAAATCATCAGCCAGGAAAGAAAGCTCGCCGAGAGTACCACCTTGAACATGCGCGCCGACGCTTGTGAGGCTCGCGAAAATTCCGCCAGCGCATCAAATTGCATCATTTGCGCGGGCAAAGACGCATCACGCAAATTCGTTCCAGCCAATTGCCGCGGCACAAGGCCCATCGCGCTTTCCAGCGAAGCGCCTTCCAGATTGGCGCCCTCCAGATTCGCCCCCACCAGGCACGAGTCCTGTAAATTCGCGCGCACCAGGCAAGCATCGCGCAAGTCCGCCAGCAGCAAATCGGCGGCCCGCAAATTCGCATCTTGCAAATCAGCGTATCGCAGATTGGCGCTGATCAGCTCCATGCCTTCCAGCTTGCCTTCGCGAAGACTGGCCTTTCTTCCTGCCGCGCCTCGCGAATCGAGCCATTCCTTGTGGTTTGCGAGCGCTTCTTCCAGCGCCCATTCACCGGAATCAATTCTCGCGGAATCCGCCGAACCTTCGTCGGAATGTAGCGAAGGGATAACGACAGAATCATTCCTGGAGTCTTCTCGAGTAGATTCTGCCAGGGCATCGGTCAGCGTTGGAGGAAGTACTTCCGGGATCTCCGTCAGAGTTGGCGGCAGACCTTTCGCGACGCCTTCATTCAAAATAGGCGCGGCAACGTGAGACGCGTCCTGGACCAGGAAATCATCTTGGATTTCGCTCGCCGATTCGGCCAGGACCGCGCCGGAGGGCATGCCATAAATTTCCGCCAATGATTTTGATGTAACTTCGACTTCCACATTGCGTGGGGCATCTTCGCCAGGCACTGCTGAATTCCGCGCAACGAAAGCGTTGGGTTCTCGCGAACTGTCTGTACGTTCTGCTGCGGTGTTCGCTGCGTGTATTGACGCGGCTTGAGGTGGTGCTATCTCGGCAGCCGAATCTTCCAGAAAATTCCTGATCAGGAATTCCTTCAGTTCTTCTTCAGAAGGTGGTTGCTCGCCAGGGCTCGCTCCCAGGCCTTCTTCCGCCAGAAGCTTCTCGGTCGCGGACACCTCCGCCGGCTCTTCCATTTGCGCCGTCGCCGCTTGCGCCCCGCCAGACGAGAAAAGCCGTTTGAAGATAGAAGCCATTTGGAGAACCCATTGCCCCCGAGCAAAATTCGCGAAGGACCGCGTTCGCCGCTTCCTTCGCTTTCCATTAATTTTAGACTGATTTAAGAGTTGCCCCGACAATCCTATCGCGTACGTTTCCCAAATCTCTCCTGTACGGTAGTGCAGCCGCCGGACAGCTGCCCGGGCGTCCTTTCGCAGAGTTTCAAGACAGGTGCAACCTGCTGCATCACTCTCCAATCGCAGTGGCTCCGATCTGTCATTGGCTTTAAGAAACTGGGCTGCGCGGATGGCACTTTCCGCAGTATCCTTTACTTATACCGGCTATCTTTTGGCGGTTGCTGTGGGGAGGAACTGACCTTGGATGCTAAAGCGTCGCCTGCGCCCAAGACGCAGACGCGGATCGAATCTGACAGCATGGGGAAAATTGAAGTCCCCGTGGACCGGTATTATGGCGCGCAGACCGCTCGCTCTTTAATCCATTTCGACATTGGGCGCGAAACCATGCCCCCCGAACTCATTCGCGCGTTTGGAGTCCTTAAAAAGGCTGCCGCGCTCGTAAATCAGGACCTCGGAAAGCTTTCCGCAGATAAGGCTCGGCTGATCGTGCAAGCCGCGGATGAAGTGATTGCGGGCAAACTCGACGAGCATTTTCCTCTTCACGTGTGGCAGACCGGCAGCGGCACGCAAACGAACATGAATGCCAATGAAGTGATCTCGAATCGCGCCATCGAAATAGCGGGTGGTGTGATGGGAAGCAAAAAGCCCATTCACCCCAACGATGACGTGAATATGTCGCAATCGTCGAACGATACGTTTCCTACCGCGATGCACATTGCCGCAGCTACCCGCGTGGCGGAAGTCTTGATCCCGGCAGTAAGCGAACTGCGGGATGCCATCGAGGCAAAGGCGCGCTCCTTTGCGAGTGTGGTGAAAATTGGACGCACGCATCTGATGGATGCCACGCCTCTCACCGTTGGGCAGGAAATGTCAGGTTGGGTTAGCTTGCTGGATCGCGACGTTGACAGGCTCCAGGAAGTCCTTCCCGGCCTGTACGATCTCGCGATCGGCGGCACTGCCGTAGGCACCGGTCTGAATGCTCATCCTGAATTCGCGGAACGCGCCGCGAAGAAAATCGCGGAACTGACGGGCTTGCCTTTCCGGTCTCATCCCAACAAGTTTGCCGCTCTATCCGCGCATGACGAACTTGTTTTTGCCAGCGGTGCTCTGAAAACTCTGGCGGATTCGTTGATGAAAATCGCAAACGACATTCGCTGGCTGGCTTCAGCGGTCCGCGCGCCGGTTTCGGAGAGCTGGTGCTGCCGGAAAATGAGCCCGGGTCTTCCATCATGCCGGGGAAAGTCAATCCCACACAGTCGGAAGCCGTCACCATGGTAGCCGTGCAAGTTTTCGGGAACGACGCCGCTATTGGCTTTGCCGGCTCGCAGGGAAATTTTCAGCTCAACGTTTTTAAGCCTGTGATCATTCACAATTTCCTGAACTCCGTGCGTCTGCTCTCCGACGCTTGCCGTTCCTTCACGCGTCACTGCATCGTTGGGATGGAATTGGATCAGCAACGCATCGCGCAGAATGTTCAGAATTCGCTGATGCTCGTCACCGCTCTGAGCCCCAAGGTGGGCTACGACAAAGCCGCCGAAATCGCACACAAAGCACATCATGAGCATCTCAGCCTTCGCGAGGCCGCGCTAAAACTCGGCTATCTGACTGCGCAGGAGTTCGACGATCTCGTTCGCCCTGAAAAGATGACGCATCCGTAGTTCAACGCAAACTTTTTTCAGCCACGCGGTTCGAAAATCGCCGCCGCCATTCCGGGAAACATCCTGGCTTTCAGTTTCACATCGGCACAGATTCGCATCGTCTTCCGGAAATTCTTAGCTTTTGATTGCGATTTTCTTTGACACTCTTTCCGCGTTTCAATACATTCAATCTCCTCTCCGTATTTTTCGTGATTTCCCCTTCCGTAGGAGTACTCATGAACATTCTCATCGCTGAAAACGAATCCGCGCTTGTTGGCGTGCTGCAGCGAGGTTTCGAGGCCGAACACTACGCCGTCGATGTTGCCGGTAGCGCGCATCAAGCGATTCCCATGCTGCAGGGTCGCGAGTATCACACGGCGATTATCGATCTCGATCTTCCCCCCACGCGAGGGCATCGCAATCTTGGAGTTCGTACGCGAGAAATATCGGTACTTGCCCACCCTGGTTCTAACAAGTTGTGTACCGGTGGCGGACTGCGTCCAAGTTCTCGATACCGGAGCGGACGATCTGCTGCAGAAACCTTTTGCCTTTCCCGAATTGGCTGCCCGAGTGCGCGCAATTATGCGTCGCGGTAGCCGCCTTCCGGAAGTCGTTTTACGCGTGGAAGATTTGGAATTGAATCGCGTGAAACGCACTGCAAACCGCGGCGGCAGGGGAATTGTGCTGACGCCTCGGGAATTCTCTTTACTGGAATATTTGATGCAGCGAGACGGACAACGCGCATCGCGAGCGGAGATCATCGAGCACGTCTGGAACCTTTCCGCCGGCACGGTAACCAACGTCGTCGATGTTTACATCAATTATTTGCGCAAGAAAATCGACACCAAGGAAGATTGCAAACTGATCCACACAGTCCGGGGCGTCGGGTATAAGTTGCGATTCCGGCGCTCACTCCAAGCAAACGCTATACCGAAAGTTTATTAGTCGGGGCGGCTTCATGAACCCACGAGAAACCACCACGCTCGCAACAGCGGCTGCCGGCGACGTGACCGTGGGCTGCATTGACGTGCGGGTTGAACCAGGGGTCCATCCAGATTCACCACTGGATGAACCGCAGCGTGAGCAACTCTTGCTTCGGCATTTGCCTCAGGTGCATTTTATCGCGCGCCGCATTCATAACCGCCTGCCGCCGCAAGTCCTGCTGGAGGATCTTGTTCACGCCGGCGTGTTGGGATTATTGGACGCCATTAAGAAATACAATCCAGCGAAGAACGTTCAGCTTAAGTACTACGCCGAATTCCGAATTCGCGGCGCCATTCTCGATAGCCTCCGTCAAGTGGACTGGAGCCCGCGGACGCTTCGAAGCCAGGCTCGCCGCATGGAACAAGCCGTCCTCGATTGCAAGGGACGGCTTGGCCGCGATCCCAGCGAGACCGAGATTGCGGCAGCGTTGGAGATCAATCTCAGTCAGCTTCAGCGCCTTCTTTTTGATTTGCGTGGCCTCGATGTCGGGAGTTTGCAGCTCGATTCGGACTTGGTGGGAAACAGCGAGGTAGCGCTTCATGGCCGTGCGGGCAAGGACGAAGAGGATCCCTATCATCAAACTTTGCGCTTGGAGATGCAGGGTCTGCTGACAGGCGCCGTGGATCAATTGCCGGTTCGTGAACGCGAGGTCCTCGCGCTTTACCACTTCGCAGAGCTGACGATGAAAGAAGTCGGTGTGGCGATGGGGATTGGCGAATCGCGCGTCTCGCAGATTCATTCGAGCGCCATGGTCCATCTTCGCGCTCGTCTGTTCGCACGGCTTCACCGGAATCCCGAACTGAAATGTATCCCGCTCCTTCCCGCTGAGCCCCAGCGAAAGCCCCTGATGCGCGCCGCGGCAGCGAATAGCCTCACGCAGAAGCTAGCCGGATAGCCGCGCGTACTGGGACGAAGAGGGGCTTGGGAGAATTACTGCTGATTCGGAACGGGCGCGGGAGGCCGGGGATGGAGCGGGAGGCGCGTCCGGAGAGGCCGAAGAACCCGCGGTGATTTCACTCACAACCTTTGCGGCCAGTTTCTTGCTGACAGGGCACGATGTGTCGTTTATACGGCATTGCGCGAGCGTAAGCCTGCATCCACAACTGCAGCTCTCTGAATTTAACCTTTTCAGCGCGGCCTTTCTTAGTTCCGGTGACAACCCTGTAAAATCAACGTCCGGAAGCTCGGTTGCGAGCGCTGCGTTCTTTAGAAAAATTTGTCCCGTATCTTCAAATGTCTGGACCGTCGCTTCCACCGGCAGTCCGAGCAACGAACGCAACTCGGTCTCGTACACAAAGGTGGGATACAACCCCACATGTTTCTGAACGATTTTTCCGTCGGTGTTCACCACGAAGGAAGTTGGAAGCGCGGGGACTCCGCCATATTCCGCCAGAATCTCCCGGCTGGCCATCACGATCGGGTAATTAACGCCTTCCTTTTCGGAAAATCTCTTTACCTCGGCGACTTCGTCGGGATCATCCATGGAAATTCCGATCACCTGCAAACGATCCTTATAACGAGTCTCCAAATCGATGAGCTCAGGAATTTCCTCACGACAGGGAGGGCACCAGGTGGCCCAGAAATTCAGCAGTACAACTTTGCCATGCCAATCCGCTGTCGAAACGACGCCGCCGTTGATGTCGCGTACAAGAAAAGCGGGAGCAGGCTGCGGATTGCTCGCGAATCGAATAACACTCATGCGATCCGATTGCGCGTTTGGAGCATTTTTGACGGTGGTAATGACGCGTGCCGGTTCCAGGTGTGCGCGTGGATCGGGAGTTCGGCGGCGCGCCGTCGCAAGATTTGACCGTCCCGCGGCAATCCCAATCGCGATTCCCGCAAGCCCAGCAGCTACTGCCAGAATAAAAATAAAATATCTGTTCATGCAAACCCCAAACGCCCTTGTTCCATTATGCAGCATGCGTGCGCGGCGGACAACGAGTAGCTAAGACCCATCGCAAAGTAAAGCGGATTTGAGTAACCGAAACAGCACCCCACACCGATTCGGGACAGCGGTTCCGAACTGGTTCTGGATCGGTGGCGGTGCCGGTCGCTCTTTTCCGGCGGATGGGTTAAGTCATTGAAAATGGACACCTCGGGACGTCACGGCCGATGCGCGAGTTTGGGCCTCCCAGTTGCATATGGCCATGCGTGGGTCGCGTTCCTACACGATCCGCACCGACTGGTACGTGGGGAGGAAGGGGCCCACTTACCGGAAGGAACGGGTCGTTCCCACCTGCCTCTGAGAGGGAAGCTAGGATGGATGACCCCATGATTCGGTCTCGCCTAGGCCGAATCTAAGGAACGCGACCTTTGGGGCTCTCGATCCCAAGCGAGGGCCCCTTCTTTCTTCCCGAATCTTCTTTCCAATAAACCAAAACTGAGAAGGTTTTCTTACTGGCGAGTTGGCTCTAGTCGCCGCAGGACGGGAATCCTTGCTTGCCGCAGAACGCTTTCGACCACGTTGTCGGTGAGGCGCGAGGCGTCATAATCGAAGTGGAGAAGATTTAGTTTTTCGTCGTAGCGGAATTTCTGGAGGCCGTAGGTGTTGGAGAACTCGCCCAAGGCGCGGAAATGTTCCGGCTTGAGCCGTTCCTGCAACTCGTATGTGGCGGTCATCAATGTCATGCGTAAATTATAGCAGGAGCGACTGTGAAGAGAGCGAACGATTGGCAGCGGCCACGCGTTCGATCGAGTCCTTGAAGTAAGGCTGGTGCTTTGCGGGCGCTGGAGTCATAGCTGGACCTTGCGCAGGCGCAGAGCGTTCGTGATGACCGAAACGGAGCTGAAGGTCATGGCGGCGCTCGCAAAAATGGGGCTCAGCAGCAAACCGAAAAACGGATACAACACGCCGGCCGCGATAGGCACCCCAACCGAGTTGTACGCGAACGCAAAGAAAAGGTTTTCGCGGATATTGCGCATGGTTGCGCGGCTTAGCGTTCGAGCGCGAGCAATCCCGCGGAGATCGCCGCGCAGCAGGGTGATTCCGGCGCTTTCCATGGCGACGTCCGTGCCAGTGCCCATGGCGATTCCGACGTTGGCTTGCGTAAGCGCCGGCGCGTCGTTTACTCCGTCTCCGGCCATGGCGACGATGTGTCCTTCGGCTTGAAGCTGCTTCACGATTGCGCTTTTTTGGCCCGGCAGAATTTCAGCGTGAACCTGATCGATCCCGAGTTTGCGCGCGACGGAATCGGCGGTTGCGCGGCTGTCACCTGTTAGCATGATGATACGAATGCCATCGTGGTGGAGTCTCGCGAGAGCCTCGGGCGTCGTCGATTTCACGGGATCAGCTACGCCGATGATTCCGATTGGGGCGTCGTCCACGGCGATGAACATTACAGTCTGGCCGTCGGCTTCCAACGACTTAGCTTTTTCTTCCAAAGCGCCGGCGGAGATTTTTGTTTCAGCGAAGAGCGCGCGATTTCCCAACGCGGCGCTGCGACCATCAACTTGTCCGGTGACGCCTTTTCCGGTTCGAGACTGAAAGTTTGTGAGATTCCCAAGCTCGACGCCGCGCTCCTTGGCTCCTGCCAGAATCGCTCCCGCGAGTGGATGTTCGCTGCCGCGTTCGAGCGTGGCGGCAAATCGCAGAACCTGTTTTTCGTCCGAGCCCGCGGCCGGAATCACGGATGTCACGCGCGGCTTGCCTTCCGTAAGCGTGCCGGTCTTGTCCACAACCAGCGTGTCCACCTTTTCAAGAATTTCGAGGGCCTCGGCATTTTTCACCAGGACGCCGGCGAGCGCTCCGCGGCCCGTTCCAACCATGATGGCCATCGGCGTGGCGAGCCCGAGGGCGCAGGGGCATGCGATGATAAGCACAGCGACGGCATTGAGAATCGCATGAGCCATCCTGGGCTGGGGGCCGTAGATCGCCCAAATAATAAAGGTGAGGATCGCGGCAAGAATGACCGCCGGAACAAAATATCCCGACACGCGATCAGCGAGTTTTTGTACGGGAGCGCGGCTGCGTTGCGCTTCGCTGACCATGCGCACGATTTGCGAGAGAAGCGTTTCGCTTCCAACACGTTCGGCGCGCATTACGAAAGTTCCGGTGCCATTCACAGTTCCGCCAATCACTTTGGCGCCGCTTGATTTCTCGACCGGAATTGGTTCGCCGGTCATAAGCGATTCGTCCACGGAACTTTCTCCGTCGAGGATGACGCCGTCCACCGGAACTTTCTCGCCGGGGCGCACGCGCAGGGAGTCGCCGGCGTTGATATGCTCGACCGGGACATCGATTTCGGTTCCGTCCGCACGAACGAGACGGGCCGTCTTGGGAGAAAGTTTTAGGAGAGAGCGTATCGCAGCGGAGGTCTGGCTACGCGCGCGCAATTCGAGAACCTGGCCGAGCAGCACCAACGTTGTAATAGCAGATGCAGCTTCGAAGTAAATCGGGACGGTTCCTCCCATCACACGGAAGGATTCTGGAAAAATCCCCGGGAATAGGACAGCGATCATGCTGTAGGAGTAAGCGGTGCCGGTACCTAGCGCGATCAGCGTGAACATATTGAGGCTGCGGTTCACGATAGACGCCCAGCCGCGCTCGAAAAAAGGCCAGCCGGCCCAGAGGACGACTGGCGTGGTCAAGAGCAGTTCGAGCCATCCAATCGCGCGGGGCGACAAAATCTTCTGCAAGGGCTGGCCGGGGATAAGGTCTGACATCGCCAGCGCGAGAATCGGGACGGTGAGCGCAACGCTGGTCCAGAAGCGGCGCGTCATCGAAACAAGTTCGGGGTTTTCCTCCTGGTCCACGACTGCGTAGCGGGGTTCGAGCGCCATGCCGCAGATCGGGCAGGGGCCGGGACCCGGTCGAACGATTTCCGGATGCATCGGACAGGTGTACTCGATGCGAGATGCTGGTTGAACGGGTACGGCAGGCTCGAGCGCCATGCCGCATTTCGGGCACGCGCCTGGATGATCCTGGCGCACTTCCGGATCCATGGGGCAGATGAACTCTGGCGCAATTTTTTGTTTTGATCTGGGCTCAGTGATCGAAACCGCTTTTGAGGAATCAATTCCAGCCAGCGGAACGACGAAATCATTTCCATGGGCGGAAGCTGCTGATGCGCCTATGTATTTTTCCGGTTCCGCGGCGAATTTTGTGGCGCAGCTCTGGCAGCAGAAATGAAAGGTCTTGCCGTCGTGAACGGATTGCGCTGCGGCCCGGTCCGGGTCAACGGTCATTCCGCAGACAAGATCCTTTTCGACGGTTCTTGTGGGCTGGTTCATGTCATCGCGCATGTAACTAAGTTAGATTCCATGGCTCGATTTACGTCGCAGCTTATCTACTTTTCGTTCAGAAGGGAATTAATGTAGGCGGTCATGTCGGGGCCGGTCCAATCCTGTGCGCCGACGATTTTGCGGTCGAGGCGGCCACTGCGGGTGATGACGTAGGTGTCCGGGTACATGGTGGTGCCGTAGGACAGCGGAATTTGCTTGGAGGCGTCGCGGTAGGTGGGGAAGCTGATTCCATAGGTTTTCAGGAAGTCGTTATAGGCCTGGGGGTCTTCATCCACGCTGACGCCGAGAACGGTTCCGCCAAGTGGCGCGATGCGATGCTGCAACTGATTCAGGGATTGGGTTTCATCAACGCAGGGGGGGCACCACGTGGCCCAAAAATTCAACAAGACTACTTTGCCGCGAAGGTCAGAGAGATGTGCGGGCTTGCCGTCCAGCGTATAGGCGAAGTCTTTGGCGGGGCGTCCACGCAAGCTAGGCTCACCTTGGCGATAGTCGGGACGCGCAAACAGGAAGAGCAGTCCCGCAATGAAGGCGAGAACGATGCCTGTGTTTAGTTTCCGTTTCAGTCCTTTGTCCAAGCGACCTATAATACGAGTATCGGCGAATCGAAAGCGAGCATTTTGAGCTGGGCTGCTGCGACGGCGCCCTCCAAGGGCTTTGCCTGATTCCCACAATCTTATGGTTTCCGCCATCATTCCGGCTCGAAACGAGGAAGCATCCATCGCGCGCGCGGTGGAATCCGTCGCGACGCAAGCGGAGGTTGGCGAGATTATCGTAGTGGACGATCAATCCACCGACGGAACTGGCGCGATTCTCGCCGAACTCGCTTCGCGCATACCGAAACTGAGAATATTGAATACGGGCGATGTGTTGCCGCCAGATTGGACAGGGAAGAACTACGCGGTGTCGATCGGAGCTGCGGCTGCGACGGGGGATTGGCTGCTCTTCACGGATGCCGACACCGATCATTTGCCTGGCTCTACCCGCCGCGCGCTTGTCGACGCGGATGAGCACCAAGCGGTACTCGTGTCCTATTCGCCTGAGCAGGAGCTGGAAACCTTCTGGGAGCGAGCGCTGATTCCTTTCATCTACTGCCGTCTAGCGAAGAAGTATCCTTACGCGCGCGTCAACAATCCAAATTTGCCGGACGCTGCGGCGAACGGTCAGTTCCTGATGATTCGTCGGAATGTCTATGAATCGTTCGGGGGCCACGCTGCCGTGGCTCCCAAGATTCTAGAAGATGTTGCGCTGGCGGAGATTGTGAAGAACACGAGCAGAAGCGATTTATTTTGTTGCTCCGGTCGGTGTTGTCCGGAGCCGAATGTATCGTAACTTCGGAACGATGTGGGAGGGATGGACGAAGAACCTGTACCCGCTGTTTGGCGACAATTTCGACGCAACTGAGATGTTCGCGATAGTGAGTATCGGAGTTTTGTGTATGTTCGGATTTTCCTCCCTTGGAGCGTCGCCGAAAACCATCTATTGGTCCTCCATGTTGGTATTTCTAATTGGTTGGCACGTGCACTACGCGTTCGTGTTACGCCAGAATCATTTTCCGCTTCGTTTCATCCAATATGGGTTGATCGGAAGTTTGCTCTTTTCTGTGGCTTGCCTTGTCTCCAGGTGGAAGAACACTCATGGAGCGGTACACTGGAAAGGGCGGGTGTACCCCGCGAAGACAGCATGATACGAATCACACGCAAAGTCGAATTCTCAGCGGCGCATTTCTATCACAACCCGAATTTTTCAGCGGAAGAAAACCGCCGCGTTTTCGGCAAATGCAATAATCCTCACGGGCATGGGCACAACTACGTTTTGGAAGTGACCATAGCGGGCGAGCCGGATCCGGCGACGGGAATGGTGCTGGATTTGAAGGAGCTGAAAGAGATTTTGCAGCGCGAGGTGATGGAGCGGATGGACCATCGCCACCTGAATTACGAAGTGCCGGAGTTGGCCGGCCAGATTCCTACATGTGAAAACATTGCGGCGGTGATTTGGAAGCTCCTGGAGCCGAAAATCAAGACGGGCAAACTGGACCGCGTCCGGCTGTATGAGTCTCCTGATCTTTTTGCGGATTGCACCGCGGATGCATCCAATGGAAACACGGCGCGCACGTGAAGATTTCGCTGACTCGGCGGTATCGTTTTGCCGCTTCGCACCGGTTGCACACGGCGAAGCTGAGTGAGGAAGAAAACAAGCGCGTTTACGGGAAATGCAGCAATCCTTACGGACACGGACACAACTACGTGCTGGAAGTAACGATGACCGGTCCGGTGGATTCGGCGACGGGAATGATCGCGAATCTTGCAGAACTGGACCCATTCGTGCAGCGGGAAGTGATCGAGCCATTCGATCAGAAGTTCTTGAATGAGGAAATTCCCGAGTTTCGGGCGCAAGTGGCCACGACGGAAAATGTTTCCCGCGAAATTTTTCGCAGGTTGAAAAGTTTTCCCTCGGCGCGGCTGGAGCGGGTTCGCATTGAGGAAACCAGCAAGAACAGCTTTGAGATTGAAGACGAAGTGAACGAGGTTCGGGGATGAAGGCGATGTGGCGATAGCAAAGCGGAACTTCAGCGGCTAAAGCCCTGGGCCTGCGGCTTTTATGTCGTGGCTAAAGCCACGACCCACAAAGATTGCGGAGTTGCTGCGTAGGAGTTAAGGCACGGAGTTAAGGCACGGAGTTGAAGGCCTAACATGAAAAGGAGCCGGGAAAACATGAGTGAAACAACTGAAATTATAATTCCTCCGGCAGCAGGTACGGAGAGCATAGCGGATCTGGTGCGTAAGATGCTTCTGCTGTTGGGAGAAGATCCCAATCGCGAAGGTCTGCGGCGGACGCCGGAGCGCTTCGAGAAAGCGCTGCGCTTTCTGACCAGCGGATACCGCCAGGATCCGGAGAAGCTGCTGAATGGGGCGATGTTCAGCGTGTGCTACGACGAAATGGTGGTGGTGAAAGACATCGAAGTTTACAGCCTGTGCGAACACCATCTGCTTCCGTTTTTCGGACGATGCCACGTGGCCTACATCCCGTCGAAGAAAGTGGTGGGATTGAGCAAGATCGCGCGGCTGGTGAATATGTTCGCGCGGCGCTTGCAAATACAGGAGCGGTTGACCAGCCAAATTGCGCAGTCGATTCAAGAACATCTGAGCCCGGAAGGAGTGGGAGTGATCATCGAGGCGCGGCATCTGTGCATGGTGATGCGCGGAGTGGAAAAGCAAAACTCGATGGCGACTACGAGCGCGATGCTGGGCGCGTTTCGGGAAAACAAACAGACACGCGATGAGTTTTTGGCTCTGATCAATTCGCAGAAGCCTTGAACCGCCGACGTCGAGCCCGGAGGGCACCTTCGGCCGCCGCTGCGATCCCTGAGGTGAACGGAAATTAGCTTTGCGCTGGAGAGGCTATGTGCTAGCATTTTTAACGATCGAAGAAGAGATAAGAGCGTAGAGCAGGGCACGGCGTTTCAGGGGGAGGGGCAAGTTGATGGAAGCTAAAGCGGAGTTGATCGAGCAGTTCCGGACACACTCGAAAGATACAGGATCACCGGAAGTGCAAATCGCATTGTTGAGCGAACGCATTAGCTACCTGACCACTCACCTTAAGTCCCACGCGAAAGATCACGCCTCACGGCGCGGGTTGATCATGATGGTCAACAAACGCAGGCGGCTGCTGGACTATCTGAACCGGCGCGACCCAAATCGGTATCGCGAGATTGTGGAACGACTGAGCTTGCGTAAGTAGCGCGGTTTCCTGAGCGGCCTGTTGGCCGGCAGGCGCCAAACGCGAGAGAATGTTGGATCGATAGAATTCCGCTCGTTTTTCTTCGCAATATCCTTCCTCGATGTAGTTCCCGAGAGATGTCTCTCGTATCTGAAATCAGCCTCCGATGAATCGGAGAAAAAAGGACGTGTTTGATGTTTGAAAAAGTAAGTTTGGAAGTAGGCGGACGCACATTGACGTTTGAGACGGGCAAGATTGCCCGCCAGGCGCATGGCGCCGTAGTGGCGCGTTATGGAGACTCGGTGGTGCTGGCCACGGCCTGCATGGACAATAAGGCGACTGAGAAAGATTTTCTGCCCCTGACCGTTGATTATCGCGAGTACACCTATTCGGCGGGGAAAATTCCCGGAGGATTTTTTAAGCGCGAAGGGCGCCCGTCGGAGCGCGAGATTCTGACTTCGCGGCTTACCGACCGGCCGCTGCGGCCGCTGTTCCCCGAAGGATGGTCCAACGAAACCCAGATCGTGGCGATGGTGCTTTCGGCGGACAGCGAAAATGATCCGGACGTGATTGCGGTGACGGCGGCTTCGGCGGCGCTGTTCATTTCGAAGATTCCGTTTGAGAAGCCGATTGCGGCGGTTCGTATCGGATTGATCGAAGGCAAGCTGGTGGTGAATCCGACTGTTGCCGAGCAAAAGACCAGCCAGATGAATCTGATTGTGGCGGGTTCGGACGAGGCGATCGTGATGGTGGAATCGGGCGCGCTGGAAGTTTCCGAAGAGGTTGTGGCGGATGCGCTGGAATTCGCACACGCGGAAATTCGCAAGATTGTCGCTGCGATCCGCGAATTGCACAGCCGCGTAAAGCCCCAGAAGGTCGCCGTTGTGCCGCCTGCGTTTGACGAAGCGATGTACAAGCAGATGCAGCAGCAGTACGGCGAGAAACTGCGCGATGCGGTGGATACGCAGAAGCATCCGAAGTCGGAAAGCTACAGCCTGGTGGACGGCATCAAAGCGGAAATCATCAAGGCGATTCCGGAAGACGACGCGGAAAAGCGCAAGCTGGCGTACCGCGCTTTCGAACGTTTGCGCGAAAAAATATTCCGCGATGACATGATTGGGCGCCATCGGCGTCCCGATGCTCGCGCGTTCGACCAGATTCGCCAGATTACGTGCGAGGTCGGCGTTTTGCCGCGCGCGCACGGATCAGCGCTGTTCACTCGCGGAGAAACGCAAGCTTTGGCCACGGCCACGCTTGGCACCAAAGAAGACCGGCAGCGCCTGGACCTGCTATTCGAAGAGGAAACGTTCAAGCGCTTTATGCTGCATTACAATTTTCCGCCGTTCTCGGTAGGCGAGGTGAAGTTCCTTCGCGGGCCGGGACGCCGTGAAATCGGTCACGGAGCTTTGGCCGAGCGAGCAATCGCCAATCTCCTTCCACCGGAGGCAGATTTCCCCTACGCCGTGCGCGTCGTTTCCGATATTTTGGAATCGAACGGCTCGTCGTCGATGGCTACTGTCTGCGGCGCTTCTCTGGCATTGATGGATGCGGGCGTTCCGCTAAAGGCCGCTTGCGCGGGAATTGCGATGGGACTGGTGGTGGAAGGCGATAAATACGCCATCTTGACCGACATCGCGGGCGCAGAAGATCACTACGGCGACATGGACTTCAAGGTTGCCGGGACCCGGCAGGGAATCACCGCGTTGCAGATGGACATCAAGGTGAGCGGCGTCAGCATCGCCATGATGCGCGAGGCGTTGGCGCAGGCACGGAAGGCGCGCCTGCAGATCCTTGACAACATGGACGGCACGATTTCCACCGGCCGCGCTGAAATTTCCACCTACGCTCCGCATCTCTTCATGCTCAGTATTCCCACGGACAAGATCCGCGACCTGATCGGACCAGGCGGAAAGAAAATCCGAGGCATCATCGAAGCAACCGGCGTGAAGATCGACGTGATGGACGATGGCAAGGTTCACGTTTTCGCCTCGGGTGGAAAATCCGCGGAAGAAGCGCTGAAAATGATTCGCGACGTGACGGCGACCGCCGAGATGGGCAAGACTTATCTCGGAACGGTCGTGCGCATCGCGGAGTTCGGCGCGTTCGTCGAAATTTTCCCGGGAACGGATGGCTTGCTGCACATCAGCGAAATTGCGGAAGCGCGGATTCGCGCGGTTCGCGATGAACTGAAGGAAGGCGATCAGATCCTTGTGAAGGTTCTCGCGATCGAAGGCAACAAGATCCGCCTAAGCCGCAAGGCGGTGTTGCGAGATCAGAAGCCAAAGGCGGAGACGGCAACTGCGGAAGGCCACTCGTAGGGCTGAGACGGCGAGAAGCTAAGTGGAACCGATCGACGGGGGGAGGCGAGAAATCGCTTCCCTTTTTTATTTGTCCTGGCTGGAGACGCGTTCGATTCGGGCGCCGATCGCGCGCAGTTTGTCTTCGATGCGCTCGTAGCCGCGATCGATGTGATAGACGCGGTCGATCCACGTTGTATTGTCGGCCACCAGTCCTGCTAGGACGAGCGAAGCACTCGCGCGCAGATCGGACGCCGTTACTGGCGCTCCGCTGAGCGGTGTGGGACCGGTGATGACAGCGAGATTGCCGTCGACGGCGATGTTCGCCCCCATGCGCATCATCTCACTAGCGTGCATGTAGCGGTTCTCGAAGATTGTCTCGCGAACGTGCGATACGCCAGTCGCTTGCGTGGCCAGCGCCATGAACTGAGCTTGCATGTCGGTAGCGAATCCGGGGTATTCCTCAGTGGTGACGTCAGCTGCGACAAGTTTTTTTGCGGCACGCACGCGCAACTTTCCGTTTCCTTCGCACTTGATTTCCACGCCGCATTCTTTGAGCTTGTTCAAAACGGCGACCAAGTGGTGCGGCTCGCAGTCCGTGAGGAGGAGGTCCCCTCCGGTGATCGCTCCGGCGACGAGAAATGTGCCGGTTTCGATGCGGTCGGGGATGATGGCGTGTGTGGCGCCATGCAAGCTCGAGACGCCGTGAACGCGCAGCGTGGAGGTGCCCAGACCTTCGATCTTGGCCCCCATTTTTATCAGGAGTTCGGCGAGGTCGGTGACTTCCGGCTCAAGCGCGGAATTTTCGAGGATGGTTTCGCCCTCGGCCAAAACCGCAGCCGTCAGAATATTTTCTGTCCCGGTGACGGTGATTTTCGGGAAGCGGAAAGTAGCTCCGCGCAGGCGCTTGCAGCGGGCTTCCACATAGCCATGTTCCACGGAAATTTGCGCGCCTAGTTTTTCGAGCGCTTGAATGTGGATGTCGATGGGACGCGCTCCGATGGCGCAACCGCCGGGCAGCGAAACGCGCGCGTAGCCGAACCGCGCGAGCAGCGGACCGAGAGTCAGGACTGAGGCGCGCATCGTCTTTACTAGTTCATAGGGAGCTTCCTGCAGTGAGACGGTTTCTGCTTGAATGGTGAATTCGCTAGGGGGCAGGTCCGGGCTTTCGACGCGGCAACGCATATGCGCGAGCAGCTTGGCCATGGTGATGATGTCGCGGACGTGCGGAATATTTTGCAGGGTTACGGGCTCGTTCGTCAGCAGCGCGGCGGCCATCGCCGGCAACGCAGCATTTTTCGCACCGCTGATTCGGACCGTGCCTTCGAGCCTGCGTCCGCCCTGGATTTTGAATCGGTCCATGTTATTTCCCCTTGCGTGTTGCGCGAGGCTGTTTGTTTCTTTGCGATTCGAGCGCTTGCCGCACGTTGCCGTCGGACTGCCGCAGACGCCGCCGCGCGTCACGCACGTTTGCGCCTGTCTTTAGCATCACGAGAGCAACGGGCAAATCGTGTTGCGCTTGACGCAATGCTCGTTGCGCGTTTGACACGCTTGCGCCGGAAGCCTCTTCGAGAATCCGCGCTCCCCTTTGCCGCAACTTCTGATTTGTCAGCGCCACGTAGATCATCCAGTTTTCATAAACTCTGCCAAGCCGCACCATCGAAGCTGTAGAAAGCAGGTTGAGGACCATTTTTTGCGCCGTGCCGGCTTTCAATCGCGTGGAGCCGGCGATGGCTTCGGGGCCGGTGTCTGGCGAGATTGCGATATCCGCTGCGCGCGCGAGTGGTGACCTTGAATTGGATGTGAGGCCGACGGTGGCCGCACCGCGTTTGTTTGCGAACCGCATCGCGCCCAGAACGTACGGTGTGGTTCCGCTGGCGGCCAAGCCAACCACCACATCTCCACGTCGCAACCCTGCGTTCACCATGTCGCGTGCACCATTTTTTGCTGAATCCTCGGCGCCTTCCACCGCGCCCCGGACTGCCCGCGAGCCGCCGGCGATGATCGCCTGCACCATTTTCGGCGGCGTGCCAAACGTCGGCGGACATTCAGCGGCGTCGAGGATTGCGAGACGCCCGCTCGTGCCGGCACCGACGTAGAAGAGCCGCCCTCCCTTGCGAAGACTTTTTACGATCGCATCCACGGCACGCGCAATTTTCGGCAACTCGCGGCGGACTGCAATGGCCACGCGCGCGTCTTCGCGATTCAGAACGCGCAGAATTTCGAGCGTGGACTTCGTGTCGAGTCCGCGCGAGCGCGGATTTCGTTGCTCGGTCTTTGACGGTTTCAGACGGTACGGAAACACGGCTTCAGGGGCTAAAGCCCTTTGTAAACCATGGCGCATTCGGCGGGGCTGAAGCCCCGCCCTTCCGTTCTTCTGCAAGAGGTTCAAGAGTGCGTTCCTAAGAATGCTAAAATGATTATACCGGGGTCAGCGCCGCGTTCGCGGACTGCGATGAAATCTAAAAAGGATTGTGACGTTGGAGTTATTGGAGTTATCGAACCGAGGCAGGCTGATTTGCCAGTCCCAGGGCTTGCAAGATGGCATCGTGCACGGCGGGACGCAGTTGGCGGATTTGTTCGTTCGCCCGGGTGGGATTCACGCGATTGGTGAGCAGAACGACAAAAAGACCGCGGTCGGGGTCGATCCAAAGCGATGTGCCGGTGAAGCCGGTGTGGCCGAAACTGCTCGGCGAAAAGTAATGGCCGGAGGAGGAAGGCTGCGTAACAACGTCCCAGCCAAGCGTGCGGGCGGCGTCTCCGATTGCCTGGCGAGCGGTGAACTCCTGAAGCGTCGCGCGCGCCAGCAGGCGATGGTGAGCGTAGATGCCGCCGTTCAGAATCATCTGCGCAAATATGGCAGCGTCGCCGGCCGTTGAGAAAAGGCCCGCGTGGCCGGAAACGCCGCCCATGGCCCAGGCGTTTTCGTCGTGGACTTCGCCTTGCATCAGGCGCTTGCGAAAATCCAGATCGTTTTCAGTGGGCGCAATTGTGGGCCAGAACTTGCGCGGCGGATTGAACAGGGAAGCGTTCATGCCCAGCGGCGCGAAAATGTGCTGCTTCGCGTATTCGTCGAGTGTGACTCCGGTAAGCCGCTGAACGATTTCGCCGAGCATGATAAATCCCAAATCGGAGTACTCCACTTGCGTTCCGGGCTGGTGCACGAGGGGCTCCGCCAGAACGCGTGCGAGAACGGCGTCGTGGCCTTTCGCGTCCTTGTAAAAATCGCGGTGCGCCGGAAGCCCGGAATCGTGCAGGAGAAGATTGCGAATGGTGACGCGAGCGCGCCAAGCGGGATCCGGGTCGGACTTCGCGGCGGCCGTCCATTCAGGCAAATAGCGAGAGACAGCCGTGTCGAGATCGAGGCGCTTCTGCTGCATCAGCATCATTACCGAAGTGGTGGTGACGATGACCTTGGTGAGAGAGGCCATGTCATACAGCGTGTTCGCGGTTACCGCGGGAGATTTTGCGTCGCGCGTGAGATTGCCGAACGGACGCACGATCAGCTGATCGCGAAATCCAACGGCCAGAACGCCACCTGGAATTGCTCCATCCGCTATCGCGCGGTCCATTAGGTCGAACGCCGGCTTCAGCTTTGCGGCCATGTCCGGCGGCGCGGGCTGAAGCGTCATCGGATTCGCCGCGACGCGAATGCCGTCCCCGCGTTTCAAGGTTCCGGGAACGGTAACTGGAATTCGCCCTTCTGTTGCTACTTGGCCAAAAAGCGCGCGAACGGCAGCGCGCTGCGAGACATCATTCGTGGAGAATTCCGCGAGCCAGGTCTTCGCCTCCGGAAACTTTTCGATAAGATAGGGGCTGCCGAAGGACATCACGACGACAGGTTTTCCCGCAGCGACGATTTGATTTACCAGCGCGCGTTGATCATCAGGCAGGCCCACGTTTCCCTTGCGATCCGCGACGCGCACGAACAGAGCGGCGATGGCCACATCGTAGCTTTCGGGTGGCGGAAGCTTCAGCGCGCTAGCGGTTGAGAACTGCGTATCGGCACGCAGAGCCTTCAGCGAATCCACGCGCCAGCGAATTTCGGGTTCGATCGTTTCGCCGGGATAAGGGTCGGCATCGGCGGAGAGCGAGACGAGCAGGACTCGAAGCGGATGGCTCGCGTCCAAGGGCAAAAGCTTCGAGGTGTCGCGCAGAAGCGTCACTCCGCGATCCGCGATGGCCTGGGCCTGCGCCGCATATTCCGGCTTGGCAAATTTTTCGTTGAGATGCTCGACATCGGCGAGCCGATCCTTGTCGAGTCCGAGGCGCGATTTGGCCTGCAGAATGCGCCGGACAGATTCGTCAATGCGTGACACGGAAATGCGGCCGGACTTTACCGCTTGTTCGAGCGATGCCATGGCTGCATCCGGTACAGGAGGCTGCAGAATCACGTCGGCGCCGGCTTCCACCGCTCGCACCGCGGCGTCGCCCGGCGCGTAGAGCGAAGTTACTCCGCCCATGTCCATCGCGTCGGTGACGATTAGGCCTTTGAACTTCAGTTCATCGCGCAGCAAGCCAGTCAAAATATTTCGCGAAATGGTGGCGGGAACGTTGGGGTCGGATTCGTACGCCGGCACGTTCAAATGTCCCGGCATGACGGAACCAGCGCCTGCGGCAATCGCCGCACGGAAGGGAACCAGCTCCGTGTTTTCGAGTTCGTTTCGGTCGCCGGGAACCTTGGCGAGCGAAAGATGCGAATCCACGCTGACGTTACCGTGCCCGGGAAAATGTTTCGCGGCTGCCAAGCAGCCATTTTCTTCCACGCCGCGGACGAATTGGGAAACATACTCAGCGACGCGCTGCGGATCTTCGCCGAATGAACGAATATTGATGATCGGATTGTCGGGATTGTTGTTCACGTCCGCATCGGGCGCGAAAATCCAACGCACGCCTGCGGCCCGCGCCTCGAGAGCGGTCACTTTGCCGATGGTGTAAGCGGCTTTCGGATCGTTGGCCGCGCCCACGGCCATCGCGGAAGGGAACGACGTGCCTTCGTCGATTCTCATTGCTGTTCCGGTTTCAAAATCCGCGCCGATGAGCAGCGGAGTTTTGGCGTGCCTTTGCAATTCGTTGGTGAGGACTGCGGTGGGATAAACCTGGCTGCGCTCGATGCCGAGCGGGCCGCGTTGCGTGCCCAGGATAAAACCGCCGACGTGATTTTCTTCTACCTGATGCAGCAACTCTTTGTAGTCGGCGCTTTCGGTAGAGGTGAAGACGCCGAAATAATACGGCATCAGCATCTGCCCCAGTTTCTCGCGCAGCGTCATCTTTTTCAGCGTGGCTTCCACCCAGGCCGGGTTGGCGGCGGGTCGCCTGGAAGTTTTGGGGGAAGTCTTTTGTGCGCGACTGGAAAGTGTCATGAGAAGAAGCACGGACAGTGCGGAAAGGCCGAGTTTACGCATCGCATTCGCCGAAGGCCTTCCATGTTGACGCCTGCATCCCGCGGCTGTATATAGCACACGGTTCTATGAGGCACAACGAATCGTCCCGGCGCGTGTTTCGTATCCGTTCTCTCCGTATTTTTTCGCTAGGCGCCATTTTAATTTGTGCTTTCTTCTGTGAACGGCCCCGCACAGGACGCATTGTCAGGAAAGGCGGACGCGCACACCAAGCCCGGAATCGACGTGCTCGAAGAGCAAAACTTCGCTTCGTTGCGCGGTAAACGCGTGGGAGCTGATTACAAACCAGACCGGAGTCGATTCGCAGGGCCATCGGACGATTGATGTGCTGGCGAAAGCGGACGGCGTAAAGCTAGTCGCAATCTTTAGCCCGGAGCACGGGATCGCCGCTGACGCCGACGCTTCTGTTGTGGCGAACGCAACTGACGCCGCGACTGGGCTGCCGATTTACAGTCTCTATGGAGAGACGCGCCGGCCAACGGATGCGATGTTGAAGGGCATCGATGTGCTGGTCTTTGATATTCAGGATGCAGGCGTGCGCTTTTACACTTACGTCACGACGATGGGCTATTGCATGGAAGCAGCGGCGAAACACAACATTGCGTTTTTGGTGCTCGACCGGCCGAATCCGCTGGGCGGCGAAATTATCGAAGGGCCGATGCTCGACGCCGACAAGCTGTCTTTCGTCGGATATTTTCCGATGCCTGTGCGCTATGCGATGACGCTCGGCGAGCTGGCGCGGATGTTCAACGTGGAAAATAAAATTGGCGCGGACCTGCATGTGGTTGAGATGAAGAATTGGCGTCGCCGCGATATGTACTGGACGACGGGACTGCGGTGGATTCCGCCGTCGCCGAATTTGCGGACTGTCGCAAATCTGGTTCCGTATCCTGGGATTGAGATTCTGCAAGCGGGCGGCGTGTCGGTCGGGCGCGGAACCGAGTCTGCATTTTTGGAATTTGGCGCGCCATGGATTTTCCAGACATGACCTGCTCGCAAACTTGAAGAGACGCTCGATTCCCGGGGTGCGATTTTCGGCTCAGTCTTTCACGCCCAAGACAGGACCGTATGCCGGGCAAGAGTGCCACGGCATCAAACTGCAGATTGCCGATCGCGATGAATTCGCGTCCATGCTCATGGGCCTTGAAATCGCAGAAGTGCTGCATCGCGTGTACCCACAGAAATTTCAGATTGCGAAAATGGTCGAGCTACTGGGGTCGCAATCCACGGTCCAGCGGCTCGAAGGCGGCGATAGTCCGAAGCGCATCGAAGCGGGCTGGGCCGCTGAGCTGGGAAAGTTTCGCGCGACGCGTGCGAAATATCTGATCTATCGATAGGTCATGTGACAAGAGGGTGTGCGTTACCGAATGTGGCGCCGCGCATGGCTGTGAGGCAGATCAATGGGGATCGATTCTCAATCCGCAGAACTCAGGCGACCCAAAGCGTGGTTGGCGTGGAGCAGCGGAAAAGACAGCGCCTGGGCGCTTCACGCTGTTCGGCAAAGCGGCGAATTTGAAGTTGTGGCGCTGCTCACGACCGTGAATCAAACGTATTCGCGCGTAGCCATGCACGCAGTTCGAGAAAGCCTGGTGGAAATGCAAGCGGCCGCGGCGGGCTTGCCGTTGATAAAAGTGCCGATTCCGTCGCCATGTCACGAACGAGATTTACGAACAGGCGATGGGCGCGGCGATGGCACGTGCGCGGGCCGAAGGCGTCTGGCACGTCGTGTTCGGGGATCTTTTTCTGGAAGATATTCGCGCGTACCGGGAGAAACAACTTGCCGGGTGTGGCATGACGCCCGTTTTTCCGCTGTGGCGGCGCGACACGCGGCAACTCGCCGACGAAATGCTCGCGCACGGGCTGTCAGCCTACCTAACCTGTGTGGACCCCAGCAAGCTTGACCGATCGTTTGCCGGGCGCAGATTCGATGCGGATCTTTTGCGTGCGCTCCCGCGTGATGTGGACCCGTGCGGCGAAAACGGGGAGTTTCATACTTTTGCAAACGCCGGGCCGATGTTCAAGCAAAGCATACCTGTCACGGCCGGCGAGATCGTGGAGAGAGACGGATTCGTATTTGCCGACTTTCTTCCACGCGCGTCGGCGGCCGGCAAGGCATAGAGTCGAAGATCCGTTCCGTTCAAAATCTTAGGCGCGATAGTTTTCATAGGAAGTGGCACTGATGCGGATTTGTTCCTTATTGCCTTCGGCAACGGAGATTCTCTACGCGCTGGGCCTTGGCGATTCCGTTGTCGGAGTGACGCACGAATGCGATTTCCCGCCAGATGCTACGACGAAGCCGGCATTGATACGCCCACGAGTAGATCCGCAAGCTGCTGCGTCTGAAATCGACCGCCAAGTGAGCGAACTTGTTGCGCGCGGTGAAAGCATTTATGCGGTGGACGCGGAATTGCTGGGCTCGCTGGCTCCGGACTTAATTATCACGCAAGATTTGTGCCACGTTTGTGCCGCTTCGCCTGACGATCTGGCGACGGCGCTGACACGGTTGCCGAAGAGGCCGCGTGTGCTTGACGCTGACGCCGCATTCGCTGCGCGATGTTTGGGACGACGTGCGAAAGATCGGCGACGCCACGCAACGCCGCCGCGAAGCCCAGGCGCTCTCGATTACGCTGGAGCAGAAGGTCGCTGCGATCGAGGCCAGGACTGCACAGGCCAAGAGGCGACCACGGGTGCTGTGCCTCGAATGGCTTGACCCGTATTACGTCGGCGGGCACTGGGTGCCGGAAATGGTGGCCAAGGCGGGAGGGCAAGATGTTTTAGGGCGTGCGGGCGAGCCGTCGTTCCGAGTCAGCGCAGAGGAGATCGTAGCGGCGGACGCGGAAATTATTATCGTGATGCCGTGTGGCTTCGGCGTCGAACGCGCTGTCTCAGAGTACCGGGCGACGAAATTCCCGGATGGATGGCTGGATTTGCCGGCAGTGCGCGACCGACGCGTTTTCGCGATAGATGCTAACAGTTATTCTGCTCGGCCCGGGCCGCGGCTCGCGGACGGAGTTGCGATTCTCGCGCATTTATTCCATCCGAACTTGTTTCCAACTCCGCCGCGGGCAGGTGCATTCCAGAGATTGTGAGCGGCGCGAACCATCAATCGACAACGTTGCTCTCGGACTTGCCGCGACCACAAACGATAGAAAAATAGGCCGGACAGAATCATCGCCAACCCGATGGAAGACCGAACCGGGCGCTGAATCCAGATATTGATCGTTAGCGCCAACGCGCCTGCGACGAACAAGCCCGGCACAACGGGGTAACCCCAGGTGCGGTAGGGGCGCTTCATGTCCGGCGCGATTTTCCGGAGGCGGAACATGGCCACCACCGAAAGCGCATAAAAAATCCAGGCTGCGAAAACGAACAGCGACGTTAGCTCTTCGAAAGTTCCGGACAGCGCCATCAACGCCGCGAGTGTTCCCTGAAAAATTAGACGCGCCGCCGGGCGTTCGAAAGCGCCGGTTCACGCTGCCGGTGACGCGGAAGAACAGCCCGTCGCGCGCCATCGCGTACGGCACGCGCGCGCCGCTCATGATCGATGAATTAAGGGTACCGAGCGCGGCGACAATCATCGCCAGCGTGATCCAGAATGCAGCGCCCCGGCCCGCAAAGCTTTCCACCACATCGGAAGCAACGTGCGACGAACTTGCGACGCTGGCGAAAGGGAGAGCGTAGAAACATACCGCGCTGAACAAAAGATAAATTACGCCCTACAAGAATCGTCCCGCCGGCGAGCGCACGAGGAAAATTTCGCTCCGGATTTTGCACCTCGGAGCCGACGCGGTTAAGGTCTTCCCATCCGTCGTACGCCCAGAGCGCTGCAGCGAGCGCGGCAAGAAACGCCGTAAGCGTGCCGGCGCTATTTTTTACCGGCCAGAACGGATGAAAGTGCGACGTGCTTCCGTGGCCGAAGAAGAAACCTGCGGCGACAATGGCGAGTACGGCGGCGATTTTTAAAACCGTAAGCGCAACTTGTACGCGTCCGCCGAGCCGTACGCCGAGATAATTGATGATGGTGAAAAGGATAATCGCACCGGCCGCCGTGGGCTGCGCCCAGGTGAACACAAAATCGTAAGGCGCGCCGCTGAACGGAAGCGTGAAATGCCAGGAAAAGATGGGAATCGCGAGCGCGGGAATCAGAAAACTCGTAAATCGCGCCAAGCCTGCGGCAATGGACGCTGCCGAACTCGACTCGCCTACGGTGGAATGCATCCAGCCGAAAAGAAAACCCCAGACGGGACCCAGACCTCTGCGCAAGTATGCATATTGTCCGCCGGCTTCGGGCATGGCCGCGCCGAGTTCGGCAAACGACAATGCCCCGAATAGCGAAAGCAGTCCGCCGGCAATCCATGCGGCATAAACCAGGCTGACCGAGCCGCCGACCGCAGCCATTTCGCCGGGCTTCAGGAAGATTCCGGTGCCGACCATGGTGCCGACAACGATAGCCGCCGCAGCCCACGGGCCCAGGCCGCGTATCAGCTCGAGACGTTCCTTCGGATGCGCGCTGGTTACGATGATTTTCTCCGCGACAATGAGATTGAAATCTATAAAGGCTGCTGCGCGACGCGCTTCTTTATTCGCGCCCGTCACAAACACGCTTGCCAACGAACCGACGGCGAACGTGATTACAGTTCCGACGAGCACGTACCAAGTCCACGCGAGCGGCGTCAGAAATCGAACCGCGATCATGGCTACAAGGCCTGTTACAAAACCGACGAGTGCTCCTGTTTCATTCGCGCGGCGATTCCAGGTGCCGAGCAAGAACACTCCGAGCGTCGCGCCGTACGTAATCGATGCAATCGTTAGCCCCGCCACGAGCACCGGGCCCCAGCGAATCAGTCCGAGAAGTCCGAGCACGATGCCCCAGACCAGCGTCAACTTGCGCGAGCGAACAAGAGACTGCGTTCCTCCCTCGCCGCTACGCGCGCTCAAGTCTATGATGCTGGAGGACGCGAGCGAGTTCAACGAGCCACTCGCGTTTGACATCGCAATTGCAAAGATGGAAGCGAGCACGATGCCCGCGAGTCCCACGGGCATGTGGTGAACGATGAATTCAGGATAAACTTTGTCGAGGTCGCCGCCCGGTATTGCCAGGGCGAAATGCTGCGCGTAAACGAAAAGCATCACGCCCAGCACGAGAAACAGGGAGAACTGCGCAAAAATAATCACGCCGCTTGCGAGCAGCGCCGTTTTGCTGTCGCGTTCGTTGCGCGACGCGAGAAGCCGCTGCACCATGGTCTGGTCGGTGCCGTGGCTGGCCATGGTTAGGAACGTTCCGCCGAGAAGACCGGACCAAAACGTATAGCTTTTGGTCAAGCTGAACGCGAAATCGAAAATGGTCAGTTTTCCGCCCGCGGCGGCAGCCGCCAGCGGTCACCGTGGGCCAGCCGCCGGGGATTTTGTGCAGCAGCAGAAAAAAGGCGGCGATGGAACCCGCCAGGTAGAGCGCGAACTGAATTACATCTGTCCAAATCACAGCGCGCATGCCGCCTTCAAACGTGTAAAACAGCGTGAGCGTGGCGATGATCAGGATGGAGGTTCGCTCGCCGGTGCCAAACGCCACGCTCACAACTTTGCCGATTGCGGAAATTCGGACGCCCTCTGCCAGCGCGCGCGTGCACACAAAGACCACCGCTGCCGCAGACTTTATGCGCGCCCCGAAACGCTTCTCCAGAAGCTGGTAAGCCGTGTAGAATTCCCCCTGGAAGTACTGGGGGACCAGGACGACGCACAGAATCACCCGGGCCACCAAGTAGCCCAGCACGAGCTGAAGAAATCCCAGGTTTCCGCCGTAGGCGATTCCAGGCGTCCCGATGATCGTGAGCGTCGAAGTTTCTGTCGCGACGATCGAACAGGAGATGGCCCACCACGGCGCGCTGCGGCCGCCCAAGAAATAATCGCGCAGATTTTGCTGGCCACGGCGAAAATGGGCGCCGAAGAGCGTGATGCCCACGAGATAGAGCGCGAGAATCGCGAAGTCGATTGGGTGGATTTGCATTGTGCCGCGCAAGCCGAGTCGCGCGATGCTAACCGCCCGCTTCGAAAACTGTCAAGCACGGCGGAGAATATGCCGGAAAAGAATGCGCCTCCGGGCGGAGCTTATTATCTCGGTTTCGATGGCGGCGGCACGAAGACAGACTGCTTCCTGGTTGACGCCGAAAGTAAGGTGTTGGCACACGCGACGGCCGGTCCATCGAATCCCATTCGCGCCGGATATGCGAAGGCGTGGTTCACGCTAAGCGACGCCGCGGATCTGGTGCTCGAAAGGTGCCACTTAAAATCGAGCGACATTCTCGGAATTTGCGCGGGCATCGGAGGCGCGGGGCGCGACGTCGTCGCCAGGCGCATCGCCGTATTTCTCGAGCGCGGATTTCCGCAAGCCGCGGTCTTGGTGACTACCGATCTCGAGATTACTCTGCAGGCGGCGGTCGGCGATGGCGAAGGCGTCATCCTCGTTGTGGGCACCGGCTCGGCTGCCTATGGACGCGATGCGGAAGGGCATATTGCGCGCGCCGGCGGACGCGGCCCCTGGTTCAGCGATGAAGGAAGCGGTTTTGACATTGGCCGCCGCGCTTTGGCCGCCGTAGTTCGAGCCGAAGAGAAACGCGGTCCCGTCGACCGCGCTCTCCCAGAAAATGTTGCACTGGTTGGGGTGCAAAGACTGGAGCCGCGTCCTCGACTGGGTAGTGAAAAATCCGGACGACGTTTTTCCGCGCATCTTTCCGTTAGTCGCCGACTTGGGCGACCGCGGCGATGCGATTGCCTGCGAAATACTTTCGAGCGCCGCGGAATCATTGGCCGAATTAGTTTCCAGCGTCCTTCAGAAACTAGGCATGCAAGATCGCGAAGTGCCCGTTGCGAGATCGGGCGGCACGATCGGCCGCAGCAAATTCTTCGACGCCGTAATCGAATCCGGGCTGGCCAGAGTTGCGCCGCGCGCTACTTTGGTCCCGCTGCACGTGAAGCCCGCCGAGGCTGCGGCAAGAATGGCGATTCGTCTGGAGAAACGAAAGGCACATGCCGGGTGATGACGCCGCCGCAAGCCTGCAGCGCGCGCGGTCTGCCTCGGGCGACGATCTTGAGCTGTTGATCCCCGAAGCGGACGTGAAAACCCTGCTTGCCCTGCTCGAAAATCCAAACATGCAAGAGTCTCACGTCAGCCGATTGCTGGAACGCCCCGACCTTTCCTCTGAGTTTCTCACCGCGGTCGCCAAGGAAGGGAAGTGGACTTCCAGCGAAAGCATCCGGCTCAGGCTTGCGCGCCATCCGCGGACTCCGCACCGCATCGCAATCTCCTTGTTGCGCCAACTTTATTTGTTCGATCTCGTCCGGCTCAGCTTGCTGCCTTTGGCCCCGGCGGACATTCGTCGAGCGGCGGAAGAATTTATTCTCACGCGTGTGCCGCATCTTCCCATTGGGGAGAAGCTGACTCTCGCAAGGCGCGGCCCGTCTCGTGTGGCCGCCGCGGTTCTGGCAGAGGGCCAACCGCAAGCAGTGAAGCTTGCGCTGGCGAATCCTCAGTTAACCGAAAGCCAGATCCTCAAGATTCTCGCGAAGCCGGGAGTCCCGGCGCGGGTAGTGACGGCCATCTCGCAACATGCGAAATGGTCCCTGCAGTACAATGTGCGCGTGGCTTTGGTTCGGCATGCGGATACGCCCGTTCCTTCGTTGCTCGAATTTCTTCCAGATATTACGTTGCGCGATTTGAAGGACGCTTTGACGCTCGAAACGCTGATGCCGCATTTTCGGAAATATATTGAACAGGAATTGGCGCGACGCATTGACAGTGCGAAGCAAAGTCCGTAGAACTTGCCGGATATTTTATGCGAGGAAAGAATGGCGAATAAGAAAACTCAAGTGCGCATGATCATGATTCTTGCAGGGATCGTTTTCATTGCCTTGCTTATCTATCTTTCACGGCAACAAAATCAGAATCAATATGAGGTTTGCGTTACGTTCAAAGGTGCCATGCACTGCTCCACCGCTGCAGGCGCCACCCAGATGGAAGCCATTCGCAGCGCCCAGACAATTGACTGCGCCATGCTGACGAACGGGCGCGACGAAAATATGGTTTGCCTGGATGTCCCGCCGACCAGCACTCGCCCGATTGCAAAATAAAAAACTCCCTTTACAGCGGTGCTGGCGGGCGCAGCCGACTCAACGAGCGATCAGGGTTTGACTTGTTCGAGTTCTTGCGCCGCAGAATTGATCAGCGCGGCCTCGTTTTCCAGCACGGTTGAAACCCGCGTGATCTCGGAATTTGCTTCATCCCAATGCTTTTGCTCGATGGCCTCGCGTACTCCGGGAATAGTCTTCGCGCCGTAACCGGAATAGACGCCGGGTGCGTCGATCATGTGCTTATACCATGGCCGGCGGAGCAGGCCTTGCTCAGTAGTGAGCCGGCGTTCACTCTGCATAAGTTTCTGGTTCAGGTCTTGAAGCGTCGCGGCGGGAACTCCGGCGGTCCAGGCCTTTGCGAGAGCATCATGGTAACGCTGGGCGCTCTGAGTAAGAGCGTCGGCGGCATTGTCGAGAGGCGCGAAATTCAGATGCGGGGGAACGTCC
Source organism: uncultured Acidobacteriota bacterium (assembly GCA_963830375.1). GTDB lineage: Bacteria > Acidobacteriota > Terriglobia > Acidiferrales > UBA7541 > Palsa-295. The sequence continues at coordinate 45,637 of CAWHMJ010000013.1, forward strand.
AACCGTGGCGGGGCTACGGTCGGATGGCGCGGATCGTTTGTGGCGGCGTAAAGTCCGTCGTCGAGGTTCTTGTTGCGTTCGATGGCTTCGTCCCTCGAAGTATCAGCAAGCTTTTTAAGCTGCTTCAAGTAGAGGTGGATAGTGTCGGCGAAGTCGGTAAATTCAAACGGCAGTAGATCGGAATCAGCGAGACGCATGATCGCAATGCCTGCGGTCTGAGACAGAGCGCGGCCATAGACGAAATCGGTATCGCTAAAATGTGTATACCAGTAAAAATCGTCGTAGATCGAGTGGTAGATTCCGCCGTTGTCTTCGCCGCCGTAACCCAAATTCATCGAAGCGATGCCCAAGTGGTCTATGAACGCCGTGTAGTCGCTCCCGGAACCTAGAGCCGGCATACGCAGGTCTGCACGCTGGCGGATCTCCTTGCGGTCTTCATCGTTGTGGGCACGTTCGACGGCGCGGAGGAAAGCACGCTGTCTGACGGGAAGCTTCGTCTCAGGGTCTTGAATGTCTCGGGAGACGCCGTTCATGAAATGTTCGAGCGATTGCGAACCGCCCACAAAAAAGTAGCCGCGGCCATTGCCGTCGCTATTGATGTAGGCGACTCCGTTCTGCTTCAGCTCCTTATCGTGAGCTTCGGCCCACTCGGTTGAGCCGAGAAGGCCCTCTTCTTCGCCGTCCCACGCGCAATAAATGACAGTGCGCTTGGGGCGCCAGCCTTGCTTCACCAATTCTCCCAGCGCGCGAGCCTCTTCCAGCATGCCCACTTGGCCGGAGATGGGGTCTTCCGCGCCGTTGACCCAGCCGTCTTCGTGATTGCCGCGCAGAACCCATTGATCGGGCTGCTCGGCTCCGGGGATCTTAGCGACGACGTCATACAGCGGCACAATATCCCAGTTGAATGCCAACTTCAGGTGAACTTTCGCGGCGCCCGGACCGACGTGGTAGGGAATGGCGAGAGTGCCGCGCCACTCCTCTGGAGCCATGGGGCCTTCAAGCGCTGCGAGGAGCGGCTGCGCGTCACCGTAGGAAATCGGCATCACGGGAATCTTGGTGAGCGAGGGATTGTCCTTTATGGGGAGACGCTTGGCGTCGTGCGTAGCGCCAACGCCCGGTGTGAGCGGGTCTCCTGGATTCGTAGCCGGGAAATCCAAGACGCTGCCCCGCTGAACGCCGTCCGCGGGGCGCATGGGACCCTTGGGGAAAACGTCCTCGACGGAGTAACCGTCGTCATGCGGATCGGAATAGATCAGGCAGCCGATCGCGCCGTGCTCGGCGGCGACCTTTGGTTTGACGCCGCGCCATGCTCCGCCGTATCGCACAATCACGATCGCGCCTTTTACAGAAACCCCGAGGCGATCCAATTTGTCGTAGTCTTCGGGCACGCCGTAATTGGCGAAAACAATCGGAGCGGTTACGTCCCCGTCAATCGAGTACGCGTTGTAGGTAGGCAACTGTTCGTTCTGCTGATTCGACGTGGGGTCAGCGCGAGACTGGCGGCTCCTGGAGCTTGGCCGTGAATTTCGTGGGCGCAATCATCTCCAGCAAGCGCTCCTTGGGAGTGGGGAACAGCACTTCGAAGGTCTCAATGTGGGCGTCCCATCCCCATTCCTTGAACTGCGAGAGGATCCACTCGGCATTTTGCTTGTCGTAGGCTGAGCCCAAGTGATGAGGACGCGCGGTGAGGCGCTGCATGTAAGCGCGCTGATTATCGGGGCTGGGGATTAGGCGGAATTTCGCCTCCCAATCGCGTTCGGCCGTGGAACTCGCGCGGGTAAAACCTTGCAGAGGCTCTTCATCGGCGCCTGCCGGAATCAAGAAACAGCAGACGGCCAAAATCGTCAGGATGGCAACATGTCGCATGCGGACTCCTTCTTGTCGCTTGTCGGGTAGCTCCCGAAGAATCAAGCGCGAGCAGGTTACAGCAAAGAAATGCCAAAACCAAATAATCTCGCGGCGATTTTACGATGAGAAGCAGAACACAATTTGAGGTTCTGGCAAGGGTTCGGCGAGACAGCCTCCAGGGTTTTGGTGAATTGGGTTAAGAGGCTATTCCACGCCGAATTGACACGCGGCTTTCCTCTGCATAGCATCGAGGTGAAATGAAAAAGGCTGCTAGATGACTCATTGCCTGAACTGCGGATCGGAGCGGGACGCGGACATATGTGAGGCATGCGGTTTGAGTTCCACCGCCGCCGAATTGTCACTGCGGCAAAAATTGTTGAACCGCACCGCGATCTTTCTGGTCGGTGGGCTGGCGCTGGTGGCGGCAAGCGAACGTTACCCGGCTCTGGAACTGGATGGGATTCTGATTTTTACCGGCGTTCTGTTTTTTTTCACTCTCGGTTTGGGGATTTTGGTTGAACGCCGCGCCTTGCGGCATCAGGAAGCCGAAGCTCTGAAGCGCGTGTACTATGGACTGATTCCGCTTCCCTGGCTTCTCGCGATTTTGTTGCTCGGGAACGGCGCGCTCGATCGTTCTCCACCGCACATCGAGCCAGCGCGCGTGATTTCGAAATTCGCGATGTCCGGCCCGGTGCCAAACCGCCGCCTGATCGTTACTTCCTGGCGTGAAGGCAGCCGCCTCGAACGAATTCCCGTGGATCGCGGGGATTTCGACCGGGTGAGTCGAGGGGATATGGTTGACGTGGAGGTGAGGGAAGGATTGGTGGGAATTTCGTGGGTTGCAGGAGTTTCGCTGCAGTGAATAGTTCATCGCGCTGGGAGAATTAACAGAACGTGCGCCTGCCGGATACCTGGACCGATCGCTTCACTTTTCTCGCAGCCCTCGAAGAGGATTGGGAACCGATTCCGCGAGCGGCGCTCGTCGCCTGGGTTATTTTCTATTTGTTATTTCTGTATCAAGCTGCCCGGGGGCAGGGAATTTTACTGCTGATCGACGGCGTGTTCATCCCGATTCACGAGGGCGGCCATTTGCTCTTCCGGATCTTTGGCGAATTTCTTATGGTTGCCGGCGGGACCGCGCTGCAATTGCTCGTTCCATTCTGGTTGGGGCTTTATTTCTTTTTTCGGCGGCAGCCGCAAGGCGTGGCGTTTTGCTTATTTTTTATGTTCGAGCAATTTCTTCCAATTGCCACTTATATGGCGGACGCGCGAGCGCAAGAATTGCCGTTGCTCACGGTGGGAGACGCGGAATACGTAATTCACGACTGGGCGTATCTTTTCGGCAAGCTGGGTTTGCTGCAGCACGATACGCAAATTGCGAGCGCGGTGAGTGCTATGGGCTGGCTCGGAATGATTGGCGTTGTAGTCTGGCTGGTGTGGCGTGGAGTGAATGATGTTCCGAAGCCGCCAGCGCCGAATGGCGATTCCATCCGCAGCTAATAAAATGCGCGCATATCAGGCGGATGCGGAAGATCGACTTGCAGAAGACGGCCGTAATCTCCCAAGGTCAGCTTGATTTGCTCGGACGGGCCAACGTCGCGCACGGTCCAATCCGAGGACGCAAGCAAGCGCGTGGGTACTGCAAAATTATCGCTCTCCAGATCGTTGCCGTTTTTGTGCAAATCGGCGAGAGGCACGGTATAGGCAACTCTGGTTTTGATGTCGAGCTCGATGTAACGACGTCCGAGGAGCACGAGCACAAAGCGGGAGTCTTTCTTTTTCTCCGGCCGGTAAACGTTGAATGCCAGCGGAGTTTTGTCGTCCAGTTTGACCTGCGCGACGGCGACAGGCTTCCAGCGGATGCGTTCGCTTTCACTGTCGGCGTGCCCGGCGGCAGGAATTAGGAGGATGGCGAGCATCATCCAGAAACACGCCGAACCCGCAACACGCAAAGCGCTGCGGCGTAGGAAATCGCGGCCCCTAAATTTCTCTGGAGCAGCGGCACCCGCGCGCAAATCATGGCCGGAATTTATTCTTGGCGGCGAAGAAAAGTGTGAAGACGTCATATGGGTGTTTTTGCGGGAGCTAGTAGATGCTCGATTCGCGCTTGCGGCCAGTGTAGTCGATGTAGACGATTTTGGTGTCGGTGTAAAAATCGATGGCGGCGTGGCCTACTTCTCGGGGGCCCACACTGGAATCTTTTGCGCCGCCGAACGGGACATGCGCTTCGCCGCCGACCGTTGGTGAATTCACGTGCGTCATGCCGGTTTCGATCTTGTCCACAAATTCAAAAATCTTATTCGAGTCGGTGGAATAGATTGAGCTAGAGAGACCGTAGCGCACCGAATTTGCGGCTTGTAGAGCTTCGTCGAAATTCTTCACGCGAATCACGCTCAGTACCGGGCCGAATATTTCTTCCTGCGCGATCGAGCTGTCTGAGCGGACGTGGTCGAAAACGGTGGGCGAAACGAACCAGCCCTTGTCATATTTCGGGCCGGTGAGGCGCGCACCGCCGCAGAGCAGCTTGCCTTCCTTCTTGCCGATTTCGATGTACTTCAGCACCGTATTCATCTGGTTTTCGTCCACGGACGGCCCCATATCGACGCCGACTTCGAGGCCATCGCCGACAACATATTTATTCGCGCGCTCGACGAGCGTTGCGACGAACTCGTCCGCGACTTTTTCTTCGATCACGACGCGGCTAGTTGCCGTGCAGCGCTGGCCGGTGGAAGCGAAGGCGCCTGCGAGCGTGGATTCCATGGCGAGTTGCAAATCGGCATCGGCGAGAACGACCACGGGATTTTTTCCGCCCATCTCGCACTGGATTTTTTTCAAACGTTGCGCACCCGAAGCGTAGAGTGCGCAGCCGACTTCGTTTGAGCCAGTGAAGGAAAGTCCGTGGACGAGAGGATTCTGCACCAGTTCGTCGCCTGTCTCGCGGCCTGAACCCATAACCAGATTCAGGACGCCCGGCGGAAGCCCGGCCTGTTCGAAGATTTCTACAATCTTCATGGCTGTTAGTGGAGTAAGCGTTGCGGGTTTGAACACGACTGTGTTGCCGCAAACGAGAGCAGGCGCGATTTTCCACACGGGAATGGCCACGGGAAAATTCCACGGCGTGATTGCGCCGACCACTCCAAGCGGTTGGCGAATGGTGTAAGAAAAATTCTTGGGCAGCTCGCTAGTGAGCGTTTCGCCGTTCAGCCGGCGCGCTTCGCCGGCCATGAATTCCGTAATGTTGATGGCGCGCTGCACTTCGCCGAGAGAATCTTTGAGCGATTTGCCTTCTTCGCGCGTCAAGAGCCGCGCCAAGTTTTCTTTTTGTTCCTGCATCAGGCGGGTGGCGTTGAAGAGGATTTTTCCGCGGTTGGGGGCAGGCGTGTCACGCCAGGCAGCCCAGGCAGCTTTGGCGGCGGCGATGGCTTCTTTCATTTCTTCGCGAGTGGAAAGCGGGATACGCGCGACGACTTCGTCGGTGTTAGCAGGATTCCGCCGCTCGACAATCTTCGTTGAGCGAGATTCCACCCACTTGCCGTTGATGTAATTCCTGCAAAGCGTCGCCGCGCTAGTTGCCGTCGCCATATTGCTTACCCAGATCCTCTACTTATGCTCATCTCGAATTGCTAGGCCTTCACCTCGGCGAAAGATTTGTCGAGGAGGCGGATGCCCTCATCTACATCGGCTTTAGAAATGTTCATGGGCGGGGCCATGCGGATGGTATTGCTGTAGAGGCCGCCTTTGCCGACGAGGAGGCCGTTGGCGCGCGTGCGCTCCATGATTTGATTTGCTTCGTGCGCAGCGGGCTCTTTGGTCTGGCGGTCTTTCACCAGTTCGAGCGCCTGCAACATGCCCATGCCGCGAACGTCGCCGATGAGCGGATATTTCTGCTGCAACTCTTCTAGTCTTTTCCGGAAGTAGCCGCCTACCACGTAAGTATTCTCAAGAAGATTTTCTTCCTCAATCACTTCGATGACGGCGCGCGCGGCGACAGACGTGACTGGGTTGCCGCCGAACGTGGCGATATTCAGCCCCTGGAATTTGCCGGCGAGTTCAGAGGTAGTGATCGTGACTCCAGCGGAAACGCCGTTGGCCATGCTTTTGGCGGAGGTGATGATGTCCGGCGTAACTTCCCACTGCTCGATGCCCCACCATTTTTTGCCGGTGCGGCCCCAGCCGGTTTGCACTTCGTCGGAGATAAAAAGACCACCGTAATTTTTCACGATACGATGCACGATTTTGAAATATTCCGGCGGAGGAGTGATGAATCCTCCGACGCCTTGAATCGGTTCCGCAATGAATGCAGCAATCGAGCCGCTGGTGGTGGTTTGAATTACGCTTTCTACGTCGTTTGCGCAAGCTACGCCGCATTCGGGATATTTCAGATGCAGTGGGCAGCGGTAGCAATAGGGATTCACGGCGTGCGAAACGCCGACGCTAATCACTCCCGCTTTGCGCCAGGCCGATTGCGCGGTGACGGATTTAGTCAGCGCGGAGCCGCCGGAATATGCGTGGCGAAGAGCGACAATGTCATAGCTCGGGCTAGCGCTGCGCGCGAGAAGAATCGCTGCTTCGTTTGCTTCCGTGCCGGAGCTGGTGAAAAAACTCTTCTGCAATTTGCCTGGAGTGATTGCGGCAAGTTTTTCAGCGAGCGCGACGATGGCTTCATTGGGATAGAGCGTAGAGGTGTGCTGGAGCTTATCCACCTGCGCTTTGATTTTCGATGTGACCTTGGGATTGCAGTGGCCCACGCCGATGGTGACGATACCGCCAAAAAAATCGAGGTACTTGTTGCCTTCAACGTCCCAGAGATATTGCATCGAGGCGTGGTCGGCGACGAGCGGGTGCTCGTAATAATTCGCTACGGAAGGCCAGATGAATTCCTTGTGCTTGCGGACGACTTCTTCACTTCGAGTGGAAACAACGGCTTTCGGCGTGGTGGTCATGCTCGGTCCTTTTATTTATTACTGCGCCGACTGCTCTTGGGAACCGGATGCGTGCGCGAAATCGCCGCAGGATCAAAATCAACACTGCGCCGGGCGATACATTACGCAGTTCCAGCGCAAACGTTCGCCAGAAGTTTACTCCCCGACGCGCAGTGCAGCAAGCCGGGCAATCGCCGCGACTTGCAAGCCCCAGAAATATAGGCGCAGTTTGGGGTTAGTGCTCGTATAATCCCCGGCGAAGCGATGGACCGCATACTAAACAACCTATTTCGCGGGCTCGGACGCGTCTTTCCCGGCTGCATCACGCTGAGCCAGGCGATCGCGTTCAATATGTTCCTCGCATTTTTCCCCATGCTGCTTCTAGTGCTGGGAGTGCTGAGCAGCAACGAATCCTTTCACAGTGCATTGAGGGATTTGCCGGAACATTTGCGCGTAATACTTCCTCCGGGAAGCGAAGACGTAGTGGTGCAATATTTCATGCGCAAAGGCGTGCATCCCTGGAAATGGTTTTTACTCGGGCTGGGAGGAACGCTGCTGGCGGGATCGCAGGTGATGGTGGGCTTCATCGAAGGATTCCGGATTATTGAGGGCGATGTAATTCAGCCCGGCTACTTGCGGACTCACGGGCGCGCATTGCTTCTGCTGGTTCTGACCATCGTGCCTTCGCTTACGGTTATCATCCTCACGGTTTTCGGCAAGCAAGCGAGGAGGTGGCTAATCCTGCAATTTGGATTGCGATTGCTTATCACCGCGCTGGCATTTATTTTTCAAGTCAGCGTGGTGTTTGCGCTCTCGATGTTTGTGCTAGTGCTGTTGTACCGAATCGGGCGGCCGGAGCACAAAGGCTATCTGGATCTGCTGCCGGGCGCGGCGGTGGCTACGGTGCTATGGTGGGTGGTTGATATTTTTTTCGGCGTGTACGTTCGGAAGATGCCGTACGACGTAGTGTACGGCGGGCTAGCGGCTGCGATTGGTTTGCTGTTGTGGCTATACTTGACCGCGATCGTCGTGCTGCTGGGCGCGGCATATAACGCTGAGTGGCGGGAGTCAGCTGACGGCGATCAATTTCCGGTGGAAAAAGGCATGGCACTGCGATAGATCGCGGTGCATTGACCCGGCAAGTCGTCCACTGTGCAGTCGAACCCTACACTTAAGGAGGAAGACTGAGATGGCGAAAAAACGGGCCGGTGGGATTTCTCGGCGGGACTTCGTCAGATTGACGGGTACGGGCGCGCTGGCTGCGGGGATCGGGCCGGCATTTCTTTTTCCTGGGCGCGCTCAGGCGCAACAGAAGACACTGAAAATTTTGCAGTGGAGCCACTTCGTACCTGATTACGACAAGTGGTTCGATGGTATTTACACCAAAGCATGGGGACAGAAGCACGATACCAACGTCATGGTGGACCACATTTCGTTGAACGAAATTCCCGCGCGTGCGGCTTCGGAAGTAGCCGCCCAAAAAGGTCACGATCTCGTGATGTTCCTCTCGCCGCCCGCGGCCTATGAGAAGCAGGCCATCGACCACAGCGAAATCTATCAGGAAGTCGAGCGGAAGCACGGCAAAAAGATCACTTTGGCGCACCGCTCGACGTATAACCCCGTCACGAAGCGATACTACGCGTTCAGCGATTCCTACGTTCCGGACCCCGGGAACTGGCGCAAGGACCTCTGGGAGGCGGTCGGATATTCGAATGGCCCGGACACATGGGACGACCTACTGGATGGCGCGCGGAAAATTCGAAAGGATCCAAAACTCGGCAACCCTTGCGGCCTAGGCCTCGCTCAGGAACTCGACACCAGCATGGCTACTCGTGCGCTGCTGTGGTCGTATGGAGGCGCGGAGCAGGATGAAGAGGGAAACGTCACCATCAATTCCAAAGCCACAATCGAAGCTCTAAAGCACATGCGCGCGATCTATCAGGATTCGGAGACGCCGGAGGTCTTTACCTGGGATCCATCGTCGAATAACCGAGCGATGCTGGCGGGAAAAGTGTCGTACGTCGCCAACGCGATTTCCATCACGCGCCAGGCGGAACGCGAAAAGGCCACGAACCCGATGATGGCGGAGATGTCCAAGAAAATCATGATCAACAAAGCGCTGAAGGGGCCGGTGCGCCGCATCGCCTCCGAGCACGTGATGGATTGCTACGTGGTCTGGAACTTTGCGGAAAACAAAGAAGGGGCTAAACAATTCCTGGTAGATTACATTGACAACTTCGGCGAGGGCTTCAAGGCCAGCAAATATTACAACTTCCCCTGCTTCCCGAAGACAGTGCCCGACCTCTCGCAGCTAATCTCGAATGATCCCACGGCGGACCCGCCCGACAAGTACAAAGTGCTCACCGACGTGCTCGATTGGGCCACTAATATCGGGTATCCGGGGTATTGTTCAGCGGGAATCGACGAAGTATTCAACACCTGGGTGATCCCCACAATGTTTGCGAAGGTCGCCAAAGGTGACATGAGTCCTGAAGATTCCGCGAAAGCGGCGGAAGCCGAGATCAAGCGAATCTTCGAACGGCGCAAAGCGGGCTAAGGGCGGACCGGGACAAAATGGCGGTTGTCGAAACCAAGGGACTGACCAAAGTCTTCAAAAAAGGTGAACTGGGTGCCGTCAATGACGTCAATCTGACGACCCGAGAAGGGGAATTCCTCGTTTTCCTGGGGCCTTCAGGCTCCGGGAAGACGACTCTTCTTCGAATGATCGCGGGCCTGGAAACGCCCACCTCAGGACAAATCCTGATCGGCGGGCAGGACGTCACGCATTTGTCGCCCCGCGAGCGCCGCATCGCCATGGTGTTCCAAAGCTACGCGCTTTATCCGCATCTCACCGTTTACAAAAACATTGCGTTCCCGCTCAAGGCACAGAAAGTTCCGAAGGAACAGCACAAGCCAAAGGTGGAGTGGGCTGCGGGCCTGTTGGGCATCGAGAAGTTGCTTAATCGTAAGCCGCGCGAGCTTTCTGGCGGCGAACGCCAGCGCGTGGCGCTAGCGCGCGCGATCGTTCGCGAGCCCACCGTTTTTCTTCTCGACGAACCGCTCTCAAATCTCGATGCCAAGCTGCGAACGTCGGCCCGCGAAGAGTTGGAGCAGTTTCATGCGCGCATCAAGACCACTACGATCTACGTCACCCACGACCAGGTGGAAGCTATGGCCCTGGGAGATCGCGTCGTCGTTTTGCATCAGGGCGTGGTGCGGCAGATCGGAACTCCGAAGGAAGTTTACGACGACCCTGCTGACACGTTTGTGGCCACGTTTCTTGGCTCGCCGGCCATGAATCTGATCCCACAGGAGAACGACATCGTTGGCTTCCGTCCGGAACACCTGCTGCCGGCCTCCCTGATTTCTCCGGACCAGCGCGTCTCGATGCACTTCCATTTTTCGCACGAGGAATACTTGGGCGCCGAGCGCATCCTCTACGGGTCACTTGCCGACAAACGCTTCGAAGCCAAAGATGTGATTTCGCGATTGCCTTCTCGCGTGGTGGCTTCTTTCGCTCCCGGATCGATCGTGGAATTCGCCGTGCCGCGAAATGAACTTAAATTTTTCGATCGTGTGACGGAGAAGCGCTCCGAGCCGCGGGTCATCTCGTGGCAATAACGCCGGGCTCACGCTCGACTCCGGAATCCCGCGCCTGGTGGCTCGGCCAGGGAATGTTTTATCCCGCGATGATCTATGTACTCGCGGTCATCGGTCTCCCGTTCGCGCTTGCGGTGGTGTACGCCTTCAGCGATATCAAAGTGGGGAGCGTCGGCTATCATTTTGTCGGCTTGCACAATTTCAAGAGCATTCTGCACAGCGCCACATTTCTTCGCGCACTCTACGATTCTTTTATTTTCACGGTAGGCTCGCAGATTCTAGTGCTGGTGGGATCCACGTTACTGGCGCTGGCGTTGGAGAAGAAGTTTCGTGGCCGCGGACTCGTACGTTTTCTGATGCTGCTGCCGTGGGTTGCGCCGGTTTCCATCGGCGCGATCGGCTGGAAATGGATTCTCGATTCACTTTACAGCGTGATCAACTGGGTCCTGGTACGCATTCCGATCTTGCGTCTGGACAAGTTCAATCCCCCGCAGTGGCTGGGCGAACCTGCGCTGGCCATGGCGTCCGTAATCGTGGTGCATACCTGGCGCCTGCTGCCCTTCTCGACGGTTATTTTGCTCGCAGGGCTTAGCGCGATCCCGAAAGAGATTCCGGAAGCGGCAGAAATTGACGGTGCCGGATTCTGGCGAAAAATGTTCCAGATCAACATTCCCATGCTCCTGCCGATTCTGAATGTGGCGCTGCTCTTCGGCATCGTATTCACGTTTACCGACATGACCGTCGTCTACATTCTCACTCGCGGCGGACCTTATGACACCACGCAGGTCGTGCCGTCGCTGGCATTCTTTACCGGCGTCCTGGGAGGAGACTTGTCGGAAGGCGCTGCAATTTCGCTGTTCATGGTGCCCATCCTCGTGGTCGTAGCCTACATGATGCTGCGCGCAGCGAACCGCTCGGAGGTTACCTGATGGCCCGCAGCCGCGCTCGCGAAGTGTTAATAGAGGCGGGCCGCTGGGTCGTTGTGGTGTCTTTCTCAGTCGCGTTGGCGTTTCCGTTCTACTGGATGTTGATCACCACCTTCAAGCAAGACGCCGATCTGTACAACACTGCGAACAATCCTTTCATATTCAATTTGAAACCTACTCTGGTGCACCTGCAGGTTCTCTTTCGCGACACGATGTACTTGCGTTGGGCCGGCAACACAGCGCTCGTCGGCGCGCTGGTGGTTCTAATCACACTCGTGCTTTCCTTGCCGGCGGCCTATGCGCTCGCGCGATTAACCGGAAAATGGGGCGAGCGCATGGGCATCGCGATGTTTCTCACGTATCTCGTCCCGCCCACTTTGCTTTTTATTCCGCTATCGCGCGTCGTAGCATTGCTCGGCTTGCAGGACACCATTTGGTCGCTGGTGTTTGTGTATCCCAGCTTCACGATTCCGTTCTCCACCTGGTTGCTGATGGGTTTCTTCAAATCGATCCCGCGCGAACTGGAAGACGCGGCGATGGTCGATGGTCTTACGCGCTTTGGCGCGTTCGTGCGGCTCATCGTGCCAATTTCGATTTCGGGCATCCTCACAGTTGTAATCTTCACCTTCACACTCGTAACGCAGGAGTTCGTTTACGCTCTCACCTTTATCGCGCCGGAGAGAAACCAGATGGTAGGTGTAGGCGTGCCGACATTTCTGATTCGCGGCGACGTCTATTTCTGGGGCGAGCTAATGGCCGCCTGTCTGATCACTAGCCTCCCAATCGCGCTCCTCTATAATCTGTTCCTCGACCGCTTCATATCTGGGTTCACGGTCGGCGCGATTAAGTAGTTATCGCTCGTAGCTGCGCTGGGCACGCTCAGGCAGTGGGAGGCAAAGAATAGCGGTGGTTGGTGCACACCAACCACGTCGCGAGAGCATCGACCTCGGAGGCCACGGATTTTCTACATCGAGCTAATTCTGACGTAACGGACCAGGTCGGGGAGAACGGCAACGCCTGCGACAACGACAACCACGGCAATTGCACCTATCAGGATATATCGCATTTGGCCTCCTGGCATTCCTTCGACGGTTATTTTCAAGCGGCTGCAGAGCGATGATATCAAAATACTAGAATGGGAATATACAGGAAGATGTGTATTTTCTGCTTCCCGAGGGCAGGGGGAGCGCATGTCATGTTAGGTTCTTCTCCGTCATGGTGAGGACGAACCATCGGTGTCTTTCAGTTCGCCGACTCTCCAGGCGCTCTCTAAGCAAAACAATATGCCTCGCAGCGTTGCTTCTGATCTTGTGCTCTAGCGTTTCGGCGGCAGGAGCCGGTCAGCTTTCGGGCCAGATTTCCGATCTTCAGGGTGTGCCGGTCGCGAATGTGCATGTCAAGCTTCTGAACTCGGCGGGAGCTGTAGTTCGCGAGGCAGCAAGCGACTCGAAGGGAAATTTCACTTTCGTCAATCTCCAGCCGGGACAGTATAAGTTGATAGTGGAGAGCGCGTCTTTCGCTCCCGTGGACGCCGACATTTCCGTAGCTGAGGGCAAGCCCAGGGAAATTAACCTGCGATTCAAGCAGCTTGCTTCAGTGAATCAGTCCGTTACTGTGTTCGGGACATCTACTTCCGCTCTTGAGCCGGATTCTTCGGAAAGGGTTGTAGTGCACGACCAGGTGCTCGATGCCAATCCGGGGCGGCCCGGCGCGCCGATTTCTATTCCCGGTTTGCCAATTGAAACGGCATCCGGGGGGATTAAGGCTCCTCAGTATTTCGCTCCGGGCGTCGCGGGCGATCACGGAGAACCCATCGCGCAGTTTTATCAGATTGGAAATTTTCTCTATCCCAACAATCTTCCGGCGAACGCCCATGGTAACGGTTACTCGGATCCAAATTTTCTGATTGCTCCCACGATTGACGCGGTCACTGTCGACGGAGGAGCCTTTAACGTGCGGGAAGGAAACCACTCGGTCGATCTGGCAGCCGCATACGTTCCGCGACAGCGCGTCGACAACTTCGTCGAGCTTACCGGCGACTACCGCGACATCGACCTCGTAGTCGGATGGAGCCCCTCAAACCCAGATACGAACGGGTGGATAGCGGCAGAGGCGTCTTTTGGAAATGGATACCTCGATCGGCTCGAGCACCGCCAACAATACAAATTGAACGGCTTTCGCGAGCTTAAGCCTGGTCACCACGACATAACGCTATTCGGCGTCGGCTACTACGGCTTTTCGTTTATTCCGGGCCTGATTCCCATCGACATTCCAGTTAGCAACGACACCGTCGATAACCGCCAACTGGAGCGCACGAACACGAGTATCTTAGTGGCAACAGACACATGGAGTCTGAATCCCCGGAGCCAGCTCACATTTTCTGGATTTTTTCGAGAATACAGCCTGGTACTTCGATCCAATTTCAGTCCGGATTTCACGCAGCAACCGTTCATCGGCGGCCTGATCCAGCAAAGCGAATTTCGAACGGTTGTAGGCGGCGGACCGTTATACACACAGAAAATCCGTCCTTGGCTCAGCATTCTTGCCGGCACTGATCTTCGACGTGACGCGCCTCGAGGCCTGGACTTGCGAAGCGCCAACGCGCAGGGCATTTTTGGCCTGGTCACCAGCAACGATCTGACGCTTTCGTTCGTCGAGCCGTACGCTGCCGTGGATGGAAAGCTGAGTCGCTACATTCATTTTGACGTCGGCTTCCGCAGGGAAGAGATCTGGATCGACAATCAGGACAAAATCAATCCGCTAAACTCGTTTGATAAACTTGCGGGATTAACGCTTCCCAAGGCTTCCTTGACCATTCTTCCGCCAGAACACTGGTTTCTTCCCATCGTGGCGTTCAGTTACGGAGAAGCTTTTCACACCGAAGATCCGCGCATTGGAACGGGGACGGGAGAACCAACTTTGCTCGCCCCGTCGCGCGCCTATCAGTTGGTGCTCGATAAGACTGTCAAAAAATTCGAGTTACGAGTTACGCTCAAGCATGTCACCAACTCACAGGAACTGGCGAAGATCGATCCCGACACGGGCTTGCAGGAAGATGTCGGTCCTTCGCTCAATCGAGTAATCAGCGTATCCCTTCAAAGGACTTTTTCGCACGGCTCGATCTTCATTTCTTATGCCCAAGCGGACGCTAGGGACCTTCTGACTGGAGAACCTACGCCGGAGGCGCCACGCCTGATTTGGGATGCAGTCGCGACCGAGAATCACCTTCCTTTTGGACTTCGGGCGCGCGCCGAGTTTGAATACGTGCGCAAAAAGCCTCTGGGCGAAGGTTGCGGGCCGGCAGCGAATGTCGTTTGCATCGGCGAGCCTGTTCCGGAATTTAGAGGAGCGGTTTTGAGGCCTTTTTTCGATGGCCGCATGGTTTTGTCCACTGAATTTCTGATTGCCAATGGATACACCGGGCAAACGACTGAAGTTTTCGCGTACCCATCCGATCCGACTTTCCCCACACCGTTTCAACGCATCGTAGGCGTGCCATTGAAGTCTTACATTACGATGAGTTGGACCTACCATTTCCGTCAGCACAACCTCTAGCGGCCGCCCCCGCCAAAACCGAATAAAACCGCGACAGGACAAGATGCGATTGGGTACAATCCCGCGAAGCGGCAAGCATTCATTACGGATGCTCCGTTCACCGCAGGAGTACCCGCCACCGCATGGGCGCTCTAACTGAAATCGATGTGCTATGGATCACCGCGGGCCTAGGCTGCGACGGTGACACGATCGCCATGACCGCGGCGACGCAGCCGAGTCTCGAAGAGCTTATGTTCGGAGCGCTCCCGTTTGTTCCTAAGATGAAACTGCATAATCCGTTTCTTGCCTACGAAAACGGCGAAGAATTCATGAAGGTGTTTCATCAGGCGGCCGAAGGCAAGCTGGCGCCCTTTATTCTGGTAATCGAAGGTTCCATCCCAAACGAGAAAAACAAGAGCGAAGGCTATTGGGCGACGTTTGGCACGGACCAGAAAACGGGCCAGCCGATTCTCACCTGCGATTGGATCGACCGGCTCGCGCCGAACGCCTGGGCAGTGATCGCGGCCGGAACTTGCGCGACCTATGGCGGCATCCATGCAATGGAAGGAAATCCAACTGGTTGCATGGGTCTACCGGATTACCTCGGATGGAAATGGAAATCGAAAGCGGATATTCCGATCGTGTGCATGCCGGGTTGTCCGGTACAGCCAGACAACATGACGGAGACCATCCTGTATCTATTAAACATGGTGGCTGGAAGAGCGCCGATGATTCCTCTGGACGACGCTCTGCGGCCCTCCTGGTTGTTCGGCCAAACCGTCCATGAAGGATGTGACCGGGGCGGTTACTACGAGCAGGCCGAGTTTGCGGAGGAATATGGCTCGATTCAATGCATCGTGAAGCTGGGATGCTGGGGGCCAGTGGTCCAATGCAACGTGGGGAAACGCGGTTGGATGAGCGGAATCGGAGGCTGCCCGAACGTCGGAGGGATTTGTATCGGCTGCACTATGCCCGGATTCCCGGATAAATTTATGCCCTTCATGAACCAGCCGCCGGGTTCGCTGCTTTCTTCGCATGCGGTGGCCACCTACGGCCGGGCGATTCATGCGCTCCGGCGCTTCACCCAAGCATCTCTTAATAAGGAGCCGAGTTGGAGACGTCGCGGGCAGGCATGATTACGTTAGGAGCTGCATGATGAGTGGAAATCCCATCATGGAAAACGATTGGACGCGGGACCTCACCCAGTCCTTGCTTTCGCGCGATCCGAATTCCAGTGTGATGGATGCGGAAAGTACTCTCACGAAATTGGCTGCGGTATTTGTGGAGAGCCGTTTTCTTGCGACGCAGTCGGCCGATGAGCAGGCCGAGCAGACGCAAGCCGAGGTGGATTCTGATCACCTGCCTCACAGCGTGGAGGCGAGGTACCGCGCTCTGGTCGAACAAATCCCGGCCGTGGTTTTTATGGCATACCTGGACAAAGGAATTGGCGAAGCCTACGTGAGCCCGCAAATCGAAGCCGCGCTGGGTTTTTCGCAGGAAGAATGGTTGGAAGATCCGGTGCGCTGGTACGAACAGATTTATCCGGACGATAAAGAGCGCTGGAGCACCGAAGCTGCGGAGATGTTTCTTTCGGGCAAACCGCTGAAGTCCGCCTATCGAGTGCTTGCGCGTGATGGAAGAGTCCTCTGGTTCCATTGCGAAGCCGAGATGATCCGCAAGGAGGACGGCCGGCCCTGGTTCATTCATGGCGTGGGCGTCGATATTACGGAGCTGAAACAGGCGGAAGAATCGCTGCAGGAGGAGCGCAACGTGCTCTCTGCGATTCTCGATATCGTGGGAGCGTTGATCGTGGTTCTCGATCCGCAGGGACGGATTGTTCGTTTCAATCGCGCTTGCGAGCAAACTACGGGATATTCATTCGCGGAAGTGCGCGGAAAGTATGTGTGGGATCTATTTCTGATGCCGGAAGAGGTGGGTAACTTCAAGGCCATTCTGGAGCAGCCGAATTCCGCGCAATTGCCCGGAGACTATGAGACGTACTGGCTGACGCGGGGTGGCAATCCCCGGTTGATCACCTGGTCGAGTACGATTCTCGCGGGCAAGAAAGGCGCGACTTCGCATGTAATCGTCACGGGAATAGATATCACGGAACGCAAGCGCCTCGAAAAGCGAATACTGGAAGTCAGCGCCCGCGAGCAACGCCGGATTGGCGAAGATTTACACGATGGGCTCGGCCAGCATCTCACCGGCATTGCGTTCATGAGCAAAGTCCTGGAAAGCAACCTGTGCGAAAAAGCGCTGCCTGAATCAGCCGACGCCGCAAAGATCGTGAACTTGGTGAATGAGGCAATCAACAAGACACGGGAGCTTTCGCGCGGTCTTCTGCCAGTTGTATCCGACGCTCACGGACTGATGTCGGCTCTGACGCGCTGCGCAGAAGAGATGCAGGATCTCTTTCGAATTACTTGTCGCTTCGAATGTGGCGCGCCGGTGCTGGTTTATGATGTGAGTGTCGCGACGCACCTTTACCATATCGCGCGAGAAGCCGTGAACAACGCGATCAAGCACGGGCATCCCAGCCACATCGTCATCGGCTTGTCCGCGGAGAATGGAGAGGGTACCCTGTCCGTTCAGGATGACGGCGAAGGAATTTCCGAAGTCCCCGCGAACCACGCAGGAATGGGTTTAAATATCATGAACTACCGCGCGAATATGGTCGGCGGTTCGCTCGACATCCGAAAAAACTTTACCGGAGGGACTTCGGTGGTGTGTATCTTCCCGCTCCGAAGCCGCGCAGAATGATGGGGGGCCTATCATGAACGCGAGCCGCAGTCAGTCCGTCGCCTTCGAAATGTAAGGTATTTCTTGTCGATGATCACCCTATCGTCCGGCAGGGCTTGGCGCTGTTTATCGACCGGGAACCGGATCTGATGGTTTGTGGCGAGGCGGATGGAGCGACTTCTGCCCTGCAAGCGATCCGGGACACGGTGCCGGACTTTATTGTCCTGGACATCTCTCTTGACGGCCCAGACGGCCTCGAATTACTAAAGGTGCTTCGCGCCGAGTATCCGAATTTGCCTGTGCTCATTCTCTCGATGCACGATGAATCAGCCTACGCAGAGCGAGCGCTCCGCGCCGGCGCAAACGGCTACATCATGAAACAGGAAGCAACGGAGAAAGTGCTCACGGCAATTCGCCACATCCTGCGCGGCGATGTTTACTTGAGCGAACGTTTGACAAAAAGGATGCTGCAGCAATTTGTTCACGGCTCCGTTTCTCCGCGCGATCCGCTCGCGAAGCTCAGCGACCGGGAACTGGAGGTTTATCGGTTGATCGGCGCGGGTCATGGAACGCGCCAAATCGCCGATGAATTGCACGTCAGCACGAAGACGGTAGAGTCCTACCAGGCGCACATAAAGGAGAAGCTGTCGCTTCGCAACGCTCGCGAGCTAGTCCAACATGCGATTGAATCTTCTGTGAATGAGAAGGGTATGTGAGCGGAGTTCTTAGCTGGAGGGAACTTCGCTCTTGGAATGGCTTGCAAGTCCGGTCTCCGCACACTCCCCAGATTTGCGAAGTAACTTCTTGTCAGCAATTTAGGTAATCGGGGAATCCCTGATGAGGTTTATCGGAATATTCCCGGTATATAAAACAGCAAGCACCCGCTTGAGTCAGATTTTTCTACGTTGTATTCCTCCTGTGCAAAGCTTGGGATCCTTCCGACGATCTTCGGCATTTGCATTTCTACGTAACCCAGAGCGGAGTTTTTTCATCATCGCTTAGTAAGCGCGGTGCGAAAACGCGGTGCACAGCACGCTGCTCCAGAATTGTTTGACTGAAAAGGAGAAATGAGCCATGGCAGACGCGGTTCCTTACGGTCACAAGACTCAGAGAGCTTCACCCGTCTCCGACATCCATATTGTTTGGATGACATCCGGACTGGGCTGCGACGGCGATTCCGTTTCAATTACCGCCGCAACGCAACCCAGCATTGAAGATGTCATTCTGGGCGCCATACCCGGACTTCCCAAAGTTCATTTGCACAACCCTGTCTTCGCATACGAAAACGGCGACGAGTTCTTGAAGTTTTGGTATCAAGCCGCTGAAGGCAAGCTCAATCCCTTTGTGCTTGGTCGTCGAGGGCTCGATCCCCAATGAAAAGATCAAGAAGGAAGGATACTGGGCTGCTCTTGGAACCGACTCGAAGACCGGTCAGCCGATTAAGACGAATGATTGGATCGACCGTCTGGCCCCGAAGGCGTTAGCCGTGGTTGCATGTGGCACCTGCGCGACATATGGCGGCATTCACGCCATGGCCGGGAATCCAACAGGCGCGATGGGGCTAGCCGACTATCTTGGCTGGGGCTGGAAATCAGGTCGCTGGCCTGCCGGTGGTGAACGTTCCAGGATGTCCGGTTCAGCCGGACAATTTCATGGAAACCCTCCTCTATCTCCTCTATCAGGTCGCTGGACTCGCGCCCATGATTCCCCTCGATGACCAACTGCGTCCCACGTGGCTTTTTGGCAAGACGGTCCATGAGGGTTGCGATCGCGCCGGCTACTACGAACAAGGTGATTTTGCGACGGAGTACGGCTCTCCCAAGTGCATCGTGAAACTCGGTTGCTGGGGCCCGGTCGTCAACTGCAACGTGCCCAAGCGAGGATGGATGGCCGGAATTGGCGGTTGCCCTAACGTTGGCGGAATTTGCATTGGTTGCACGATGCCGGGTTTCCCGGACAAGTTCATGCCCTTCATGGACGAGCCGCCCGGCGCAAGAGTTTCTTCGACGCGCGATCGGCGTCTACGGTGCGCGCGATACGGGCCTTGCGTTCCATCACCAATAAAACGGTAAACAAAGAACCGAAGTGGCGGCATCCGGGTAACAAACTCACCACCGGCTATCAGCCGCAGTCCTACTAAAACCTAAAGGAGATCAGAGATGGGCACAATCGCCGGGGTAAGTAAGGACACGCCCACAAAGTCACGCAATTTGGTGGAGATGAACTGGGATCCGATCACCAGGATCGTAGGAAGCCTGGGAATTTTCACCAAGATCGACTTTGAAAATCGCCGCGTGGCCGAGTGCCACAGCACATCGTCGATTTTTCGCGGCTACAGCATTTTCATGAAGGGCAAGGATCCGCGCGACGCGCATTTCATCACCAGCCGCATTTGCGGAATCTGCGGCGATAACCACGCAACGTGCGCGACGTATGCGCAGAACATGGCCTTCGGAATCCGGCCTCCCGCCATCGCCGAATGGATCGTGAATCTCGGCGAGGCCGCCGAATACATGTTCGACCACAATATATTTCAGGACAATCTGGTCGGCGTGGACTTCTGCGAGCAGATGGTGAAGGAGACGAACCCGAGCGTGTTGGCGAAGGCTGAGACCAAGATGTCGCCGCACTCGAATCTTCATGGTTACCGCACCATTGCGGACATCATGCGGGCCCTGAATCCTTTTACCGGCGCGTTCTACCGCGAAGCTCTGCAAGTAAGCCGCATGACCCGGGAAATGTTCTGTCTGATGGAAGGCCGGCACGTTCATCCCTCCACTCTCTATCCCGGCGGCGTCGGCACCGTTCCCACGATTCAGCTCTTCACCGATTATCTCGTTCGCCTGATGAAGTACGTCGAATTCATGAAGAAAGTCGTTCCGCTCCACGACGATTTGTTCGACTTCTTCTACGAAGCGCTTCCGGGCTACGAAGAGGTCGGGCGGCGCCGCGTTCTGTTGGCTTGCTGGGGATCTTTCAACAACCCGGACGTGTGCGACTACACCTACAAGAATATGACCAAGTGGGGCCGCGGAATGTTTGTGACCCCCGGCGTGGTCGTTGACGGGAAGCTCGTGACCAATGACCTGGTCGACATCAATCTGAACATTCGCATCCTGCTGGGCAGTTCGTACTACGACGAATGGAAGAACTCTGAAACATTCGTCAAGACCGACCCGCTGGGGAATCCCGTGGATCAGAACCACCCGTGGAATCAAACGACGATCCCGCGGCCGCAGAAGCGCGATTTCGCCGGCAAGTACACCTGGGTGATGTCTCCGCGCTGGCTCGACAAGCGCACCGGGAGACCATCTGGCGCTCGATACCGGCGGCGGGCCCATCGCTCGCTTCTGGGCCACGGCACTCGCGGGAATCGTGGACATCGGCTACATCAAAGCCACCGGCCACAGCGTCAAAATCTACTTGCCAAAGACCAATCGCTTCCCGAAGTCGAGTTCGAGTGGAAAATTCCCAAGTGGAGCAACGCCATCGAACGCGATCGCGCCCGAACTTACTTCCAGGCATACTCCGCCGCGGCCGCGCTGCACTTTCTCGAAAAGGCGCTGGCCGAGTTGCACGCGGGCAGAACTAAAACATGGACGGATTTCAAAGTTCCGGAAAGCGCCATCGGCTGCGGCTTCCACGAGGCCGTCCGCGGCGTCCTTTCTCACCACGTGGTGATCAAGGATCACAAGATCGCCAACTATCACCCCTATCCGCCCACGCCCTGGAACGCGAATCCCAGGGATATCTACGGAACGCCGGGACCGTACGAAGATGCGGTTCAGAACACGCCGATCTTTGAAGAGAACGGCCCCGACAAATTCAAAGGTATCGACATCATGCGCGCGGTTCGCAGTTTTGATCCCTGCCTGCCGTGCGGCGTGCACATGTACCTCGGCAATGGCAAGGTGCTAGAGACGCACCATTCGCCGATGTTTGGTCTTCAGCCATAGAGAAGCCTGCGGAGTGAGTCGAGGCGCGTCCGGTGAGTCATGTATTGCGACGGACGCGCCAAATCCGTATCTTGTCTTCGGCCGACGAAGCAGGGAAAGGTGTCCATGCCCACATCAAAGAAGTTCAGAGCCAGTTGAAATCGATAGAGGCACTGGTCCATCAGATTGAGAACGCACCCGATCCTGCACTGACGGCAACCGCGAAAGACCTGGTGCAGTCGCTGATGGAACTTCACGGCGCGGGCATCGAGCGGATGCTCGAAATCGTCCACCAGAGCGCGGCCTCCGGACCATCCACGATCGAAGCGCTTGGGCGTGACGAGCTCGTTCGGAGCCTGCTTTTACTCTATGGCCTTCACCCGGACAGCCTCGAAACTCGCGTGGTGCAAGCGCTCGAAAAGACACGTCCCTATCTGAAATCTCACGGTGGAAACGTAAACCTCGTTGGAGTGGACGACTTCGGGAGCGGTTACCTTGCGTCTTGAGGGCAATTGCCATGGGTGTCCCTCCTCGTCGGCCACGCTGAAACTGGCTGTCGAAGAAGCGATCTACGAGGCTGCGCCGGACGTGACGGCGATCATTGTTCAGGGCTCTATTCAGGAGAAGTCACCCGCCATCGCGTTTGTGCCTCTTTCACAACTAGGCGGCAACGGCCACGAATCGAAAACGGAGCCCGATCGGGTTGGATGGGAAGAGGTGTTTGGTCTCGACGCGATTCCCTCCGGAACTTTGCGAAGGGAAGAAGTCAGCGGCCGCGACATTCTTTTCTGCCGGCTCGAAGAAACTTTGTATGCCTACAACAACGCTTGTCCCGGGTGCGGCCAGCCGCTGGGGGCCGCTCGATTGAAGGCACGGTTTTGGCATGCCCCATCTGCAGCCAACACTACGATGTCGTGCGTGCCGGACGTGGCGTTGATTTGGATAGCATTCATCTCGAGCCTGTTCCGCTATTGAGTGAGAACGGCCGGGTCAGAGTCGCGCTGCCGCTTTCGAAAGCTCAGGGGAGCGGAATGTGAGCTTGCCATTTTCACCCGTCACGCAAAAAGATAGCGCGTTTGCGGCGCTGCGCCAGTTTGCCAGAAAGCGGCCGGCGGTAGAGTGCTGCGAATTGTGCAGTTCTGAGCTGGCTGCCGACCATCAGCATTTGATCGATCCTGCGGCCCGGAAATTAATTTGCGCTTGCGATCCTTGCGCGATTCTCTTCAGCAATCAAAGCGCTACCAAATATAAACGCGTGCCGCGGCGCATCCGATTTCTTCCGCAATTCCAAATGACGTGACGCGCAATGGGACGGTTTGATGGTTCCCATCGAGATGGCATTCTTCTTCAAGAGCGGCAGTCCGGGAAAAGTGTCCGCATTTTATCCGGGTCCCGCGGGCGCTACAGAGTCGCTGCTGTCGCTGGAGGCTTGGGACGACATCGAGCAGGAGAATCCGTCGCTTCGAGAGATGGAACCTGAAGTGGAGGCGCTTCTCGCGAACCGCGTAGGCGCCGGCCGCGGCGTCGCCGCGCAGTACTACATCGTTCCAATCGACGAGTGTTACAAACTTGTCGGTCTGATTCGCCTCCACTGGCATGGTCTTTCGGGCGGCACAGAGGTTTGGCGCGAAGTCGACTAAATTCTTCTCCAGCTTGAAGGACAGAGCGGAAACGATCAGCGGGGAATCGAATGCCTGACTTGAATTTCCAGATCGAGGAAGCGCAGGCCGTCCCGTATGGCGCGTCTCCTTTGCTTTCATTCAAGCTGCGCGTGACCAATACTGGCGCTGAAGAGGCAATCCACACGGTCGTCCTCCGCGCGCAAATCCAAATCGAGGTTACGCGCCGCCACTATAGCCGCGAGGAGCAATCGAGGCTTCTCGACCTGTTCGGCGAGCCGGACCGTTGGGGCCAAACGCTGCGCAATTTATTGTGGACGCACGCAATCGTGGTAGTGCCGCCATTCGCCAAAGAGACCGTCGTTGATTTGCAGGTGCCGTGCACTTTCGATTTCAACGTTGCCGCCACGAAGTACTTTCACGGCCTGGCGGACGGAGATTTGCCGCTCAATTTCCTCTTCAGCGGCACGGTTTTTTATCCGGACCAGAACGACCAGCTCCAGGTGGCGCCGATTTCGTGGGAGAAGGAAGCAAAATTCAAGCTGCCGCTGAAGGCCTGGAAGGACCTGATCGATCACTACTATCCGAATAGCGCATGGCTTTACTTGCGACGGGATGTGTTCGACCGGCTTTATCAATACAAAGTGCGCCACGGGATTCCCACCTGGGAGCAAGTGATCGATCGCGTGCTGGCCGGGACCGAGGAAACGGTGCAGCTGTGAACGCGAAGCTTGTGGAAGACATCGCGAACGCCGTCCTATACGAAGGCTACATGCTGTATCCCTACCGGCCGTCGTCGGTGAAAAACCGCCAGCGATGGAATTTCGGCGTCGTGTACCCCAGGATCTACAGCGAACAGCAGAGCGGTTCGGATAACTGGTTCATGCAAACGGAATGCCTCGTAACGGGGGACTTCTCCGCACAACTGAGCGTCAAGGTGCGCTTTCTGCAAGCAGTCGCGCGAACGATTGGCGAGCTCAAGACGCCGCTCGATGAATTGCCCGTTAGCATCGATAAACGCGACGAGCCGGATTTTCAAATTGTTGAAACGCTTCAGGTGGGCGACCAGATCCTTCAAACCTGGCAAGAAGCGATCGAGCGCGAGATCGTTCTCCCTCCGTTCCGTCTCGCCGATCTTCTGCCGCGGGTCGCTCCACGGTTCTTAATTTCCCGGGTGGCAAGGAGTTGGAAGCGGTTCGTGGCGGCCGATGGACGCATCGCTGCAGTCATTGTGCGAACGAAAGACTCCGTCACGGGAAAAGTGGAAGTCGCTGCTGAGTGCGTTGAAGACGGGCTCTTCAAAATCACGGTGCGCATTTCGAATATCACCGCGACCACAAATCCAAATGTCCCCGAGCCGTGACGAAGCCCTCATGCAGTCGCTGCTTTCCGCCCATACCATTCTCCATATCGATGGCGGCGAATTCGTTTCGCTCTTCGACCCTCCGGCTGCGCTGAAAGGCGTGGCCTCCGGAGTGCAAAAACGTCGGGAACTTGGCCTGTCTTGGCCGGCGAAGAAGGGCAGCGCGATTGCATGCTTTCGTCACCGATCATTCTTTACGATTATCCGCAGATTGCTCCGGAAAGCCCGGGCGAATTTGTTCGACGGCACCGAAATCGACGAAATTCTTGCGCTGCGCATTCTGACCTTGACGGAAGACGAGAAGCACGAAATGCGGCATGCCGACGAGCGCTCGCGCGAAATTCTGGAGCGCACTGAGTCGATGCCCGCGGAACATTTCATGAAGCTTCACGGAGTCTTGCGAGGGTTGCGTCCTGCGAGCGAGGAAAAGCGATGAACGAATGGGAGTGGCGGCTCCTGGAAGACAAGGCTCCCGCACGGAAGCTTGAGCATCGCGGGCGTCGAAGTGAAACCCGGGCACCGAGTGCGCCTGCATCCCGGCAAGCGCGGCGACGTGATGGACATCGCTCTCGCGGGAAAGACTGCGATGATCGAGTCGATCGAGCAGGATTACGAAGGCAAATTTCATGTGTGCGTCGTGGCCGATGATGATCCCGGCAGAGACATCGGAATCATGCGGCAACCCGGGCATCGCTTCTTCTTCGATCCCGAGGAAGTCGAGCCGCTTCCCATGGACGAAGCGGAACAAGACGCGAAAGCACAATCACCGTCCATTCTGATCGCCGGCATCGGAAATATTTTTCTTGGTGATGACGCTTTTGGTGTCGAAGTAGTGCAGCGATTGGCGAGCCACCAATTTCCCGGGCGCGTGAAAGTCATCGACTTCGGCATCCGGGGTTTCGATTTGGCTTATGCGCTGCTTGATGGTTCCGACGTGACGATTCTGGTTGACGCGTGTCCGCGCGGCGGGAAACCTGGAAGCCTCTACGTGATCGAGCCAGATCTTGAACGCGCTTGATGCTCCCGGAAGCGGCGCAAGCTGCGGTCGATGCGCACAGCATGAATCCCATGAACGTGATTCGCATGGCGAAATCAATGGGCGGAGAACTGAAGCGGATTTTGCTGGTTGGCTGTGAGCCGGCGACGCTGGGACCGGAAGAAGGCCAGATGGGCCTCAGCGAACCCGTAGCGGCCGCGGTGGAAGAAGCGGCGAGGTTAGTTGAGTCTCTGGTGGATAAGATTCAAAACGGCGAATGGCCACAATAAAGTGATGCGATGAGCGCTGACAACGAAATCGAGATTCCGCCGGGAGGATGCCATATGTGTCTAGCCATACCAGGAAAAATCATCGAGATTGCTCCGGACAATCCGAATTCCGCGCTTGTCGATGTGGTCGGCATGCGGCGCAGAGTTGACCTCGGGCTTCTCGAAGACGACAGGCCTGTGCCGGGCGACTGGGTGCTGATTCACGTCGGATTCGCCATGAGCAAAATCAGCGAAGTGGATGCTCTCGATCAAATGCGAACTCTCGAAATGCTCGGCGAGTGCGAAGCCGCGGTTCAGGAAGTGCGCGGATACGGATTGGAAGAAATCGAGGATAAGCAGCGCCGTAGGCGCTTTTTCGAGGGTCGAAAATGAAATACGTGGACGAGTTTCGCGATCCGGAATTGATCACCAGGGCCGCCGAAGAGATTCGCCGTCTGGCCGATCCCAATCGGCATTACAGGCTGATGGAAGTTTGCGGCGGGCACACCCACGCGATTTACCGTTTCGGACTGAAAGATGTTCTGCCGCCGAATATCGAGTTGATTCACGGGCCCGGCTGCCCGGTCTGCGTCCTTCCCATGGGCCGCATTGACGACGCCTTGTCCGTCGCGGCGGATCCCGGCGTGATTTTCGCCGCCTTTGGCGACATGATGCGAGTCCCCGGTACCCACGGCAGCCCGCTCGAGCACAAGGCGCGAGGCATGGACGTGCGCATCGTCTATTCGCCGACCGACGCAATCAAGCTCGCAAAAATGAATCCGCAGAAGCATGTGATGTTTTTTGCCATCGGTTTTGAGACCACCGCTCCTTCGACCGCTTTGACCTTGCTGCGAGCGAAAGCCGAAGGCATCCATAATTTTTCGATTTTCTGCAATCACGTCACGATCATCCCCGCAATCCGCGCGATTCTGGACTCTCCCGACATGCGCCTGGATGGTTTCATCGGGCCGGGCCACGTTTCCACCGTGATCGGCTGCAGGCCTTACGAATGGATCGCAAAGAATGAGCGCAAACCTATCGTCGTATGCGGGTTTGAGCCGCTCGATCTTCTCCAATCGATCGTGATGCTTCTCACCCAGCTTCAAAAAGGCGAAGCCAAAGTCGAAAATCAGTACAGGCGCGTCGTTCCGTGGGAGGGCAATCGCGCTGCGTTGAAGGCGATGGCCGAAACTTTCCAACTCCGCCCCTATTTCGAATGGCGCGGCCTGGGCTTCATCTCGCAGTCGGCGCTCCGCATTCGCGAGGAGTATGCCGAATGGGATTCCGAGCAGCGATTCCACGTTCCGGGAATTCGCGTCACCGATCCGAAAGCCGCGCAGTGCGGAGAAGTGCTGAAAGGCGTTCTGAAACCAGCGCAATGTAAATTGTTCGGCAGGGAATGCACGCCGGAAAATCCGGTGGGAGCGCTGATGGTGTCGTCGGAAGGATCATGCGCCGCTTACTACAATTACGAACATCGGAAGGCCAATCTCTTGACGAGTATCAGTGCATCGGCATGAGCGTCGGCGCCAAACTCGGCAAGCCTGCTCCCAAGATCCGCTTTCATGAGCCTCAAATCGAAATGGCGCACGGCGCCGGCGGCAAAGCCAGCCGCCGTCTGGTGGAGGGGCTTTTTGCTCCCCTGCTTTTCGGCGCGTCTTCCGAACCACTTGGCGATGCTGCCCATCTGAAAATCAACGGCGCGCGGATGGCGGTAACCACGGATAGCTTTGTCGTCAAGCCAATCGTGTTTCCCGGCGGTTCCATCGGAGAACTTGCGGTCAACGGGACCGTAAATGATTTGGCGGTGTCAGGCGCAAAGCCCGAGGCGCTCGTTCTCACGTTAATCCTCGAAGCCGGATTGCGCACGGACGTCCTGCAAGCTGAAATTCAGGCCATGGCCGATGCTGCCCAGAAAGGCGGGAGTGAGAATTGCCGGCGGAGACACGAAGGTTGTCGAGCACGGCAAGGCCGACGGCATGTACATCACCACGACGGGGCTCGGTGCTCCGCTGCCGGGCGTCGAGATCAACCCGCAATCGGTGCGCCCCGGGGATAAAGTTTTGCTCTCCGGACCGATCGGTGATCACGGAATCACGATTTTGCTGGCCCGTGGCGAGCTCGACATGGAAGGCGATCTCCGTTCCGACACGCGCTCTGTCTTTCCGCTGGTTGAAGCCGTCGTACAAGCCGCGGGACCCGGCGTTCGCTGGATGCGTGATCCCACGCGCGGTGGAGTCGCGACATCTCTG
Organism: uncultured Acidobacteriota bacterium; assembly: GCA_963830375.1. GTDB lineage: Bacteria > Acidobacteriota > Terriglobia > Acidiferrales > UBA7541 > Palsa-295. Next base: position 73,623 of record CAWHMJ010000013.1, read on the forward strand.
AACGAGCTCGCGAGAGATTGCGGCCTGGGAGTCATTCTCTTTGAGGACAGCATTCCGGTGCACGATGCCGTGCGCGGAGCTTGTGAGCTATTGGGGCTGGACCCGCTTCACATCGCGAATGAAGGACAGTTTCTCGCCGTCGTTGCGCCAGAGTTTGCTGACGCAGCGCTAAAGGCGCTGCAAGAAACGCCCGGTGGCGACGAAGCTCGCATCATCGGCGAAATTCGCGAACAACCCGCTGGCTCGGTTCTGGTGACGACTCTTTATGGCGGCAGCCGCATCGTGGATATGCTCGTCGGCGATCCTCTGCCGCGTATCTGCTAATCGGAAGGCAGAATGCCGGAAGCAAGAAGAAAAATGGCTACGGAGTGCCAGCTCGCCGCGCAAATTGAACAGCGCCTCCTGGCGCGAAATCAGATCCTGGAATCTTTCTTCGCGCGCGAAGCTAATCGGCTTGCTGTTGCGTGCCGCGAGATGTCCGACCGCTTTCTTCGCGGCGGCCGCTTGCTTGCGTTTGGGCAAGGGCCCTATGCGACGGACGCGCAACACGTCTCCGTCGAGTTCGTTCATCCCGTTATCGTGGGGAAGCGCGCGCTTCCGGCGCTCGATCTTTCTATTCTTTTTCGGCCGTGGCTCGAAGCGATTGTCCGCTCCGATGACATCGTTATGGGATTCGGGCCGCCCGAAGGCGATCCGGAGGTCTGGGCCGCGCTCGATGCTGCGCGCGCACGCGGAGCGATGACGTTTGCGTTTCCCGGCCTCGAAGGTTCGTACACGATTCCTCCGGCAAGCGCCGATCCATTCATTCAGCAGGAATTGGTCGAGGTCCTCTATCACACCCTCTGGGAGACAGTGCACGTCTTCTTCGAGCATCGCGAGCTGGGGCACGACGTCGGCGCAGCCGAATTTCTCTACCCGTTCCTCGGGCGCGAGAAGCAGCCTACCGGCGATGTGATCGCCGAGGTAGCCAACTCAATCCAAATGAAAGTGGCGGATGACGCAAAGCTGCGCGCGCAAGTGGCTGCCGAGGAGGCGGAACAAATCGGCAATGCCGCTTCCGCGATTTCGGAACGCATTCGTCGCGGCGGCAAGCTGATTATTTTTGGAAATGGCGGATCGGCTACCGACGCCAACGATTGGGCCATCGACTGCGTGGCGCCGCCCGCGGGATGGAAGCCCATCCCGGCAGTTTCGCTCGCGCTGGAGCCGGCAAATATCACCGCGATCGCCAACGATGTCGGCACCGAGGTTATTTTTCTCCGTCAGATGATTGCGCAAGCTCAGCCGGACGATGTCGCAATCGCAATTTCCACCAGCGGCGGATCCCGTAATCTGATCATGCCGCTGGAAGAGGCCCGGAAACGCAATCTGCTCACGGTGGCATTGCTCGGCTACGATGGCGGCGAAATTAAGCGGCGAGGATTGGCCGATTTTCCGTTGATCGTTCGTTGCGATTACATTCCGCGCATTCAGGAAATTCAAGCTTCGATTTACCACGTCATCCGCGAGGCTTTGGAGGTGCTCGGCCGTGGCGATTCTTGAACTCTACGGAACGAAGAGCTGCCAATACACGCAGGAAATGCGCGAGTGGCTCGAATGGAAGGGAACTGAGTTCGTCGAATACGACGTGGAAGCCGACGTTGCGGCCCGCGAGCGAATGCACTCTCTCGCAAACGGGCAGCGCACGGTCCCTATGCTCGTTGACGGCGGACAAGGTGGTTCAGATCGGCTGGCAGGGGCGCGGCTGCGTAGTGAGCGTGGAGTAATCCGGAATGGCGAGCGCGTGTTCGATCAAAGTTCGCGGCGTGGTGCAGGGCGTGGGCTTTCGCCCATTTGTGTTTCGGCTGGCTCGCGCGAATACGCTGGCGGGCTGGGTACTGAACGGGGAGCAAGGCGTTGAGATTTTCCTCGAAGGCGCGGATCAAGGCTTGAAATCATTCGTCCAGGCGCTAACGAACGAACCGCCGCCCTCTGCGCAGATCACAGACATCGAAGTCCGCGCATCGAATCCCGTCGGCTGCAACGAATTTACGATTCGAGAGAGTCGGCGGAACGAGCGGCCGTCGGTTCGAATTTCGCCGGACCTGCCCGTGTGCGAGGATTGCTTGCGCGAGCTATTCGATCCTGCCGACCGACGGTATTTCTATCCTTATATCAACTGCACGAACTGCGGCCCGCGCTACACCGTGATCCTCGGATTGCCCTACGACCGCGCAAATACAACCATGCAGCCGTGGCCGCTCGACGAATACTGCGCGCGCGAATACGACGATCCCGGCAATCGGCGCTTTCACGCCCAACCGGTTGCTTGTCCGCAGTGCGGCCCGGAATACTATCTGCAAGACGGCGACAGATGCGGTTCGCGGCAATGAAGCGAGCATCCGCAGCGCCGTTGAGATGTTGCGGGCCGGCAAAATCCTCGCGGTCAAAGGACTAGGCGGTTACCACCTCGCATGCGATGCAGAGAAATGTCGGACGCTGTCCAGGCTCTGCGAAACCGAAAGTATCGCAAGGAAAAGCCATTCGCATTAATGGCAAAGAATCTGGAGGTCGCTCGAGAGCTCATCCAGGTTTCCGCGGAAGCAGAAGCGCTTCTAACGTCAGCCGCCCGGCCCATCGTCATCGCGCCTGCAAAAATCAGCCTTGCCGGCGTTGCTCCCGACAATCGCGATCTCGGAGTGATGTTGCCCTACACTCCGCTCCACCATCTGCTCTTCGCAGCGGGAGCGCCGGAAGTGCTGGTGATGACGAGCGCGAACCGTTCGAGCGAGCCGATTGCCTTCGACGATATCGAAGCGCTGGACCGCCTCTCCGATATCGCCGACGCCTTCCTGATCGGCGAACGCCCCATCGCGCGGCGAGTGGATGATTCCATCGCGCGCGCCGGAGTCTTCGGCCCCACTGTGCTTCGCCGCGCTCGCGGTTACGCGCCGAGCGCAGTGGCTGTCCTCCCGTCCAAGCGGCCGATTCTGGCGGTCGGCGCCGATTTAAAAAACACGATTACGCTGGTGGTGGATGGACAAGCGTTCGTGAGCCAGCACATCGGAGACCTGGAACATTTTCAGTCGCTTCAATCCTTTCAGCAAACCATCGAGGATTTAGTTTCGATGTACGAAGTTCGCTGGGACGAGCTGCTCGTGGTGCACGATTGCCATCCGCAATACGCGTCCGTGGCGCACGCGGCGGCGCTTTCATCTCCCGAGAAGCGAAGCGTCCAGCATCACCGCGCACACCTTGCCTCCGTGCTTGCGGAGCGCGGCGAATGGAAGAAACGGGTCGTGGGCGTTAGTTTCGACGGCACCGGCTACGGCGACGACGGCACGATCTGGGGCGGCGAAATTTTCGCCGGCAGCATTAGCGACGGGTTTGAGCGAGTCGCCCATCTTCGCCGCGCACTGCTCGCCGGCGGCGACGCGGCGGCGCACCATCCGGTCCAAGCAGCGGCGGGCTTCCTGGCGCAACTCGATGATTTGCCGGACGTGACCTCAGCGCCCTTCAATTTTCCCGAGCGCTACCGGCACGCGATGGAGTTGGTCTGCAAGGGAGTGAGAACGTTCACGACGACCTCGGCCGGCCGCCTCTTTGACGCTGCTGCGGCTCTGCTCGGATTCACGCGCGAAACCAGTTTTGAAGGGCAGGCCGCGATGTGGCTTGAGCAATTGGCTCGCAGCGCCTCGCCCATGGAGCCTTACCCATTTCCGTTCGCAGAAGGCGAACTCGACTTCCGTCCGTTGCTGGCGAATTTAGCGCGGGATCGCTTCCTTGGACGCGATGCGAGCGAATGCGCTCGCGCGTTTCAACGGGGAATTGCACAGGGACTTTTCGACGCTGTGACTGCGCTTTGCCGCGCGCACGAGACAGACACGATCGTGCTTTCGGGAGGAGTTTTTCAAAACGAACTTCTCCTGGAGGATTTGAAATCAATGTTGGACTCGACGCCGTTCCAGGTTTGGACCAACCACGCCGTTCCGGCAAACGATGGAGGCATCAGCCTGGGACAAGCAGCCCTTGCATCGTTCGGCCAATTCGATTTCGTCGCGTCAGTGACAGCGAAGGAGGCAGCTTCTCTTTAAGGCGGCCATGCACGAACTTTCCATCGCGATGAGTATCGTGGACCTGGCGCAGGAAGAGGCAGACCGCAGAGGCGGTGTGCAGATCAAGGCCGTACATCTTCGCCTGGGTCTTCTGTCCGGCGTAGTGAAGGATGCGTTGCTCTCATCCTATGAAATGGCATGTGAGGATACGCCGCTGCAAGGATCCCGCCTCGTGGTCGAAGAAGTTCCTGTCCTGGTTTTTTGCCGGCAGTGTGATGCGCAGCGGCCGGTTCACTCCACGCAAATGTTCTGCTGCTCCGAATGCGGCACTCCCACAGGCGAGGTCGTGCAGGGCAAAGAGCTTCTTGTCGTGGGCCTGGAGGTTGAAGAATGAACCCGAAGACTCGCATGATCGAAGTGAGACAGAACGTATTGAAGCAGAACGACATCGTGGCCCGCGCGCTTCGGCAACGATTTCATGAAGCCGGAGTTTTTGTCGTGAGTTTGGTGTCGAGTCCCGGCGCGGGAAAAACAGCGCTCCTCGAGAAAACGCTAACTCTGCTGCGGCAAGAATTTCGCGTGGCCGCTCTGGTCGGCGATCTCGCCACGGAAAATGATGCCGCGCGGCTCGCGCGAAGTCAGGCTCCGGTGAAGCAGATCATCACCGGAACCGTCTGTCATCTGGAAGCTGCCATGGTCCAAAGCGCGCTCGAAGGATGGGACCTCGACGAGCTGGATTTCCTATTCATCGAAAACGTAGGCAATCTGGTCTGCCCGTCCTCCTACGATCTCGGCGAGGATCTGCGGCTCGTTCTAATGTCGGTGACGGAAGGTGAGGACAAGCCCCTCAAGTACCCCACAATTTTCAACAGTGCGGACGTAGCTTTGATCACAAAGATTGATTTGGCGTCGGCGGTCGAATTTAATGCTGTCGTTGCAAATCGCAACATTCAGGCGGTGCGGCCGGGGATGACGGTCCTCGACGTATCGGCAAAGTCCGGCGGAGGGCATGGAAGAGTTTCTCGATTTCCTGCGATCGCGCCGCAACGCCGCTCGCGTCGTGCCGCCTCTCAAGGTGCAAAAGCTTTCGCGGCGCCTGATTAATGGGTGGCTGCCGAGCGCGGGAGAGCGCACTACACAAAAATGATCGGACTACTCTCCATCGTCGCGCTCGGCTTCTTCCTCGGAATGCGGCATGCCATGACTGTGCAACAGCTTCTATCGCGAGACCAAACTAAGTCACTGAAAAGAATGGCGGGGACGACGAGACTCGAACTCGCGACCTCTGCCGTGACAGGGCAGCGTTCTAACCAACTGAACTACGTCCCCGCGAATTTGCATCTGCTGGTGGGCGGTCACGGATTTGAACCGCGGACCTTCCCGGTGTAAGCGGGACGCTCTAACCGCTGAGCTAACCGCCCATCGAACCCATCCATCGTAGCAGAAGGCACGCGGTCCAAGCTAGACTTCGCACCAAGAAATTCGGAGCCGGCGAAGGCCGCGAGCCTATAACGCCACTTGAATGACCTCGATCTAAAATTACTACGCCATTTTTTGCTCGCTCAGAACCTCCCTAGTGCGTACCTGTACGTTAGTACAGGAGCAAAAAAAAGCCTGTACCAATGGCCAGTTTTGCACGCAGCGTAACGGATGTTAGCAGATTCACCACGAACGCCGCACACGCTCCGAAGCTGCGCGCACGAGCGTGCTACGCTGAATCTTCCAGCGGTGAGAGTGCCGCGGGCGCACAATCATGTCTTCACGACTCGGCGAAATACTGGTCAAAGACAGCCTGATCTCAGCGGATCAGTTGAAGCAGGCGCTCGACTATCAGAAAAAGAATGGCGGGAAGGCTGGGCACCTGCCTGGTAAAGATGGGACTTGTCAGCGATGATGACATTACCGCAGTGCTTTCCCGGCAGTACGGTGTGCCCTCGATAAACCTGAAGTTTTACGAAGTGGATCCTCTGGTAATCAAGCTGGTTCCGCAAGAAACCGCCATTCGATATCAGATTGTGCCGCTTTCGCGCGTAGGCTCGACGCTGACGATCGCGATGACGGATCCCACCAACGTCTTCGCGATGGACGACATTAAGTTCATGACCGGTTTCAACGTGGAACCGGTGGTGGCTTCCGAGTCTGCGATCAGCGAAGCGATTCACAAGTTTTACGGCGACGTCGAGAGCGTAGAAGAGCTCGACAAGGTGATGAAGGACCTCGCCGGCGACGATGCTTCGGTGGAGCTCTCTGCCGAAGAGCAAGAAATGGATTTGGCCACGCTTGAGAAGGCGGCCGAAGAGGCTCCGATTATCAAGCTGGTGAACCTGATTCTCACCGACGCGGTGAAGCGCGGGGCCAGCGACATTCACGTGGAGCCGTACGAAAAAGAACTTCGCGTGCGCTTCCGCGTTGACGGCATTTTGCAGAACGTGATGGCGCCGCCGATGAAACTGAAAGACGCCATTACCAGCCGCATCAAGATCATGTCGAAGCTGGACATCAGCGAAAAGCGGCTGCCGCAAGACGGCCGCATCATGATCAAGTATTTGAAAGACGGAAAGAAAAAGGAACTCGACTTTCGTGTTTCCACCGTCCCGACGCTCTTCGGCGAAAAAATCGTTTTGCGGTTGTTGGACAAAGAAAATCTACGGCTGGATATGACCAAGTTGGGCTTCGAACAGGAGTCGCTGACCAAGTTCGAACGGCAGATTCTGAAGCCTTACGGCATGGTGCTGGTCACTGGCCCTACCGGGTCGGGCAAGACGAATACGCTGTATTCCTCCGTCGCGCGGCTGAATACGGTAGAGACCAACATCATGACGGCCGAAGATCCCGTCGAATTCCAGCTTGCCGGCATCAACCAGGTGCAGATGAAGGAGCAGATCGGGCTGAACTTCGCTTCCGCCTTGCGCGCTTTCCTGCGGCAAGACCCCAACATCATTCTGGTCGGCGAAATTCGAGACTTTGAAACGGCGGAAATCGCGGTAAAGGCCGCACTCACCGGCCACTTGGTGCTTTCCACGCTGCACACGAACGACGCGCCTTCCACCATCAGCCGATTGATGAACATGGGCATCGAGCCTTTTCTGGTGGCGACGTCGGTGAATTTGATTTGCGCTCAGCGGCTTGTGCGGCGCATTTGCTCGCAGTGCAAGGAACCGCTGCAGATTTTGCCGCAGGCGCTCCGGGACGCGGGCTACACGCCTGAAGAATCGGAGAAAGTGATCATTCATCACGGACGCGGCTGCGCAACCTGCAACAACACGGGTTACAAAGGACGCGTCGGCCTTTACGAAGTGATGGAGATCAACGACGAGTTGCGCGAGCTCATTCTAGTGGGAGCTTCCGCGCTGGAATTAAAGAAGAAAGCTTTGGAAACCGGGATGATTACGTTGCGCCGCAGCGGCCTCTTAAAAGTGGCTCTGGGGCACACGACAATGGAAGAAGTTTTGCGCGAGACTGTTCTGTAAGCGGAGGAAATAAATGGCCGGCATCACTTTAAGCGAACTCTTGAAGAAAATGATCGAAATGTCGGGAAGCGACTTGCATCTATCCACCAACAGCGCGCCGCGCATTCGCGTGCACGGCAAATTGCGCCCGCTGGACATGCCGCCGCTCACGGCGGCAGACACCAAGGCGCTGGCCTACAGCGTGCTGACCGACGTGCAGAAGCACCGGCTGGAGGAGAATCTCGAGCTGGACTTCTCGTTCGGATTGAAGAGCCTGGCGCGTTTCCGGGGCAACATCTTCCACCAGCGCGGCGCGGTGGCAGCCGTGTTCCGCACGATTCCGTGGGAGATCAAGAGTTTCGATGCTCTAGGCCTGCCCAACGTCGTGCGAGGGCTCTGCGATAAGCCGCGCGGCCTCGTTCTGGTGACCGGACCGACCGGCTCGGGCAAATCGACGACGCTCGCAGCCATGCTCGACAAAATCAATAACGAGCATGAAGAGCACATGATCACGATCGAAGACCCGATCGAGTTCCTTCACAATCACAAGAAATGCCTGGTGAACCAACGCGAGGTGCATTCCGACACGCATTCGTTCGCCAATTCGCTGCGTGCCGCACTGCGCGAAGACCCGGACGTGGTGCTGATCGGCGAAATGCGTGATTTGGAGACCATTGAGTCGGCGCTGCGAATCGCCGAAACGGGCCACTTGACGTTCGCCACCTTGCACACAAACTCGGCGGTGTCGACGATTAACCGCATCATCGACGTATTTCCGGCGCACCAACAGCCGCAGGTACGCGCGCAATTATCAATGGTGCTGGAAGGAATTCTTTGCCAGTCCCTATTGCCGAAGATCGACGGCCGGGGTCGCGCGATGGTGATGGAGATTCTGATTCCTACCGCCGCCATTCGTAACCTGATTCGCGAAGACAAGATTCACCAGATTTATTCGGCCATGCAGACCGGCACGGGCACATCCGGAATGCAGACGTTTAATCAGAGCCTGGCGAACGCCTATCAACAGAAGTTAATTACGATAGAAGTGGCGCTCGCGCGTTCATCGAATCCAGACGAATTACAAGACTTGATCAACCGCGGGGTCGTTTCGCCGCCTACAACCGGCAAACAGCCTGTCCGGCGGTAACTGCAGATAAGAAAGAGGAGGGAACAGATCATGCCGGTATTCACATATCGAGGAGTCAACCGGGCGGGCGCAACCGTCACGGGCGAGCGGACGGCTGCCACCAAGGCCGAGGCAACCACCTCGCTTAAGCGGGAGCAAATCAACATCAGTAAGCTCTCCGAGAAGGGGAAAGAGTTCAACATTCCCACTTTCGGGGGAGGCGTGGATTCAAAAGAGCTGGCCATCTTCACGCGCCAGTTCTCGGTAATGATCGACGCCGGCTTGCCCCTGGTCCAGTGCCTGGAAATTCTCGCCGGGCAACAGGAAAACAAGACCTTTCAAAAAATCCTCAACGGCGTGCGGGCTTCGGTGGAAGGGGGCGCCACACTTTCTACCTCGATGAAGCAGTACGAGAAGGTATTCGACCCGCTTTATTACAACATGGTGGAAGCGGGCGAGACGGGCGGTATTCTCGACACCATTCTTCAGCGGCTCTCGAGCTACATCGAGAAGAACGTGAAACTGAAGCGCGCGGTGAAGTCGGCGGCGATCTATCCAACCGCGGTGCTGGGTATCGCCGGCGGCGTGATTATTCTTCTTCTGTGGAAGGTGGTGCCGATTTTCACCACGCTGTTTAATGGACTCGGCGTGGACCTGCCGCTACCCACCAGAATCGTGATCATGCTCAGCAGCTTTATCGGCAGCATCTACGGCCTGCTGATCCTGGTGTTTTTCGTGGGCATCGTGTTTGCGGTGAAATTCTGGTACGGCACACCGCAGGGACGGTACGCCATAGACAGCATTTTGCTAAAGCTGCCGATGATCGGAATTCTGCTGCGCAAGATCGCGGTGGCCCGATTCACACGAACCCTTGGCACTTTGATTTCCAGCGGCGTGCCCATATTGGAAGGCCTCGATATTACGGCGCGTACTTCCGGAAACGCCGTGGTGGAAAGAGCGATCACCGCAACGCGAAAGGCCGTCGAGGCCGGGCGTTCGCTTGTGGATCCTCTGAAGGAAACAAACGTTTTCCCGGGCATGGTGACGCAGATGATCGGCGTTGGAGAACAGACCGGCGCGATGGATGCTATGTTGCAAAAAATCGCCGACTTCTACGAAGACGAAGTGGACGCCTCGGTGAAGGACCTGTTGACGGCCATGGAACCTATCATGATCGTGGTCCTGGGAGTCGTCGTCGGCGGTATCGTTATTTCCATGTACCTGCCACTGTTCTCGTTGATCGGAAAACTTGCCGGTCACTAAACCCAGGCGTGCAGACTGCGTGAAAGGGGCGCTCCGTTTAACGAGGCGCCCTGCTGCAACAGCATTGTAGCTACTGTTAATCCTCGAAAAGGATCCAGCCGGTGAATTCAGCGGGACCGGCAACGAAAGAAAATGAAAGCCGCAACCAGCGTAAGTGAATGGCTACCCTGGCTGGGCCGCGTCCGCTTCCTGGCCATTACTTTTCTGCTGGGCATCGTGGTGGCGGCACGCCAGCTTACCCCCGCATCCATATCGGTCCGGTCGTTTGTTCCACTGGTAGCGCTGTGGTACATGCTCGCCATTGTTTACGTAATTCTGCAGCGCTGGATTCCGCAAGCCCGCGTGCATGCGCCCCTGCAGATTATCTGCGACCTGCTGATCATCACGGGCGTGGTGTACACGACGGGAGCGCAGGATAGCTATTTCATTTCGCTTTATTTGCTCGTCATCCTCATGGCCAGCGTCCTGTTCTTAAGGCGCGGAGTTTTCCTTGTTGCCGCAGCGAGCTTTGCACTTCTCGCAGCCGTAATCGAACTGGCTTATTACGGAGTACTTCCACACACGGCGAATTCGGCGCCGGCACAGAGCTCTCTGGCTTCCTGGCTGGCCAGCAATTTCTTTGCGTTTATCGCAGTTGCATACCTGGGCAGCCTCTTGGCGCAAACACTTCGCAAGAAAGGCGTGGAGCTCGAAGAGAAGAGCGAAGAGCTGAAGGATCTTCGAGCGTTCAATCAGGACATCATCGAATCCATGCGCGGCGGCTTGCTGACCACCGATCTCGACGGCCGGATTTTATTGATGAACCACGCAGGAACGGAAATTATGGGCCGCGAAGCGATTCCTCTGCTGGGCCAAAAAGTTCAGGATGTATTTCCAGGCTTCTGGCCCGTGGAGATGGACGGCAGCGGAAGTCCTGTCGCGGCGCGCAAAGAGGTCGAGTTTCGAACGGCAGCCGGCAATATCCGTTTCCTCGGACTATCGATTTCGCCCTTGCGCACGAGCCAGAACCCCAACACCGGCTTCGTTTACAATTTCCAGGACCTCACTCAATTGAAGCGTCTCGAACGCGAAGTACTCACCAAGGAGCGCATGGCGGCGCTGGGACGGCTCTCAGCGGCCATAGCGCACGAAATTCGCCAGCCATTGACCGCCATGACCGGAGCCCTGAAGGAACTGGCACGGCTGGCACCCCTTGATGATGACGATAAAAAGCTGGTCCAAATCGTCAGCCGCGAGTCTCAGCGGTTGAATCAGATCATTACCAATTTCCTCGATTATTCGCGCGAAAAAACATATGCCTTTACGGATCTCGACCTGGTGCCGATCATCGAGGAAACGCTTTTGTTGCTCGAGCATGACGCAACGGCAAAGGGTAAATATCGATTCGAGCGCCATATCAATGTCCGCAATGCCCGCGCTCGCGCCGATCGCGATGCCTTAAAGCAGGTTTTCTGGAATCTTTGCAATAACGCCCTGCGCGCGATGCCCAATGGCGGCCTTCTGGCTGTGGAGCTCGACGCAGACGAAAACTGGGTGCGCATTACGATCCGTGATACCGGCATCGGACTTGACACCCGCGAATTAACGCGAATTTTCGAACCGTTTCAGTCAGGGTTCACCGGTGGCACAGGGCTGGGACTAGCCATCGTCTACCAAATACTGCAGTCGCATCGCGGTCGCATCCGCGTGGAAGCGGCCAAGGGCGAAGGCGCAGAGTTTGTTGTCGAACTTCCGCGTTCCGTCGTGGTGCGCGCCCCCGCGCGGCAAGCAAGAGACAAACAGGCGGAAATGCTCCCTGTAGGGAAAGGGTAGCGCGCCATGGCTCATTTACTTGTGGTGGACGACGAACCATCGATCCGCGAGCTGCTCGAGATCAGTTTCCGCAAAGAAGGCCATAAAGTGGAAGTGGCTTCGAGCGGAGAAGCAGCCAAGGCGAGGCTGGCCGCACAAATCTTTGACATCGTCATCTCCGACATCTGCATGCCTGATATGGATGGAGTCGAGTTGCTTCGTTACAGCAAGGAAGTTTCTCCTTCCACGATTTTCATTTTGATTACCGGCGTTCCCACGATCGATACGGCAATTGACGCCGTAAACTTCGGTGCGGACCGCTATGTAGTGAAGGGTGACCGTTTGCTCGACGAACTACGGCCGGCCGTCCAACAGATCGCGGAGAATCAGAGATTGAAGAAGGAAGCCGGTGAGCTTCGCCGCCAGATCCGGCGGCTTACGGGCTTCGACCAAATCATCGGAACGAGCCCGAAGATGCGCACTCTCTTCGATATGATTGCCACCATCGCTCCGCAATCCAGCCGCGTGCTGATTACCGGCGAGAGTGGAACAGGCAAGGAACTCGTGGCTCGCGCGATTCACGAAAACAGCGCGCGGGCGAAAACAGCCTTTATCACGATCAATTGCGGGGCATTCCCGGAGACGCTCCTGGAATCCGAACTCTTCGGCTACATGCGCGGCGCATTTACCGGAGCGAATGAAAATCGCCGGGGGCTGTTTCAAGCGGCTGACGGCGGAACGCTTTTCATGGATGAGATTGGCAACATGAGTCTGACCATGCAGGTGAAGCTTTACCGAGTCCTGCAGGAAGGAAAAATACGCCCGCTGGGAAGCAACGAAGAAACCAGCGTGGACGTTCGGGTGATCGCAGCTACAAACAAGGACCTGGAAAAGGAAATTACCGAGGGGCGATTCCGCGAAGACCTTTTCTATCGCCTGAATGTGATTCCCATTCATCTTCCGCCATTGCGAGAGCGCAGTGAAGACATTCCGCTGCTGGCACGGGCCTTTCTCGATCGATATTCCAAATCCATGGGAAAGAAGATTGAGGGCATTGAGCCCGAAGCGCTTCGGCGTCTGGAGGTTTATGAATGGCCGGGCAACGTCCGCGAATTGGAAAATACGATCGAGCGCGCGGTAGCACTGGAAACGAGCAAACGTGTATCGGTGGAGAACCTGCCGGAGCGCGTTACGAGCTTCTATCAGGAGTCTCGCTCGAACGGGCATTCTGAAAACAAAGCCTTCCTCATTCCCGATGCCGGTATGGATCTGGAGAAACTTATTGGATCCACCGAGAGAGCTTATTTACTCGCGGCTCTGGAATGCTCTGGAGGAGTTCGCATCCGTGCTGCAGAAATGCTGAAGATGACCTACCGCTCGTTCCGCCACTACGCAAAAAAACACGGAGTCTAAGGTGTTCCACTTCGGTGCAGGCTCTTAACGTCTTTGCGCCCGACGTTTATCGGCCTTTCTCCTTTCCGACCCAAGACCAAGACAGTTTTCTGATTCCGGCTTGAGAATAATAAGCGTGGCACAGCGTGCTAACACTCGACTTACAGCTACGTTTTCTCCAGATTTACGAGTATTCGCCCGAACGGCGTTGGTCGTGCTCTATTCGTGCGTGTACCCCGCCAGGGGCTACAAAGAAAGATTGAAGCTCGTAGAATCGGCCAAGGAGAAACACGCTAATGATTAAGAATCAGAGAGAGAAGGGTTTTTCGTTAATCGAATTGTTGATCGTTGTGGCGATCATTTTGATCATCGCAGCTATCGCAATTCCGAACTTGCTTCGCGCCCGTATCGCGGCCAATGAGGCTTCGGCGGTCGGTTCAGTCCGTACACTCGATACAGCTGAAATCACGTATTCTTCGACGTATGGCACTGGCTTTGCACCGTTGGCCAGTCTCGGTGGCGCGGCGCCTTGCGTGGCCGCAGCAGCGACATCCTGCTTGATCGATCCGGTTCTGACTCTTGGAACCAAGACCGGTTATGTGGTTGCCTCAGTAGCCGCCACTGGTGCGGGTACCGTAGCTTCTCCGTTCCAGACTTTCGAAGTGAACGCCACGCCGTTGTCAGTTTCGACTGGTACGCGTGCGTTCTGCTCCGACCAATCTGGTGTGGTTCGCTACAACACGACCGGTGCAGCGATTGGCACTGGCGCGGGTAACTGCGCTGCCGTAGTAACCATCCTTCAGTAGTTATCTGTGCTCCAAGCGGGGAGGAAGCCCAGCTTCCTCCTCGTTTTTTTTGCTGGAAACCTCAGTCAATGCGGAGCGCCTCTTGGGTCATTTCATCGTCTAAATTCCAGGAATGAAGCCCGTAAGACCTTTCAAGGCGTTTTCGGCAGACAAAAATAGTCATAAGATTCGCTCGGGAGCAGCTATTTCGTCACGGTTCAATTGCTTGCTTGTGGAACTAGCTCCCATCCTGCTGATAATGAGAGGTATAATCAATGTGTCGTGTCGGTACACGGGGTGAGCCATTGTGGAACGCCGCTTGCCTTTACGGTGGGTGTACCCCGCCAGGGAGTACTAAAGAGTTTGAGCATTTTACTCAAGGAGAGAGAAGACATGAATAGGAAACAGAAGGGTTTTTCACTTATCGAATTGCTGATCGTTGTGGCGATTATTTTGATCATCGCAGCTATCGCAATTCCGAACTTGCTTCGCGCCCGTATCGCGGCCAATGAGGCTTCGGCGGTCGGTTCAGTCCGTACACTCGATACGTCAGAAATCACGTACTCTTCGACGTATGGCACTGGCTTTGCACCGTTGGCCAACCTCGGTGGCGCGGCGCCTTGCGTTGCCGCGGCAGCGACAGCTTGCTTGATCGATCCGGTTCTGACCCTTGGAACCAAGACCGGTTACGTGGTTGCCGCAGTAGCCGCCACTGGTGCGGGTACCGTAGCTTCTCCGTTCCAGACTTTCGAAGTGAACGCCACGCCGTTGTCAGTTTCGACTGGTACGCGTGCGTTCTGCTCCGACCAATCTGGTGTGGTTCGCTACAACACGACCGGTGCAGCGATTGGTACCGGCGCGGGCACTTGCGCCACGGTAGTGACCATCCTCCAGTAAGTTGGGATGTGCTTCCGAAAGGGGAGGAAGCTCAACTTCCTCCCCTTTTTTTTTACGAGAAAGGGCAGTGAATTGCAAATGAACTGTCGTAAGGCTAGTAGTGGATACACTCGGGGCAGCGTTTATGCGAGTCAGGCAAAAATACAACTCGGCCCTCAGCTCCAACCGGAAGAACAGCGGCTACGATTCCCGCGGTTTTAGCCTCATCGAACTGCTGGTCGTAGTGGCCATCATCTTGATCATCGCCGCGATCGCCATCCCTAGCTTTCTTCGGGCACGCATCGCAGCGAACGAAGCTGCCGCCGCAAACAACACCAGGACCATCACGACCGCTGCGATAACTTATTCATCGACCTACCAGAACGGTTATCCGGCCAGCCTCGCAACTATGGGCCCACCGCCGGGCGGTCCAGCGACTTGCGATGCCGCCGATCTGATCGATACCATTTTCGCGACCGCGCCTAACCAGAAGAGCGGTTATACCTACGCTTACATCGGATCAAACCCTGTAACCGTTGCTGCGGGTTGCGGCGCTGCGGGCGACAATAATTACTTGGTGACGGCTACTCCGATTATGGTCGGGATTACGGGATCTCGAAGTTTTTGTAGTGAGGAGCCCGGGGTCATTCACTACGATGCTACCGGAGCCGCCACGGCGAGCGCGGCTGCATGCGAAGCGCTTCCAGAATTGTAATAGCTTGCCCGGACGTTCCTCGTTTTTCGCCTCAGTTCACAATGCATTCTTGTTAAGATACTCGCGTGATTTGCGTCCTCTTTTTTCTCACTTTCGTGTCATTTCAATCTGCGCAGAAACCTGCAAGAGACGCTCGGCAGCTCGCACGAATGATTGACGCGCACTATCGCCGGGCAGCGACCCTCAAGGCCCGCTTTTATGAGAAGTTTTCCGACGGCGCCGGCGCGGCCTCTGCTGAATCCGGAATTGTGTACTTCTCGAAGCCCGGGCGTATGCGTTGGGAGTATGAATCGCCGGAGCAAAAGCTTTTCATCGTTGATGGCGCGAACGTGTGGTTTTACGTTCCTGCAGACCGGACCGCGAGTCGGGCAAAGATAGCGGAGAGCTCGGACTGGCGAACGCCGTTGGCGTTCCTTACTGGAAAGACCGATCTCGCTCGGCTTTGCCGGAACATCGAAATCGTGGACGGTGCAAACGCGCAGGACGCGAGCCTTGGCGATCGCGCGACCGTCGCTGGGGACACGCTTTTGAGTTGCGCTCCTCGTTACAATGCGGCCGATCCTGGTGAGCGCATTCGTGACGTTCTGCTCGAGGTAGATCCCGACGATCGTCTAGTTCGCGTGGTAGTCCGCCAGGCGGGGAAGCTGGAGACGGAATTCCGATTTGGAGACTGGGAAGAAAACCTGCCGATTCCGGAGACGAAATTTCACTTCGTACCTCCGCCAGGCGTGGACATCGTTGATGAAGCAACTCTCGCGGGCTCCCTACGCTAGACTTTCAGCCAGTTTGCCTATGTAACATCATAGTAATGCAGGGATCTTGCGCTTAGGACGCGGGTTGTAACGGGTATGGTAAACTAGAAGGCAAACGTCTCAGTGGGCGGGACGTCTAAGTCCTAAATGACTGAATTTGTCTGCAAAGTCGGGGATACCACTGGTCGAGTTTTCCAGCAATTGGAGACGGCACAGTCGGAGGCTGAGGCGAGGCAGAAACTCGCTGAGCGGGGATTCTTCGTCTTCTCGGTTCGAATGCACTTCGATTTGCTTTCTCAGTTCAGCGGGGCTGCCCGCGAGCGGAAGATTCGCCCTGCCGATTTTCTAATTTTTAACCAGCAATTCAGCACCTTAATCAAGGCGGGCTTGCCGATTTTGAAGGCGCTGGAGCTCCTCGCCGAGCGAGCCGCGGCGCCTCGCTTGAGGCCCACTCTCCAGGACGTGCGGCAACGCGTACGCGATGGGGCCCTGCTTTCCGAAGCGTTGGCAGCCCAGGGATCGTTCCCGGCGGTGTACGTCACGGCGATTTCGGCGGGCGAGCGGAGCGGCAATCTAACGGGTGTTATCGACCAATATATTTCGTACTTGCGAGTGAGCACCGGTTTCCGCACCGCTTTGCTCACGGCATTGATTTATCCCGCGATCCTGGTGGTGACCGTAATTTTGGTTCTCAGCTACCTGGTTACGTATGCCATGCCTCAGTTTGCAAAACTTTATCAGGATCTGGGAGTGCCTTTGCCGGCCATGACGCAACTGATGCTGAACATGGCCGTGCCGCTGCGCAATTATTTCGTCGTGTTTGCCGGGATTGCTGTTTTGATCGCTGCTGCTATTTTCTTGTGGACGCGGACGTTGGAGGGAGCGCTGGCGATCGACCGCTTAAAGCCCAAAGTTCCGATCGTGGGCGATATCTGGCTGAAAGGAGAAATCGCCCAGTTCCTGCGAACTCTGGCTACTCTTCTGGCCGGTGGCACACCGCTGGTTTCCGGGTTGCAGACATCATCGGCTGCCATCGGAAGCCGCCTGATCGCCACTTCCGTCGCGCGAGCCTCGGAGCGAGTTCGCGAGGGCAAAAGCCTTAGTGAGAGCCTGTCCGAAACGCGATTGATCCCGCCCCTGGCTTTGGAAATGATCGAGGTTGGCGAAGCGTCTGGTGCGCTTTCGGCCATGCTGACAAGCGTCGCGGAATTCTATGAAGAGGAAGTGAGCACCCGATTGCAGCGTACCCTGATATGGGTCACGCCGGCGATTTTGGTGGTCATGGCGGTGGTGGTCGGCTTTATTTTGATTTCTCTCTATCTGCCTCTGTTCTCCCTCCAGATAGGATCTCCTGGAGGCTAGATATTATATGGCTACGCTCAATAACAATCCGATTACCGGCAATGCGCCGAATGAAGCGGAACGCGAACAGGCTCGCCGCTTAGCGGAACGCTATCGGTGTCCTTTTGTGGACCTTCGCGAGCAGCGCATCGATCCTGAACTGTTTCGCAGCATTCCTGCCGAACTAATGTTTCGATACAAGTTTGTCCCTCTCGAATCGCACGAAACCACATTGACTGTGGCCATTGCAGATCCGAGTCAATTGCAGCTCACCGACGAGCTTTCTCTTTTGCTCGGCAAGCGACTGCAGATAAAGGTGGCCACTACCTCGCAAATTGACGATCTCCTGAAGCGAACAGAGCAATCGCAACGCGTGCTCGATCAGGCTACGGAAGGTTTTACTCTGCAGGTCGTCGGAGACGAGGAAGACAGCGACGAAAACATCTCGATGGACAAGCTCACGCGCGGGGACACCGGCGTTAGCCCCGTCGTGCGGCTGGTGAACACGGTCATTTATACCGCGCTCGAACGCCGCGCGAGTGATATTCACATCGAAACGCGCAACACCGAAGTGGTCGTCAAATACCGAATTGACGGCGTATTGCAATACGCCATGCAGCCGCTGGCAAAAGAGTGGCACGCCACAATCCTTTCACGTATCAAGGTCATGAGTGAACTCGATATCGCTGAACGGCGTGTGCCGCAGGACGGGCGCTTCCGGGTACGTTACAAAGGACGCTTTATCGATTTCCGCGTTTCCATCATGCCGTCGGTTCACGGAGAGGACGCCGTACTTCGCGTTCTGGACAAGGAAACTCTCAGCGAAAAATTTCACAACCTCACACTGGATGTCGTGGGGTTCGACCAGCAGGACATGACGCGTTTCCGCCGTTACATCCACGAACCGTACGGCATGGTCCTGGTCACCGGTCCAACCGGCTCGGGAAAAACTACGACCCTGTACGCGGCCATCAACGAAATCAAGAACGATGAAGATAAAATCATCACGATTGAAGATCCCGTGGAATATCAAGTGCGCGGCATTACCCAGATCCCCGTGAATGAAAAGAAGGGGCTGACTTTCGCGCGCGGCTTGCGCTCCATCCTGCGCCACGATCCGGATAAAATCATGGTGGGCGAAATTCGCGACCAGGAAACGGCCCAAATCGCCATCAACTCCGCGCTCACCGGACACCTTGTCTTCACCACCGTGCACGCGAACAACGTCACCGACGTGATCGGCAGGTTCATCAATATGGGCGTCGAGCCTTACAATTTCGTTTCGGCGCTGAATTGCATCATGGCGCAGCGCCTGGTGCGCGTGATTTGCGAGAACTGCAAGAAGAGGGTGCATTATTCGGCCGAGGTTTTGAAAGAATCCGGTCTGGATCCGGCCGAATGGATGCAGGTGCCATTTTACGAAGGCCCCGGCTGCCTGGAATGTTCCGGCAGCGGTTATCGTGGCCGAAGCGCGATCACGGAACTCCTCGATCTTTCCGACCGCATTCGCGAGATGATTATTAATCGCAGGCCGACTTCGGAAATCAAGCGAGTAGCCAAGGAAGAAGGCATGACGTTTCTGCGCGATTCCGGTATGGGCAAGATCCGCGCGGGAGTTACCACCTTGCGCGAGATCAATAAGGTGACCTTCCTTGACTAGCGCCGCCAGCCTGACAAGCCAGTTCTACGAACTCGGCCCCGTGCGCCGTCATCGAGCGCTGGCTCACGGCTATGCCGCACCCGACTCTGGTGGTTGACATTTCGTCCACACACGTCGCCGCCGCTCGCTGGGGGAAAATCAATGGCGCCTTGGAATCCTACGCAGTCGAAGCCTCTTCCGTTAGGTGCCGTACTTCCGTCTCCGGTGGAAATGAACGTTGCGCAGCCGGATGCAGTGCGGTCGGCTCTTCGACGCGTATTCAGCCGTGTTCCCGCGCGCGAGCACGGTCTGGCGCTCATCATTCCTGATCTGGTCGTGCGCGTTTTCATTCTGCCGTTCGACGCCCTTCCGCGCAGCGCGGACGAAGCCCTGCCTCTCCTGCGCTGGCGCCTGAAGAAGAGCGTGCCATTCGACGTGGACGAAACAGTGGTCTCCTGGATGCGCCAGGCCGGCAAAGACGGGAATCTGGAGGTCGTGACGGCGGTTGCGCGACAGAAGATTATCCGGGAGTATGAGGAAATCGTTTTAGGTTTGGACGCGAAGGTCGGAGTCGTTCTGAGTTCAACCCTGGCTACACTGCCTCTGATAGAAGATCGCGACGCCACCCTTCTCGTTCGCATGTCCGGTAAGACATTGACCACGGTCATCGTGCGCGGGGGTAACCTGTGCGTTCATCGCTCGACGGATATGGCGAGCGACGCGTCTCTTCTCAGCCCGCAATCGTTGCTCGACGAGATTTTTCCCGCGGTCGCCTACTATCAGGACACCTGGGGCGGAGCGGTGGACCGCGTTCGCCTTTCAGGACTGGGAGCGCGCGCGGACATCTTTCGCCGCGCGCTTTCCGAAGAACTGAAGTGCCCGGTAGGGCCGCTCGCTGAATCCGAGCCTCCCTTCCATCTCGACTCCGGCGCAAAAGATCTGCTGAATCAGAATCTCGATGCGTTGGTCGGCTGGATGATGAACGGAGGGTCCTGAGCGCGTCCGCGCGCTTCTTATATATGAAACTTCGTCTCAATCTTGCTACCAGGCCGCTGGAAAATAAACGGCCGTTTCTGGCTCTCTCCGGAGTCTTGGGCGCCGTCGGTATTCTTCTGCTTCTGCTTTTGTCTCATGGAGCTTACAAATCGTGGCGGGCAAACCGGGATTTACGCGCGGACATTGCTCACTGGGAAGCCGAAATCCGCGCCAATAAACAGCGGCAGGCTACCTTGCAGGATTATTTTCGCTCCTCGCAAGCGCAACAAGTACTGGATCGAGCTGCGTTTCTGAACTCGCTTATCGGCCAGCGAAGTTTTCCGTGGACCAAGATTTTCATGGACCTGGAGAAAATTTTGCCCGCCGGCGTCCGGGTGATGAATATTTCGCCGAGGCTTGTGAACGGAAAAGCTGTGGTCGAGATTACCGTCGGCGCGGCTTCGGATGACAGCAAGATAAAGTTTATTGAGGCGCTCGAGAAATCGCCGGCGTTTTCAAACGTGCAGATTCAAGGGGAACGCCACTCCGAGCAGATCACGCCCTCGTCCGACAAGATCACGCTGGAGCTTACGGCGCTGTACGAGACTACATGAATATGAAACGATCCTGGAATACCTGGAAAAAACTGATCTTTTGCGCGCTGGGGGTTCTGCTTCTCGCGGACTTGGCCCTGGTCTTCATTGCTTTGGCAATCCACGCGCGAAGGTGTGGAGAGCATGCGCGAGCAGCGAGGCCGCCTGCAGACACGAGGCCAAGCTCCTGAAGGCGGATGTCGCGCGAGGCGATGCGATTCGCGCTTCGCTTCCCAAGGTGGGAAAGGATTGCGACGCCTTTTATCACGACGCGTTCCTTGGCGCCGGCACCGGTTATTCAGCGATCGAAGAGGATCTCGGAAATATCGCCACCAAGGCAGGTTTAAAGACCACCACAATTACTTTCAACCAAAAAGACGTGAAAGGACAGGGGAGTGACGCTTGTGACCGTTCTGGATTCGGTCGACGGAGACTATCCCGCCATCATCCAATTTATCAACGGCCTCGAGCGTTCGAAGTATTTCTATCTTTTGAATAATCTTCAGCTGGACACGGCCTCGGCCGGCGATATCCGGCTGCATCTGGAACTGCGCACGTATTTTCGGATCTGAGCCGATGTCACGACGAACACAAATCGGGGTGCTGATAGGGCTGGTAGTTCTTCTCGTAGTGGTGTACCTCGCCAATCGCACCCAAATGCCCGGCCTGCAAGGCGTCTTGGCGTCCGACGGTAAATTTCAACCGCTAAACGTGGACGAGCCGCAGCTTCGAATCGACCTGCTCGAAAAACTTCAGAAACTCGAATATTCAGGCACCCATCGCAATATTTTCAGCGCGGTAGCTCTCCCTGTAGAGCCGACGGCTGCGGAAAAGGCGCAAATTGGAACATCAATACCCGACTGTTGATGCCGCCGCCGCCTCCGCCTCCGGTCCAGGTTCCGGCACAGTTTTTCGGATATGCTTCGATGAAAAGCAGCCCGAGACGTTTGGCGTTTTTCCTCAACGGTGATGACGTAATCGTTGTGCAGGAAGGCTCGGTTTTCCTCAACCGCTTCCGGCTGGATAAAATCGGCAACGATTCGGCCGATGTGGAAGAAATTTCCAGCGGACGGCACGCTACCGTTCCGATGGTGCAGCCGCCCGGCAGGAGAAGCGGGTCCGGGTTCCGCAGACGCGCCAAACCAATGAATTTCCGGCCCCATTCCCGACGCAACACCACTCCGAACAGGCTCGTCCGCGTAACGGAGTCGCACGCTCCAGAGGTTCGGAAGAATCCGGATTTGCTTTCTTGATGGCGCTCGGAATGATGCTCATACGTTCTCGCGCTGTCTCTGGTCGTGTTGCAGAATTTCGTTACCGACGGCAAACGTACGCAGGAAGAGGAAACAATTTGGCGCGGCGAACAGTATCAGCGCGCCATCCGCCTCTATTACCATAAGATGGGCCATTACCCTCAGACGCTTGAGGATCTTCAAAAGGGCGGCCTTCAGCTCCATTTCCTTCGCCAAGCTTACAAAAATCCGATGAACAAAACGGATGGCACTTGGCGTTTCATTTACGTCAATGCCGCGGGCCAAATTATCGGCAGCATCCGCTATGCCACGCTGCAACAAATGGTGCTGATTGACCAGTATGCCGGGCTGCTTCCAGCGGCTGTCGCGTTAGGTCCGCAGCCGGCTCAAATCGGAGTGCCGGCAGCTAGTCTTGCGAGCAGTTCGGGTTCGCAGCAACCGCAAAATCCACTAGCCGGAATTCTTCCTGGTATCTGGACTTTCAGACTATGCCGCAGCAATCGGCGCGGCACAATCGCAGCAACAAGCCCAGAACTCGCAGTCGGGGTCCTCGGGCCAATCGCCTGATCAATCGAATGGACTGCTTCCAGCCGGCATTACCGCTGACCAAGTGAATCAAGCCGCCCAAACCGGGCAGCTTCCGGCCGGCATGTCGGCGGATCAAGTGGCCCAGCTCATTCAACAAAGTGGCCAACTTCCTGCCGGCATTTCAGCGGCTCAGGTGTCTCAGTACATTCAAAGCGGACAGCTTCCGCCCGGCATCACGCCGGATCAAGTGGCGCAGTACCTTCAAAGTTTGCAGAATCCGCAGGGTGCTCTTCAATCCGGCCAACCAAGTCTCGGAGCATCACCGACTGGGCCATCAGGTTCGTTCAGTTTAGGGTCGGCATCGACCGCACAGCCGGGTTTGGGCGGTTTGGGCGCGAATCCGCTGCTAGCGATGAAGCCAACGGGAGCAGTGGACGGTCCGGTCCTCGGCGGCTTTCTGACGGGCGTTGCATGCACGACGAAAAAGAAATCGCGTCAAGGTTTATCGACGCGGAAATAAATATGAAGAGTGGGAATTCATATGGAATCCCTTGGAAGACGCTCTAGCTGGCTGCGCAGCAAAGTGGTGGTGCGCCGCAAGGAGGGGTTCTAGGGCTGGGCCAAACCTCCAGCACGCCTGGCAGCAGCTTTGGCGGGAACAACTCCAATACCTTTGGAAACTCCTCTACGTCGCCAGGGTCTTCTGGATCGCAGCAACCCCCACCCCAGCCCCCGATGCAAGCACCGCCCCAGTAGCATTCGCTACGATTCGTCGCTACCGAACCAGTCAAGCTTGCAGCTTTGTGTGTTTGCGCGGCGCAATCAAACTATTTGGTTAACAATGCCGGGGAGTTGAATACCGAGACTCCTCCGCCTCGGATTACTTTCCGATCGTAGAAAGTGGTCGTTGATGCCAGGCTCGCCGTAATTTTTCGCACATACTTCTGCGTTTCGGGGAAGGGAGGAATGCCGCCGTAACGCGCTACCATGTCCGGTCCGGCGTTGTAAGCAGCCAGCGCCAGAGACAAATTGCCGCGATATTTTTCGAGAAGGTCCTTCAGGTAGTGGGTGCCGGCTTCGATATTCTGCGCCGGGTCGAATATGTTGGCCACCGAATAGCGCGCTGCGGTCTCGCGGAATTAATTGCATCAGGCCTTGCGCTTGCTTGCGAGATACCGCGCGCGGATTGAAATTTGATTCCACCGCGATCAGTGTGTGATTAGTTTTTCGTCCAATCCATGCTTCAAGGCCGCCGCGCGAATCAGATTCCCGAAAGGTCCATTGGCCGGCGGCAGTGCGGCAGGGAGGCAAATTGATCTTCCGGCTCGACGGAAACAAGATCATCGGCTGGCACATTCACCGTGCCGCCGTCCATGGACAACCGTACGACTTCGCCGGAGCGCTCGTAGCCTGTGATATGCAGCCGACACCCGAACGCAGCACCGCATAGTCGGCGCGCGCTGCGGGCGCAGCGGCCGCTAAAAGATCAGCGCGGCGAATATCGTAATCGGAAGTGTCAGGCGGCGCATTCTGGTCTTTTCACTTCGCTTTGTGTTCGCAGCTCTCGCTGCTGTCCAATGATCAATTATACCGCGGCGGGCTCGCCACACGCCGATGTCATATCTTTCCGAGGGCGTAGGTATTAATAGCTTCCGCCAAGCCATTCTCGTCGTTCGACAAAGTCATCGCCCAGCCGAGCGATTTCAACTCGTCGACGCAATTGGCCATCACCACCGGCAGTCCCGCAAACTCAAGCATTTCGCGGTCGTTCCAATTGTCGCCAATGGCCATTACTTCTTCTCGGGCAATTCCTCTGCGGCGCGCCCATTCCTTCAGCGCCACTCCTTTCGTCACGCCAGGCCGCAAAACATCGAGAATCGAAAGTCGCGCGCCTCATACTCGGTGAGCGCAAGCGTAAATTCCGCCGCGATGGGCAGCGCCGCCAGTTGGCGCATGGCCGACCGGATTGGCTGGCACGCGCCGGTGTACAACACCTGGATGGGGTCCTCGCCATTCAGGCAATCCGCGAACGGCGAGACCTCGGCGATGTATGCGCGATTCCGCTGAAAATATCCTCCGCGACGCGGATCGTCCCAGTCCACTTTCTCGAAAATAATCTGGCGCTCGAGCGGCCGGTCGAAAACGACTCCGGCGTTTGCGCGAAATTCCGCGGTCGCTTCGATCACTTGCCGCGCCGTATCGCTGGGGAGAAGAAGCTGCTGGTGCGTTTCTCCGCTTTTGCTCTTGATGAGCGCGCCGTTGTTCACAATCAAATGCAGATCGCACTGCAATTCGTCCGCAATGGGGCGCGCGAAATCGAATCTCCTGCCGGTAACCAGCACAATCTCAATTCCGCGCGACGCCGCCTCCGCCACCGCGCGCGCATTCTTCTCCGGCAGTTGCCCGCGGCTATCCAGCAGCGTCCCGTCAATGTCCATCGCAATTAATTTGATCGCCACACTCGTATTCTATCGTGACATATGCCGCGCTGGCTTGCTGCGCCGCAATATTCTCTTGCGGCCGAGCGAGCAACCACAGGGCAACCATCTGGGATTATCGCACGTCCATATAAGGCACGAGCCGCTCCAATTGTTTGCACTCGAAATCCCGCATGTATAGTAAATTCTTCTTGTGGCTGTGCGGCTAAGGCAGCAGCCGGTCAAGCATGCCGAGTAAAAGGAAGCGATGGAGTCTTTTCTCAATCTTCTGTGGGTCGCAATTGCCGCAGGCGCTTTCTGCTTCTGGCGGACTCGCTGGCTGCACGAGCGCCGCGACCGTCGGCGCCAACCTCTGCAAGAATGGACTGCCTTTGCCTGCGCTCTCGTTCTTCTGTTTTTCGCGGTCTCTTTGACCGACGACCTTCATTCCGAATTGATGATTTTCGACGAATGCTCCACAAGCCGCCGCCATTCGCTCAGCCTGATGCGTTCCCACGATACGCCACAGCATCGAACTCCGGAAACTTCGTCGGGAATTGAAGTGCAGCCGTACCATGCGTCGCCGGATCCGCCTCAATTCATCGATCGTCTAGCTGCTGGTAAGGAATTGCTCTTTTTCTCCGTTGATTCTTGGGTCCCATTTGGTCGTGCTCCGCCTTCGGAATCCTTTTAAGCGTTCCGTCGCTGATGCCGTTTTATTTCGCCAAATATTCACCTAAGAATGTTGTCGGATGGAGTTTAAGCGTGGGCTCCCTCTGACATTTGCGCCGTCTCAAAGTAATATTCGACATAGCATGCGTAATTGAACTACTTGTTGTCCTGGAGTCCATGAAATGAAGTCGCGCAGTCTTAATGCTCGGCATCGTTTTTGTAATCGCCGCTGGCGGGTGCAGCAGCTCGGGCAGCGGGTCTGAGCAAGCCGAACGCTCAGGCCGGCCAATCCGCCGCTCCGAGCGACACTGAATACGTAGCAACCGACGCCAAAGGAATTCAGACCATCACGGTGAAGTCTTCCGCCGTCCCGGACTATCTCGTATTGCCGGCGCACATCGAAGCCGATCCGACCCGCGTAGTCCATGTTTATCCGCCTGCCGGAGGCCGAATCGTCGAGATGAAGGTTCGCCCCTCCGACCACGTGGAGAAAGGCCAGTTGCTCGCTCTGCTCGAGAGCAACGATCTTTCCCGTGCCGTTGCGGATTATCACAAAGCCAAGGTAGATGCGGAGGTGAAACAGCAAGCCCTGACCCGTGCGGAAGATCTCCTGGCGCACCACGCCATCGCGCAAAAGGATTACCAGCAAGCTCAGGGTGACGCCAAGATCGCTCAGGCTGAATTGGAAGCGACCGCGCAGCTGATTCGCGTTTTCGGAATGGATCCTGACCACGCCTCCACAGAACTGCGCGTCGTCGCTCCGCGTTCTGGCGTAGTCCTGGATATCGGCGCGGCCAGTGGCGAGTATTCCAAATCTCTCGATGCGCCGCAGCCGCTCTGCACTATCGCCGACATCTCAACCGTCTGGGCACTGGGTGACATTTACGAAAGAGATTTCGCGGGTCTCAAGATGGGCGAAGAAGCGCAAGTAACGCTCGACGCGTATCCGGACCAGCGTTGGCCGGGCCGCGTCGGAGTGCTCTCCGATGCCGTCGATCCTACAACGCGCACGCTGCATTTGCGCGTCGTGCTCCCAAACCCCGGTGGGCGCATCAAGCCCGCCATGTTCGGCTCGATCCGCGTCTTGCGCTCCTCTTCGCAGGGAATACTGGTTCCGGCGTCAGCCGTTATCAGGGAAGGGAATGAAGCGCATGTTTTCGTCTCGAAAGGCAACGGGCGTTTCGAACGGCGGACCGTCAAGTTGGGCCGCGCGATGGACGGCTCGATCGAGATTCTCTCCGGCGTAAATCAAGGTGATTCGATTGTTTCGGAGGGAGCTCTCCTCTTGCGCGCCGCGGCACAGGGCTAATCCAAAATGCGCAAGTTCATAGCCTCTCTGTTGCGTTATCGCCCGCTGATGGTCGTCGTATTGCTCGCCTGGATCGCGGCCGGAATCGTAATTTTCCTGCAACTCGACATCGAAGCGTATCCGGACCCTTCGCCGCCCCTGGTGGAAGTAATCACGCAAAATCCTTCGTGGTCGGCGGAAGAAATGGAGCGGCAGGTCACCGTTCCGGTTGAGACGGTTCTCTTTGGAATCCCGCATCTTCAGTACGTCCGCTCGATCACCATTTTTGGTTTGAGCGATGTGAAACTTTATTTCGACTATGACAGCAATTATTTGTGGGACCGCCAGGAGGCCTTGAACCGCCTGCAACAGGTCACTTTGCCCGCAAACCTGTCCCCGCAGCTTTCGCCCTGGTCGCCGGTAGGAGAAATCTATCGTTATCGCCTGGTCGGTCCCGGATACACGCTCAACGAACTGAAGGCTACGGAAGATTGGTTCGTCGAGCGCGAAATCAAGCAGGTTTCGGGAATTATCGATGTCACGTCTTTTGGCGGCAGCACGCGCGAATACATCGCGGAAATCGATCCGCAAAAGTTGTTGCAATACAACGTGACACTGCCTCAGGTCGTTTCCGCTATCGGCTCGAGCAACGCCAACGTCGGCGGCAATTATCTGACCATGGGCGATCAGAGCGTCAACATCCGCGGCCTGGGCCTTCTCCGCTCGATCCCTGAGATGGAGAATGTTCTGATCACCTCGACGAAATGGCGTGCCCGTTTATCTGCGCGATGTTGCGAAAGTCCATGAAGGGTCGCAGCCGCGCCTCGGACAAGTCGGCGTAAATCACGACGACGATGCCATCGAAGGGATCGTTCTATTGCAGCGCGGCGAAAAATCCCTGCCGGCTCTGCGGCAGCTTGAGCAGAAAGTGAAGAGTCTGAACAGTGGTCGTCTTCCGCGCGGCATGAAGCTGGTCACGCTTTACAACCGCAGGGATCTGATTCACGTGACCACTATCACCGTACGCCACATGGTGATCATGGGGCTGACCCTGGTCACATTCGTTCTCATTATTTTCTTCGGCGACATCCCGATTTCTTTGATCGCTGCGCTTACCATTCCATGTTCGCTTCTGTTTGCATTCGCGGTAATGGTTCTTACCGGAGGATCGGCCAATCTGATTTCAATCGGCGCGATCGATTTCGGCATTCTCGTGGACGCATCGGTGATCGTGCTTGAAAATATTTATCGCCGGTTTCAGGCGTCCGACGCGAGCGGATTCTACATTCGACTTAGTCGCCGATGCTACGGCGGAAGCGGTGCGCCCGGTTTTGTTTTCCGTTCTCGTGATTATCGTGGCGCTGATTCCGCTTTTCACCATGCAGGGCGTGCCGGGCAAGATTTTTGCGCCCATGTCGGAAACCTACGGCTTCGCTCTGGTCGGCGCGACTGCTGTTCGCCATACTGCTCGCGCCGGTGCTCGCTTCATGGAGAAAGCCGGAGAAAGTCCGCGCCCATCACACGCGTCTGGTGACCTGGCTGAACAAGCGCTACGCCTCGTCGCTTCAGATGGACGCTGACGCATCGGAAAACGGCTCTTGTCATTGCGGGTGCGGCGCTCGTCGCAACCTTTGTGCTCGGGCTCGTTCCTCGGCGGCGAATTTATGCCCAAACTCGAGGAAGGGAACTTATGGGTTCGAGCCACGCTTCCGCAAGACGTGTCTTACGAATCCTCGGCGAAGACGGCGCACGATATTCGCGAAATTCTGCTCAGTTTTCCCGTTGTGACCCAGGTCGTTTCGCAGACTGGCCGGCCCGACGACGGCACGGACGTCACCACTTTCAATAACATCGAGTTCATGGTGTCGCTCAAAAATCCGTCGGATTGGCCCGGCGGGCTAAGCAAGGATGAACTCATTCACCGCATGGATGCGCAGCTCGAAAAATTCCCCGGGATCGATTTCAATTTTTCGCAGAATATCCAGGATAACGTCGAGGAAGCCATGTCCGGAGTGAAGGGTGAAAATTCCTTGAAACTTTTCGGCGACGATATCGACGTCCTGGTCGCAAGGGCCGCGGAGATTCGAGACATCATGGCCAAAGTTCCGGGAGTGGCTGATCTAGGCGTTTTTCAGGAAACCGGCCAGCCCGAGCTGATCGTTTCGATCGATCGCGGCGCCAGCGCGCGCTACGGATTGATGGCCGCCGACGTAAACACTGCCGTGCAGGCTGCCATCGGAGGTCTTGCGCCAACGCAGATACTGCAGGGCGACCGCCGCTTCGATTTTGTGCGTCCGTTATAAGCCCGAATATCGCCGCACGCCGGAGGAAATTCGCAACATCCTGCTGCCTACGCCTGACGGAAATCGCGTCCCTCTCGGACAAGTCGCGGATGTTTCGCTTCACGAAGGCGCTTTCATGATTTATCGCGAAAACGGCCAGCGTTACATTCCAGTGAAGTTCAGCGTGCGCGGCCGCGATCTCGCCGGAACGATTCAGGACGTGCAAGCTCGCCTCAATCGTCAAGTTCATCTCGCCGAGGGTTACCACATCGAATGGGCGGGTGAGTATGACAGTCTGCAGAAAGAACAACGCCGCCTCGCGATCGTGATTCCGCTTAGTTTGCTCGTGATTTTCGGCCTGCTCTTCACCGCTTTCAACTCCTTGCGCCATGCGCTGCTGGTGTTGGCCATGCTGCCCTTCGGACTCACAGGAGGAGTACTGTCGCTGCTGGTTACGCGCACGCCGTTCAGCATCTCCGCCGCCGTCGGTTTCGCCTCTGTGATCGGAGTCTGTACGCTCGGTGGCGTCGTTTTCATCTCGGGAATTCGCCGAAAGGAAAGGGGTGCGCCGTCGAAACTCTGGGCTATCGAAGCAGGCGGCCTCGCTGAAATGAGGCCGGTAGTAATGGCGTGCGCCGCGGCTGGCTTGGGTTTGTTGCCGGCTGCGCTTTCTTCGGGCATTGGAGTGCAAGCGCAGCAACCTCTCGCTCGCGTCGTCGTGGGCGGCATGATCACTTCGCCGCTCGCGATTTTGTTTGTGATCCCCGTTCTCGCCAGCTACTGGCTGCCCTCGCCTTCACGCGCCTCCGCGAAAACCGAGGCCGAAGCGGATACCGACGCTCCTGCAACATAATGCAAGCTCCCGCTGGAACAGGTTAGGCGCCTCTTCGCTGGTTTGTTAGAATAAAACGCTTAGTAGCGTGCAGTTCAGTTGGGGAGCACGGTCCGATCTGTATCGGACAGGGCCAGCGTGGTTAGCAAGGAAATGGGCGTGTAGCTCAGTTGGGAGAGCGCATCGTTCGCAACGATGAGGCCGGGGGTTCGAGCCCCCCCACGTCCACCAAATTCCGTTTAATTCGATCCTAATCGCGCTCGTGCCATTGCGTCGCGCCGGACGGAGCGCCGCTGGATTCAGCATGCGCTGTTGGCTTTCTCCCACTCTTCGCGTGTGAGCGCCTGGATAATTTCAAGTTTTTTCTTCGCAAGCGAGACGTTTGCTTCCTTCACGTCTTTGGCGACAAACGCATCGAATTCCTTAACTACATCGTCGAGCTCGTGTCTCAGCGAATCAATACGCGCTACCTGATAGTCGGCGGGTCGGCCCTCATAACCTATAAAAGCGCCATACAGCGCGGTCGTTTTTTCGCGGATGCGTTCTTCGCCGGTAATCGCGCCTCCTTCCTTCGTAGCCACGATTTTCTTGCGAATCTCGTCAGCTCGAATCGCGAGATCCTGGAGCCGCTTGCGCAGGGGGTCATTCGCGCCGAGCTTGGCAGCACGCTCCGAGAGTTCCTGGCGCATCGCATTAATGCGGTCCACGTCGAAGGTCATGTCCCCTAGCAGGTTGTACACCTTCATAGTTGCGTCGAAGTTCAGCTTGCGATCTTCCAGCGTGTATTTGGCGCGCGGGTCCAGAGTTACCACTAGCGGTGTCGTATAAGTCTCCTTGCCGCGCGTCATTTTCACCGTGTAGGTACCCGGGACCACTCGCGGCCCTTGGCTGGCCTCAAATGCCGCCGTAGCCGCGGCCGGAACGCGAGGAGCTTTAACTCGCATCGGCCACTCAACGCGGCTCAGGCCGCGCCGGCTGTTCGCCGGGACAGTGTCAATCAGCTTGTTCTGATCGTCGAAAATTTCAATCTTCATTTTTCCGAAAATGTGCCGCTTTTTTTGGTAATAGGTGATTAACGCTGCGTCGGCGGGATCTGGTCCGATGAAGGTGGCATTTCCTTCCGCCCAGCCACCATTTGCTTCCAGCCGCTGCTGCGCGGGCTTTCCCGGAACAAATGCCGCCTCCTGCGCCAGCATCTCAGGCGTAAGTTTGCGCAGTGGCGTAATGTCATCCACGATCCAAATTCCGCGGCCGTGCGTGGCCAGGACCAAGTCCGATTCACGCGGATGCACCACGATGTCACGCACCGCGACGTCCGGGAACTCATGGCCCTTGTACTGCGCCCACTGCTTGCCTCCATCAACCGAGATCCAAAGCCCGAATTCGGTGCCCACGAACAACAGATTCGGAGAGGTAGTGTCCTCCTTGATCACGTGAGCATATCCGCGCACCCCGCTGCCCTGGGCCACGATCGCCGTCCACGTTTTGCCGTAGTCCGTGGTCTTGTATACGTGCGGATCCATGTCGCCGAATGTGTGCCGGTCGAAGGCGGCATATGCCGTGGCAGGATCGAAGCGGCTAGCCTCGACCCAAGAAACCCACGAAGCCTTGGCCAGTTCAGGCACATTTCCGACGACATTTGTCCAGTTTTTTCCGGCATCGCGAGTAACCTGCAGGTTTCCGTCGTCCGTGCCAACCCAAATAGTTTGACCATCGCGCGGCGATTCGCTGATGGAATAGATTGTGGTGTGAGTCTCCGCGTCCGAGTTATCGACGGTCACACCCCCGGATTCCTCTTGCTTTTGTTTCTCCGGATCATTCGTCGTCAAGTCCGGCGAAATGCGGTCCCAGGTTTGCCCGTGGTCGCGCGAGCGGAACAGGAATTGCGCCCCGATGTAAACCGTGCCTTTTTCATTGGGACTCATGTAAATAGGAGTGTTCCAGTTGAAGCGAAGCTTGCCTTCGCCGTAGTTCGGCTGCGGTTTGATCGGGCGGCGTTTCCAGCGTAACGCGATTCACGCGCCCAATCTCTCCGCCTTGCGCCTCGGCATAAACATAGTTGGCGTCGGCCGGGTCAGGAAAAACCCAAAAGCCGTCGCCGCCGTAGAGGTTTTCCCAACGGCTATTCGAAATTCCACCCGGGTAAGCCGAATCTCCCATCCAAACGCTGTTGTCCTGCAGTCCGCCGAAAACGTGATACGGATCGGCAGCGTCAACGCTTACGTGATAGAACTGCGAAATCGGCAGGTTGTAAGCCTTCCACCAGGTATTTCCGCTGTCGTAGGAGTACCAAACTCCGCCGTCATCTCCTGCGATCACATGTTGCGTATTGTCCGGATCAACCCAAATGTCGTGGAAATCCCCGTGAGCGCCGCCCGAAATATTGCTGAAGCTTTTCCCGCCGTCGCTGCTCATGATCAGGCCGAGGTCCGGCTTATAAATTTTGTTTTCGTCCTTGGGGTCGACGATCAAGTCGGCGAAATAAAAAGGACGCCACACCATCAATTGGCTGCGGTCACGCTCCTGCCAGGTTTTTCCGCCATCCTCGGAGCGAAACAGCGCGCTGCGATTGGATTCGATCAAGGCGTACACGATATCCGGATTGGAAGGCGCAACGGTCACAGCGATGCGTCCCCAAGGTTTCGGCGGGAGCCCCTGGGAGCTTTTTTCGTCCAGTTCGCTCCAGGTTGCGCCGCCATCTGTTGTGCGGAAGAAACCACTGCCGCTCGGCGCGGTGGAATTCTCTCCGCCGGAGCGGAACGTCCAGCCCTTGCGCCGGAAATCCCACATGCCGACGAAAATGGATTTGGAGTCGCGTGGATTCATTGACATCATCGAACAGCCGGTGGAAAGGTTGACGCCTTTCAGAATGTTTTTCCAAGACTGCCCGCCATCGGTGGTCTTGTAAACACCGCGGTCTTCACTGTCGCTCCACAGTTTGCCCGGGACGCAGACATACACGGTGTTGCCGTCTTTCGGATCAATCAGGATCTTCGAAATTCTCTCGGAATTCTTCAAACCCACGTTGGTCCAGTTTTCGCCGCCGTCGGTGGACTTATAGATTCCATCGCCGATCGAGACGCTGTTGCGCGTCCACGCTTCTCCGGTGCCGACCCAAATCGTTTTAGGCGCCTGCGGGTCAATCGCGATCGCGCCGATTGATTGCGACGTCTGCTTATCAAATACCGGCTTGAAAGTTGTGCCGCCATTCACAGACTTCCAAACTCCGCCGCTCGCTGCCCCGATGTATACCGTGAGCCGGCTATCCTCCTTTACAGCGCTTAGCGCCGACACGCGCCCGCTCATCGCGGCCGACCCGATGTTCCGGGCGCCCAATCCTGAAATCGAGTCGGAATCAAACTTCACTTCCTGGGCTGAGAGAGAATCCGCAAATGACAACGTTGCAAGCAGAATGAGTGCGCCGATCGTCGTGACAACCGATTTGCGCCGCACGAAATAGTTTTTGCTCTCATTTTGCCGAAAGCCGTTAACGCGAAGCGGCAAGGTCCGGAAGCTCACTGTGCACCTCCTGCCGGCTTCGCTTCAGGTTTGACGACAGGCATCGTAAAAAGCGAATCTTCCAGCGGCACATTGATCTCCACTTTATCCACGGCGAATTTCACGCGATTTGAATCACCTTTTGCGCCGGTCTCAAACGCAAACGAGTAGTACAGTCCTTTCACTTCCTCATAGTCTCCAAAATACGTTTCTGCATACTGAATAGTCCCGCGGATGCTGCTCTGGGTCTCGATTTTCAATTCTAGAAAAGAGTCCGTGTCCAAGAAATAGTAGCGGACGTCGCCGTTTTTCAGCGAGAGCTTTATCTTGTAGCAATCTGTCCCTTCGACCGAATCATGCCCCACCAGTTCGGCTTTATGCCCCTTTTCTTTGTAGTCCACGAGCGGACCATCAATGTCGGCATCGATCGTCAGACCTTTGAGGTCATCCTGCGACATCAATTCCGGGTCCCGTCGGCCTCCGAACGGATTCACCTGCCAGCCGATTTTTCCGTCATATGCCTGTGAGGCGGCCAAACCTTGAATGATTTGCTCTTCGCGGACTTTATCGGGGCGCTTGTTCTCTTGCAGAAATCCGGCGCGAATGCCGCCCACGTCGAGTTTTCCCGTGATACGAATGGTCTGCACGCCTTTCATTTTTTCGATGCCGCCGTGCGCTTGTACGTTCTTGGCGATGATCTCATCGACGGTTTGCGCGTGCACTGCGAGCGGCAGAAAGACGATTGCGGCGGCGATAGTCAAAAAAGTACGAAACATTCCGTGTGCTCCTTGACGGGATTTCGACAAGACCATCCTCTCACAAGCGTTCAGAAAGCGTTAATTGTGAATTTCTGTGTCGATGTTTCGGACCACCGGGAGTGCGCGAGCAAAAACTGCGTTAACGTGGGGTTAGAATCATGCGTGGTTTAGCTTCGCCAAGATGCGCCGGAGATTTTATCTTTCGATTTCAATCTCAGTTTCCCTTGCGCGGCTTGAGGCGGAAGCCTCGGCGGGAGCCGCAGAAGGTGTGCCTGCATAGGAAGCAGCCGCAGGCTTAGGCGCGGGCGATCCTGCCTTGGTAGCACGAGTTTGGGCCGGAGAATTCGCCTGCGCTTCTACGAAATCGGCCAGGCAAAGCCGCAGGTTGCCCATATTCGTGCAGTAGGAAAGACCTACCTCCATATCGACAACGCCGGCGCGAATCATCTTCTCGATTTCATCGTCGAAGCATTGCATCTCGCCGTTCTCGGCATCGCGCATGGCGTCCAGCAGAGATTTTCCTTCGGCTTCGCCTTTCTGCACATATTCGCGCGTTCGTACCGTAGCTTTCAGAATTTCAAATGCAGCCGCGCGGCCGGTTCCATCCATCCGGGGAATCAATCTTTGCGAAATAATGTAGCGGAAAGATTTCGCCAGGCGCCCGCGAATCGCATTCTGCTCTTCCAGCGGAAACACGCCAATGATTCTTTCCACCGTCTTCGAAGCATCAATCGTGTGCAGCGTCGAATAAACCATGTGGCCGGTTTCGGCGGCTTCCAGCGCCACTTCGATGGTTTGCTTGTCGCGCATTTCGCCCACCAGGATCAGTTTGGGCGCTTGCCGCAACGCAGCGCGTAAAGCCAGCGCAAAACTGGGACAGTCGGTATGCAATTCGCGCTGGTGAATCGTCGCTAGCTTGTGCTGATGGAGGAATTCAATGGGATCTTCGATGGTGATGACGTGGCACGCCTTGGTTTGATTTATTTTATCCACAAACGCGGCCAGCGTGGACGATTTTCCGCTGCCTGTCGGCCCCGTAACCAAAACGATTCCCGGTCGAAGCTCCGCTGCTTCATTCAGTTCTTTCGGCAGGTTTAGCGACCTGAAATCCGGCACATCGGTCGGAATCACGCGCATCACGATCCCGCAACTGCCTCGTTGCGTGAAAATGTTTACTCGAAATCGTGATAGCTTCGGGACGCTATAGGAAATGTCGCAGGACCCTTCTTCCTTGAGCTTCTCCAAGGCGTGCTTGCTTCGGCCCATCAGATCGGCTGCAATTCGCGCCGTGTCGTCTGGTTTCAATATCCCCACGCCGGGAATTTTCAATTGGACAAGCTCGCCGTTCACTTCCACCTGCGGCGCGCGGCCGGGCGAAAAAATCAAGTCGCTGATCTTCGGCGCGGCGCGCAACATCGTGGCAATGAGCACCGGTGTTGCAACCGGCGCGGGCGCGGCCGCTGCAGTCGTCGGGACGGCTACGGGAACATCCATGGCACTTCCTCCGGTGAGTCGTCCCAAATAGGGTCTGGACGCCTGTGGCTAAATTACAGTATGAGGGAAGGATGCAGCGTTCTCGCCAGCCGGCATTGCCGACTGTTCTCAAAGCATTAGTAGTACTAAATTCGTCCTTAGTATCCCAAGGTTGTTGCCGCACCTCCCGTAGGGGCGCAGCATCCTGCGTCCGCTGACACCCTCGCTATAAACCTCAGCGGGAGCTCACGAAAACCCGCCGCAAGCCTCGCAGTTTTCATTTTGCCGGAGGAATGTTTGAGCCAGTCCATCCTCGCGCCACTGGAAGCGGCGGCGCGGCTCGAGGATCGGCTGCGCGGTAATCCTGCCCTAGCAGGGCCGCGATCGTCGCCGCAATTTGGCTCTGGGTCACTCTCGGAACATTTGCCATCTCGCCGAGGGGAGGCGTGTCCGGCCCGATTACGCCGATCCAGATATTTTCCGCGCCATCGATGTCCTTATCATGGTTCTTCCATTGCTCCAATCCGCTGCCGCGCCCATGGTCCGTGGTCACGATAAAAGTCACCTTGTCATGGTATGCAGGCACGCTTTGCATCGTGTTCCAAAGCTCGGAGATGAACTGGTCATCCTGATGCGCCGCTTGCAACACCAGATCGTACTTTCCTTCGTGCGCCCAATCGTCCGTGCCGCCGTAACCCACGAAAAGAACGCGCGGGCTATGCGTTCCGAGATAGTCCAGCAAGTCCTGTTGTGTGAAGGAGTCGAACACGTCGTCATCCTCGACGCGCGTCGTCGTTTCGTATAGCTTTTTAAGCAATTGCTCCCGCGGCGTCAGTTGCTGCGCCCAAGGCAAATCCCAGCCCGCGCGCACGAAGAGCCCGCTTCGTTTTACGTTGAAGATGTCGTTGAAGGCATTCCATGTGGCGAAAACAGCCACTTGATCGTGAAATTCCGCCTTGTTGTTGAGCCATTCGAAAACCGTCGTATTCGGGTTCGGCCCATACTCGTTGCTATCGATTCTTTTATCCGGCTGCCCGGTCGTCATTTCGTTGTAACCCGGATATGAAAATTTCATCCCGTTCGTTACTTGCGCGATGCTGCCCTTGCGCTGGTTGCCGTAAATTTCTCCCTGTTTGGCGACTACGCTCCACAGGAACGGCATCAGGGTTTGCCGGCCCTCGGCCGCAGTGTCGCGCCAGAAATCCTTGCGCAATTGTTTCACGTCCTGCGCGCCACCATGCTTCTCGTCCATCAATGCATGGTCCGGCCCATCGAACACTTCCTGCCAGCGCAATCCATCTAACACGATCAGGACGACCGCCCTCGTCTTAAGCTCGCCGGATTCTTTCGCGCTTGCGGGCACAACACGCGGATCGATCATCCCGCCAAATAGCGGCCCCGTTTTCTCTCGGCTGATGCGCGCAGATAGATATGCCGTGAGCAGGAACAGGGTGACAAGAATTGCCAATAATGCCGCCAGCCGAGCCTTCAATGCAGCCTCCACTTCGCGGTGCGATGATAACTCAGGTAAGCAAGGAAGTTTTACAGTTACAAACTATAAATGCGACTCCTGATTAATTCCGGACCAGCGGAGACGGATTGGGACAGTACGCAAGAACGGTTCTTCCGGGCACGCCAGCGGATAAACGGCGCAGAACGTATAGGAAAGGGCGCGAGCCGGAGGTCTGTGCCGATCTCTCCACGCGGAAGTAGACATCGCTATATCGAACGACCCGAGGTGGTTCCCATTCAGGCTTAGGGCGGCAGGCGCTTATCTCAAGAAAGCGTTCGGAATCTCCGGAAGTGTAATGCAGCTCGTCTGGAATCAGGGGCAGTGTGGCAATCAGGTATCTTTGGCGCAGCGCAGAAAAGAAAGAAGTGCCGCCGGCGCGTGATGAATCTCCAGAGTCTTTTGCGGTGCTCTCGCTGCGCATAAAGAGCGCCAAGATTCTATCAGTGAGAAATAACGGAAATGTCCCGAGAATTTCTCCCGTAAAGGCAACAGCGCAGACTCGCACGATTCCTTCGAGCGAGAATGCTGCGATTACCCAGGTAAGTGGATGTGCCGCGACAAGAAGCAGCCCGAAAAAGCCCTCGGTTCCGACGGGAATTCCAGTTCCGGGATGTGCACTTAGCTGCGCAAATAGGGACTTCTGCGCCCAGCCCGTTACGGAGTAAGAATACCAATATACAAGCCCGATGAGGCCGCACACAGCCTCCACGCATCCGCTGATGATCGTCGCAGGAACCCAAGGCATCGTTGAGCTGCCGGGAAGCCAGTCACGCCAGCGCCTTGGCAGCAGAGAAAGAACCGGCGCTATTAGATAAGTCCACACAGGCTATGTCTTCATTCCGGGTTGGAATAGATCAAGCCTTCGACCATCGCTGCTTAGGAAACGGTTCTGATGGGGCCCTTGCGCATCGCTAATCCGATTTCGATGCGGCCTCGACGGGTGATTCAAGCGAATAGATGTCTTCCGTCTCGGCAGGGAATTCGACCAGGAAAGTTGCGCCGCCTTCGGGACGGTTGAAGCATTCGATCCTGCCGCCATGCTCCTGCATGATCCCGTAGCAAATACTTAAGCCCAGTCCGGTCCCTTTGCCCACCGGCTTGGTGGTGAAAAACGGGTCAAAAACCTGATGAGGGAATTTTATTCCCGCGCCGGTGTCGGAGAATTGAACCATGATCTTCGAACCGTTCTGCCAGGTGCGAATCATCAGTTTGCCGCCGCCCACTTCTTCCAGGGCGTCCACGGCATTGCTGATCAAGTTGAAGAAGACTTGCAGGATTTGATTGGCATCGCCTCGCACAACCGGCAGCTCGGGCGTGGGCAGCGATTCCACTTCGATGTGCCGGCCTCGCAAGTCGAGATTGCTCAAATGCAGAGCGGTCGCGATTACCTGGTTTATTTCCAGGTGCGTCTTTTCGCTGGGAACGCGCCGCGCAAAACTCAGTAGGCTGGTCACCAAAGTTTTTATTCTGCGAGCAAGCGTGCGGATTTTGTCTGCGACAATTCGCTGGCGTTGCCCGAGCTCAGGATCGTCCACCAGCAAATCGGAATACCCCAGAATCCCGGCGAGCGGATTGTTTATTTCATGCGCTGCACCCGCTGCAAGTTGCCCGAGCGAAACAAGCTTTTCGGTCTGAATCATCTGCTCCTGAACGTGCTTCAGGTTATCGAAGGACTCGCGCGCGCCTTCCAGCAGACGTATCCGATCATGATCCACCAGTCGCTGCCGCGAAAAAATAAGCAGCGCCACCACCAATGCCGCTACTTGCGTAACTCCAAATCGAAATGTTTGCACCGCCGCTGGATTTGAGCTGAACCAAAGGGACCATAGAGCCATCAAAGGAATCGAAAAAACGGCAGCCTTTGCCAGGAAAGACGGCCACTGCTTGCTTTTGTCGTCTTCCGCGCGTATGGCTTCGCGCTGAGGCTTTAAGGCATACGCGACAAAACCCGCTGTTCCGAACCAAATGAACGACGCCACAAGCGGCAAATCAAAGACGCTTCCGGTGTAATAATCCTGCCGGGTGATGGCCCGGTTCGTGATATACGAGCCTGCGGCGTACAAAAGCGAAGCGCTAAACAAGTGAGCATACACTTCGCGCCACTTCCCACGCGATCGCGTCATTAACATCGCAAAGCCCACCGCGAGCAGCATGTTTTCCGCCGCAGCCAGGTGGTCGTACATCAATCCGTAGGTCAAGACGTTGGGCGTGATGTATTGCCACGGAATCACGACGAAGAGGTATAGATAAACCCACCAAACCAGTAAGAGCGAGAAATCCAGATATCCGGTGCGAACGTTTAAGTCCTCCCGGCGGTCGTGCGGTTTCAGCGCCAGCGCGCCGATCATCGGCACCGGATGCAGGAAAAGTATTACGTCACCTATGAACGGGTCTGGCGTGTCCTTGCGGAGAACGACTTCGAAATAGGTCCACAGGGACTGACCCACGAGCCAGGCGAAACAGCCTAGCGCGAGCAGCAACCAAAATAATCTGGTTCGCTTCTCCGGCAAGGACGCATTCATCACCAAACCTAGACAGGCGAAGAGGGCTGCAAGGCACTGGAAGATGTCACCGAAGGCCGTGAGGCCGCGGCCGGGCGCAACTGTAAGCGAGACAATGCAATAGCCGCCGACGATGACCGCCCAACCAGCCACCAATCCCCAGGATGTGGCGGACATCCGGGGAGCGCGGCTCAAGAATCTGGCGACAGCGGTTTCTTGCGTATTCATGCCTAGCCTAGGGGAATTTGGCTTCTTCTGAGCATACGATTCTCCAGGGTGGGGGTCGAAGGGGATTCCTGAGCGCGTTACTTGAGGAGCAACATTGAGGCAGCGTCGCGTGGACGACTGGCGGGTCGTCCATGAGCGTTAAGTCGCGCCCCTATAGGTGTTTGCGCGACTTTGCGGATGCTACGGGTGAGTCGAACGGCTGGCTTCACGCTCGGCGACGATTTTGCGGGCGTTCTGGTAAAGCGCACGAGCCTGGGGGATCAGTTCAACGCCTTTATCGAGCTGAGGATCGTCCTGCAGGGCTACTTTGAAGCCCTCATTCAGGCCGAAGACGGAGGTGAAGACCTCGCGCTTAATCTGCCACTTCAGCCAGGGGAGGTTATCCTGGATTTCGGGTTCGGTGTAATGAATGTGCTGGTCGCTCAGATATTTGCGGAGCTGGTTGATGACTTCTTCATTTACAACGAAATCCTTGGTGATGTCCGGTTTTTCGCCGAGATAGTGGCGCGTGAAATCGCCAACGCCCTGCGGGAGCAGGTAGAAAACTCCCCGGCGGTACATGGTCTGTTCGAAATCGTCGGGCTTGGGTTCGGCGATGGTGTCGTCCGGAGTAATTCCGCCCTGTCCGAAAACTTGCCTGCCGCTATCGGTTAGCTTCACTTCCGGCCGCGTCGGCCTCTGGGGATTATAGTGATAATCGTAGAGCGAAACATTTTTGTAGTCGCGCTGAATCAGGCGCCCGCTGGGAGTGTAGTAACGTGCGGTGGTGAGCAGCATAGCGGTGTCTTCGCTGAGCGGGAATTGCGTCTGCACCAAGCCCTTGCCGAAGCTGGTTTCTCCGACGATCAAGCCGCGATCGTGGTCCTGAATGGCGCCAGCCACGATTTCCGAGGCTGAGGCGCTTTGTCCGTTGATCAGCACAACGATGGGAACTTCGAGGCCCTGATTTCCACGCAAGGCGTAATAGCGACGCTCCGGGGACAAACGCCCGTGATGGGAAACCACGATTTCGTTTTTGTCCAGGAACATGTCGGCCAGACCGACGGCCTGGTTGAGGAGTCCGCCGCCGTTGTTGCGCAGGTCTATGACGAGTCCATCGAGCTTGGGGAAATCGAGCTGCTTCAGGGCTTCTGCCACGTCGCTGTCAGTGGTTTCGTTGAACGATACGATGCGGACGTAGCCGATTCCCGGCTTAACCATGCCGTAATATTCAACCGCAGGGCGGTAAATCTCGTCACGTGTGACTGAAACTTCGATGGGCTTGTCCCAGCCTTCCCGTCCCAGCGAAATGTGAACCACGGTGCCCTTGGGGCCCTTGAGCATCTCGGCCACTTCGGTGGTGGTCAGGCCGTCGCAGACTTTTCCTTCTACCTTCAGAATGATATCGCCCGGGCGGATTCCGGCTTTGTAGGCAGGAGAGCCGACAAATGGAGCGAGGACCACGGTCTGGTTGTCACGTCCCGTGACAGTCATTCCCACGCCGTAATATTTTCCCTGCTGGTCTTCCTTGAAGAGGGCGTATTGCTTGGGATCAAAAAAATTCGAGTGCGGGTCCAGGACGTGGAGCATGCCGGGAATCGCGCCATCGTAGATGACTTTGTCGGTGTCAACGGGGTCGGCGTAGTTGCGTTCGACGACAGATAGAACGCGGGTGAAGCTCTTCACCGAGTCCTGGACGTCGGTGTCCTTGGTGCCTGCGGCGGTGGCGCGGACGGAGGGGCCGTAAAGCCCTCCCAGCAAAGCCGAGACTCCCAAGACGACGACTAGAACGACGATTCCACGCTTAGAGGATGGCTGTGGTTCCATGCGACCTCGCTATGCCCCAAATTATGATTGTACCACATATGTTTTGGATGCCGGCCCGCGGGAGTGCGTGACATTCAACACTCTGCGGCGACTGTGTCGCGGGATGCTGATGAGTTTTCGGCGCGCTGAAAACGTTCGCGCCAGCGCAAAAAAGAGACGGATGGAGCGCCGAAAATCGTGACTCCCATTTCTTGATTTTTTGGCGATTTGAGCATTCGACGGTTCTTTGTTTTCTACAACTTAGAGTGGTTTCTACTTCCTGAGTTTGGCGATTTAACTTTCCGCAAAACCGGCTAGTTTTAACTGATGTTTGCATGTGCGCGAAAGGCGTTTTCAGGTTCGCGGGGTACGACCTTTCAGACGGCTGCTGGCCGCCTTCGTTAGCTCCGATCCTAATCTCAATTTTCATCACAACAATGATAGGAAGTCAGGAGGAGGAATGCAAGGGTTTGCACGCTGTGGACATTTCAATTTCTTCGCATTCAGAGGAAGTCAGAACCCGCACCCTTTGCAGAAAAGAAAAACGCAAAGAATGCGGCACCCGAAAATTGCATCGGTGCCTTCAGTTGACGTGAGTGTCTTCAGTTGAAGGATGACCGACCCGCCTGTGGTGCGCGTATGCCGCGATCGCAAGCATCATCATTCTCGCCTACTTCTGGAAGACGAAGCTAAGGCGCCCGCTGCACTACGCTTTGCCGTTGTGAATTGCGTGTAGCTGCGCGCCGCAGCGCCGTGTTTTCTTGTTTCCGAGTTGCAAGGCGAAGGCCAGCCGGCGCAGCCGCAATTCAGCTTGACTTTCACATTGATTGACGTTAACAACGTGCCAACTCCCAGCCTTGTTTCCGGCTCTGCAGTCAGGTCCCCACTCAAACAAGGAGGCAACGCACATGCCCGTTCCAAAACAAGTGAAGGAATTCCAGCAGCATTTCCACGACCTGCCGCTCCCAACGAATGATTGGCCCATAGCGGGCAACGCCGGAACAGTCCCAGTGGAGCAAGAGACTTCCACAATCCAAGCCTTCGGTATTAGTTCGAACGGACGGCGAATCGTCGGCACGCACTTCAACCTCGACCGCAACGAATCTCATGTAATCACGTTCTCGCATTTTCTCGGGACCATTCTGCCGGGCGGCTCGGGGTCGGCGTCTTGGGTAGCCGACCCCATCGGCCAAGACCCGGAAGCGAGTGGGCGAGGAATTAACAACGAGGGAGACGTGGTGGGATTCATGCTAACCGCCGCCCTGGATTCCGACCAAACCGTTCCTTACTTCCGGCCCGGCAATGTTCCAATTAATCTCGAACCGGGGATTTTTGCTACGCAGCCGACAACTCTGCGGGGTGCTGAAATTATTCTTCCGGATGATCGCACAGCAAGCAGCGTGGCATGGGGAATAAACAACAGCCGAATTGTGGTGGGCAACTATGTCGATCACAGTAGTGAAAATTCCGTGGGCTTCTCGCTGGACTTGCGTCTACAAACGCCGGGCGTAGGACTCGTAAACGTGGGCGAGCAAATTCCCGGCGCGAACAGCGACAATCAAGGCGTGCAGATCCTGAGTATTAATGATGCAGGAGACATGCTCGCAACGTCCGACGCGCTGGGAAATCTGGTGGGTCTGATGGATCAACACGGCCAACGAAAGTGGTTTCAGGTCCAGGTATTGAACACAGCTAGTGTGGTCGGGTCGGGGTCTCTTCCTGAAGTCGATTTAATGGGCATCAACAATAATCGAACGATTGTCGGGACCGTGCACGGTGCTCCAACCACCGGTTTCTATTGCCAAGTGTTCCCCGACGGAAAGACTTCTCCAGCGACCCAGATCAGCCACCCGGCCGCGTCAAAAACTCAATTCCACGGCATCAGCGATAACGGAGTGATCTGCGGCACATATGCGACGGATGCCGGCTTCAACCATCCGTTCGTATATCAACTCACGGCTTACGAGTTTCCAAATTGGGGAGCGGCGTAATCCGGTTCGTTTTTCAGCTTGCTTTGAGTGCCAAACGGCGGTGTTGGGTGCCAGACCATTCGATGCCACCAAATGGCACAGGAGGACTTTAGAAAATGCTGACGCCTTTCAGGTCTGCTTTGCCTTTGCAGAAAAGAAAAACGCAAAGAATGCGGCACCCGAAAATTCCATCGGTGCCTTCGGTTGGGGTGAGGTGTGTAATTGACGGATTAGCCACCCGCCGGTGAGCATTTCGCTTTTGGGTGCAATGCACGACCCGTTGGGCTTGCGTAAAGAACGACAGCGCCTAAGGAGAGGGCTCCCAGTGTGGTATGACCATGAGTTATTTCTGGCTCAGGAAATACAGGTCGTGCTGGCCGCCGGGGCGGGAATAGACGACAGTGGAAAGGGCGCGCGAAAAATCGTAGGCGTTTCC
The DNA here is from genome assembly GCA_963830375.1 of uncultured Acidobacteriota bacterium. GTDB lineage: Bacteria > Acidobacteriota > Terriglobia > Acidiferrales > UBA7541 > Palsa-295. Next base: position 117,788 of record CAWHMJ010000013.1, read on the forward strand.
ACCGAAGGAAATGCTGAAGGCGAAGGGAAGTTTTAGCGCGACTTGCACGGGGCCGGTCAACTTGCCGTCTAGCCATGGCTGGCGATAGACGGTCATTTCTCCGCGGGTTGCTGCAGCATATAAAATGGATTTCCCATCCGGGGGGTACAAAGTGCCGAAAGTGAAAACGCCTGGAATCAGCGCATCGCATTTATTGTCAGCGAGGGAAAGCTGGTAGATTCCCGCGCCATCGCCGCTGGGCACAAATCCAATCAGATATTTTCCGTCCGGACTCAAATCGGATACAAACCCGCACGAACTCGCGATTTTTCGCGCGTCTGATCCATCAATATTTACTTTCCAAGTGGATATACCCGTGGCTGGCACGATCGCACCGATGTATAAGGCCTTATCATCGATGCTCCAGATGGAAGTTGCGATGTAGGTCCCGTTCCAGGGTATTTCGCGAACGCCGCTCCCGTCTCCTCCGGCGACATAAACCCGAGAACGCTTGCTGACGTCGTCCACGAAATTAATCTGGCGGCTGTCGTGCGACCAAATTCCGGTCGCCAAACGCTCCGAGGATGCGACCTTAACCTTGTTTTTTCCGTCTATGTCCGACACCCAAAGTTCTCTGTGGCTCACTTCAGGGGAAATGATGTACATCACGCGCTTCCCGTCCGGCGAAATCGAAGGTTGCGTGGCAGTCTCGGATGCGATATCCACGGATTGCTTTGAACGCACGTTGTAGGCGGTGAGAAAACCGGACGACTTTCCATTCACGTAGTAGAAACCCTTACCTGCGGGGTCCGGCATCGGTGAAAAGTCCGGACCGGCTCCGGAGGTCACTTGGGTCAACGAGTGGTCGTCCAAATTGTATTTCCAGATGTTCGTCAGGCCCTTAACGGTGTGAGCTGAAAAACACAGATTTTCCCGGCTCATCCCACGCGACGCCGTTCACATCTGCCGGCACTTCGCCGATATCGGCCGCTGTGTGAGTTGAAATAGTCACTTTGTGAAGCAGGATGTCACCCAGGATGGACGGCAACGTGGCCACCAGCAACGCATCGCCACCTGGGTAAGCCAGTAACCCAACCGGAATACCGGCGGCTGCGTCGAACTTGAATATCTGCTCCGCTCCGAATCCGGACTTGTCTGCACGGAAGATCACTGGAGACTGGCGGACTCAGGTAGAAAAGGGAATTGCCATCTGCGGATGGAGTCGCCTCGATGCCTTCCAAAACTTTCCGCGTTGCGCCGCCAAGCGTAGGGACAGCCCAAGTTTCGAGATGTCCGACGGAACGCCGGTAGAAAATCTCGCCGCCGTCGGCCGAAAATCCGGCTACATCCTTGTCGCTCTCGTCGGAGGTGAGTTGGAGCGGGTCGCCACCCGAAGTCAGCATGACAAATACCTGGAACGTGCCGCCAACCGGCGAAGCGAACGCCACCGTGTGCCCGTCCGGCGAGAGCCTTGCTGCTGCCATCGGCTTATTCCAGTGGCTGATTTTTCTCACTTGGCCTGCTGCGCTCGGCACACTCGTGCGGTTCCAAAAATGATATGCCGCGAATGCTCCGGCCAGAATCACGACGGCGCACAGAGCGGCGAGGACATATTTCCAACTTCCACCGCCGGCCGCTGGTTTTACGGAGGCATCGACAACGGCCGGAATTGCGGCGGAGGAGCTCGAAGGCGCGGCGGCGATGCCGCGCGCCGAACTGTCGGAGGAGGATGAAACTCGTCCCGAATCCGTATCGCGACGCAGGCGCTTCAGGTCCGTGCGCATTTCCGGCGCAGACTGGTAACGCAAGTCGCGCTCTTTTTCGAGCGCCTTGTTGATGATGTCTTCGAATTTCGCCGGGACTTCCGGATTCAGCCGCACCGGAGCGACAGGAGCCTGATGCAGAATCGCGTCGGTAATCACTCCCGATGTGTCGCCGCGAAAGGGCAGAACGCCGGTGGCCATCTCATAGAGCACCACGCCGAATGAAAAGAGGTCCGTGCGCGCGTCCAGTTCCTTTCCGCGTACTTGCTCCGGCGACATATAAGCCACGGTGCCAACTGCCACGCCGGGGCTGGTCAGCAGTTCCGCCGCGACGGTTGGCATCGACGAAACTCCGATGCCTTGCGCGATGCGAGGCGATACCGCCAGCTTGGCCAAGCCGAAGTCGAGAATCTTGGCGTGGCCGCGCTTGGTGACAAAAATGTTTGCAGGTTTGATGTCGCGGTGGACGACACCTTCGGCGTGAGCTACGTCGAGGCCGTCCGCGATTTGGATACCGAGATCGAGGACGGTGTCCATTTCCATCGGCCGCCCGCCGATGCGGTGCTTCAGCGTGACGCCGTCCAAATACTCCATCACGATGAAGGCTTGCCCGTTTTCCTCGCCGATCTCGTAAACCGTGCAAATGTTTGGATGATTTAGCGCCGAGGCTGCTTGCGCCTCGCGGCGGAACCGTTCAAGAGTTTGCGGATCCCGCGCAACTTCGTCCGGCAGAAACTTCAGCGCGACGAATCGGCGCAGACTTGTGTCCTCGGCCTTGTACACCACCCCCATTCCGCCGCCGCCAAGTTTTTCGACGATGCGGTAATGCGAGATGGTTCGTCCAATCAGAGCTGAAGACTCGGCCATTGGACGAGCATCTTAGGCTGGAGAGTCTGGAGGAGTCAACGAAGACCGCAGTTAACGCGCCATAGCGGTGCAGACCGGTTTTTCTTTCCAACGCTGAACACTGTCCGCCTGGGCACGAACCGGTGAGGGGAGAGGTTTTTCCTCTTGCGCTTCTACAGGAGAGTTCTGTATCCTTACCCCTGTAGAAGTGATGGGGGAGAGAATGGCCGAACAGAGGATCGAGCTTCCGCAAGGGACGTTGGACCTGCTGATACTGAGGACGCTGGCGCTGGGGCCGGAGCATGGGTGGGCGATTTCCGAGCGCATCCACCAAGTGTCCAGCAAAGTGTTGCAGGTGCAGCAAGGGTCGTTGTATCCGGCGCTGCACCGGCTGGAACGGCGCGGGTGGATCAAAGCGCGGTGGGGAGCGTCGGAGAACAACCGCCGCGCGAAATTCTACGAGCTGACTGCGAGCGGGCGGAAACAGCTCGAAGCGGAGAAGAGTGACTGGAAGAAGCTGGCGGCAGCCGTGGCGCAGGTGCTGGAGACGGCTTAGGGAGTTTCACAGGCCCAATCGCTCAAGGAGTGGAAGATGCTCAGCGACATTTTGATTCGGCTGCGGGCGCTGTTTCGGCGCGATGCCGTGGAGGCGAACTCGACGACGAGCTGCGGTTTCATTTCGAGCAGCAAGTTGCGAAGTACGTGCAAGCGGGGTGCCGCGCGAGGAAGCGAGGCGGCGCGCGCGGCTGGAATTTGGCGGAGCCGAGCAGATCAAAGAAGAATGCCGCGACGCTCGCGGCGTGAGTTTTTTCGAAACGCTGGCGCAGGATGTTCGCTACGGTTTCCGCATGCTGCGCAGGACGCCGGGATTTACTGCTATCGCTGTGCTGACGCTGGCTCTTGCCATTGGAGCGAACACCGCGCTCTTCTCGATAATCAACGGCGTGCTGCTGAATCCGCTGCCGTATCCGCATCCCGAACAATTAGTGACGCTGCATGAAAGCAAGCCGAATTTCAACACCGGCTCGATCTCCTATCCGAACTTCCTGGATTGGCAGAAGGAAAATCACACGCTGTCGTCCATGGCTGTTTCGCGGAGCTATTCTTTCAGCTTGACCAACCTAGGCGAGGCGGAACAGATCCAGGGGCAATTTGTTACGTCCGATTTTTTTCCGATACTCGGCGTGAAGCCGGTAACGGGACGAAATTTGCGCGTAGCGACGACCAGATTGGCGCGGCTCCGGTGGCGATGATTAGCGCGGGTTTCTGGAAACGAAAGCTGAGCGGAGAGGCGGACGTGGTTGGCAAGAGCCTTACGCTCGACGGAAAGGAGTTCACGATTGTCGGAGTGATTCCGTCGGACTTCGATCTGAAACTCGACAGCTTCAGCGCCGTTGACGTGTACGCGCCGGTGGTGCAGTGGAACAACAATTTGCTGTTCGATCGCGGAGCTGGGCTGGGCTTCCACGGAATTGGCCGACTGAAGCCGGACGCTTCGCTTGGACAGGCGCGCGCGGATTTTGCCGGAGTGACGGGAAATCTTGCCGCCGCTTACCCGGAAGTGAATAAAGGAATCGGCGCCGCGCTGATTCCGTTCAAGCAGCGGATGCTCGGCGATGTGAAACCGATTCTGCTAGTGCTGTTCTGCGCGGTGGGTTTTGTGCTGCTAATCGCGTGCGCAAATATCGCAAACCTTCTGCTGGCGCGGGCCAGCGGGCGAGCGAGCGAATTTGCGGTGCGTGCGGCGCTGGGAGCAGGGAAAGCGCGTTTGATCCGCCAGCTTTTGACCGAAAGCGTCTTGTTGGGAATTCTGGGCGGCGCACTCGGTTTGCTGCTCGCCGGTTGGGGAACGCACGCGGCCCTGAAAGCGCTTCCTGAGACTTTACCGCGAGCCGGTGAAGTGGGCATTGACCTGCGCGTGCTGCTTTTCACCACATCAATTGCTCTGCTGGCGGGAATTCTTTTCGGCCTTGCTCCCGCGCTGAAAATTTCGCGCACGAACGTGCACGATAGTTTGAAGGAAGGCGGCCGAGGAGCGAGCGGCGCGCGTAAGGGCGCGCACGGCGTTTTGGTTGTGGTGGAAATGGCGCTCGCGCTCGTTCTGCTGATAGGCGCGGGGCTTACGCTGCGAAGTCTGGAGCAGCTATGGAACGTGGATCCGGGGTTCAATCCGCAAAACGTGATGTTCTTTGGTTTTTCTCTTTCGCCGGCGAGTCTGATGACGAGTCCGGCTGCAATTCGCGCTGGTTTTCGCAGTGCAGACGGCGCGATTGCCGCCACTCCTGGTGTGCAAGGCGTGTCGATGAGCTGGGGAGCGTTTCCCATGAGCGGCGACGACGAGTGGCTGTTCTGGCTGGACGGACAACCAAAGCCGACTACGCGAAACGAAATGAACTGGGCGATCGATTACGTGGTGGAGCCCAACTACTTGAAGATCATGGGAACGCCGCTGCGCAGCGGGCGCTTTTTCACCGCGCAGGACGACGAGAATGCGCCGAAAGTGGTGGTCGTGGACGAAGTGCTGGCGCAGAAATATTTCGGAAAGGAAAATCCGATCGGCAAGCGGTTATTTTTGGAAATTGGCCAGGGGGATATGGAGGCGGAAATTGTCGGAGTGGCCGCACACGTGAAGCAGTGGGGGCTGGATACGGACGACACGGAGAGCCTTCGAGCGCAGCTCTACTTTCCGTTCATGCAATTGCCGGATAAGGTGATGGCGCTCGCGCCGATGGGCATGGGAGCGGTGGTGCGTTCGCGCGGGCCGGCGCCGGGCTTTTCGATTCGATTCGCCACTCGGTGCAGCAAGTGAATAGCGAGCAGGTGGTTGCCGGGGCGCAGACGATGGACGAGATTATTTCAAGTTCTATCGCGAGCCGGCGATTCTCCATGATTCTTCTGGGCTCTTTTGCGCTGCTGGCGCTGCTGCTTTCGAGCATGGGGATCTATGGAGTGGTGTCCTACCTGGTGGGACAACAAACGCGCGAGATTGGGATACGGATTGCGTTGGGCGCGCAACGCAGTGACGTGATGCGGCTGGTGCTCGGCGATGGGGTGAAGATGGCGCTGATCGGTGTGGCGTGGGGCTTGCCGCCGCGGTAGGGCTGACGCGATTGATGACCAGCGTGCTGTTCGGAGTGAGCGCGACGGATCCGCTGACGTTTGGAGGCGTGGCGCTGCTGCTGGCGCTGGTGGCTATGGCCGCGGCGTACATTCCAGCACGGCGAGCCACGCGCGTGGACCCCCTGGTCGCTCTGCGCTATGAATGAAGTGCGATTAGAAACGCGAGTTCTTCCTCGAGTTGCTCCTCTATTTTTCTTCGGCGGCACGTGTGTAATCCAAGACGCCCGCTGCTAGCGCCGCAGTGTTCCTCGGAATCCCAAACTACGCTGGATCAAAGGAAGCGCCTCTGCCTTCTCTTACGATTAAGAATACTCGGTTTACTGTATCGACCGAAGAAAGACGAAAACGTATAAGGCAGTGGAAGGGCGGCAAGATGCATTCATCCATATCGTCCTAGAGCAGTTCAAAATTAATGTATCCCTTCACATTTCAAAGCCCGTCCTAAGAGGAAATTTAAAATGTCAAAGCAAAAATCAAACAAGTCGAAGGCATCGCGTGAGGAAATGAAGCACGTGAAAGTGAAAGGTGGTGAAACTCATCAACAAGCGGGCCTTGCCGAGGTTCCGCTGACGACTAATCAAGGCCTCGCTGTTTCGGACAATCAAAATTCATTGAAAGCCGGAGAACGAGGGCCGATTCTGCTGGAAGATTTTGTTCTGCGCGAGAAAATCACACACTTCGACCACGAGCGCATCCCCGAGCGCATCGTGCATGCGCGGGGCGCCGGGGCGCACGGATACTTTCAGGCGTATCACTCGATGAAGAAAGTGACCAAGGCGGCGTTTCTTTCCGATCCGGCGGTCAAGACTCCGGTTTTCGCGAGATTTTCAACAGTCGCAGGAGAGCGCGGGTCGGCTGACTTGGCTCGCGATGTGAGAGGTTTTGCGGTCAAGTTCTACACCTCGGAAGGCAATTTCGATTTGGTCGGCAATAAACATACCTGTGTTTTTCATTCAGGACGCCATGAAGTTTCCTGATCTTATCCACTCGGTGAAACCAGAGCCGGACCGCGGATTCCCGCAAGCTGCTTTCGGCGCACGATACCTTCTGGGATTTCATTTCGCTGATGCCTGAGTCGATGCACATGATCATGTGGGTGATGTCCGATCGCGCCATACCCCGTTCTTTTCGAATGATGGAAGGATTTGGTATTCACACGTTCCGCTTGGTCAATGAGGCGGGGAAAACTCAGTTTGTAAAGTTTCACTGGCGGCCGAAATTGGGAACCAGTTCGGTGTTGTGGGATGAGGCGGTGAAAATCAACGGAGCCGATGCAGACTTCCACCGCAAGGATCTGTGGGAAGCGATAGATGCCGGCGATTTCCCGGAATATGAACTTGGTCTTCAGATATTTGACGAAGCGACCGCGGAGCGTTTTGAGTTTGACGTGCTCGATGCTACGAAATTGATTCCTGAAGAATTTGTGCCATTACAAATGGCAGGCAAAATGGTGCTGAATCGTAATCCCGACAATTTCTTTGCGGAGACCGAGCAAGTCGCATTTTGCCCAAGCCATCTAGTACCCGGACTGGATTTTTCGGAAGATCCTTTGCTGCAAGGCAGGCTCTTTTCTTATCTCGACACGCAAATAACACGTTTGAGCGGGCCTAACTTTCACCAACTCCCGGTAAACGCGCCCAAGTGCCCGTTCCACAATCTGCAACGCGATGGCATTCACCAGATGAGCTTGCAAAAAGGCCGCGTGGCTTATGAACCCAATTCACTTGCGCCCGACGCACCGCGGGAATCAATGGATCGAGGATTCACCACGTCGAGCGGCCGATGGGGGTGGGTGCGGGAATCAATGGATCGAGGATTCACCACGTCCGAGCGGCCGATGGAAGGCAGGCCGATTCGAGCACGATCCGAATCTTTCTCCGACCACTATTCGCAAGCTCGACTTTTCTTCAGATCGATCACACCGCCCGAGCAAAAACATCTGGCCAATGCTTTCACGTTTGAACTGGGAAAAGTGGAAACCGAAGCGATACGGCTGAGAATGTTGGGTCACCTCTTGCTCGATTGACAAGGATCTGGCAAACACAGTGATCGGCGCGTTGGGCGCCGAAGGGAAAGCCGACAAGGTTACGCCGGCCAAAGCTCCCATGGACCTGAAGCCGAGCCCGGCGCTGCGACTCTATGGAAAGTTCGCGCCGACTCTAGCAGGGCGGAAGGTTGGAGTTTTATTAGGGGCTGGATTTGACGCCGAGATCAAAAAGGATTTGGTGTCGCAGATCGAACGCGAGAAAGCAAAGGCAGGTATTGTGACTTCCAAAATCCAGGGTGAAGTAGATGCTCACGGTCAGTTAGTTCCGGCGGATATGGCTTTGCGCTCGTCACCGTCGGTTCTTTTCGACGCCGTGGTCATATTGGCAGGACCGGACGGGGACAAGGAGATGGCCGGCGATCCAAACGCCATCGGTAGGGACAAGAAGTTGGCCAGCGATCCAAACGCCATCGGTTTCTTGATGGATGCAGTACGTCACTGCAAGGCCGTGGGCTTCGCGGGCATTCCTTCATTGGCCAAGGAAGCTGGATTAAAAGAAGAGCCAGGCGTGGTGGACACCGCGGGCAAGGCGGGGGTAAAAGACTTCATCGCGGCCGCCCGCACCGGCCGTTTTTGGGAGAGAGAAGTCGAACGGTGATGAAGCTATTCACCCTTTCGAAGCCACGGGAAGATGGGAAAGTGAGAACGTGGATGCGCTGTGGGCTGGCCTTCCGTACAGGTAACCCGGGGGATACGCGCGCAATCAGAGCCCGTTGACCCCGTTTCGACGGGGACATACCGTTGTCTTAGGTCCTGAAATTCCAGGACGGAGACAATGATGAGCGACGTGCACGAGAATAGTGTGTCACCAAAATGCTTGCCTGCAGAGGCGGCCGTTTACACACCGAGGTGGCAGTCTCGAACCCTAAGGTTTCCGGGAACCGCGGTTGGATTGCTGGTCATTGCGCTGAACCTCGCGCTGAACCTCGCGCCGGCAGCGCTCGGTCAATCGCAATCAACGACTCCTTCAGCGACGGCGGCTACGGCTCCGGCGCAGGTGCAAACCAAAGCGCCTTCGCAATCCGAGCCGCAAATGCAGGACCAATCAGGCCCGGCGCAGGAATCATTGGCAGACGCCGCTCGTAAAGCGAAAGCGCAAAAAACCAATTCAGCGACTACCAAGGTTTATACCGAGGATAAGTTGTCCGGGCTATCTGGCCATGGGGTTTCCTCCGTGGGGTCGGGGAGTTCGGGCGGAGCTTCAGCCGGTTCAGGAAATTCATACGCCAACTCCGGCGGGAACGCTGGTGCGTCATCTGGAAAAAATGACGAACAGTACTGGCGGGGCAGAGCGCAAGCGATCCGGGATCAAATGGCTCAGTTGGACCAGCAAATCGCCGGAATTCAGGAAGAGATCAAGGCGAAAGGCGCTGTCACGGTCGATCCCATGAGCGGGGCGTCCGCGGGCGTAATTTACATTGAGGATCGGAACCGCGAAATCAAGCAGATCGAAGGGCAAAAAGCCAAGTTGCAGGACCAGTTGGACTCCTTGGCGGAAGATGGGCGCAAAGCCGGCGCGGATTCCGGTTGGTTCCGCTAGACCACATGGAAAAATTTCACCTGCTACTTTCGATGAGAAGTTGGATCTTGGCTATCTGCGCCGTCAAGACGGCAGATATTCTCGCATCGACACGAATGAAAGCCGTTCGAGTCTGGAATCAGCGCCAACGCTGACGAGCGCTTCTGATTATACCTAGCACGCCATTATTCATGCCGAAGCGCGACTAACGGATCTACTCGCGCGGCGCGGCGAGCGGGCAGCCAGCAAGCCAGAAGGCCGGTAATCAGCAGCACCCCCGGCACACACGTCAGAGTCCAAGGATCGTAAGGCGAGACTCCCCAGAGCTGCGTCGCAATGATTTTTCCTAACGCGATGCTGGCGAGCAATCCCAATCCCACGCCGATAGCCACCAGCCGAAGCCCCATGCGGACGACCATTACCAGCACATCGGAGCGTTCGGCACCGAGGGCCATGCGAATTCCGATTTCCTGGGTACGCTGCGCCGTGGTGTAGGCGAGCACGCTGTAAACACCGATGGTGACCAGGATCAGCCCGATGGAGGCAAAAATGATCATCAGTATGAAGCCGAAGCGCGGGCCGGCGTAGGACCACTGGCTGATGTAGCCTTCCAGAGTGCCGGTGAGTGTGAGCGCGACGTTGGAGTCGGTGGCCCAGATTTCATGGCGCACGGCATTCGACATGGACAGCGGTTCTTGCGTGGTGCGGACCATAATGCCGCGGAATCCCGAGCCGGTGACGGTGTACGGTACCCAGATTTCCGGGCCGGGAGGATTCTGAAGGCCGTCGTTTTTGACATCGGCAACTACGCCGACGATCTCAAATGTCGGGTCAGCCACCTTGTCTTCAAATTCAGAGAGCTGCGCGATGCGCACCTGCTTGCCGATGGGACTTTCTCCAGGCAAATACTTCTTCACAAATTTTTGATTTACTACCGCGAGTTTGCGGGCGCTATTGACGTCTGCTTCGTTAAAGGATCTGCCGTCGAGAAACTGGATTTTGAGAAGCGGGAAGTATTCCTGGCTGCAGAGCTGGAAGATAGCGTTCCATTTTTCCGAATGCGTCTTTCCGGGGATTTCGATTTCACTTTCGATTCCGCCGTAAGGAGGAAGAGTGCTGGTCTCAGTGGCGGCCACGACACCGGGGAGCGCTTTCAAGCGCTGCAACAACGGACGATAAAAACCCGCGACCTGATCGGCAGTTTTGTAGCGTTCCACTGGGAGCGGCAATCGCACGACGAGAATATGATCCGGTTGAAGGCCCAGATGCACTTCGCGGAGAGCCGTGAAACTCCGCATCAGGAGGCCCGCAGCTACCAGAAGCGTGAGCGAAAGTGCGACTTCTATGACCACGAGCGCATTGCGGAATTTTCCATGGCGGAAACCACCGCTGAAACCTTTGCCGGTGTTGCGCAGCGGCTCATTCAAGTCTTTTCTGGCGGCCTTCAGAGCGGGGACCAGGCCAAAGAGCAGCGCAGTAACGATCGCTACGGCTAGCGTGAAGAGTAGAACTGCTGTGTTCAACCGGATGACTGCTTCCGAGGGGATAATGTCCTGCGGCACCAGGGCCACGATGAATTTTAAACCGACCCATGCCAGCAGACGTTCCGAGTAGCGCACCGCTCAGCGCCAGAATTAAGCTCTCCACCAGAAGCTGGCTAATCAAACGGCGACGGTTCGCGCCGAGCGCGGAGCGAATGGCGAATTCTTTTTCGCGCGTTGTGGCTCTAGCGAGAAGAAGACTTGCCACGTTTCCGCAACCGATCAATAGGAGCAGGCCTACCGCGGCAAGCACGATATAAAGAGTTTTACTGAATTGCCCGACAACCATGTCCGCCAGGGAGCGAATTTCGACGGTAAAGTGTTTTGGGTAATCCTTGGGGTAATCCGTTGCGAGTTGGTTGGCGACCACGGTCAAATCTGCTTCGGCTTGTTTTACCGAAACACCGTGTTTTAAGTGGCCCAAGAAAAACCAATGACGCGTGAAAGCTCCGGATCGGTCTTTAGCCGCCGCGCTGCTGGGTTTATCGGGAATCCACACGTCAGCATCGCCCCATGAGAAGCGCGGGGGCATGATGCCGATCAGCGTTCGGGAAGTGTCGTTCAGCAGAAAGTTCTTGTTCAGGATAGTGGGGTCGGCACCAAAGTCTTTGACCCAGGTCTTGTAGCGCAGAACGAAAACCGGAGGCGCCCCCGGCTCATAGTCCGCCGGCTGCATCACGCGGCCTAGCAACGCCGGCATGCCGAAAAATTCAAAGGTCCCGGGCGTGACGTAATCTCCGTCGAAACGCAGCGTGCCCTCGCCGGCTCGATATAGGAGGTCCACACTGTTGTCGCCGATTGCGCGGTCGAATACATGATTCTGCGCCGCGTAATCCAGAAATTCCGGCCCGCTGAAGTCGCCGCGTCCGCCAGGCTCATCTCTCTCCGTGTCGTGAATCTGTATGGCCATGAAGCGTTGCGCATCGGGGTAAGGAAACGGCTCCATCAGAATGTTTTCGATAACGCTGAAAATCCCGGTGGAGGCTCCAATTCCCAGAGCCAGGGTGAGGACTGCAACGAGGGCGAAGGCGGGGGCCTTCCTTAAAGTCCTGAGTCCATACCGGATATCCTGTGCGAGTGTTTCCATATAGCCTTACGTACGGCGGGGTTTTGCCCGGCCGCAAAGACGTATTGAAACATAAATTGTTCGACGCAGGTGCGCCAAATAGGTTGTTTGGGCCGGCATCCGGCGGAGGACTAAAGTGCTGCCGCTGGCCGAGAGAAACGAGCCGGTTTGCGGATTCTTCCCGCCAATGCGAGAATACCTTCATGAAAAAACTAGGGATCACGGCGGTAACTATATTGGCGGCGGGTATCATGACGGTCGGGAATGCAATGGCGCAGCAGACTCCGGCGTCATCGCCCTCGCAAGCGCCTGCGGCACAAGCACCGGCGTCGCAAACGCCTGCCGCGAAGGCACCAGCGGCAGCCGGGACAACTCATCATGCGACAGCGGCGAAGAGCGCGACTCCGCTCGTGCTGAAGACGGAAAAAGACAAAGCCAGCTACGCTGTCGGCATGAACATGGGGAAGGGCCTGCAAAAGGACGCTGTAGACATTGACCCGAATATCTTCGCGCGAGGATTAAAAGACGGATTGGCGGGCGGCAAGACGCTGATGACCGAAGAAGAAGCGACGGCAGCGATAAACGTACTGAAGGCGGAAGTGAAGAAAAACCAGGAGGCAAAGATGCAGCTAGCCGGAGATGCAAACAAGAAAGAAGGCGACGCATTTTTAGCCGCCAACAAGACGAAAGAAGGCGTGGTTACCCTACCGAGCGGCCTGCAATACAAGATTCTGACAGCGGGGACCGGGCCGAAGCCGACCGCGGCTGACTCCGTGGTCTGCAATTACAAGGGCACGCTCATTAACGGAAAAGAATTCGACGCTTCTTCCAAACATGGCGGGCCGGCGACGTTTCCTGTCGGCGGAGTCATTAAGGGATGGACGGAAGCACTGCAGCTCATGCCTGTTGGATCGAAGTGGCAACTTTTTGTTCCGGCGGACCTTGCGTACGGGCAACGCGGCGCGGGCGGCGACATCGGACCCGGAGCCACGCTGATTTTTGAAGTTGAGCTGCTTTCGATCAAAGCCAAGTGAGAACTGGCGTTTAACAAACTGATGCGATAGACGGCTCTCCGCGGGGAGGGCGCCCGACTGTTTGATTGGCGGTGAGCCGTCTTCCTATTATGCAAAAACAGCGTTTAGAAGGCGGGTTGAGTATAAGCTAGTACCGCGAGGCGAAGCGGCGCACGTAACCCTCTATGTTTAGCATTCCACACCTGGTCATAATTTTCGTCGTGGTTCTGGTGGTATTTGGGCCGGAAAAGCTGCCGGAATTGGCGCGGAATCTCGGGAAGATCATGGGAGAATTCCGGCGCGCTACGGGAGACCTGCAGCATACGTTCGAAGGCCATTTGCGCGATATCGAGCGCGAGTCTAGCCTGCGCCAGACAGCCACGGGAGCGGGCACGACAATAGCTCCAGCCGTGCAGACTACAATCGCTCAGCCCCAAACGGATTCCGCCGGCACGGCGGGAACTGTTCCCAGTGACGCGCCGCACGGTTGGACCGTGGCGCCCTCGAACCCATCTGCAGGAGAGGATGCCGGGACGCCTGCGGATACATCGGCGGAGAAAGACCGGAGCGACGCAGGCGGACGCGAGCCATGCGCAGCCGGATGCGGTCAAGCTGACGCAAGAGGCCTTGGGCATTCCACCGGGCAAGAAAGCGGACTTAGACGAGGCAGGCGCAGCCGGTGCGCCCCAGCCAGTCCACGAGAAGGGGAGCGATGGCGGCGCAAACTGATCCGAACGTGACGCCACCTGTTGATAATTTGGCGTCTGCCGCGGACAAAGATCCGGGCGGGCGGATGTCTTTTTTTGAACACCTAGTGGAACTACGAACGCGGCTGATTCACTCTGCCGTTGCCATCGTGATTTGTACGGGAATCGGGCTGCTGCTATCGAAGCATTTCATTACGTTCATCGTGCAGCCGATGCACCTGGCGCTGCGTTCAGCGGGCCTGGCTGACAATCTTTACTACACGAGTCCCGCGGGCTACGTCAGCCTGGTAATTAATCTGGGGCTGTATCTGGGTATCGCCATCGCGATGCCGTACGTTCTTTATCAAGTGTGGCTGTTTGTGGCGCCGGGACTTTTCAAGCACGAGCGCAACGCGGTGGCAGGATTCATCATTTCTTCGATGTTTCTCTTTCTGTGCGGGCTGGCGTTTGCCTATTTCATCATGCTGCCGACGACGCTGAAATTTTTGATTGGTTTTGCGAATGAAGGACCGATCAAGCCGCTGATCAGCATCAATGAATATTTTGATTTAACCTTGATGATTCTGCTGGGGCTGGGCCTGGTATTCGAGCTACCGGTGCTCATTTTTATTCTTTCGCTGTTTGGAATCGTGACGCCGAAATTTTTGTTGAAGAATTTCAGATATGCGATGGTGATCATCACGGTTGCCGCGGCGATCATAACGCCCACTCCGGATGCCACCACGATGCTGGTGTTCATGGCGCCGATGATCTTGCTGTATTTTCTCGGCGTGCTGGTTTCTTACATGGTGTTGAGGCGGAAGCAGGCTGCGGACGTAGCCACCGGGGAGGCGCACTAGATGCCGAATACATGCCGCAGGTTGGTGTTCGCTGGTGTGCTGATGGCGGCGATCGGTGTTGCCGCGTGCAACCACGATGGCTCGCGCTCGGAGGCGTCGGCAAGCGCTGCAACGACATCGCAGGCACCCGCAAGCCAAAATAGCGCGGGGGCGGCAAAACTCGCGGAATCAGCGCCGCCGGCCTCGCAAACGGGAGGGTTCGATGGCGCGAAAGCCTACGACCAGGTGGCCAAGATCGTGAGCTTCGGACCGCGGCCGCCGGGGTCGGAAGGCATTCATCACGTGCAGGATTACATTCGCGGTCAACTGCAAAGCTTTGGGTGCACCGTGGATGAAGACGATTTTCACGCGTCCACGCCCGCCGGATCCATCGCGATGAAGAACATCATTGCGAAAACGCCCGGAACGGGGCAGGGAATTATTCTGCTGCTCACGCATTACGATTCGCTGGGCAGCGTGCCGAATTTTGTGGGCGCGGAGGATAGCGCGTCGTCCACGGGAGTGATGCTTGAGATGGCCCGCCTACTCTGCGGCAAGAAACAGGCGAATGCCGTGTGGATCGCTTTTCTGGATGGCGAGGAAGCGATTATCAACTGGGACAAAGACAACGACCACACCTATGGGAGCCGCGAACTTGCGGCGAGTCTTGCGGTTTCGGGAGACTTGAAGCGGGCAAAAGCCGTGATTCTGGCGGACATGATTGGCCAGTACAATCTGGAAATCCCGCGCCAGAATGCAGAGAATTCGACGCGATGGCTTACCGATATCGTTTGGAAGACCGCGGCGCGGCTAGGCTACCAGGACATTTTTATTTCGCGCGAGACGGATATTTCGGACGATCACCAGCCATTTCTAGCGCATGGCATGCCGGCAATTGACATTATTGATTACGACGGATATCAGAATCCGAAATACTGGCACACGGCGGAGGATACGCTCGATAAAGTAAGCCCGCGGAGTATTGCGATCGTGGGCCACGTGATTCTGGAATCCGTAGCTGAACTGCAGAAGAAATTTCACTGACAGTTATTTTCGAGAGTATAGTTGCGGGCCGGTAAGCCGGGTTAGCCGCTCGCAGTGCAAGTTTTTATTTCGAATGCCGACCATCCGCATTCCATCCTCCCACGGCGCATATCGCGTGTACTGTTCGCGCGGCGCCTTGGCGCGTGCAGAATCTGCGATCGAGGGACTGGGCGATTCGACCGGCATCTTCGTGCTCTCGTCACCGAAGGTGTGGAGACATTGGGGGCGGACGCTGGCAAAGCGCGTTCGCGGAGTGCGCGCGAACCGGACGTTTCTCTTCGATGACAGCGAATCGGCGAAAAATCTTGCAACAGTGGAATTGCTTTGCCGCGCGCTGGGCCAGGCCGGAGCGGACCGGCGCGCCGTGATCGTCGCGGTCGGCGGCGGCGTAGTGGGGGACGTGGCGGGTTTCACGGCGGCCAGCTATCTGCGCGGCGTGAGGCTAGTGCAAGTTCCCACCACGCTGGTCGCGCAAGTGGACAGCTCGGTGGGTGGCAAGACCGGCGTGAATTTGCGCGAAGGCAAAAATTTGGTGGGCGCGTTCTATCCACCTCGCGCTGTAATCGCGGATGTCGAGACGCTGGCAACGCTGCCGCATCGAGAATATCGATCGGGTCTGTACGAAATAATTAAATACGGCGCGATTGCGGATGCGGAGCTTTTCAGGTTCCTCGAGCGGCACATGCTGGCGCTGCTGCGGCGCGATCCAGCGGCGCTGGCATGGGTGATTCCGCGGTGTATACGCATTAAGGCACGCATCGTTGCGCAGGACGAGCGCGAAAGCGGGCTCCGTGAAATACTGAATTTCGGGCACACCTTTGGCCACGCGCTGGAGGCTGTCACGGGTTACCGGCGCTTTCTGCACGGAGAAGCGATCGGCTGGGGGCTATACGCCGCTACGCTGCTCGGGCTGGCAACGGCGCGCATCCCGGAATCGGAGGCGACGCGCGTGATCCGGCTGGTAGCAAGCGTGGGGCCTTTACCGCGTTTGGGCGCGATTCGAGCGGCGCAATTACGCCGCATTCTCGCGGGCGACAAGAAAGCGCGGGGCGGACGCGTTCGCTGGGTGCTTCCGCGGCGCATTGGAAAAGTACAGCGCGGTGTGGAGCTACCGTGGAAGCTGGTTGCGAGCACGATTTCAGAATTGGCGGAAATAGACGCGAAGGCCAGAGGTTAACAGCCGCATGCCGATAATGACCACTCCGATATTTCCGCCGCAAGCGCCGGGTTCGCGTCCCAAAGGCGCTCGCAGCGAACGCGAAGCTTCGGCGCACGTCAAAAAAATGTTCAGCCGGATTGCGCCGCGGTACGATTTCCTGAACCATTTGCTTTCGTTGTCGGTTGATCGCATTTGGCGGCGCCGGGCGGCCAGCAAGTTCCAGCGAGTTCTTCGCCGCACCAACACTCGCGTCCTGGATCTGTGCTGCGGCACCGGGGATCTAACGTTCGCAATGGAGCGCGTGCGGATGAAGGCCTTGCGCGACCGCGGAGCGTATCGGATCCCAATGGTCGGCAGCGATTTCGCGCGACCCATGCTCGACCGCGCGCGAGAGAAGGGCCGCCGACATCATCGAGCTGCAGTTTTCGTCGCGTCGGACGCTTTGCGCCTGCCATTTCCAGACGCTTGTTTCGATCTAGTGACCACGGCGTTCGGTTTTCGGAATCTTGCAAATTATGAGAACGGGCTGCGCGAAATCGCGCGCGTGCTGAAACCGGATGGGCAGGTGGGCATTCTGGAATTTTCCGAACCGAAGGGCGGCCCTATGGCGGGCCTGTTTCGGCTCTACTTCCGCCATGTACTCCCCAACGTCGGCGGAATAATTTCCGGGAGCAAAGAGGCATACAGGTATTTGCCCGCGTCGGTAGCCAAATTTCCCAGCCGCACTGAGCTGGCTACAATGATGAAAAAGGTGGGATTTACCGACGTGCGGATTTATTCCTGGAACTTCGGCTGCGTCGTTTTGCATTCGGCCCGCATGCCGGAGCAGGCTTCCGAGAACGTGCCGAAACCGCAAAACGGGAACTTCAGCGGCTAAAGCCGCCCAATCCTGCCGCTCTTATGTCGTGGCTAAAGCCACGACCCACAAAGCCTCTCGCCATATCTTTGTGGGTCACCCCTTTAGGGGCGACATTAGCCAAGGTGAGGAAAAGGGGCTTCAGCCCCTGAAGATCCCTGATGAGCAGAATTGCAAGGCGAGTCAGAAAGTTCAGGCATTACGGTTAGTTTTCGAGGCCCAACGCGCGGATTTTGTGCAGAAGGGTCTTGTAGGAGACTCCCAGCTTTTCGGCCGCGCGCGTTTTATTCCACTTCGATTCCCGCAAGGCGTTCTGAATCTTGAAGCGCTCCACGTGAGCGACGGCGCGCTGTGAAACATCTTCGAGCGGCCCTTCCCATTGGAATTTCTCGTCGAGCATTCCGTCCGGAAGCTGCTCGGCGGACGGCTTGGCGGCGGGCAACTGAAGGGCGCTGGCGTCGATTTCGGGGCCGTTCGCCAGAATCGCCGCGCGTTCGATTGCGTTCTGCAACTCGCGGACGTTTCCCGGCCATGCGTAGGTCACCAAGCGCGCGCGGGTTTCCTCCGAGAACTTCAGGGCCGGCTTGCGAAACTCGCGCCGGAACCGTTCCAGAAAATGTTCGGCCAGAAGAAAAACGTCGTCGCCGCGGTCGCGCAGGGGCGGAATGGTGATGGGCACAGCCGATATTCTGAAGTAGAGGTCTTCACGGAAAGTTTTCTCGGCTATGGCGGCATGCAAGTCTTTGTTCGTGGCGGTCAAGATGCGCACGTTGACTTCGATTTCCTGCGTTCCGCCAACTCGCTCGAAACGTTTTTCTTCGAGCACGCGCAAGAGCTTGCTTTGAATAGCGAGAGGAAGCTCGCCGATTTCGTCGAGGAACAGCGTTCCGCGATGGGCGAGCTCGAGCTTGCCAATTTTTCGCGCGCCTGCACCTGTGTAGGCACCGCGCTCGTGGCCGAATAATTCGTTTTCCACCAGGCCTTCGGGAATCGCGGCGCAATTCAGAGCCACGAAGGGATGATTAGCGCGTGGACTGAGGTGATGAACCGCGCGGGCGAAAAGTTCCTTTCCGGTTCCGCTTTCTCCGAGCAGCAGGACGGTGGAATCCGTCGCAGCCACGCGCTGCGTCATTTGGCTCGCATCTTTCATGGAAGGATGCTCTCCCACGATGCGAGGGAAACCGTAGCGCAGGGCGTATTCTTCGCGCAGCAGAAGATTTTCGCGCAATAGCTCCTGTTGGCGCGCGGCTCTCTCCAGGAGCAACTTCAGGTGATCGAGATCCACGGGCTTCTGAATGAAATCGAATGCGCCGTCTTTCATGGCGGTGACGGCTTCTTCCACCGAGCCGTAGGCGGTCATCAGGATTACGGGAAGAGTGGGCTCCACGCGCCGCGATTCACGGAGCACGTCCAAGTCCTGAATTTCCGGGCAGTTTCAAATCGGAAAGAATGAGGAGGTAACGGCGGCTTCGAATTTTGTCGATTGCGGTATTTCCGTCGGGAGCTTCTTCCACCGTGTAGCCGGTGCGTTCGAGGGCCTTGCGCAACATCGCCCGCAACTCGGCTTTGTCTTCAACAAGGAGGACAGGTTCCATCGGCAAAAGGTGCTAACGCGCCCAGCCGGAATCGCCGCCTGCTTTGCGCAAATCATCCTCGGCATCGGAGATGGCCTGTTTGTCGGCTTCAATCTTTTGTTTTTTGGCGTCGATGTCGCTGGTTTTCTTGTTGATGTCTTCGCGCGTCAAATCCTGCTGCATGGCTTTTACCGGATTGGCGTAATACTGAACGTCCAGGACGCCTAGCTCGCGCTGCATTACGTCCAGTTCCTGCTCATCCTGTTCGAGCTTGTGACGCAGTGTCGCAAATTTAGCGCGCCAGGTTTTCTCATCATTCGCCGGAGCTGCAATTGCCGCAGGCGCGTTGGCGTCGGTGCCTACCCCATTTTCTCCAGGCGCGGCAGTTTCACCGACCGAGGAAATGCCGCCCACGTCCGGAAGATTCTCGTTGGTGAAAACTTTTGCGGGCTTGGACTGATCTTTTTTCTCCTCGCGCGACCGGCGCGCTGCTGCCACTACGGAGTCTTTTTGCGCCGGAGCGGTTTGCGGTGTTTGCGCAGCGGGCTGCGCGGCCGCGGCCGCGGGCGCCTGCGCGGAGCTTGGCTGCTGGCTCGGCTGAGATTGATTCTGTTGGTAAGCGAATCCGCTCGTTGGGACTAAAAGCAGCGCTACGGCCGCAAGGCCAAAGTTAAGATGTTTCCGCATGGTTATGGCCTCCTGAGAGGCACTCCCGCCTGAATATGCCTGTTACAAGTTTAGATGCGTGCCGCCCGGGAGGCAATCGGGGATGGTGTAGGCTCCTGCCGCAAAGGTAACCATAGCAGGAACTCGGCTCCACCGTCCGGGCGGTTGCGCGCTTCGATGCTGCCGGCGTGCTGCAGCGCTACTTTTTGAACTACGGCGAGGCCCAGGCCGGTGCCTTCGGACTTTGTGGTGTAGAAAGGCAGGAAAATCTTAGGCAAGTCATTCGGCGGTATTCCCGGACCGTTGTCCGCGACGCAGATGCGCTGCCATTTTCGGCCGCCAAGATCTTCGATTGTGCCCAAAATCGTGACGCGCGGAGAATTCGTGGACTCTTTTGCCGCTTGCGCGCCGTTTCGCGCCAGGTTCAACAGCGCTTGGCGAAGCAATGCTTCGTCGCCGGGCAGATCCTGAAAGGTTCCTTCGAACTGCAACGCGCACTCCGGGATCGTTTCGTGGAGCTCTTCGGCAACTTTTTGCACCAGCATTTGCATGGGCACGGTTTCGTAGCAAATTTCGAGCGGTTTGGCGAAGCGCAGAAACTCCGTGACCACGTGGGTCAAGGCGCGGGTCTGGTCCAGAATGCGCTCGGCCGATTCCCGCGTTTCGCCGGGTTTCGCTTCGCTGCGAATCATCTGCGCGTAACCTGAAATCGTAGCCAGGGAATTTTTGAATTCATGCGCGATGCCGGCGGACATTTCTCCCAGCGCGGCCAGATTCTCTTTCCAGCGGATTTGTTTCTGCAGCTCGTTAAGCTCGGTCAAATCGCTCATCAGGCAAAGCGCGCCACTGACTTTCATGTCCGGAGCGGGCGGAACAGAGGAGTCCGCGCTCGCGCGCGTGGCATTTCGTACGGTGCGGTAGATGGGAGAAATGGTCACACCGAGGCGGCGGACTTCACCATCGGTGGTCATGTGCTCCACTTCGCCGCGCTGAAAAGTTTTGGCGTCGCGCAAACAGGCCGTAAGCATTTTGGAGAGATCTGAATCTCCGCCGAGTATTTCCTGGTACGAGCGGTAGCGCAGAGTCCGGATGCCGAGCGCTTCTTCGGCCGCGGGATTGGTGGAGCTGATGGCTCCGGTGGCATTAACCAGCAACAGGCCGGTGGGCATATTGCGGGTGACCTCTTCCGTCAGACGCTCGGATTCCTGCGCGCGCTCTTGCGCCAGCAAATGCAAGCGGGCCAGCTCTTTTTCCTGCGCTCGCAATTTCTCAATCACACCTTGCATGGACGCAGCCATGAATGCGGAAGCATTGTCGGTGTCGGGATTCGGGCTGGCCCAATCGCCGCCCGGAAGGCGCGAGTCATCGTGCAGCATTTTGCGCATCACGTAGAAGAGCGCTACGACGCCGAGCAGAAGTACGACGAGCAGCGCTGCGGCGTACCCCAAGCTGAACGGCAGAGGGCCGGCTGGACGCTTAGGAATGAGCGCGAGTATCAGGGAAGTATTCATTTTTTATCGCACCATCAGCAACGATTGATACCAGTTTACGACCGGCGTGCCGAAAAACACTACTAGCAATGCGGCCATTCCAAGGAATGTTCCAAACGGCAACTCGTAGTCGGCTTCCTTGCGGCGCGCTACAATCACGGCTACGCCCAACACGCTGCCCAGCAAAGAACCCGCGAGGATCGTGAGCAGCGTGCGCTTCGTTCCCAGGAAGGCGCCGGCCATCAGCATCATTTTTACGTCGCCGAGGCCCATGCCTTCGCGGCCGCGCAGGCGAAAATAGGCTTCCGACACGAGCCAAAGAAGACCGCTTCCAAAAGCTGCGCCAAAAATTGCGTCGGCGAAAGAGAGCACCGGAGCCGGGGGAGGGAACTCGAAAATATGATTCGCGATCCAAAGCGCGGTGCCGTCGGTCGGCTTGGTGAAAAAGCTAAGCGCGAGGCCGAGCGCGAGGCCGGTGTAATTAACCAGATCGGGAAGCAGGCGTTCGCGGAGGTCGGTGAAAACGAGAACGATCATGATTGCGGAAAATACGGCCCATTTAAGAGCGTCGATGGTTAAACCGAACGCGAGATAGCAGGCCAAAAAAAGAATGCCGGTGAGCAATTCAACCAGCGGATACAGGGGCGAAATGGGCGTCTTGCACTTGCGGCATTTTCCGCCTAAGACCAGATAGCTGAGGACCGGAATGTTGTCGTACGGGCGAATGGGCGCCGCGCATTTCGGGCAGGCCGAAGCGGGCATCACGATCGATTTTCCGCCGGGGATGCGCAGGATGCAGACGTTCAGGAAGCTGCCTATGATGAGGCCGAATAGGAAGACGAAAATAGCGATGAAGAGTTCAGGGGGCACCTCTCGAATTTGCCATATCCAGCGCGGGCTCTCAAGCTGCGCCATTCGCATCGTGCCCGACTGCTAACATTTTCCCCATCGAGCAGCTTTATTGGAGACTGCCGAAGCGAATCGGCCGCGCCGAGGGAATTTGATTGGCTCGCGGCTCTACGATATATTCGATAGTTTGCATACCATGGCCTGGCTCGAACAGAAGATACGGCGGTACGAACACATGCGCTGGGCGCAGGAACCCAACCGGCGCACACTTCCGTTTTCTTGGGGGCTTGAACACATCGGCGGCGACGCGAAAGAACCGGACCCGCGCGGCTTCCTCGACCGATTTGTGCGAGCACACACTCGAGCACAGTGATGAATGGTATGCCGTCACGCCGGCCGACGACTATTTGCTGGCCGACGATGTTCTCACGTTCACGAGCGCGCTCGAATCTCCCTGGCCGGGCAACAATCGCGTGCACGCGCAAGTTTTTCGCGCGCGGCATACGGGGCCGGCGGTCGTGGTGCTGGCGCAATGGAACGCGCGTTGGGAGGAGCAGCAGGATGTTTGCCGGTGGCTCAATCGGCTGGGGATCACCGCGGTGAAGATGAGCTTGCCGTATCACGACCGCCGCGCGATTCCAGACCATCCTCGCGGCGATCATCTCGTAGGCCCGAATATCGGGCTCACGCTGCAGGCGAATCGGCAGGCGGTGATGGATGTCGCGGCGCACCCTTCGCTGGCTGGAGAGCCAAGGTTACGACCGCCTGGGAATTCTCGGCACGAGTATCGGTTCTTCGATCGGGTTCGTCACCATGTGCCACGAGCCTTTGCTGCGCGCGTGCGCATTTTTGCACGTGGCAACATATTGCGGCGATGTGGTTGCCAGCGGCTTGACCACGATGAATGTGTGGGAATCGCTAAGCACCAAAGTTTCGCATGACGACATCAGGCGCTACTGGTCGCCTATCAGTCCATATCCTTACATTTCGCGGCTGGCCGGAACCAACAAGAAGATTCTCGCCATTACCGGACGATACGACCCGACATTTTGGCCGGAATATACTGAGTCATTCTTTCACGCCGCGCGGCGCGAGAAACTGCAAGTGGAGAATTTGTCGCTGCCGTGCGGGCATTACTCGATGGGCGTAACGCCATTCAAGTACGCGGCGGGGTACCGCTTCGGGACATTTTTGTTCGAAGCTTTGGCGTGACACCGCGCGCGTTGCCCGCGTTACAGCGGGCGCAGCATGCTGCGCTCCTACTTTTGCTTCCCGAGACGGTTTCGTAGCGCCGGCGTCTCGCGGCGGGGTACCGCTTCGGGACATTTTTGTTCGAAGCTTTGGCGTGACACCGCGCGCGTTGCCCGCGTTACAGCGGGCGCAGCATGCTGCGCTCCTACTTTTGCTTCGCGAGACGGTTTCGTAGCGCCGGCGTCTCGCGGCGGTTTGCCGAGCGACTAAGAAAATCAAAAGAGCCGGCCCTTCGCGAAATGCGCTCTGGATGAATTCCTTCGGAATTCACCGGACGGGCCCGGCGCTACGAAGGGCGGCGCATGCAAAGACTTCTTGCAAGCGGACTATCGCAGGATGGCGCTGAATGACCCTTTGTGGATGAGGCTTGCGACAGCTTCAATGTCAGGGGAAAGCGAGCGGTCCACGTCTACTGCCGCGGAAACCTTTCTCACAATGTCATGAGCTTTTTGTGCTTCCGCTCCGGTGCGAAACGGCGCCAGCAGATCGATTCCTTGGCAAGCGCTTAGCAATTCGATAGCTAAGAACATTCCGCAGATTTGCCATCATCGGTTCGATTCGGCGCGCGGCAGCCATTCCCATGGAAACGTAATCCTCTTGATTCGCGGATGTGGGAATTGAATCCACGGAATGAGGAGCAGCTTGCGTTTTCATCTCGCTGGCAAGCGCTGCCGCAGCTACCTGCAAAATCATGAATCCGGAGTTCAGTCCGGCATCGCGCACGAGAAACGCGGGCAATTGGCTGGTCTGCGGGTTGGTCATCTGCTCGACGCGGCGCTCGGAAATTCCCGCGAGCGTAACCAGCGCAACCGCAAGCTGGTCCGCAGCCATCGCCAGCGGCTGGCCATGAAAATTTCCGCCACTGATTATTTCGCCGGCGCCCGCGGCCGCATTTGGCGTGGCAAACACGAGGGGATTGTCAGTTGCGCTGTTTAATTCTACGGTGATGGTGGCGCGCACTTGCGACAGCACGTCGCGAGCAGCGCCATGAACCTGCGGAGTGCAGCGGAGGCTGTAAGGATCTTGCACGCGCGGATCTTTTTCCGGAGCGCGGTGGGATTCGCGGATCTGGCTGCCGCGATTCAAGCGGCGCAGATTGTGCGCGGAGATCGCGTGCCCCGGATACGGCCGAACCTGCGCGATTCGTTCGTCGAAAGCCGCGGGGCTTCCGCGCAATGCGTCTAACGAAAGTGCCGCGGCCACATCCGCAGTGTCGGCTGCGATTTCCGCGGCGCGCAATCCGAGCGCGAGCAACGCGAGCATTCCTTGCGTGCCATTCAAAAGCGCGAGCCCTTCTTTTGCTTCAAGGGCGAGCGGAGCAATTCCGGCACTTTTCATTGCTTGAGCGCCGGGAATCTTGCGGCCTTCCAAAATCGCTTCGCCTTCGCCTATCGCCACTTGCGCGAGATGCGCGAGGGGCGCGAGGTCGCCTGAAGCGCCCACGGAGCCCTGCGACGGGATCACGGGATGCACGCCCTTGTTCAACATGGCGCAAAGAGTTTCCGCGAGGACCGGGCGCACGCCGGAAAAACCTTTGGCGATGGCGTTGGCGCGCAGCGCAAGCATCGCGCGCGTTTCGTGCTCGCTCAAAGGCGCGCCGACTCCGCAAGCGTGGCTGCGAACCAGATTCACCTGCAACGCGCGAATCTGCTCGCGCGAAATTCGCACGGAAGCCATTTTGCCGAAGCCGGTGTTGACGCCGTAAACGGCTGCATCCGATTCAATCAGCCGCTCGACCACCGCGCGGGAGCGATTCATGCGTTCGCGCGCCTGGGGAGATAGTTCCACTTGCGCGCCTTCGAGCACGACGCTGTACAGTTGCTCCAGCGTGAAATTGTCGCCGTCAATTTGAATTGGTTTCATCGGCTGTGCGCTGGAAAAAACTTTCGATACTTTTCGGGCAACGATTTTGGTTTTCCGAGGCGATCGCAAAAAACATGCAGAGTGTCTCCAATTGCGATCAGCTCGCCGGATGCCTGGTTTACAACCTCATATCCAAAGCGAATCGTGCGCTTCTGGGACTGGGTAACGCTGGTGCGAATCACCAGGACATCGTCGAATCGCGCTGGACGCTTGTAGCGACAGTGCGCGTCCGCGACGACGATGAAACTATCATCTTCGGCTTCCATGCGCTTGTACTCAAAGCCGAGGTGGCGGCAAAGTTCGACGCGGCCGACTTCGAACCAGGTGAAATAATTTCCGTGATAGACCACTCCCATCTGATCGGTTTCCGCGTAGCGCACGCGAATGGTTGTTTCAGCGTATTCATGCATCGGCGGAAAAGTGTATCAGAGTGCCGGAGAGAGCGTGAGCACCGGCTGCGCTAGCGCCCGGTCCATTTGGGCGGGCGCTTTTCGAGGAAAGACGCCAGGCCTTCGCGAAAGTCATCCGTTGCGCGAATCTGCGCGTTCTCTTGCGTGGCCAACTCCAGCTCCCGGCGCAATTGTTCTTCGTCGTAACGCAGAAGCAAACGCTTGGTCAGCGCCAGACTTGTAGGACTGGCCTCCAGAAGAGTGTTGGCAACTTCGCGTGCGCGCTTCATAAGACCGTCCGGAGGCGTGATCTCGGTAACCAGTCCCAGGCGGAACGCTTCCGCGGCATCAATGATGCGGCCGCTCAGCAAGAGGTCCCGCGCGCGCTTCTCGCCGACTTGCCGGCGAAGCATCACCGAAACCAGCGCGGGAATAAATCCGATACGCACTTCCGTGTAACCGAATTTCGCTTCGGGAACGGCCAAAGTAAAATCTGAGAGCGTGGCCAGTCCGCAGCCGCCGGCAATCGCCGCGCCATTTACGGCGGTGATCAGCGGCTTGGGAAAACTGTAAACGAGGTGAAACATTTTCGCCATGCGGCGCGAGTCCGCCAGATTTTGCTCGGGCGTCTGTTTCGCGAGCGCCTGCAAGGTTTCGAGGTCCATCCCGGAGCAAAAGGCTTTTCCGGCGCCGGTGAGAATCACAACGCGGACGGATTTATCCGCTTCCGCTGCGCTGAGCGCGGCGAAGAGATCGTCAATCATGGGCGTAGAAATTGCGTTGCGCTTTTCCGGGCGATTCAGAGTCAGCGTCGCGACCTGGCCGTCGCGGTCAAATTTTAGTGTGCTGTATTCCAAAATGGCCTCAGTTTTAGTTCACTGTCGTAGAGGTTATGGGCGGAATGGTTTTCTGCACGTGGACATACTTCTCGCGCAGCTCTTCGGTCATGGCGCAAGCGATAGCGAGCGATTTGGTATCAATTCCGGTGGAAACTCCGCGCGCGGCTAAAGTGGTCAAGATAGCTTCCGTGGGAATGTTGCCGACCAGTTCATCTCCGGCGAAAGGACAACCGCCCAATCCGGTGAGCGCTCCGTCGAACCGCCGGCATCCCGCTTCGTATGCTGCGAGAACTTTTTCCGGCGCGCGTTCGGGACGGCTATGCAAGTGCACACCGATTTCGACTCCGGCTACCGAATTCTTCACCGCGCTATACAGACGCGCCACGTCTTCCGGAGACGCTGTGCCCACAGTGTCCGCGAGCGAAACGGTGCGCACTCCGACATTTTTCAGCCACACGAGAGTTTCTTCGATTATTTCCGCGCCCCAGGGCTCGTCGTAAGGATTTCCGAAGGCCATCGAAATATAAATCACGAGATTCTTGCCGGCGGCTTTCGTGTCGCGCTGCAATCTATCCACCAACTCGCGAGCTTCCGCGCGCGACATATTCGCATTGGCGCGCCGAAAATATGCCGAGATCGAGTAAGGATAGCCGATCGTGGTCAAGCCCGGCGTGGCAAGGGCGCGCTCGAGTCCCTGGGCGTTCACCACGATTCCGATAATTTCCGGAGCTTTCCCCGGACCAGCTTTCACTTCGCTTAACTGCTGCATCACGGCTTCGCTGTCCGCCATTTGCGGAACGTGCTTGGGCGAAACGAAACTTACGGCGTCAATGTGGCAGAAGCCGAGTTTGAGCAACCGGGTCAGGTACTGTACTTTTTCCGCCGTGGGGATAACCTGGCGCAAACCTTGCCAGGCGTCTCGCGGGCATTCAACAATGGTGACTTCATTTGCCATAGGTTAGTACCAAGGGCTCCGATAGATGTGAGTTGCGTACCACAAAGCTGAGATTCCGCTAACAATCAAAAGTGCCATTAAAAAAATAAATATTCGAGAAATCGCGCGTTGTGAGCCGTTAATGATTGTAAGAACCACAGCCACTACAAGACCCAAATATGCAAGGTATTGCGACACCTGATACATGAACCACATCCCGGAATGAGAGCCGGCGCCGCCCTGCGAAATCACATACGAACTTGCCCACGCAAAAAAACAGGGCGAGACGAGCAGCGCGGTGAATAGTAGCGTTGGAACACCGCTGCGTCCCGGTCCTGCAGTCTCTTCGTCCATTTAAGTCTGCAATACGCCGGTTTTGAACTCCGCAACGTGCGGATTCAATGCTGCCGATTCCAGAGCTTCGATCAAGCGCCTCGCGCGTGTGCGCGGGATCGATAATGGCATCGACCCAGAGGCGCGCAGCGGCGTAGCGCGGGTCGGTTTGGTGCTCGTACGTCGCGCGCGTGGATTCGTAAAGCTCCTTTTTCTCCGCTTCGCTGAGCTTTTTGCCCTGGCGCTCGAGTTGCTTGATTTTGATCTCGACGAGCGTGCCGGCAGCCGCGTCGCCGCCCATTACTGCATAGCGGGCCGTGGGCCAGGCGAAAATAAACCTGGGATCGTACGCTTTGCCGCACATGGCGTAGTGGCCCGCGCCAAAACTGCCGCCGCAAATCACGGCAATCTTCGGCACCACACTGTTGGCCACGGCATTGACCATTTTCGCGCCCGCGCGAATGATTCCGCTCCACTCCGCTTCTTTACCGACCATGAATCCGTTCACGTCGTGCAGGAAAATCAGCGGCACGAGATTCTGATTGCAGTCGAGAATGAACCGCGCAGCTTTGTCCGCCGATTCGGTGTAGATCACGCCGCCGAATTCGATGCGCTTATCTCCGGTGCCGGGCGCGGCGACGGTGACGGACTTTTTCTGATTGGCCACAATTCCAACGGCCCAGCCGCCAATGCGCGCGTAGCCGCAGAGCAAAGTTTGCCCGTATTCGGCGCGGTATTCTTCGAATTCGCTCTTGTCCACGATGCGCTCGATGATTTCGTGCATGTCGTACTGCTGCGCCGGATTCGAAGAGAAAATTCCGTAAATTTCTTCGGCGGGATGTGCGGGCGGCGCGGCCGGCTTGTGATCGAAGGGCGCGCCGGCGGGATGGCCGAATTTGTCCACCAGGGCGCGGATGCGTTTGATGCACGCGGGATCGTCCGGCTCGCGAAAATCGATCGTGCCGCTGATCTGCGCGTGCATTTGCGCGCCGCCCAATTCTTCCGCCGAAGTCTTCTGCCCGATGGCAGCCTGGACTAGAGCGGGCCCGGCGAGAAACAGGCCGCTTCCTTCGGTCATCAGAATTTTGTCGCACATCACCGGCAGGTAAGCGCCGCCGGCCACGCACATGCCCATGATCGCGGTAATTTGCGGGATGCCCATCGCGCTCATCACGGCATTGTTGCGAAACACGCGGCCGAAATCGTCGGTGTCCGGGAAAACATCTTCCTGCAGTGGAAGAAAAACGCCGGCGGAATCCACCAGGTAAATCGTGGGAATATGATTTTCGATGGCGATATTCTGCGCGCGAATCACTTTCTTCGCCGTCATGGGGAAGAAGGCGCCCGCTTTCACGGTCGCGTCATTCGCGATGATCATCACGCGGCGGCCGGAAACTTGCGCCAGTCCGGTGATCGTTCCGGCCGCCGGAGCGCCGCCCCATTCCTCGTACATTTCGTACGCGGCGTAGAGGCCCAGTTCGAAGAAATCCGTTTTCGGATCAATCAGCTTGGCAATGCGTTCGCGCGCGGTCAGGCGGCCTTTCTTATGCTGCGCTTCAATGGCTTTTGCGCCGCCGCACTGGCGGATCCGCTCTTCTTCGTTTTTGATTTCGGTCAGCCGATCGACCATCTGCCGGCTGCGCTTTTCGAAGTCAGCGGATTTCGTGTCGGGACGCTTATCGCTTTTTGTGGCGCTCACCGGATCCTTTCTTTCATGGGCATCTTGGCTTCAACGACCGGCCGACGAGGATTACCAAACCATGAATTGTACCACCCACTTTCGCTTTTGACTTGGCCCGCGGATGAGCTAGAATCCTCGCGGTTCGAGGCGGCGATCTTGAACCGGCTTCAAATTTCTGAATGGAGGCGCCTATGCGCTGCGATACGTTTGCGAAGGATAGGTCTGCCTCCGGTCTTCTGTTTTAACCTACCCGGACTGCGCCGATCCTTCTACGCTTGGAACTGCTCTAATAGCGTTTTGCTATTCCTAAGATAATTATATTCCCATTCCCGCCAGCAAAGTCGTTGTGCGGCAACGGCTCAAGCCGAAAGGAAAAGACAAATGGAATTTATCGATTTGAATCTCGCGCGGCGCATGGAGATGGCCGAAGCCCGCGCCTGCCGCGGATGCGCGGAATCGTTTCACGAGCATGCATCCGGATTTCCCGGTTGCGGTGGAAGAAATTGGCGGGGGCTACGCGGTTTTTGCCGGAGTGGATTCGCCGGTTACGCAAGCGATTGGCGTGGGGCTCAACGGGGAAGTATCAGATGCGGAGCTCGATCGCCTGCAGGATTTTTTCTTTAGCCGTGGCGCAGCGGCGGCCGTTGAACTCT
This sequence comes from uncultured Acidobacteriota bacterium, assembly GCA_963830375.1. Taxonomy (GTDB): domain Bacteria; phylum Acidobacteriota; class Terriglobia; order Acidiferrales; family UBA7541; genus Palsa-295. The sequence goes on from CAWHMJ010000013.1 coordinate 147,788, forward strand.
GCCCTTTGGTTGAAATGTCTCTTTACGAGAGATTCGCAAAGCGCGGGTTTCATCTGCTGGAAGTTTCGGATGTTCTATACCGCAAGCTTCCGATGGCGGACGATGGTGCCGATGCAACGCCCTCGGATGTCACGGTGCGCCGCGCGGTGCCCGAAGAGGCCAAGCTGTGGTCAGAAACTGTGGCGCAGGGTTTCGCCGAACATTTTCCGGTGACGCAGGCCATTCTCGATGTGATGGGCGGGTTTTTCCCTCGCTCGGGCGATGAGGCGAGTTGCTTCCTGGCCTTCGTCAACGGGACTGTGGCGGGCGGCGGTGCTGTTTCGGCGCGTGGAGGGGTTTGCGGCCTTTTCGGCGCAAGCACATTACCGGCATTTCGGCGGCGCGGCGTTCAGGCGGCCTTGATGTCGGCGCGTCTGGCGTGGGCGACGGAGCGAGGCTGCGACTTGGCTGTGCAGCATCGCGCAGCCGGGAAGCGCTTCGCATCGCAACATCGAGCGGCGCGGTTTCCGCGTGGCCTACACACGGACCAAGCTCATCCGCGCATTGCCGTAGTTTTCGGAGTGGTGAGGCTTTCCGGCGGGACGGCTGCTATTCGCGGAGGTTTACGCTCCCGCCGGAGCGGGTGTAATTCGGTGGCGGATAAAATCTACGATGGCTTGCGTGGGCGTTCCGGGAAGAAAAACTTCAGCGATCCCGGCTTTTTTTAGCGCGGGAATATCCGCTTCCGGAATAATTCCGCCGATGAGAACGGTCACGTCATCCATGCCTTTTCCGCGCAGCAGTTCCATCAACCGGGGGCAAAGAGTGTTGTGCGCGCCGGAAAGAATCGAAAGGCCGATGACGTCCACGTCTTCTTGGACTGCGGCTGAGGCGATCATTTCAGGTGTTTGGCGCAGGCCGGTGTAAATTACTTCCATTCCGGCATCGCGCAGAGCACGCGCGATGATTTTGGCTCCGCGGTCGTGGCCGTCGAGGCCCGGCTTGGCAATCAGCACGCGAATTTTCTTATCGGTCATAGCAGGCAAGAATACTTCAAATGGCGCTTGAAACGGTAGTAGAGCCAATCCTCGGTGACGGGTCAGTACCCGATAGCGGCGCTAATCTCGAGGTATCGAGCTTTGAACAAAACGCCCGGCCGCCTTCATCCTGCTCTCGGAATGAAACCGGGAACGCCGGTTCTCACTACTGTATTCAGCCGCTGTCTGGTCTGAATGCGATTGATTTCGTCAAGCGCGTCTTGCGGAAGCGCAGAGATGTCGAAATTCTCTCTCGCGCGGGCGGCAGATCTTGGGCGTGGTAAGCAAAGCCGTGCCGCGCTGGACCGCCCAAGCCAGCAGCACCTGTGCCGGCGTCTTTCCAACTCGCGCAGCGATAGCCGAAATGACTGGATCCTCGAGCAGTCCCGGCTTCATTCCGTGGCCTAACGGCGCAAAAGCCAAAAGCACAATGCCTCTCTCCTTGCAGTATTCCAGCAGCTCCGTTTCCGGCAGATACGGGTGTGATTCTACTTGGACCACGGCCGGCTTGATTCTCGCCGATTCATAGATGGGCTTCAGTTCGTTTAGACCGACGTCTGAAAGCCCGATGGCCCGGCACTTGCCGTGATCCACGAGAGTTTCCATCGCTTTCCAGGTGTCGAGCAAAGTGACGCCTTGGTCGTAAATGACATTTCCGTTTTGATCCCGCGGATCCTGATCGTCCCGGGTTGAAATGCAAATGGAGTGTGAATGAGATAGAGATCCAGATACTTGAGGCCGAGTCTCTCCAGGCTCGCCTCGAAAGCCGGTTCGACGCGCTCGGGCCGATGATTGGAGTTCCACAGCTTTGTGGTGACAAAAATGTCTTCGCGCGCGATCCCTCCAGCGGCAAGTCCTGCCTGCAACGCCGTGCCTACTTCGCGCTCGTTCCTGTATCGTTCCGCGCAATCGAAGTGTCGAAATCCGGCTTCCAGTGCGTCTCTGGTCGCAGTTATCGTCACGGCTGGGTCGGGAATCAAGGTGCCAAAGCCGAGTGCGGGCATATGGCCGGCTCCGTGGCTGAGTGGAATTCTCGTCATCCGCAGATCAGAAGATTCGACCACGGTTACACCTCCAAATCCGCGAGACTATACATCGGTAGATTCTGCAGCGAGTGCCGGTGAAGCCGGGTAGTTTACAACGAAATCAGAGGGCCAAATCCTGATTAGTCGCGATACGGGAAACTGACGCACAACGAAATCGTTGATTGCCCAGCTAGTAGCGCAAATCCAGAAGGAACTCTTCGAGAAGGGAATTGAACTTATCGGCGTCGTCCACAAATAGAGCGTGGCCGTCGCCATCGAAAACCTCGAGCTGCGAGCCTTGGATTTGTTTTTGCATCTCTACGATGGTGCCCATGTAAGGAGTCTTCGCTGCGCAAACGATGCTGGGCTTGTCAATCTTCGGCAGAGCGGAACGGTAGTCCGAGGCGAAATATCCGACAAGCAGCGTAACCGCGGTATTCGTCGGCACGCGCAGAGAAGCCTGGGTTACCTTCTGAAGATATTCTTCCGATTGAGGCTTCTTGAAATTTAGTTTGCGAACAAAGTTGTTCACTGCGTTTTGGCGGTCCTCCAGGAGTCCCTTGAGTAGGCCGAACTCCCGATCGGCGTCACCGGGAGCGCGGCCGCCCGCGTCATTGTCAACAAATACGAACCCAGCGAAATCTGCGGTTCCGAACTGATCTATGTAAGCCATGGTTTCGACCACGGCCATGGACCAAGCCACAATTACAACCGGAGCGAGATGCAACTGCGTCACGACGGCTTTGATGTCGCGAGCGCGAGCGGCGGGGTATAAGCCGTCCGATACTTGCGAAGAATCGCCCTGGGATCTGGGATCCATCGCTACCACGCGATAATCTTTCGAGAAATAGGAGATCTGGTTCTCCCAGATCCACGCGGGCATGGTCCATCCGGGGACGAATAGGATGGAGGGGAATTGACGTTCGGGCGAAAGCGCAATATTGCCCTTAGTGGGTGTTACATCCGCAGGCAGAGGATTGCCGACCTGGGCGCGCTGGGCCGTTACGGAGTGTCCAGCTTCGAGGTAATGAATTTTTACGCCGTCAGGAGTGGTGATGAATCCGCTCTTCACCTTGGCAGGCTTTTCGTCTTTTACCTGCGCAGCGCCTGTTTGCTGAGCAATCGCAAAAGAGAAGAACACAAAGCTCAAAGCCGCAAGCAGAGAAGTTCCGGTTGGTCGCGTGATTTTCAATGTCGGATTACCCGTGATTTATGTGGCGTCAATTTTCCGGGCTGGATGCCTAGGTGATGGCCACTTCTTCGTAGATGCCGAAGACGTCTCGCATGGTATCGCAAATTTCGCCGAGCGTTGCGTATGCCTTCACCGCTTCGTAAATATAAGGCATGGTGTTTTCCGTGCCCGCGGCGGCTTTGCGCAGGGCAGCGAGGCGTCGTGCGACCTCGTCGTTCGAGCGTTCGGCGCGAAGTTTGCGGAGGCGCTTGGTCTGGCCTTCGGCGACGGTTTCGTCGATTTGTAATGTGTCGATCGGCTTCTCGTCTGTGACGTAATCATTCACGCCCACGATGATTTTCTCTTTGCGGTCTACCGCCACTTGGCAGCGGTATGAAGCTTCGGCGATCTCGCGTTGCGGATAGGCCCGTTCGATGGCCGGAACCATTCCGCCAAGCGCGTCGATTTTTTGAATGTAATCCCAGGCGCCGCGTTCCATTTCGTCCGTAAGCGTTTCCACGAAGTACGAGCCGCCCAGCGGATCGGCGGTGTTGGTGACGCCGCTTTCATGGGCGATGATCTGCTGCGTGCGCAGCGCGACGGTGGCGGCAAACTCGGTTGGCAGCGCCCAGGCTTCGTCGAGAGAATTCGTGTGCAGCGATTGCGTTCCGCCGAGGACGGCTGCAAGAGCCTGCAACGCCGTTCGGACCACGTTGTTGTAGGGTTGCTGCGCGGTGAGCGAGCATCCGGCTGTCTGTGTGTGAAAGCGCAGGGCCCACGAACGCGGGCTTTTGGCGCCAAAGCGCTCGCGCATGGTCTTGTACCAGATGCGCCGCGCCGCACGGTATTTCGCGATTTCCTCGAAGAAGTCATTGTGCGCGTTGAAGAAAAACGAAAGACGCGGCACGAATTCGTCCACTTCAAGGCCGCGCCGCAAGCCCCACTCCACGTATTCAATGCCGTCGCGCAGAGTGAAAGCCAGTTCCTGGATTGCGGTCGATCCCGCCTCGCGAATGTGGTAGCCGCTGACGGAGATGGGATTGAATCGCGGCGTGTGTTTCGTTCCGAACTCGAAGGTATCAATCACCAGCCGCATGGAAGGCTCGGGCGGGTAGATGTATTCCTTTTGCGCGATGTATTCCTTCAGAATATCGTTTTGCAGCGTCCCGGAGATTTTCTTCCAGTCGGCGCCCTGCTTTTCGGCCACGGCGAGATACATGGCCCAAATCGCCGCGGCGGGCGAATTGATGGTCATCGAAGTGGTGACGTCGGCGAGCGGAATCTTGTCGAAAAGGATCTCCATGTCCGCAAGCGAACTGATGGCCACGCCGCACTTTCCGACTTCGCCCTCTGAGAGAGCGTGGTCAGAGTCGTATCCCATCAGCGTGGGCAAATCGAACGCGACGGAAAGGCCCGTCTGACCTTGCGAAAGCAAATAGCGGAATCTGCGGTTGGTATCCTCGGCGGCACCGAAACCGGCGAACTGGCGCATGGTCCACAGGCGGCCGCGATACATGGTGGAATGAATTCCGCGCGTGTAGGGAGGCTCGCCGGGATAGCCTAAATCGCGCTCGGGATTCCAGTCCGGCAGGTCCGCCGGGGTGTAAAGACGCCTGATGGGATAGCTTGAAACGGTGGTGAAATCAGAAGGGCGTTCGGGCGACTTCTCCAGCGTCGGTCGCAGAGTTTTTTCTTCCCACTTGAGTTCTGCTTGCGACGGCTTGCGCTTCGCATCCAGAGCATCTGCGGGATTAGTCTTCAGGGGATCAGCAGTCTTCTCGCCAATTTTCTCGGCCATGGACAGAGCTCCTTGGACGGCGGGGCAATGCTCAACACGCAAGCGCGCTATCGTTCATTCTAGGGCAACGCGACGGCAGCGGCAAGCTGCGGAAATTGAGGGCGGTGTCCTAATTTCGACGCAAGATTCGGGAGAACGTCAGGGCACGCTTTCAAGCGTGCCGCTTACAAGCGCGGAGAGACGGCTTTAGCCGCTGAGGCCTCAGGGGTTAAAACCCCCTCGGTTCCGATGACGATATGGCACGGCTGAAGCCGTGCCCTGACGGTTCTTGAAATTAGACACCACCAAATTGAGGGTAGATTGTGAAGAAGGGGCCGGCGCAATCGGGAACCGGCCCTTCAAGATGAATCGCCTTCCGACTTCGACCGGCTTACTTTGCTCCGACCGGGCTACCGGCATCCGGCGTTCCGGGAATCAGATTCTCGCGATAGACCTTTCCTCGCAGGGCGTCAGCCATGGTAATACGGCTGACTTCCAGCGTGCGCCCCATAGCTTGATTGAAATTCACGAGAGCTTCTTCCAGGTTGACCTTAGCTCGCAATTCCGTACCTTGCGCCGCGGTCAAATCGCGGGAGCGAAGCACGACGTTGTAGCTGGTGGACGAACCGAGCTGATACTTTTTCTGTTCGGCGTCCAGCGTCTGCTGCGCCAAGTTGCGGGCCTTTTCCGCAGCGGCCACCTGGGCACGATCCTGCTGCAAGGCGATGATGGTGTTGCGGACGTTGAGCACGATCGTGTTTTGTGTCTGGCGATACTGCGTTTGCTGCTGGCGCTCGTCGAGCAGGGCGCGGGCGTTGTCCGCCTGCGCCGAGCGGTTGCGCAGCGGGATGGCAAAAGTCACCCCGCCTGCATACGTCGGGAAATTGTTGTTGATCATGTTAGAGAGAGCGCTGCCCAAGCCGTTCGTCTGCACGCCCGTAGGAAATACCGGAAACCCCACGACTTCGTTTCCGATTTGAAGCCCGGTAGTAGAGTCCACAATAGGTTCACTCGGGATTGGCACAATGGAAGTGGGAGTGGTGGAAGTCTGCGTGATTGCGTTTCCCGAGAGGCCGGTCTGGCTAAATTGTGCGTAAAGATTGAGCGAGGGAAGAAGAGCGTTCTTTGTGGCTTTCACTTCGATGCCGGCGTTCTTCAGGTTCAGATCCGCCTGATATATTTCAGGCCGCTTCTTCCAGGCTTCCTGCACGGCATCCTGCAGCGGAATATTTTCCACCACTTCGGGATTCGAGATGGTTGTGGTCGGGATGATTTCGAGGCCCACAAGCTCCGGCGACATCAGATTCTTGGTGATGTCATTCAGCAGGACGGTCTGTTGTTGCAGACGCGTAGTCTGCGCCACGATTAAGTTCTGCTGGTCCGTTGCGACTTGGGATTCCGCGGTGAGCACGTCGAGCGGCGCCATGGTTCCGATTTGTAACTGCTTCTTGTTGTCTTCATACAATTTTGTCGAAACGCCCACGGCGGCTTCCTGGACGATTACGTTCTGGCGGTCGAAAACCAGTTCCCAATAGTCGTTGGAGACTTGCGTGACGGTAGCGATTACCTGCTGCGCCAATTGCGACTCGGAGACCTTGATGAAATTCTTGGCTTCCAGGATGTAGCGGGTGTTCACCAGTATTCCGAAGCCGTTCAGCAGCGGTTGCGTTAGAGTGGCCGTCAATACGGGCTGGATGAATGGGTTAAACAGGTTTTCCGACAAGTTCGAGGCTTGCCGGGTGGTATTCAGGGTCACCGAGAAGTTCGTGCCGGTGTGAAAACCCTCGGAGTAACCGAAATTGTAGGTGTAACCATTCGATGATATAGATTCCGCGGTGTCGGAGGTTGTTCCGGTGCCGGAAATGAACGGGTTATTGACTGGGATCGTTGACCGCGCCCATCCTACCGTTCCTGTAATTATGGGATCGAAAGAAACAGACGGTGAAGTTCCCAGCACCACTTGCTGCGTAGCACCCGATTGCGGGATTCCGCCGGCTTTCGCTTTCAAAAGCTGCGTTTCTTCGATCCAGGGCTGGAATTTTTGCACGCTGATGTTCAGATTATTTTCGAGCGCCAGAGATATCACGTCTTCCAGGCTGAGCATCAACTTGTCGCCCTGAATCAGTTGGTCGATGCGAGGGGAGTTTGTCAGCATGGGCTGGGCGATCTGCAGCGACCTGTACGGACCAGTGATGTCGGGGAAGAAGTGCTTGCCATTCGAATAGTCCGGCCCCATCTTCATGCTCCGCGCTTCGTCCGCAGCGGGAGTATTGGGCTGGGCTTTGAGCTCGCCACCCGTCGGCTCTTGCGTTTGCCCCGGCTGAACTTGCCCAGGAGTTTGTTGGGATTGTGCTCCCTGCGGGGGCTGGGTTTCCTGTGACTGAGCAAAGACCGGTGAAACGACAAGAGAAGCAGCCGTCAGAAACACCAGCGCAACGTGAGTAATCCTTCGAATCATCGTGGTTCCCTCTCAGAGTAGTGAAACGTCGAAATGCCAGCAGGCCTCACCCTATCTAAACGCACGCGCAGACCCATTTGTTTCAAATGGCCTCTTTTGGTGCAACGCAGCGGCCATGCATATCCAGTTGAAATTAGACAGTTAATCGGGAATTTCGGCTCACGGTTCGTTCATTAGCGAACATTACTGTGCGTAAACGAACAAACGGACACCGGAGTGTAGCATCGCCGCTTGCCCGCTGACAATTCTTCCGCATGGATTGCGAAGTTTGCAACTCCGCGATCCCACTCTTGTCTTGCACCACCAAAGCTGCGGTTTGGGTGCGGCAGGCACGTACGTTGACACCGTCGTTCGGGTGGGCCTAACATGCCTGCCACCCACCATGGCATCTATGCGCAAGCACAGCATCCTTCACGACGGCCTGAAGGCTGCCACCGTTCTGCTGGCGTGTTTTGGATGGCTGTTCCTGACGCTCGGCGTACAGGCTCAGGACGGCCTTCCCAAGTCCAAGCCTGCGGGCTACGTAAATGATTTTGCGGGTGTCCTCAGTCCGGCGGCTCGTAACCTGCTAACCGCGCTTTGCACCGAAGTTGATCAGAAAGCAAAAGCGCAGATTGCCGTCGTTACCGTAAAGTCTCTGAACGGAAAGCCAGTAGAGGATTTTGCAATTGAACTCGCGACCCAATGGGGAGTTGGCCCAAAACAGTCCGACCGCGGAGTGTTAATCCTGGTTGCGCCGCAAGACCACAAGTATTGGACGACTGTCGGATACGGCCTCGAGCCGATACTTCCTGATGGCAAGGTGGGCGGGTTTGGTCGTGAGGCAGTTCCGTATCTCCGTGAGGGGAATTACGACGCCGCGTTGTTGCTCATGACGCGCCGAGTCGCCGATGTAATTGCCCAGGATCGCGGTGTCACTCTGAGTGGCACGACGTCTCTTCCTTCAGCGCGCGCTCCTCGCAGAAGCCAACGAGGGACCGGACTTGGTCCAATCGCCACGATCATAATTTTGTTTTTTCTCTTCTCTTTGATTGCGAACCTGTTCAGGCGCGGAGGGGGCGGGAGACGCGGAGGCGGCGGGTGGGTCGGTCCAATGATTGGTGGAATGATGATGGGTGGAGGCGGATTTGGCGGCGGGGGATTCGGTGGCGGCGGCGGTGGCGGCGGGGGATTCGGCGGCTTCGGCGGAGGCTCGTTTGGCGGCGGCGGGGCAGGCGGTAGCTGGTAATTTTGTCGCGCGGCGCACGTAGTTAGCTAAGGACATCGCGAATGGAAGCTAAACTGACAGAACTGGTGGATCGGCTGAAAGCCGCAATTCCCGACAATCTAAAGACCGTCGTTCTCTACGGCTCTGCGGTCACCGGCGAATTCCGCGCCGGGCATTCGGACCTGAATATCGTGTGCGTGGTGGATCGAGCTGATGCCGCGCTTCTCGAACATTCCCACGGCGTCGCGGATTGGTGGATTCGCCAAGGCAATCCGCCTCCGCTGTTTTTTACTGAGGATGAATTGCACCGCTCAGCCGACGTGTTCGCCATCGAGCTTCTGGACATGAAGCTCCATCACCGCATCCTTTTGGGCACAGATTTTCTGGCCGAGTTCGAAATGCCGCTGCAGCTGCACCGGCTACAAGTAGAACGAGAACTTCGTACAGCATGGCTGCGTCTGCGCCAGGCGATACTCGCTGCGCCGCTCAGCAATAAAGTCCACCTCGCCATTATGATGAATTCTGTTTCGCCGTTCTGCGCGCTATTTCGCCACGCGCTGCTGGCCCTGGGTCACGAGATGCCCGCCACGAAGCGCGAAAGCGTGGATGCTATAGCGTCGCTGACCGGAGGGAACCCAACGGCATTTCAAGCCATACTCGATCTGCGGGAAGGGAAACGGAAGAAGAGCGAAATTGATGTCGAGGCATCGCTCAATGCTTATCTCGAGCTAGTTGAGGTGGTCACGAATGAAGTGGATCGCCGGCTCGAATCGGCCTGAAGATTCTTGGGACAGGTTCTTGCGCGGGTGATGGAATAAGTTTCCACAGGAGGATTTCATGAAAGCAGTTGCAGGGATCATCGTCGTGCTCGTCATCTTCGCGCTGATCGTCGGGGGCTCGTACGTTTCACACCGCAATCAGATGGTTACACTGAATGAAACGGTAAAGTCCAACTGGGCTCAAGTGGACGTAGTCCTGCAGCGCCGGTCGGACCTGATCCCGAACCTGGTGGAAACGGTGAAAGGCTTCGCCGCGCACGAAGAAACCGTCTTCGGCGATATCGCGAAAGCGCGTTCCGCGCTAATGGGCGCCCAAACTCCGCAAGATAAAATCGCGGCAAACGGCCAGCTCGACGGTGCGCTCAGCCGGCTGCTTCTGATCGTCGAAAATTACCCGCAGCTCAAATCGAACGAAAATTTCCTGCGTTTGCAGGACGAGCTGGCCGGCACGGAGAACCGCATCGCGGTCGAGCGAAAGCGCTACAACGATTCCATTCAGGCCTACAACACGTACATCGGGCTGTTTCCGAACAATATTTATGCGGGCTGGGCCGGGTTTAAGCGCAACGACGCGTATTTCCAGGCTTCGGAGACTTCGCGCGAAGCTCCGAAGGTTCAATTTCCAGCCGCCAAGCCATAGGCGCGAATCAGGTTGAATAATTTGCGTTGAGATGTCCGCGGGTGATGACGTTCGGGACGGCCGGTGAGTTAGCGGGTAGTGCGGGGAACGGGAGCGGTAGCAGTCGGAGCGCTGGCGCGTTTGCGCTCATTTGGATCCCAATCGGTGGGAGGGAATGCGATACGCCAGAACTTGGGCGAGGGCTCGGAAAATTCCAGACCCACTTCCGATCTGCCGCTGTTGTAATCACCCTGAAAAATTACGGTGCACGGAAGCTCTTCCTGAGTCTGAGGATTGCTGATAATGAGCTTCTGACCGCGCTTCACCTTGGCAGCCAGCAGCACGAGGCAGCCGTTCGCATTCACGGTAATAGTCTTTGTTTTTTCCTGAAAAAGCTCGCCTTCGGTTGAGCGGACCTCTACGGACATCCCAATCCGCACTCGCTGCGTCCGCCGCGGCTCGGCATAAACTTTGCCTTCCGTGTCGCGCGAAGGGTCCTTGACGTTTGCCATACAAGTCTCCCGTCTATTGTTACCCTGCAAGCCTTGCAGCTAGCTACAATTCCTATTAGACGCTCAGCGGCGTCTGAGTTCTCATCTTGGAACGGTTCCTTGCCTTAGCTTCCACCCCCAGCGGTAGCTAACAGAATGACACAATGTCGAGGCTACGCTGGGCCCTTTTCTCGGGCAATTGAAACAAGAGTTACTCCCGGATCGAAGCTCCATTCCGACGTACCCGGCAAGACCGTTATGGGCGGTTTTTCACTCCAGTCGCGTGATTTATCAACATTACAGCTTAATGAATCCTGTTGCTCCCACCTTGACCCTGCTTGCCTCCCGCGCTACGCTAGCAATCACCCAGTGTTCTGGAGGCGTCGCGCCCGCGATACTGAATGAAACAAACCGTCCGACTAGTGGGTGGCATCAGCGAGCTTTTTGGTACCCTCGACGAAAACATCAAGCTGTTCGAATCAACCCTGCACGTCACGACCCATTTGCAGGATCATGACCTCGAAATCGAAGGGGCCCCCGCTCAAGTGGAGCGCGCGGCCCAAATCCTCGGCGAATATAATAACCGCGTGCGCGAAGGCCGCGTCCCGGCGAGCCAGGAAGTGAAATCGCTGCTGCGTGTCGCCACGACAGCCCCATCGTCCGAGTTGCGCGGCGCTTTTTCGCCCACGCGCGTGCGCTCTTTCGGCAAGAAAAGCATCGCGCCTAAGAGTCCCAATCAGGCGCGCTATATGGAAGCGCTCGAAACGTTTGACATGGTTTTCGCGATCGGCCCCGGCGGAACGGGAAAAACCTACCTGGCTGTGTCTATGGCTGTCTCCGCGCTGCTCTCCAAGCAAGTCACTCGAATCATTCTCGCGCGGCCGGCAGTGGAAGCCGGCGAGCGCTTGGGTTTTCTCCCCGGAACACTTCAGGAGAAGGTCGATCCCTACATGCGCCCGCTCTATGATGCGCTTCACGACTTGCTGGAAGCCGACAAACTGGAGAGCTTTCTGGAAAAAGGAATCATCGAGGTTGCGCCGCTGGCCTTCATGCGCGGGCGCACGCTGAACGATTCCTTCGTGATCCTCGACGAGGCGCAAAACACCACCAGCGAGCAGATGAAAATGTTTCTCACGCGCCTGGGCTTCAATTCGAAGGCGGTAATCACGGGAGACGTCACGCAGATCGACCTGCCGGATTCGCGCCGCTCGGGGCTGGTGGAAGCCATCGAAATCGTGGGCAAGATCGAAGGAATCTCCATGGTTTATTTCGACGAGCACGACGTTGTACGCCACAGCCTGGTTCAGCGTATTATCAAAGCTTACGACGAGCACGGTGCAGCTCATCCTGCCGGCAAGAATCATCGCGCCTAATCCAGTTACATGATTCTCAACCAACAGCGTCAGGTAAAAATTTCCATTGGCGAGCTGGAGAAATTTTCCAGAAAGTTGCGGCGGCTGCTGCGCATTCCCGCCAACGCACTTACGATCTGCCTGGTGACGAATGCGGAAATCGCGAAGTGGAACCGTGTCTACCGTGGAAAAAATCGCCCCACGGATGTATTGTCGTTCGCAGCGGATGAGCCACACTCCCAGCGAAGGATTGGCCGATTGCCGGGGAAACGCAATTCTTTCGCGCTGCGCGCTGCCTCTGCGCCTCCGTATTTGGGTGATATTGCGATTGCTCCCGCGGTTGCCCGGCAAAACGCCCGCCGTTTGGGACGCGATTTCGACGGCGAAATGCGCATCCTAGTCCTGCACGGAATTCTTCATCTGATGGGATACGACCACGAAACCGATCAGGGTCAAATGGACCGGCGGGAAATGAGTCTTCGCCGGCATCTTGGTTTGGCATAATCATGAGGCGACAGTTCACTTTTTGGCGTTCCCGCATGCCAGGGCGCAACCGCCGGCCGATTCGCGCTGCCGCGCCTGCGGTCACGATGCCGGAGCGTCTCTAGCGTGGCCATTTTTTTCTACACCGCCGGCATTCTGTTTCTTACGGCTATTCTGCTGTTCTTCTCCTACCTTGACCGGGTGTACCGCGAGCTGGGCCGCGCGTCCACTGGCCGCATCCATGACCATCTGGAAACGTTTGAATCCGAAGTTGCTCCGCGGTTCCACATGCAGCTGCGTCGCGCTGGGCTGGCATTCAGTCTTCTCACGCGCCTCTGGCTCGTCCTGGTCGCAGCGATTACCGCTCGGGCGGTAATCTTCTTCTCGCTCGGGACTTGGGAAGCTGCGCTCGAGATGATTTTCTTCCTGGGCGCCGAAGTCGTGGTGGCCATGCAGTTTTTGCCTTCGCTTCTTCTTGCGCGCGCTCCGGGCAACTGGATCGCGCCCTTCGTTCCGATTGTGCGCGCATTTCTGTTTCTCACGTGGCCGATTCTGGCGGTCCTCGAACTCCTGGTGTCCGTGCTCCACGTTTCCGAAGAGGAGCAAAGCGCCCCGGCGGCCGAGCAGCAAGCCATCGAAGATTTTGTTGACGCTGCCACGGAAGAGGGAATCATCGAGCAGGACGAAGCGCGGCTCATCGAACAGGTGGTCGAGTTCGGCGACAAGCGCGTCCGCGAAGTGATGACGCCGCGCCCGGACGTGATCGCCATTCGCGCGGCTGCTTCGTTGGAGGAATTGCGCGAGCTTGCGGTGGAGACAAAATTTTCACGGTTGCCGGTTTTCGAAAAATCGCTGGACGACATTGTTGGCATCGTCATGGCGCGAGATATGCTCGAGGTGCCGGACACTGAAGCCGCTCATCGCACGGTTCGCGAGCTGATGCGCCCGGCTCTTTTCGTGCCGGAGACGAAGTTTGGGTCCGAGCTGCTGAAAGAAATGCAGCGCAAGAATCAACAGATGGGGATTGTGATTGACGAGTACGGCTTGATGGCCGGAGTCGTCACCATCGAAGACATGGTGGAGGAGATCGTCGGCGAAATCGGCGAAGAGGATCGCAGGCCGGCGCCCGATGTGGTTCGCGAAGCCGGGGGCGCCTTGGTAGTTCGCGGCAGCGTTCCGGTGGATAAAGTCGGCGAACTGTTCGGTGTGAAACTCGACGCCGCCATGAGGCACTCCACCTCCACCACAATCGCCGGGTTGTTGAATAGTGTTGCAGGCCACGTTCCGCGCACCGGGGAGATCATCGACGCCGACGGCCTTCGTTTCGAAGTTCTGGAAGCCAATCAGCGCAAAGTTCTGCGCGTCCGCGTCCGCTTTAGCTGAGACTCTTGGAAAGAACGCGTTGTCATCCCTCCGCCTCTTTCTGCTTCTGCTGAAACCTACTCGCATCAAGCGCGATGGCGTACAATCGTTGTCTCCATGCCTTTCAAGTCCGGCTTCGTCGCGATTGTTGGTCGTCCCAATGCGGGCAAGTCCACGCTCGTAAATACGCTCGTCGGCCAGAAAGTCGCCATCGTTTCGCCCAAGCCGCAGACTACTCGCAATCGCATCCAAGGCATTCTGAATCGAGACGACGCGCAAATCGTGCTCGTGGATACTCCCGGCATTCACCGGCCGGAAAATGTTTTGAGCCGCATGATGATGGACGAATTGCAACACGCGCTGGAAGGCATCGACATTCTTTCGCTGATCGTTGACGCGACCGCTGATTTCGGCGGCGGCGATCGTTTCTCGATTCAGTGGGTTGAGCGGTTTCACGGGCCCGTGTATCTTTTGCTGAACAAAGTGGACCGCATCCACAAGCAGCTTCTTTTGCCGCTGATCGAGCGCTACAACAAAGTATTCGAGTTTGCGGAAATTTTCCCCATCTCCGCGCTCACCGGCGCCGGATGTCTCGACCTGGTAAATTCCTGGCTCACGCGACTCCCCGAAGCGCCGCCTCATTTTCCCGCCGACCAATTTACCGATCAGCCCGAGCGTTTTCTAGCCGCCGAACTTGTCCGCGAAAAAGCGATTCTCATCACGCGCGAAGAAGTCCCGCACGCCATCGCCGTCTTGGTCGATAATTTTGAAGAGACCGAGAAAATCACGCGCATACGCGCGACAATTTATGTGGAGCGCGAAGGCCAGAAGGGAATTCTGATCGGGAAGAGCGGCGCGACCATCAAGAAAATCGGCACGCAGGCTCGCCTGGAACTCGAAACTATCCTCGGCGCCAAAATCTTTCTGGAGCTTATGGTGAAAGTGCAGCCGCACTGGCGCCAGAATTCCGCGATCGTTCGCCAGCTCGATTGGCACCGCCAGCTCGAACAGCTCGCCGATTACCAGGAATAACCGCTATTCCCTCGCAGGCGCGATGCCCAGCGTCCGCATTTTTCGGTACAAGTGGCTGCGCTCCAGACCCAGTGCCTGCGCCGCCTTGGTCATGTTCCAGCGATTTTCCTCCAGCTTGCGCAGCACGAATTCGCGCTCGTACGCGGACCGCGCCTCCTGCAGGCTTTCGTACGGTTTTTGCGGGCTCTTGGACGCGCCGCGGAATATTTCCGGCGGCAAATGATGCGGTTCGATCCGCGGCGAAGGGCAAATGATCACCAGCCGTTCGACCAGGTTTTTCAGTTCGCGCACGTTTCCGGGCCAGGGATAACTCAGCAGCACATCGATAGCCGGCGAGCTGAATTCTTTCTGTTTCTTGCCGTATTCCTCGCAGAAGGCGCGCAGAAAATGCGCCGCCAGAATCGGGATGTCCTCCACTCGATCGCGCAACGCGGGCACGTAAAATGGAATCACATTCAGCCGATAAAATAAATCTTCCCGAAAAGCATTGCGTCCGATTTCTTCTTCCAGCTTTTTATTGGTGGCGGCCACCACGCGCACATCCACGGTCACGGGCGTATTCGAACCCAAAGGCTCCACGCGCTGTTCTTCCAGCACGCGCAGAACTTTCGATTGCGTCTTCAGGCTCATGTCGCCCACTTCATCGAGGAATAAGGTTCCGCCGTCGGCCTTCAAAAACTTGCCGATTTTGTCCTCGCTGGCGCCGGTAAAACTTCCTTTGCGGTGCCCGAACATTTCCGATTCAATCAGTTCTTCCGGTATCGCGGCGCAGTTCACTTCCACGAACGGCATCGCTTCCCGCAAGCTGCTGGCGTGTAGAGCTCGCGCTACCAGCTCTTTGCCCGTTCCGCTTTCGCCGTAAATCAGCACGCGGCCGTTCGTCGGCGCGGTCAACGCAATCTGCTGCCGCAGCGCTTTCATGGGCACACTGTTCCCCAGAATTTGATGCTTTTCCTCGAGTTCAGCGCGAAGCCTGCGGTTTTCAGATTCCAGCCGCACGTAATCGAGTGCGTTGCGCACTACCAGCACGATTTTTTCGAGAGAGAGCGGTTTTTCTATGAAGTCGAAGGCCCCCAGTTTTGTCGCGCGCACCGCCGTCTCGATATTTCCGTGGCCGGAAATCATCACCGCCATCGGCGCGCCTTCGCGCTGCTGAATACGCTCGAGCGTTTCCAGGCCGTCCATCTTCTTCAGCCACACGTCCAACAGAATCAAATCGAAGTTTCGCCGGCCGATCTGCTCCAGGCATTCTTCACCTGAAGCTACTGCTTCGATTTCATACCCTTCGTCCCGCAGCAACGCGCCCAGCGATTGCCGGATTCCTATCTCGTCGTCAACTATAAGTATGGTCGCCGGCATTGTTTTTAGAGCCTTTGAACTTCTCGATCTTTTGAGCCCGCAGGGCCTGCCTGAAAAGTTACATTCCAGTAAAAACCGCTAAACCTGGCCACCCGCTTGCGTTTGTGTGGCCACAACTTCCGCGGCGGGAAATCGAATCAGAAATCGCGCTCCGCTCGGCAGGTTATCTTCCACGCGAATTGTTCCGTTATGCTCGGCAATAATACGGCTCGCGATTGCAAGTCCCAGCCCGGTGCCACGCTCTCTGGTGGAAAAGTGCGGAAGAAAAAGCCGCTCTTTGTCTTCGGGAGAAATGCCGTGGCCGCTGTCGGAAATCTCGATTTCCACCGCATCGCCGTCTCCTTCCACGCGTGTCGCCACGCGCAAACGCCGAATCGTGGAGCCTTCCATGGCCTCCGCCGCGTTATCAATCAAATTGGCGACCACCCGGCGCATCAATTCCGGATCGGCTTTCACCGGCGGCAAAGTAGCGGCCAGTTCTGTTTTCACCGTGATGCCGTCCAAACGTCCGTGAAATAAATCCAGCGCACTAGACACAATGGAATTCAAATCCGCGGAAGCCAGGCGCGCGGAAGGGAATCGCGCGAATTGCGAGAACTCATCCACCAGCGATTCGAGCGTCTGCACTTCGCGCTCGATCAATCCGGCGCATTCCGCCACCAGCTTTTCGAGCTCACCACGCGTGGCCTCGGTCTTCAATGAGCGCCGTGCGCTCAAGATGCCGGAGCAGCCTCTGCGCCGAAAGCTGGATCGGCGTGAGCGGATTCTTGATTTCATGCGCGATGCGCTGGGCAACTTCCTGCCAGGCGGCCGCTTTTTGCGCGCGAAGAAGGTCGGTAAGGTCGTCGATGACCACCACAAAGCCCGGGTTCGACCGCCGCGGTCCAAGAGAGCTTACCGTCACCGCGGCGCGAAGCAGCCTTCCCGCGGATGCGATTTCAATTTCGCGCGAAGCCGCGCCCATGCGCAACGACCGCCTCATCAGATACAGAACCGCGCGGCCTGCTTCCTCGCCCAGCAGCTCCGGCAGGGTATGTGCGTTGCGTGCGTGTTCCCCCAAGATCATCACGATAGCGGAATTCACCCGCGCCACTTCTCCGGTCGCGTTCGAGCGAGACCACTCCCGTCGGAATATTTTCCAGAATTGCTTCCATCAATTTCCGGCGGCCCTCGCGCTCCTCGATGGCCTGTTCGAGATTTCGCGTGAATTCATTGATCTGGCGCCGGCCTTCTCCCAGTTGCTCGGTCATGCGATTGAACGAACGCACCAAGGTTCCCAGTTCGTCTTGCGCCTCCACCTCGATGCGATGATCGAAATTGCCGCGCGAAATTTCGCGCGTCGCTTCGGCCAAACCCTGAATCGGCACGGTCACTTGCTTCGAAAGGCGCAGCGCGATCCATGTGGTGCTGGAAAGCAGGATCAACGTGATCGCGATCAGCGTTAGCAAAATCTCGCGCTTAAAAGCGCGCAATCGTTGCTTCTGTTCCGCGTAAAGTCTCCGTTTGAGTTTCAATGTTTTGATACCGCTCCACGAAATCATCCGGCAGGTGCCGGGCGGCAAACAAAATAGAACTTTGCATGGGAGCGCTTCCCGCGAGGTAGAGCTGGTTCCCCGCCTGCCACACTTGCGCGCCGCTGGCGAGCGATCGCACCATTTTCGGCGCCGCCGGATTGCGATTCTGCGAGTGAGGATCTTGCGTCTTCGCCTGGAGCTCCGGGCCGAAATTCCACCCCTTCTCGAAATCCATTCCCCCGGTCACTTGCCCTTGACGATCAGTGATCCACGCAGCATCTGCAGTTCGGCTCAGCACCAGGAAGCTCTGGTCCGGCGTTTCTCGCATCGCAGCTTCGGAAGCAAGCGTACTCAATCGTTTGAGTTCAGCGTTGCCGAAGCCGGTAAGAAGCACCCGGCTTTCTTCGTTGGCTATTTCCAAGGGCCGGGGGAACCAGAGATTTAGCGTCCGATTCAATAAAGCGTAGCTGGAGAAAAACAAAAACACGACCGGCAGCAAGGAGACGCCCAGCGCACCTAAAACCATCTTGGCCTTGAAACGCGAGCCCATCTGCCCGATGCGCCGTTCGTTCCACAGACGGACCAAGCTCCTGATCATTATCAGAACTGAAAACCAGCAGCGCCGCGAACATAAAAGTTGACAGCGCGAACAAGACGACCAATCCGCTTTCTTTCTCCGGATGCAGGGGAATATTTAACGAGCCGAGCGTGAATACCGCTGCGGCAAGCAAAACTATAGCCACGAGGCCCAGCGTGAGCCGCAACTCTCGCTTCCATTTTGAGCGTTCGCCCTTCACCGGCCTTCCTCCAGATACCGTCCCAAAGGACACTTTTCGCACTCAGCGACTTGCTTGCGGCACCAGTTTTTCCCCACCTTAACGATTAGCCCGTGAAATTCCTTAAATCTTTCGACGTTTCCTGGAGTTTGCCTCTCGAACATCCAGCGAACTTCTTCGTACTTGGTCTTGCCGCTTATCCATCCGTGCCGCGCCATGATGCGCTTGGCATAAGCATCGACCACGAACACGGGGTGCTTCCCGGCGTAGAGCAGAATCGCGTCCGCAGTCTCCGGGCCGATTCCCCACACTCGCAGAAGTTTTTCGCGGAGCTCAATTGTCGGCGCTGCGAACATTCGCTTAAGCGATCCGCGATAGTCCGTGCGCAAGAACTGGACGAAAGCCTTCAGCGCCCGCGCCTTCTGCCGATAGTAGCCCGACGGACGAACTAACGATTGCAGGCGCCGGATGTGGACTTTCTTAACCGAAGAGGGCGTAAATACCCCGGCGGCTCGCAGGTTGGCCAGAGCGAGCTCGACGTTCTTCCACGAGGTGTTCTGCGTGAGGATGGCACCAAGGATCACTTCGAATTGTGTGTTCCCGGGCCACCAATGCTGCGGTCCAAGCGCGGTATAGAGCGAGTTAAAGTATTCATCCAACGGGGGTTGTGCATCAACCTGGGTGGCTTTCGGCTGTATTCGTGCGAAGCGTGGCATCTCGAAGCCAGCTCGGATGCGAAGAAACCCCTAGAAGTGGCAAACTAGCTATCGAATCGACGGTATTAGACATGAATTATCACGATAACGGGCCTATCAATGCAAGTCAAGCGAGTGTTGCGTGAATACCACACTGCTGTGGCTATTTTTCTCCCGAGGGTAGCTTGCGCCCGAGTCCGCTGGGAACCGAGCGCATCCTTCCTGCTTTAGCCCTGCGTTCGCTGGAACTCCCGCATAAAACTCACCAGCGCCTCGACGGCCTTCAGCGTCACGGCATTATAAAGTGACACGCGCATTCCGCCGACCGACCGATGGCCAGTCACGCCTGTGATGTGAGCCGCAGCGGCCGCCTGCGCGAACTCTTTCTCCATGGCTTCGTTCCCGCCCGCAACGCGGAACACCACATTCATTTTGGAGCGCGAATCCTTCTCCACCGGGCAGGAATAAAAAGTGCTCGCGTCGATGGTATCGTAAAGCAGCTTGGCTTTTGCTTCATTTCGTTTTTCGGCTGCGGCCACACCGCCTTCGGCCGCAACCCATTCGAGAACCAAACCCACGATGTACACCGCAAACGTAGGCGGAGTGTGGAAAAGCGAGTGTTCCTTGATCTCGGTGCGATATTGCAGGAGCGTCGGCAGGCCCTTATCGGCTCGCTCCGCCAAATCGCGGCGGATGATAACCACGGTGACCCCGGACGGCCCTAGATTCTTCTGCGCTCCTGCGAAAATCAATCCGAAATCTCGGACGTTTATTCTTCGCGAAAGAATGTCCGACGACATATCTGCCACCAGAGGCACGTCTCCGGTCTGCGGAAACACGCTCCACTGCGTGCCTTCGATTGTGTTGTTGGAGGCCATGTAAACGTAGGAAGCATCGGGCGCCAATGCAATTTCTTCCTTTCTGGGTACGCGCCTGAATTTTTCCCCCTCAGTCGAAGCCGCCAATCGGAACGGTATGCCCTTCTCTAGTTCCGCGATGGCCTTTGCCGTCCACATCCCGGTGTGCAACACGTCCACGGGCTTCCCGGAAATGTAAAGGTTCATCGGCACCATGGTGAATTGCAGGCTGCCGCCGCCTTGCAGGAATATCACCGCATATTCTTCAGGAATCTCCATCAGGCGCCGGAGGTTTTGTTCCGCGCGCGAAAGAATCTCTTCAAACTCAGCCGAGCGATGGGTCATTTCCATTACGGACATCCCGGTGCCGCGGTAATCAAATAGTTCTTCGCGGATGCGTTCGAGCACGGAAAGAGGCAGAGCAGCAGGGCCGCCGTTAAAATTGAATGCGCGCTTAATTTCGCGTGAAGAGGACGTGGGTGAACTCACCTTAGTGATTCCTTTTAAGTAGTTTGCAGCCTTCGGGACCGGTCACTGTGCGGTCTGCGGGAGTAATTCCCCGAGCTAGATTATCAGAACATGGCGACAGGAGAGCACGGTAACTAAATCACGCCTCCGCGGTCGCTGCGCGGCATCGCACGAATGAGCGCACGCAAGATCAGCCCGCAATTGCAAGAGCGAAGCTTCGTTGGGACGCCACGCGAGCTAAAACGGCCGCAAGACCTCACCTTGACACTTCGAATACCCAGCCAGTAGACTGAAAAGCTCGTCATCGTTCGCGGAGCCAAACGGAATGCTTCTGTCGCGAGATTTTGTCGGTTACATGGCCAAAGAGGTGGTAAAACGCCTCGCGGCCCAGAAGATGATCGAAGTAAAGAACGTGGAAAACCTCACGCAGCAAGTCCGCCAGGTGATGGCAGACGAGGTGACCGTGGAGGACCGCGTTAACGAAGAAGTCCGCGAGATTCTAGCCAAGTACTCCGACGAAATGAAGCGCACGGGCGTTTCGTATCAGGAAATGTTCAAGAAAGTGAAGGGCCAGCTCGCCCGTGAAAGGAAATTAATTCTCCGCTGACATGCGACTGACCCGTGAGAAAACCGTTCGCATCTCTCATCGAATCATCGATCTTCTTGTATCTACACCTGAAGTTGATTTCGTCGAAGACCGCGACACTATTCGCCAGGAAATCGTAACTATTTTGTCGTCGCTGCTTAAGCTCGAAGAGCAGGTGGACACCGAGGTCCGCGCGAAAATCACCTCACAGAAAAAAGAAATCCTGGAAGGCAGCGAAGAGTGGGACATCCTCTATCGCAAATATTACGCCGAAGGCCTTAAACGCCTGGGCGTGGCCGAAGTTCACACCCGTTAGTTGCACAGCGGAATAAAAAAGGGCGCCGTTTCACTGGCGCCCTTTGCAGTTTATAACCCGCGAATTTGTTCTGAGCTACAATCCGCGCCCGGATTATTGCTGTGGCGCGTTTGGATCCGGCCGCCTTTGCAGCGTCGGGCGGTCGGGATCATCCGTCGAAGTAGGATCGCTGCTGGTGGACTGCGGATCGCTTCCCGTTGATGGTCCCTTGTTGGGCTGCTGATCGGTCTTTTTGCGCAGTCGAGGCTTGTTCGGATTCTTCTTGTCGTCCACCTTCATATTCATTTCGATCATTTGCAGCCGGCGCTTAACCGTGTCGAATTCCGAAGTGGTGACGATGTACTCGTCGCGCGCCGGCAGAATCTTCGCAATTTCATTCTGCGCCGCAACGATGCGCTCCGGAGTCGGAGGATGCGTCGAGAAAATCTTTGGAATGGTGCCCGGCTGCTTCTTTTCGTCCGCCTGAACCTTTTCAAAGAAGGAAACGAACGCGTTCGGATCGTAGCCGGCCTTGTACATATACTGGAGCCCGAGGTAATCGGCTTCGGCCTCATCCACGCGTGTGAATTTCAGGAAGGTCATGGGAATAGCAAAGTTCATGCCCTGATAAATCGCATATCCGGCCCAGGTGTAAGGGATAAAGATCGTTGCGACCATCGCGCCGATCTGCACGATGTCGCTCTTGGTGGCTTGCTTGGTGCCATGCCGCGCGCACACGTGCGCGATCTCATGCGCCATCACTCCGGCCAGCTCGGACTCCTCGTCCGCGTGCAGGATCAAACCGCTGTTGACGTAAAAAAATCCGCCCGGCAGCGCGAACGCGTTCACCACATCCGAATCGATCACCTTGATCGTAAACGGCACTTGCGCATCGGAGTTGCGAACCAAGTTTTGCCCTACGCGGTTCACATACTCGATCACGATGGGATCGTTGATGAATTTCGCCTGCTTCTCCACTTCCTGCGACAATTGTTTTCCCAGCGCGATTTCGTGTTCCAGCGAATAGAAATTCAATCCGTGGCCTACGCTGCGATTGCCGATCGCGTTCACATCCTGCTTGGAACCCGGCTTGACGTTGGGGTCCGTCGGCATCTGCTGAATCGGTAGTGAGTCCGGATTCTGCTCGCCCGTTCCTGGCGCGCTTTGGTCTTGAGCGCTTGAGCTGGGCTGCTGCGTTGTCTGTGTTGGAGCAGGTTGCTGCGGAGTCTGCGCGGGCGGCGGAGTTTGCGGCGCAGGTGCTGCGTTTGCGGAGTTTGCGCGGGCGGAGTGGTTTGCTGGCCGGGCTGCTGTGATTGGCCGCTCTGCTGCTGGCTCGCGGGCTGTTGCGCGGATTGTAGCGGGAACCCCGCAACTGTCCCGGGACTAAGAAGCGAAGCAGCTACAAGCAGCGCCCCCAATTGCCCGAAAAGGCTCTTTTTCATGCGCACCTCCGGAGGAGCTTCGCCGGGATTATACACCCCACCCCCAGCATCCTCACGATAATTGCTTGGATGGCGGATGCGGTAAAAGAGTTTCCCGTGCTCCACAAACTCGCTGCAATCGCTCGGGGTGTAAGGGGTTTCCCCTGCGAATCATACGGCCGCTGCGATATTGACGCGTGGGTCGAATCTGTCTACATTCGTAGTGTGCCTGCCGGAAAGATCCAAGTCGGCCAAGTCTGGAAGAAGGACGATTCTGGCGAATCTTATTTGATTACTAAGGTTTACAACGAAGCCATCGCCACGTTTGCCCTTCTCCGCAAGACCGGCGCCGAAGCGGAAGGCACCGTAAAGGTCAAAGTTGACCAACGCGGCGCCTCGCAAGCTCTTCCAGGCTTCAGCTATACCCAAGAATCCGACCCCTTCTAGGGGGTCTAGATCGACCGCACCGGCATGCGCACCACATCCTCTACTCGCATGGCCTCCTTCACGATGAACCCCTCTGCGTATTTCACTCCAATCATCCGGCCGTAAGCGGTCGCCGTCAGATTCATCCGCGCCTCCAGCTCGTCGAGAGGCAAGTACACTTTCGACTTGCGATCTTTTTCCGACGGCTCGAATTGCGACTTGTAAGCCAGAATCGCCCGCCTTCGCCGTTCGAATTGCTTCGAGATGTCCACGCAAAATGTCGGCCGCGCATTTTCATACGCCGCCGCATACAGAATCTTGAATGGACGAAACGCGCGTCCGCTCAGCGGATAATTCTTCAGCCCCGCCACGAAGCACGCTTCGTAGCCCAATTTCGCGGCATTGTAATGGTCCGGGTGGCGTCCTTCCCAGTAGGGAAGTATCACCGTCTTCGGCTGCAGCTCGCGAATCACCTCGGCGATAGCCATCTTGTAGTCTTCGCGCATTTCCAGCCGCGCGTCCGGCAGCCCCAGATTTCTCCGCACGCTGGCTTTCAGAATTTTCGCGGCGTGCGCTGCTTCGCGCAGACGTATCTCCGGCGTGCCGCGTGTGCCGGTCTCGCCCTTGGTCAGATCGAGAATTCCGGTGCGGTATCCCTCTTGCGCCATTTTCAACACCGTTCCGCCGCAGGTCAGCTCCACATCATCCGGATGCGCCGCAATCGCCAGCAAATCAATTTTCATGCCCCCTCCGTTCGCGTCCCGATTCTAGCAGGGAACGAACATAGCAGAGCGATGTGCTGGCATCGTCCGCTTTCTTTTTTCCCGATGCCGCGTCGAAATCCCCGGTAGGTCCTAATTTGTCCCAAGCCTGGGTTCACGTTTGGTGCGACAATCGCTCGCACTATCCGGCTGGGCGGTGTGGAGTAAACCAAGGAAATTTATCGCGAGCGAAGGGGGCTGCCCATGATCGAAACTTTGCTGCAGGATCTGCGTTTCGGCGCGCGCATGCTGCGCAAGAATCCCGGCTTCACCGTTGTCGCTGTCCTCACCCTTGCGCTGAACATCGGCGCCAACACCGCGATTTTTTCCGTCATTGACGCTGTGCTGCTTCGTCCGCTGCCGTACAAAAATTCCGATCAGCTCGTTGCGATTGCTGCTAACAACGTGCAGCGTGGCATCAACGGCCTCCCGGTTTCCTTTACTAAGATGACGCGCGTCAGGGAGCAAACGCGGACGCTACAAAGCGTCGGCGCGTATTATCCGCTCAACGCGAGTCTCACCACGCACGGCGCGCCGGAACAGATTTCCGCTGCCGGGCCACGGCCGGGTTTTTTGACGTTCTTGGCGTGATTCCTGCTGAAGGCCGCGGCTTTCTTCCCGAAGAAGATCGCGAAGGCGGGGCGGATGTTGCTATCATCAGCGACGGTTTCTGGCACAGCCATTTCGGTGCTGCGCCGGATTTGATCGGTCAGACGATTCCTCTCGACGGCAAGAGCGTCACCGTCGTCGGCGTGCTACCCGCAAGTTTTCATTTTCCTTTCGCGCAGCCGGAACCTGACGTCTGGCTTCCACGGGTGTTCGATCACATCGCGCTCACTCCCGTGATGGTTCGCAGCGGCGCTTCGTATCTCGTGGTATTCGCGCGCTTGCAGCCGGGTGAAGCTCTCGCGCAGTCGCAAGCCGAGCTCGAGGCCATGAGCGAAACCTACGCAAAAGATTTTCCGGGCTACGTGGACGCCTCGAATTATTCGCTGCAAGAAGTTTCGCTGAAGGAAAGTCTGGTCGGGCCTCTGCGCGTGACGTTGTTGCTGCTGCTCTCCGCCGTCGGATTCGTGCTGCTGATCGGCTGCACGAACATCGCCAGCATGCTCCTGGCCCGTTCCACCACGCGGCAAAAAGAAATCGCGATACGCCAGGCGCTGGGCGCTTCGTCTCCGAGACTTATGCGCCAGCTTCTGACCGAAAGCGTGCTGCTGTCGGCGCTCGGTGGAATTCTAGGCGTCGTTCTCGCGGCTGGCGGTCTGCGTTTGTTGCGTCTTTTGCCGCCGGGAACTATTCCGCGCATTGAAGAGGTCAGCCTCAACGGCGGAGTGCTCATCTTTTCGCTGGTACTCTGCGTCGTCACCGGCGTCGCCTTCGGTCTGGTGCCTTCGCTGCTCGCTTCCCACCGCGACGTAAACGAAACGCTGAAAGAGAGCGGTCGCGGCTCGAACGAAGGACGCAAGAGCAGGAGTTCGCGCGCCGCGCTCGTGGTGGTGGAAGTTGCCATTGCGGTTGTATTAGTCACCGGGGCAGGCCTGCTGATGAAAAGTTTTGGCAACCTGATGCACGTAGACCCCGGCTTCAGCCCCACCAACGTGACCACGTTCCTGATGACGCTTCCCAAATCCCACTACCCGCAGCCGGCGCAGCAGGCCGAGTTCTACCGCCGCCTGGTCGAAAGCGTGCAAACTTTGCCCGGCGTGCAATCCGCCGGCGTTTCGAGTTTCCTGCCGCTCGCGGGCGCTATCCGTTACGTTTATTTTTGTCCCGAGGGAATGGTCTGCCAGGGAATCGGCAAAGACCCGGTGATCGCCATCCGCCAAATCACGCCGGACTACCTGCAAACGATGCGCATCCCGCTGCTGCGCGGCCGTGTGTTCAACCAGCAGGACATCGCAGGAGTAAAACCTGTCGTAATCATCAACGAAACCGTCGCGCAAAAATATTTTCCAGCGCAGGACGCCGATCGGAAAACATCTCGCGAATTCGCGCGACAAAATCCAAATGGAAATCGTCGGCATTGTCGGCGACGTGAAATTCACCGGGCTGAACACTCCCTATATTCCCGAAATGTATATGCCGCAGGCGCAGAATCCTGCCGCCACCATGACGCTTGTCGTCCGCTCGACCTCGAACCCGCAGCCCCTGATCGCCGCGGTCCGCCAGAAAACCGCGGAGATCGATCCCGATTTGCCTTTATCCAACATTGCGAGCATGAACGAAGTCGTTTCGGCGTCGGTGGCGCAGCCTCGCCTCACCACGCAATTCACGGGATTTTTCGCCGGGCTGGCTTTGTTGCTGACGGCTGTCGGCATTTACGGCGTGTTGGCCTATTCCGTCACTCAGAGCACCCACGAAATGGGCATACGCATGGCGCTGGGGGCGTCTCGCATTGAAATTCTCAAGATGGTGGTGGGGCAGGGAATGAAACTGGTACTCTCCGGCTTGGTTCTCGGTCTTGTCGTTTCACTCGCAGTGACGCGGCTTCTTACCACGCTGCTATTCGGCACCAGCGCGAGAGATCCCCTGACCTTTGCTGCGGTAACGCTGCTCTTAATCGTCGTGGCACTGCTGGCCGCATACATTCCCGCGCGCCGTGCTGCTCAAGTCGACCCAATCGTCGCCCTACGCTACGAATAGGATGTCTTCGAATAGGATCCCTTCGGCGCGCTCCAATGATCCGAGCGCGCGGAATTTCTCGAATGGATGTAACGGAAATCCAGTTGACAGTTCGTTCCGTAGCGGGATACGCTCGCCGGGCTTTCGGTCCTCGTCTTATCAAATCCAGGAGGAAAATGTGAAATTGCTTAAGCTGACTGTAGCCCTCAGTGTGTTAATGCTCCTCGCGCTTTCCGCGGCGGCGCAAGAGCCCGGCACCATCGCCGCGATCGAACTCCAGACGCCGAAAAACGGCATGCTAAAACAATATGAAGACGGCCGGAAACAAAAGGCCGATTGGCACAAGCAGCAGAAAGACTCGCAGCCGTTGTTCGTTTTCCAAATTCTCACCGGCGATCACACCGGAACGTACATGGTCGCCCGCTTCGGCCAGCATTGGGCGGATTTCGACAAGCCGTCGGTTCCGGATGCTGACGATTTGGCGCAATACCAAAAGCTAATCGGGAGCAGTGTGGAGGGCCTGGTCACGTCCTACTGGGAGGATTTGCCGAAGTGGAGCAATCCATCCACGGACATGAACGGCAAATACACGGAAGTGATCACCTTTCACGTGCGCTTCGGGCACGGCGACGATTTCCGCAGCGCCATCGAGCGTGCGGCCGAGGCGCGGAAAAAGATGAACTCGCCGGCGCACGCTTCGTGGCACCGTCTGGTGAACGGCGGACCCGGCGGCACCTATGTCATCACCTACGAGCGGGCCAACTTCGCTGCGATGGCGGACGACCCGGCGATCAAACCGTTGCGCGACGACCTCCGAGCGGCCTTCGGCGAGCAGGAAGCCATGTCGGTGATCGAGAGACTCAACAGCTCAATCGAGAGCACCTACAGCGAGCTCATGCAGTTCCGTCCGGACCTGAGCTACATCCCGGGCAAATAAGAGCCGAGTCGTTCTCTTTTGTAACTTGGGTTGTGTACAGTCTGTTTGCGGTATGTGTGCAGTTCGATTGAAGGGAAGTGAGGCCAGCCTTGACGGGCCGGCCTTTTCTTTTTCGAGGCGTTCTTCTTATTGCGGCCTTCGCAGCGAAGCATCCGCTAGTTGACAGATGCTCCGCCCGGTGTGCTCTCAACAAAACGACTACTTGGGCTTGCCGCCGCCAGACGAGCGTTGGGCAGCGGAGGCGACTGCCTCTGCTGCATTTGCTGCGTCTCTTGCGTGTGCCGCTGCTGCAATTGCTGTGTCTGCTGCGCGTGCTTCTGCTCTACTTGCTGCGTTCGGGCCTCATCAGCCTTTTGTTTGGTCAACTGCTGATGTTCCTTGTCCTGCTGCTGCTGGAGCTTCTGCCGTTCTTGTGTCTGCTTTGTTTCCAACTTGTCCTGTTCCTGCTGGTATTTCTTATCCGTCTTTGCGTTCCCGGTGTTTGGAGCAGCCGCGTGTTGCACAGCCGGCAGATCGTTAGGATGGACGGCTGATCGACCGCCGGTGTTCTCCGCACGCCCACCGGCTTCTCCGCCTCTCACTGCGTCATTCTTAAAATCTCCAGGTCGAGCGGTTGCAACCACTCCCGGCCGGCCATGGTTGAACGATGCGCGTTGCTGTGGATCAGAGCGGGCTGCCTGCATATGTGCGGTTTGCGCGGCTACCGGCCCGATATGTCTCTCATGTGCAGCAGCTTCTTCTTGCGGCGTGGACGCGCGTCAATTCCGCCGTGGCCATTGAAGCTGACGTGAGAATCGTTCCTTATGTCCACGTGCTCGTTGTAAACATTGTGGAAGCCGCCGCCCACATGCCAAACCGAGGTGTTATAGAAGAAATGCCCACCTTCCCAACGTCCGCCATAGAAGCCGTTACCGAAGTAACCGAAACCATAGTTAATCCCGCCATAAAAACCTACCGTGGGTCCCCAATAGCCATCATAGAAAACAAACCCGGAGCCGCCCCAACCCCAGTAGGGAGGGGTCCACAGGAAGCCGACTTCCGGAGCCATTACCCAAGTGCCCGGTATCCAGTAATAGTCGGCGGCATCGTAGTCATAATCCCAGTATCCAGGCGTCCAGAAATAACCGTCGCCGGGGCAAATCGGCTGCTCGTAAATGGGCAGGACCGGCGGCCCTACCGCAATCGCTACGCGGACTTGCGCGGACACCGCTCCCGCTACGCCCATCAGCAATATTGCGAACAACATCGATCGCACGATTAAAGCAAAACGCATTGCGCATCCTCCTGTCCGATCATCCGTCGAGTACCCGCCCTAGCTATGCTCCGACGGGCTGCGCGGATCGAGCGGCTCAATTTAGGCCGGCCCGGTGGTTAGGCCGGGTTCAAAAGAGTACCCGAAGCATCTGAGAGCAAAACATAATCAATACCGCCGTGGCCATACATCAATCCGTGTATTCAGCGATGTCTCAGGTACTACCTCATTATTTTTAATGCGCCGACCGTGGAACGCTTTGTCTTTGGCTCATGCATTCTCGTTGCTATAATTCCGCCCGTCCGCAGGCCGGCGATTCCTCGGAGGACGCTCTTCATGCCGAACGAACCAAATCAACCGCGAAGCACTCTTCTCCGAATGCGCATGAGCGAATTCTGGTCCGGCGACCTCGGTCTGACACTCGTTACCATCGCGCTGGCCGTCTTGATCTTCGTAATTACACCGCTTCGCGAAGCCGGTCTTCGCGGACGCATCTTCTTCGAAATCGCTGTGGTCGCGCTGATGATTTCGGCAGCCCTGGTGGTAAACCAGAGCCGCATCGCCAGGGCTGTTGTGATCGCCGTGGTCCTCGGCACTGCGGTGGTATTGGGGGCCGGGCGCATTCATCCGACGCCCTTTCTTCATCAGCTCGGCAGCGTACTCGTCGCCGCAACTCTGCTTATCTACGTGGGCATTGTCCTGCTCGTGACGTTTCGCACCGGCCCGGTCACCTGGAGCAGGGTGCAGGGCGGCCTCAGCGCATATCTTCTACTGGGCTTGGCCTGGGCCTCCGCCTATGAGTTTCTTGAACAACTTCATCCCGGCGCCTTCCGCTTCGTTACCACGCCGGCCGATTTGGATCAGCTCACCGCGAAGTTCACCTACTACAGCTTTACCACGCTGACCACGGTCGGTAGCGACATCAATCCCATACTTCCATTCGCGCGTTCGCTCACCATCGCGGAGGCCGTGGTCGGCCAACTCTTCCCGGCTGTGCTGATGGCGGCCCTGGTCGCGTTGGCTCTGCAGTACCGACCCAAATCCTGAGCGAAGCTCAGTGGTTGAAACCGGGAGAGCAGCGCAATGTTGCGCATCCAAGCCTTCGGTTTATAGCGTTACTGCGATTCGGGCGTGAGAGCGCCGGTTGCGGCGTCAATGCGGAAGCGCAAAATTTCTGTTCCTTCAAGATGTGCCACGGCAAGACCTGCGCCGTCGGGGTCTACTTCAACGCTCCAGGGTTTCGCGCCAGCTTGAACCGGCGACCCGGCCACGGCGCTCAACGCGCCGGTTTTCCAGTCAATGGCAAACGCGGAAACGCTTTCGGAAGTCTGATTCACCACATAGAGATAATTTCCAGAGGGATGGATCGCCAGCCACGCGGGCCCGTGTTCCGGAAAAACCGAAATCTCAGCAGCGGCCGTACTCTCTCCCTCGCCGCCGGACGAAACCGTAATCGAATCGCTCAACGGATTCGCGGCGAACGTCAGCTCCTGCCGGGTGGCCAGATTCGTGACGTGCAGCGTGCGCGAATCGCCTTGCACCGCGATGGCGGCACCCTCGCGGCCAGCCACGGTCAAAACCGTGTGCGCATTGTTACCTTCGAAGCTGCCTCCAATATTCGCGGTCCCAGCGGAAACTCCCGTCGCTATGCCCGCTCTGTCGATCGTCGCCACTGCTTCATTGTCCGAAGTCCACGTGGTGTCCTTGGGGTTTTCGTGATCGGTGGGTCCGACCGCATAACTCACGTTTAGAATAAATGCCTGCGTCCCGGCAATCGCAATGGTCGGATTCGCGGGAGCGAGCTTCACGGACGTGACGAAAAGATTGCTCAGTGAGGAGCCGAAGCAGGAGGATAATCCCAGAATCGAGAGCAGCGGAATAATTCGAACCACTCGCTTGAGCTTGCCGAACGAATTGACTTCCGTATTTGCCTCCTCGCGCGAAAAGTTCAGCGCAATTCGCAGTTGATTATTTCAGCGAAGCCATGTCGATCACGAAGCGGTACTTCACGTCGTTCTTCAGCAGCCGCTCGTACGCTTGGTCGACCTGTTGAATCTTGATCATCTCGATGTCCGCGGTGATTCCTTGCTCCGCGCAGAAATCGAGCATCTCCTGCGTCTGTCGCAGGCCGCCGATTGCGCTGCCAGCCAGGCTCTTGCGTCCCATGATCAGGTTGAACGCGCTAACCGGAGCCGGCTTGTTCGGCGCACCCACGAGCGTCATAGTACCGTCCATCTTCAGCAGACTGAGATAAATGTTCAAATCGTGTTCCGCGGAAACAGTATCCAGGATGAAATTGAAAGTATTGGCATGCTTCTTGAATTCGCCGGGATTTTTCGAGATCACCACTTCGTCCGCGCCCAGACGCAGCGCGTCCGCAGTTTTGTTCGGGGAAGTGGTGAAAAGCACGACGCTGGCGCCAAAAGCTTTCGCGAATTTCACGCCCATATGTCCCAGCCCGCCCAGGCCCACGATGCCGACTTTCTGTCCCTTGCCTACTTTCCAGTGGCGCAGCGGCGAATACGTGGTAATCCCGGCGCAGACCAGCGGCGCGGTGCCCGCCAGATTTGCTTTGTCGGAAACGCGCAGCACGAACGCTTCGTCCACCACGATGCTTTCGGAGTAGCCGCCATACGTTACTCCGCCGAGAAATTTGTCCTGCCCGTTGTAGGTGAACGTGGGCATGCTTTCGCAGTACTGTTCTTCGCCGGCCCGGCAATTGGCGCAGGTGCGGTCGGAATCGACCAGGCAGCCGACCGCGACGATGTCGCCTTCCTTGAATTTCTTCACCGCGCTTCCGGCTTTCACCACGCGCCCGACGATCTCGTGGCCCGGCACGCACGGATATACCGTCGGCATCACGCCTTCCCATTCGTTGCGGACTTGATGCAAGTCCGAGTGGCAGATCCCGCAGTACAAAATTTGGATTTGAACATCTTGCGGCTGCGGCGAGCGGCGCTGCACCGTGAACGGCGCGATCGCAGAAGTTTTGCTCTGTGCGGCATATGCCTTCGCCGCAAACGTCTGTGGCTTGTGCTTCTCTATCGCGGTCTGCTGAGCTGCGTCTGTCATGTCCGCATTCCTCCAATTTGAATTTGCGCCACTATTTTAGCCCTAGTGGCAATAGTAGTCACCACCAGATCGGCCGGTGACAGCCCGTTTCCCCAAGTCAGCCTCGCAATCCCGATTCGCGGCAGAGAGAGGAACAAAGTATTGCGCGGGATTGCGCGGTCCAGACGAGGTTATACAAGCTATCGACTGGCTGTCATTTTTGAAAGTGTTCGATTCTGGCACAGCCGCGGAACCGTGAGTCACCGTACGATAACTTGCTCGAGAAAAAGTCAAATTAAACTACCCAGGAGATTTTATGCGCGGACTAAGATTTCTGGTATTAGCTGCTGTTGCTGCATTCTGCTTCACGGTCACGGCTCCCAGAGCCGCGGCTCAGATCGCCGTCAGTGTGGGAATAGAGCCGGGATGTCCCTACGGATACTACGACGCCGCTCCTTACGGGCGTGCGCTCCTGCGGGCTACTACGGTCCAGAATGGTTTAACGGAGGCGTATTCATCGGCGCTGGCCCGTGGTTTCATGGCTCGTGAGGATTTCCGCGGTCACGTGAATAACCGTTACCATCCGGAGCACGGCTATAGGGGCCCAGCGCCAAGAGGTCGGCGAGAGAGCCGTCGAGTCAAAGCGTGTGGATAGCGCCCACTTCAAAGGAAACGAAGAGCGCGACGGTCGCGGCCACGTAACTGGCGGCAAGAGGTAAATCAAGCAGGATCCTCCGCTAGTCGCACACCCTGGGTGAAGCGCGGGTTTGCAGCGGGGGATGTGCATACGTCTGGGGCGCAGCCACGACATGATGTCGGTGGCTGCGCCCACTCAGCTCAGAGAAGACGACTCTGGTTGCGGATCCCTCGGTGTGTTGAAGCTCGGTGTGGAAGCCGCTAGGTTAACCGTTGAAGTTCGTCTGAACTTCTTTCAACATTTCCTTCGTCACATGGCGCCGTGCACGCGTATCCGTGCGTCTCTCTGCCAGAGGAATCCTGATCTTACCAATCTTTTTCGCGGCGTGAGAATCGTCGCGCATTTTGCGAACCTTATCGCGTGACACTGAGCCTTTAGCTTTCGCCCGCTTGGACTTCATGCCCTTTGATTTCATAGCTTCCTCTGACGGCATCATAGCACAACGAGTTGTATGGCTGATTCGAGGCGATTGGGCGAGCCCTTTCGGCGGACGTCATGAATTACTTGGGGTCGAAAGCGGCGCGGACTTGCGGGCGGGTGAGGTAGAAGAGCAGCAGACCTGCGATTGTGACGCCGATCGCTCCCTCGACGACGCGGCCCGAGAACGCGTTGACCAAGTCTCCCAGCACCTGAATCGCAATCACGGCAACGGCCAGTCGCCATCCCCAGGCCTTGCGCTTGAACCAGCCTGCGGCAGCGACGGCAAGTGTGGCGCCGAGCAGCAGGAACAGGAGTCCGACGACTGGTCCGTATGGCGCAAGATCGCGATGAGCGCGCGGATTAAGAATCCACATATCATCGAGATAGGTGCGCGGCCAGCGCAGGCTTGTCCCTGCAAGCGTCGCCATGACCGCGCCGAATACGAGAAAAATTCCCACGGCCGTCAAACCGCGCGGAGGCTTTGTCGCCAAATGGCCGGCAGGGGAACTCATGCGTGGACTATACGTCAGGATTGCGCCGCTAAGACACGAGAACGCGCTAAGGAAAATATGAACAGCAGATCCCTCGAACTGCGTCCCGCGCCCCTGAAAACCAGGGGAAAAGCAAAGGCGCGCGGGACTTCGCTCCCTTCCTTCGTCAGGGCAGGCGGGATGACAGTTGTGAGGTGTTCGGCAAAAGCCGCGCAAAATGCTAACGTGTGGAGTTCAGCCGAGGAATTCAGCGGAGCGCCAGAGGCTGCGAAGATCACTGCAACAGCAGGAATGCCGGGCTGAAGACCCCGGCGCTACATTTAAACCCAGGGCGCGGCTGATATCGATTGCTTGAAGGGGGACAGCGATCGGGGAAAGGGTTGGAAGGGCAGGTGGCGCTGGTTACGGGCGGGGCGAAGCGGGTGGGGCGGAGCATTGCGCTGCGGCTTGCGTCCGAGGGCGCGGACGTGGTGGTGAATTACTCGAGTCGAAGGCGGAGGCGGAGGAGCTAGCGCAGGAGATTCGCGCGTATGGGGCGGCGCGCGGTGGCGATTGGAGGAGACGTTTCCAGCGCCAGGACGTTGAAAAATTATTTATGGCCGCGGAGAACGAGTTCGGGCGGCTGGACATTCTGGTGAACAACGCGGGCATTTTTCAGGCCGTGAAGTTTGAAGACCTGACCGAAGAGCAATGGGACCACATGATGAACGCGAACCTGAAGTCGCAATTCCTGTGCGCGCAGGAGGCTGCGCCGATCATGAAACGCCAGGGACGCGGGCGCATCATCAATCTGGTGTCGCTCGGGGGCGCGCGTGGCCGTCTTACACGCACTACTGCGTTTCGAAGGCAGGATGCATCATGCTGACGCAATGCCTGGCGCGCGCCCTGGGCCCGGAAATTCTGGTGAACAGCGTCGCGCCCGGGACGATTCAGTTTCCCGGCGAGCTTCCGGATGAAGATTACATCCGGCGCGTCCCGCTGCATCGCACCGGGACGGGCGACGACATCGCTGGCGCCGTGGCGTATCTGGCGAGCGCGGACTTCGTGACCGGGCAGATGATTGTGGTGGATGGAGGAAGGGCGGTGGTGTAGGAGAATTTGCGTGCGAGAAAAAACGGCTTCAGGGGCTAAAGCCCGCTTGCATCATGGCGCTTTCGGCGGGGCTGAAGCCCCGCCCTTCCATCAGCAAACAGAGGAGGCTGAATGCTTTTTATGGTGATTGAGCGATTCAAGAATCGCGACGCGGAGCCGGTTTACCGGCGCTTTCGCGAACAGGGGCGGATGATGCCTGAAGGGCTGAAGTACGTTGCGAGCTGGATTGAAGAAAACTTCGATCGCTGCTTTCAGGTAATGGAGTGCGAGGATCCGACAATTATTCGAGCCGTGGATCGCCGAAGTGGCGCGACTTGGTGGACTTCGAAATTGTGCCGGTGGTTTCTTCCCAGGAGGCGGCGCAGAAATTCGCAGCGAAAGGGAATTGAGCGGCGGAGCGAAAATCACGCCGTAAAATGAAAGCCCCGTCCCGGTGGATTGGGGCGGGGCCGCGTTCTTTGCGAACGCTGAAGAGCTACGACGTCACTGGATTAGGTTTCTCGCTGTTGATGCCGAGATCGGCGATGGCCTTCTTTACCACTTTTTCCTCGATTTTTCCATCGAGGAAAAGTTCATTCAAGCGCGGCGAGGGTGATGAAGCGCGCGTCCACTTCAAAGAAATCGCGCAACGAGGTGCGGCCGTCACTGCGGCCGAACCCGTCGGTGCCGAGCGACGCGATTCGGCGCGGAAGCCAGGAGCTGATCATATGCGGCAAAGTCTTCAAGTAGTCGGTGGCGGCGACGAGAACTCCCGGCGAATCTTTCAGCATTTCCGTCACATAAGGGACGCGCGGCTTTTCCGCCGGATGCAGGCGGTTCCAGCGGTCGGTCTCGACTCCGTCGGTGTAGAGAGCTTTGTAACTGGTGACGCTCCAGACGTCGGCGGCCACGCCATATTTTTTCTCGAGGATTTCCTGGGCTTGCAGCGCTTCGTTGAGGATCGCTCCGCTGCCGAACAATTGCGCGCGCAGCTTTGATTTTTTGTTGGAGGAAGCGCGGAACTTGTACATGCCCTTCAGAATGCCTTCGGAGGCGCCGTCGGGCATTTCGGGCATGGCGTACGGCTCGTTCATTACCGTGATGTAGTAAAAAATACTTTCGCCGTCTTTGTACATG
The DNA here is from genome assembly GCA_963830375.1 of uncultured Acidobacteriota bacterium. GTDB lineage: Bacteria > Acidobacteriota > Terriglobia > Acidiferrales > UBA7541 > Palsa-295. The sequence continues at coordinate 183,396 of CAWHMJ010000013.1, forward strand.
CGGCGGATTCCGTCCTGAATGATCACGGCCAGCTCGTAAGCGTAAGCCGGATCGTAGGCGCGCAGATTCGGAACGGTGAGGGCGAGCACGTGGCTGTTGCCGTCCTGGTGCTGAAGGCCTTCGCCCGCGAGCGTGGTACGCCCGGAAGTTCCACCCAGCAGAAATCCTCGAACGCGCATATCCGCGGCGGCCCAGATAAAGTCGGCGATGCGCTGGAATCCGAACATGGAGTAGAAAATAAAAAACGGAATGGTGTTGATTCCGTGAGTGGCGTACGCGGTGCCGGCGGCGATAAAAGACGCCATGGAGCCCGCCTCGGTGATTCCTTCTTCCAGAATTTGGCCGTCTTTGGCTTCTTTGTAGTAGAGCAAAGTCTTCACGTCCACCGGCTCGTAGCGCTGGCCGACACTGGAATAAATTCCGACGGTGCGGAAGAGCGACTCCATTCCGAAGGTGCGAGCTTCGTCCGGCACGATGGGGACGATTAATTTGCCGATTTCGGGATCGCGCAGCAGTTTGCGCAGGATGGCGACGAATGCCATGGTGGTGGAAATTTCCCGGCCATCGCTGCCGGCGTAAAACTCTTTGAACAACTCCTCGTGATTCGCCACGATCGGTTTCGCGCGGACTCGACGCTGAGGCGCGTAGCCGCCAAGCTCTTCGCGGCGCGCGCGGAGATAGCGAATCTCCTCGCTGTCTTCGGCGGGACGGTAGAACGGAACGTCAATGCATTGTTGGTCGGTCACCGGGATATCAAACCGCGTCCTAAATTCGCGGAGCTCTTCTTCATTGAGCTTCTTTTGCTGGTGGGTTACGTTTTTGCCTTCGCCGGCTTCGCCGAGGCCATAGCCTTTGATGGTGCGCGCCAAAATTACGGTGGGCGCGCCGCGGTGTTCCACGGCGGCTTTGTAAGCAGCATAAACTTTCCGCGGGTCGTGGCCGCCGAGGCGCAGGCGGCGGAGCTGCTCGTCGGAGAGAGGTTCCACTAATTTCAGCAACTGCGGGCTGGAACCGAAGAAATGTTCGCGGACGTAATCGCCGGAAGAGACGACGAGCTTTTGATATTCGCCGTCAACCATTTCTCCCATGCGTTTTACCAGCAGGCCTTCGGTGTCGCGCTCGAGAATGGAATCCCACTCCGTGCCCCAGAGAACCTTGATTACGTTCCATCCGGCGCCGCGGAATTCCGCCTCGAGCTCTTGAATGATTTGGCCGTTGCCGCGTACGGGACCGTCCAAGCGCTGCAGGTTGCAGTTCACAACAAAAATGAGGTTGTCGAGTTTTTCCCTGGCGGCCAAACCGATTCCGCCGAGAGATTCCGGTTCGTCGGTCTCGCCATCGCCGAGAAAGGCCCAGACTTTGGAGTCCGTTACGGGCTTGAGGCCGCGATCTTCGAGATATCTGTTGAATCGCGCCTGGTAGATGGCCATCAGCGGGACTGAGTCCCATTGAAACCGTGGGGAATTCCCAAAATGAGGGCATGAGCCAGGGATGCGGATAAGAAGAAAGGCCGCCGCCAGGTTTCAATTCGCGCCGAAAATTTTCAAGCTGCTCCGCGGAGAGACGCCCTTCCAGAAACGCGCGCGAATAAATTCCGGGAGATGCGTGGCCCTGGAAATAAATGATGTCGCCTTCGAACTCCGGCGTGTGCGCGCGGAAGAAATGGTTGAATCCAATTTCATACAAAGTTGCCGCGGAAGCATAAGTGGAAATGTGCCCGCCAATGTTGTGCTCTTCGCGATTCGCGCGCACAACCATGGCAATCGCATTCCAGCGCACCAGGCTTTTGATCCGCCGCTCCGAGTTGTTGATCGCCGGGGAAGTCGGGCTGCAAGCGGTGAGGGATGGTATTTACATAGGGCGTCTTCGCGGTGAAGGGAATCTCGATGCCGACAACCTTGGCGTGCGCTCGCAGGCGCTCCAGAATGTACGAAGCAACTTCGGGGCCGCTCGATTGCAGGACCGAGTCCAGCGATTCGAGCCATTCCTGCAGCTCGGCATCATCCAGCCCGTGAATGGGCGCGCTAAGTTCGTTGTCCATTGCTTCGATTGCCCTCGTAGCCTTTTATGTGCCAGCGCGCCGCAGGAAATCCGCCGGCGATTATTTTCGCGTTCCTAGAATACACCCATACTTGCCCCTGTGCGCATGCGGAGCAATCGGATTTTCTTTCGGAGAAATCGTGGAGAGAGATTAGCGATGGTGGGACAAATGGACCACCAGCAGGAGTGTCAGGTGTTTCGAGCGAGCTTGGCTACGAATTCGCGGTCGGCCGGCAAGAAATTCAACTCCGGCAGGGTTTCCGGAGCGCGCCATTCCATGGTCTCGAAGGCTTGGTTGCGGATGTCGCCGGGTGTCACCGTCGCTGCGAAGAAAATCAGATCGATGGCTTCGCCCAACTCGGAGTATTGATGGCGCGTACGAAAAACTTCCGGACCGATTTGCGCGACGACTCCGAGCTCTTCCTGCAGCTCTCGCGCCAGGGCTTCCGAAGGGGTCTCGCCCGGCTCCAGCTTTCCTCCGGGGAATTCCCACATCAATCCGAACGAATCGCTGCGGCGCCGCTGGCAGACCAGCAGCTTTGCCGTCCGCTTCGATTAGCGCGGCCACTACTAGCATCATTCGAGACCCCTCACTTTGTTTCGTGAATCACGCGGAAAAGCTCCCACGCGCCCTGGATTAATGGTGGTCCAGGCGTATTCAGCAATTCGTCGCGGATCACGAAAACGCGCCAGTTCTTCACCGCCGGGACATCCTGCCACGCGGGATTTCGCAACGCAGTCGCGGGCTTCGCTCGATCTCCGGTGGCGGCCCAAGCAAGCACGATCACATCCGGCTTTGCCTGTGCCACTTCTTCGTCTGTGACGCGTCGGCCCGCTGCGACAATCATCCGGCCGCCTGCGATTTCGACTAGCTCTGTTAACCCAAGGCGGGGAACTGATTCGCGGTTTCGGCCAGGCCTCGCAATAGACTCGCGGACGCCTGCCGATCGCTTTCGTTTAGCGCGAGCAGCTTGCGCCACGGCCTCGAACGCTTGCTTCATCTTGACGATCAATTTCTCCGCGTTGGCGGGCGATTCGCGATTCTGCCCAAAGTCCGAATGTCGCGCTCGATGTCTGCCAGCGACCGCGGATTGATGGCGACGAAAGTCACAGGCTCCGCAAGAATTTTCGCTACGGTATCAGGCGCGAAGGGAACGGAGCCGATCAGCATGGTGGGCTTGAGGCGCATCACTTCGCCGATATTCATCTTCCAGCAATCGCCCACTTGCGGACGCCGGCCCACCTCCGCAACGTCTTTACACCATTTGCTGACGCCGACGAGCTCGCGCCCGGCGCCCAGCGCCAGCAGAATGGAGGTAACGTTCGGCGCGAGCGAAACAATCCGAACTTCTCGTGCGAGCTTTTGGTTGGCATCGTCGCGAGGATTCTACTTGCTCTGTCACAAATCCACTAGGAGCTAAAGATGATGATATTTTCCATCCGACGATGCCTGCCTGTTCTATAATGGCGCGCTCCAATGTCCCTCGCTCCCGGAACAAAACTCGGTCCTTACGAAATTCAATCTCTGCTCGGCGCGGGAGGCATGGGCGAAGTTTACCGCGCCCGCGATACGCGCCTCCAGCGCGACGTCGCCATCAAAATCCTTGCCGAATTCCTTGGCCAGCGACCGCGACCGCCTGCGCCGTTTCGAACAAGAAGCCAGAGCCGTGGCCGCGCTGAATCATCCGAACTTGCTGACTGTCTTTGATGTGGGTGCAACTCCTCTGGCTGAGGAAGCGACCGGAGCCGGCGCAACAAGTGGCGCAGCAGTCGCCGCGGCGTGCTTCGCCATACATTGTTTCCGAATTGCTCGAAGGCGCCACGCTGCGCGAGCGTCTTCGGCCGGCCCTTTGCGCGAACGCAAAGCGCTCGATTACGCCGTCCAAATCGCGCGAGGCCTGGCCGCGGCGCACGAACGCGGCATCGTTCACCGCGATCTGAAGCCCGAAAATATTTTCGTCACCAACGACGGCCGCGTAAAAATTCTCGACTTCGGTCTCGCCAAACTCACCGAAGCTGCGCCCGCAGACTCTGACGCCACGCTGGCCTCTTTAGGTTCCGCCACACAAGCAGGCGTGGTGATGGGAACCATCGGCTACATGTCGCCCGAGCAGGTGCGCGGAAAACCCTTGGATGCGCGCAGCGATATTTTCAGCTTCGGCGCCGTGCTCTACGAAATGCTGGCAGGCCGCCGCGCGTTCCAAGGGGACACCGCCGCGGATTTGATGAGCGCGATCTTGCATCACGAGCCGCCCGAACTCACCTCCACGAATCACGAAATTTCTCCCACGCTCGACCGCATCGTGCATCACTGCATGGAAAAGGACGCGCAGCAGCGCTTCCAATCCGCTGGCGACATCGCTTTCCAGCTCGGCGAGTTGAGCGGCTTGCGAAGCTCGACAGCCACGCGCGCAATCACCGAAGCCGGCGCAGCGAAAAAGATCCAGCCGTGGATGCTCGTCGCGATTGGCGCCGTCGCGCTGGCTCTTGCTCCTGGCAGGCACTTGGTTTCTGGCTCGCTCAACCGCGCATCACGATCCGCCAACGTACTCGCAGTTGACCTTCCAGCAGGGTTACGTTAACTCCGCCCGTTTCTTGCCCAACGGGCAAGGCTTCATCTGCGCGTCGCGCTGGGGTTCGGATTCGGCTATCGGGCTTTACACCGGTCAAATCGGCAGCCAGGGATTGCGTTCCTTGGGAGTACGTGGCGGATTCCCTTGCCTCCGTCTCTTCTGCCGGAGAGCTGCTTGTGATCCAAAATTTTCAATCCATTGGGCCGGGATATGTTCGCGTCGGGCACGCTGGCGCGCTTGGCTCTTGGCGGGGGAGCGCCTCGCCCCGTGCTGGATTCCGTCCAATATGCCGACTGGGCGCCGGACGGCAAGGATTTTGCCGTGGTGCGCTTTGTCCCGGAACACCACGTGTATCGCCTGGAATATCCCGTGGGCATAGTGCTCTACGAAACCGCGGGCTGGATAAGCCATCCGCGTTTCTCGCGCGACGGTAAGCGCATCGCCTTCCTCGATCACTCCATTTTCGGCGACGATAAGGGCGCGGTTGCAGTCGTGGATTTGCAGGGCAATCGCAAACAACTCAGCGGAACGTATGGCTCTGTTCAAGGTCTCGCATGGTCTCCGAACGGAGACGAAGTTTGGTTTAGCGCGGTCAAGGATGGCGTGTATCGCTCGCTTTTCGCCACCACCCTCGGTGGTCGCGAACGGTCTCTACTCTCCGCTCCCGGCACCATTGATATTCAGGATGCGCTCCCCGACGGCCGCGTCCTTTTGGCCCAGCAAAGCGAGCGCCGCGTCCTGATGGTTTTCACTCCCGAATTTCCCCAAGGCCGCGATTTCACTTGGATGGACTGGGCCTATGGCATGCGATTTTCGGCTGACGGCAAGCAAATTCTTTTTGGCGACCAGCACAGCGGCGCGCTGTACGGCACGTTTCTCCGCAACATGGACGGTTCTCCTGCGGTGCGGCTCGGCGACGGCGACCCCACTGGATCTTTCTGCCGACGGCAAATGGGCCATCAGCCGCACAGTCGGCTTCTCCTAATCAGATTATGCTTTTGCCCACTGGAACGGGTGAGCCGCGCCAGCTTACTCACTCAAAGATAAATCACCTCGAGCGCGCGTTGGTTACCCGATGGAAGGATTGTTCGCGTGGGCAATGAACCCGGCCACCCGGAGCGCACCTATCTTGCTCGATCTCAATGGCAACGAGACGCCCATCACGCCGGAGGGAGTCAGAGCCATCGCCGCAACCTCGGACGGAAAATATCTTCTGACCATCAGCGCCGACCGGACCAATATCAGTTGTTTCCGGTCGATGGCGGCCAGCCGCAGCCGTTCCCTCAACTTCATAAGGAGGACCGTCCTTTTGACTTCACTTCTGACGATGCCGCCGTCCTCGTCAGACGCACGGGGCACGATGGCTCGCTCGAAATCTGGCGCGTCGAACGAGTCGGCGGCAAACGAACTCTCCTTCGCACCATCTCACTTCCAGGAGTTCCCGCAGTCTCAACGGTCTCAGCGCTGTCTCCTCTCGTGACGGAAAAAACTTCGCCTACCAATACCACCCCGCCATCTCCACCGAGTATTTGGTCGAAGGCTCCGCTGATCATCTTCGATTCACTACTCTGCGGCTGCCCGTGAAATTTGCGTGTTGAGTAACACGCTACGCGATTGCCAGCATGCCAGCGCTGTCGTACAATGCACGGCCTGTGCCTGATACTTCTTCTTACGTAGGCCGCACCATCTCCCACTATAGCGTCCTCGAAAAACTTGGGGGCGGAGGAATGGGTGTGGTTTACAAAGCGAAAGACTCGCGGCTTGGCCGGAACGTCGCGCTGAAATTCCTTCCCGACGATATCTCCCATGATCCTCAGGCGATCGAGCGATTCCGCCGCGAAGCGCGCGCTGCATCCGCGCTGAATCATGCCAACATTTGCACCATTCACGATATTGGAGAATTCGAAGAGCCGGCCGTTTATCGCCATGGAGCTGCTCGAGGGCCAGACGCTGAAGCACCGCATAGCCGGGAAGCCCATCGAAATATCGGAGCTTTTGGAGATGGGCATTCAGATCGCCAACGGACTTGATGCGGCGCACTCCAAGGGAATCGTCCACCGCGACATGAAGCCTGCAAATATCTTTCTGGTGGAGCGCGGGCAGGCGAAGATTTTGGATTTTGGTTTGGCGAAGCTCACCTCCGTGCACCAGCATGCCGCCGAATCGGTGGGTGCTACATCCATGCGCACCCAAACGCATGTGCTGGATAAAGATCAACTGACCAGCCCGGGCAGCGCCATGGGCACGGTGGCGTATATGTCGCCGGAACAGGCGCGCGGAGAAGAACTGGATGCACGCTCCGATTTATTTTCGCTCGGGGTCGTGCTCTACGAAATGGCTACCGGGTCGGTTCCGTTCTCCGGCGGAACGTCGGCGGTGATTTTCGACGGAATCCTGCACTCCGCGCCAGTGTCGGCGAAGGAGCTAAATCCACGCCTGCCCGCGGCGATGGAAAACATTTTCGGCAAAGCGCTGGAGAAAGATACCGACCTGCGTTATCAGACTGCGGCAGAACTTCGCGCCGACCTGAAGCGCATCAAGCGAGACCTTGATTCCAGCCGCCGCCCGGCCACGGAAAAAAGCTCTTCAGCCTTCCGTGCCGCCCGCGGCTGCAGCCAAGCAAAAATCCGTCGCGGTGCTCTACTTCGAAAACCAGAGCGGCGCGAAGGAAGACGAATACTTGCGCGACGGCATCACCGAGGACGTAATCACCGAGCTTTCCAAGATCCGGGGGCTGAACACTTTTTCGCGCCCAACCGTTCTGGCGTTCCGCGACAAGCCCGTGACCCCGGCGCAGATCGGCCAGCAGCTCGGCGCGGCCTACGTCCTGACCGGCACCTTGCGCCGGGCCGGCGCTCGCTTGCGCATCAGCGCGCAGCTCATCGACACGCACACCGATTTTCCGCTGTGGTCGGATCGCTTCGACCGGGAGATGAAGGACGTTTTCGAAGTGCAGGACGAAATGGCGCGCAAAATCGCGGAGGCCTTGCGCGTAACGCTTTCTCCGCAGGAATTGGAGGCCCTGGCCGACAAGCCCACGGAAAACCCGCAAGCCTACGATCTCTACCTGCGCGGCAAGCGCTACGCGCGGCGACTGACTCGCCAGGACGTCGAGTTCGCTCTGCAGATGTTCGAGAACGCGGTGACCATGGACCCCAGTTTCGCCCTGGCCTACGCCGCGTGCGCCAACGCCTGCGCGATGTACTACTCCCTCTTCAGCCGGGATCAGGTTTGGATCGAACGCGCGCGGGAGGCGTCCGGCAGGGCCGTGGCCCTGCGCTGGGACCTGCCCGAAACGCACCTCAGCCAGGCTTGGGTCCTGTACGCCGCCGGACTCTATGACGAAGCCGTGCGCATGGTCAAAAAAGCCATCGAACGCAAACATGATTGCGACGGCGCCTATTACCTGTTCTGCCGCGCTCTTTTTGCCGCGGGACGCTATCAGGAAGTTTTGGACCTGGCGGAAGCGGCCATCGAATCGAGCGGCGAGGACTATAACGTTTATGTGCCCATCAGGAACTGTCTCGGCGCGATGGGAAAGGACCAAGCCAAACTGAAATTGAATGACAGATTCTGCCTCGCGCTCGAGCACCACTTGAAACAGGTGCCCGAGGACGCGCGAGCGCGCATCCTGCTGGGCGGCAACTACGCCGAATTGGGACGCACGGACGACGCTTTGCGCGAACTCAACCTGGCGGTCACCTTGCGCGCCAACGAAGCCTCGATTCTCTACAATGCGGCTTGCGTGTACTGCCTCCTGCAATAGAAAGCCGGAGGCCCTGAATGCTTTGCGCCAAGCTTGGGAAGCGGGCTCCAAGGATGCCGTGTGGACGCGGCGCGACCCAGACCTAACCCTCCTTCATGGCGATCCGGAATTCGAGCGCCTCTACCCGGAGAGCGCCGCGACACCGACATCCCCCATCTAAGTTAGCGCTGCTTTTCGCTACTGCACGGAAATTCCGGTGGACAGCAACGACGGGTTGCGCCGATAATCTTGAGCGAACTAGTCGCGATCCAATCCGAATCTTCTCTCCATGCTGAAAAGGAAATTAATCTCATGAAAAAGATGCTCAAGGGCCTATTGTGTGTGGCGCTCGCCGCCTCATCGCTCGCAGCGCAGACCAGCAAAGACAAGACTTCCACCGGCGGCCATGCCGCCGATCATCGACCGCGAGTTGATCTTCGGCAATCCGGAAATCGCGGGTGCCCAAATTTCGCCCGACGGAAAGTATCTGGCGTTCCAAAAACCGTGGAAAGACACGCGCAACGTTTATGTGAAGGGCGTGAATGAACCGTTCAGCGCGGCGCGGCTGTTGACCACGGAAACCAAGCGGCCAATCGCCGGATTCTTGTGGACCCGTGACGGCAAATACATTTTGTACGTGAAAGACAACGCCGGCGACGAAAATTACAACGTCTATGCCGTGGATCCCAGCGCCAAGGCGGCGGAAGGCGCGGACGCTCCAGCTTCGCGCGATTTGACCGGGTTGAAGGGCGTGCGCGTCGAACTTGTCGACGTTCCCAAAAATGATCCGGACGTGGTTTACATCGGGCTGAACGACCGCGACAAATCCTGGCACGATCTTTACAAGCTCAAGATCTCGACCGGCGAGAAGACCTTGATGCGCAAGAACACCGAGCGCATCGAAGGCTGGCAGTTCGATCTGCAGGGCAATCTGCGGCTGGCCACGCGCTCCGCGGAGAACGGCGACACGGAAATTCTTCGCGTCGATTCCGACAAATTCACCAAGATTTATTCCTGCAACGTCTTTGAGACTTGCAACGTGATCCGTTTTCAGAAAGACGGCAAGCACGCGTACATGGAGACCAACAAGGGCGCCGATATGAACTTGACCGCTCTGGCGCTGCTCGATCCGGAAACCGGGAAAACGGAGATCGTGGAATCCGATCCGCTGAAGAAAGTGGATTTCGGAGGGGCCTTCTTTAACGAAGCTACCGACGAACTGGCGTTCACTTTGTATGTGGAAGACAAGCCGCGCTACTACTTCAAGGACAAAGGTTTTGGCGCCGATTTCAAATGGCTCGATGGAAAGTTCCCGGGCAAGGAAGTGAATTTGAATTCGGCCACGGTGGACGAGAAGATTTGGCTGGTGACGGCCAACAGCGACACCGAGCCGGGTGAGACCTACCTCTTCGACCGCAAAGACCACAAGCTCGCGCTGCAATATAAGGTACGGGAAAAGCTTCCGCGAGCAGACCTTGCGGAGATGAAGCCGGTGCACTACAAGTCGTCGGATGGGCTGGAGATTCCGGCCTATCTCACTTTGCCCAAAGGCGTGCCGGCTAAAAATCTGCCTACTATTATTTTCCCGCACGGCGGGCCGTGGGGGCGTGACTTCTGGGGTTACAACGGATACGCGCAATTCTTTGCCAACCGCGGTTATGCAGTTCTGAGCATGAACTTCCGCGGTTCCACCGGTTACGGCAAGAAATTCGAAGACGCGGGCAACCAGCAATGGGGCCGCTTGATGCAGGACGACGTCACCTGGGGCGTGAAGTACTTGGTGGACGAAGGCATTGCCGATCCCAAGCGCGTGGGAATCTTCGGCGGATCTTACGGCGGCTACGCCACGCTGTCGGGTGTAGCTTTTACTCCGGATCTTTACGCCGCGGCTGTGGATCTTTTTGGTCCTTCCAATTTGATTACCCTGATGGATTCGGTCCCGCCATACTGGGAATCCATCCGCCAGATGTTCTATCAGCGCATGGGAAATCCCACAACGCCGGAAGGGAAAGCGTTGCTGGTAGAGCGCTCGCCTCTCACCTGGGCAAGCAAAATCAAAACGCCGCTCATGATTGCGCAAGGCGCCAACGATGCGCGGGTGAACCATGCGGAGTCCGAGCAGATTGTGATCGCGCTGCGCGACCGCGGTTTCCCCGTGGAATACCTGCTGATTCCCGACGAGGGCCACGGCTTTGCGCGTCCGGTGAACAACATGGCCTCGGTCATGGCCACGGAAATTTTCTTCGCCAAGTATCTTGGCGGGCGCGCCCAGACTGACGGAACACCGGAAGTTATGGCGCGCCTGAAAGAAATCACAGTCGATCCCAAGACCGTGGTATTGGCCAAGAAAATTGACGCAAGCTCGGTGAGCGCTCCGAAGCCGGCCAGGGACCTCGAGGCCGGCACGTACAAGTATCAGGCCAAGCTCGAGATTGGCGGCCAGCAGGTCCCGCTTAGCGTCTCGACCACCATTTCGGACGGCGGCGGCGCCTGGACCGCGACAGACGTGATCGACACACCTCAAGGGACGGTGACCGAAGTATCAACGCTGGATAAGGGGACATTGATCGCGCGCACGCTCAATTTGAAACAAGGACCAGCGGTGATCGACCTCAATTTCAGCGGCGACAAAGCTGCAGGCAACGTGAACATGAACGGGCAGGATAAGTCTGTCTCAGTCGATCTGGGTGGACCGTTGTTCGCTGATGGCGCAGGTTCGAAACAGTCCATCGCGTGCCTGCCCTTGGCCGCAGGGCTACAGCGCCACGTTCCGTAACTTCGACGTCCAGAAACAAAAAGTGAAGCTGCTGCAGTTGAATGTTTCCGGCGTCGAAAAAGTGACGGTGCCCGCCGGCACCTTCGATGCGTACAAAGTAGAGATTGCTTCGGCCGATGGCGGTGACGACAAGGAAACACTTTGGGTGGCACAGGACTCTCACAAGGCCGTCAAGGAATCCTCGGTGCTGGCGTCCATGGGCGGAGCGGTACTGACGCAGGAATTGCTGCCGTAGAGATCGAATCGCGCGGCGGCTAAGCCGGCGAGGATCTCAGCGCGAGGGTGTTCTTCCTGCATTTTTCGTGAGATGCCAAGCGTCACACCAGGAGCATCGATAGGCCCGCAGATCCTTCGGCGCATTGGCGGTTGCGATCTGGTGCGCGGCAGTCGCCAGAGCTTCGCCTTCGCTCGCGTACTTGCGCTTCCCGCTGACCGGACATTTTGATTCGTTGTCGACCACAAACCCTTCCGTAGCAGTTTCGTTACTAGTCTAGTTATATTCGCCTTTACGCCTTTCGCTGTGCAACCTCAGACAACTACACACAGTCAAACATAGCTGTGCCGAAAGACACAGGGAAGGCTATAAAATAATAACTGTGAATTCCACGAACAAAAACTCGTACGGGAATTTTTGGGGCGGAAACGTCCGGAACTGGGTCCTTGGCCGCGGGAAGTTCGTTGGGATGAGCCTTTGTGTCCTGCTCTGCGGATTTCCAGCTCCGGGTCAGTCACAGCAGTCCACCCCCGGACCGGCAGCGGAGAGTGGTGTACCTAATGCGCCGGGAACACAGGCATCAGCGGGCGAGCCGAGACCCTTGCAACGGTCGTCCGGAGACGTCACCGGAACGGTTGTCGATCAAACTGGAGCTGTCGTCGCGGGAGCGCGCGTAACACTCACGAATGGAGACCAACCCCCAACGCACGACATGCTTTCAGGCGAAGATGGGCAATTCTCCTTTGCCAACATAGCTTCCGGTCCGTTTAAGGTGACCGTTACGATGGTGGGCTTCGCTACGCAGACTTATTCCGCAATACTGCGGCCCGGGGAGTTCTACATCGTCCCGCAGATCGCCTTGGCGGTGGCCACCGAAGTCACTGAAGTGCGTGTTGGGCTGCCACCTGTCGAATTGGCAGAAGCAGCAAATCAAGGAGCAAGAGAAGCAGCGCGTGCTGGGCGTCTTTCCAAATTTTTATGTCAGTTACGTCCGCGATGCAGTTCCTCTGACACCCAAGCAGAAGTACGAGCTGGCTTGGAAGACGACCATGGATCCGGTCACATTCGCGGTGACGGGGGCCATCGCCGGCATCGAGCAGGCTCAAAATCAATTCAGCGGATATGGGCAAGGCGCACAAGGTTATGGAAAGCGCTACGGCGCCGCCTATGCCGATACGGTTACAGGCACGTTCCTCGGAGGCGCCGTCCTGCCGGCGCTGTTCAAACAGGATCCGCGTTATTTCTACAAGGGAACCGGCAGCACGCGATCGCGGATCTTGTATGCCATCGCCAATTCGGTGATTTGCAAGGGCGACAACGGACACTGGCAGCTAAATTACTCCGGCATCCTTGGAGGCTTGGCCTCGGGCGGTATCTCAAATCTTTACTACCCAGCGCAAGATCGGGGAGCGGGATTAGTGTTTGAAAACGAGGGAATCGGGATCGGCGCAACTGCCGCCTCCAATCTGATTCAAGAATTCATCATCCCGAAGTTGACACCGAACCTTCCCAACCACCAAGGGGCCAAACCCTAACGCACGACCTCGGTAGTGCGCCCTCAACCAGGAAAAGATCAGACAGTTCGTGGGCGTATAACCGTGGCGACGTGGACTCAGGTTCGCCCAGTGCGTAAGCGGGGGACTGCGATCTTGACAGAAGAATATTAGGTCGGCAATGATGATTCTACGTGCAGGAAACTCTCAGCAAGAGGCTCGCAGATATCGTTCTTCCGGACGCCGATGGCCAAGAAATCCGTCTGGGTTCGTTGTGGGAGAGCAAGCCGGCCGTCGTCGTTTTTCTTCGCCACTATGGCTGAATTTTTTGCCGCGAGCACACCGCGCAGTTGCGCGAACACGAACAAGCCTTTTTGGATAAGGGCGCGTCGCTCGCCGCCATCGGCCTTGGCGACCGCAACTACGCGCGCATTTTCCGCAAAGAAACGGGAATCGCGTTTCCCTTGTTGATTGACGAACAGCGCCAGGCTTACGCCGTCGCCAACCTGCGTTCCGCGAATCTGCTGCACCTGGCTCGCCGCGACAATTTCGAGAGCCGCAATCGCGCGAAGGCGGCCGGGCATCATCAGCACAAACTTGGCCAGAATCCCTTTCAGCTCGGCGGGAGTTTCATTTTCGCGCCGGGAAATATCGATCGCTTCGCGCACCTGAGCAAAACCTTCGGGGACAATGCCACTCCCGCTACGCTTCTTGCCGCTCTCGAAAAAGGTGAGTGGACATTTTCAGCAAAGCAAAAAAAAAGCGCCGGAGAGGTTCGCTCTTCGGCGCGTCTTCGTGACACGAGCTTAAAAAAATTACTACTGAGCTGCTTCGACCTTCTTGAGCGGCGGCTTCGGCATCTGCCAGATGATTCCGGAGTCGTCGGCATTGTTCGGGTAGAACTGCGCCGACTTGTTTCCGGAAGGCAACAGCACGATGTCCGCACGGCGGTTGTAGGCCAGCCAGCTGCCCTCTTTGTTCCCGTTCGCGTGCCTTGGGGGCCTTGTTCGGATTGGTGTCTTCCAGGGTTTTCACTTCCGACTTTTCCAACTGGCGGTCTTTTCCGTATGCGGCCGTTTGGATTTTGTCGGCGGCGATGCCCTGATCGACCAAATACTGTTTAATACGCTCGACGCGGCGCTCGCTCAAATCCTGGTTGTGAGGCTTTGAGCCGCGGATGTCCGCGTGCGATTCGATAGAGAGCTTCGCATCGCCGTCGTACTCGAGATATTTCTTAAACCCGTCGGCCAGCGTGGCGAGTTCCGTTTGTTGGCTCTTTACCAGTCCAACTTGCGGATGACCCTTATCCGGATAGTCCGTGGGGTAGAAGATGCTCTGCAGAACGACGGCTGGGATCGGCTCGATAGACCCGGTCACGTGAACGGATGCGGTTTGTCGTCAAAGTTCCGCCGCAGACGTTCGTGGCCGTCAGACTGTATTTCCTGGTTTCGTCCACCGGCCCGATGTCGGTCTTGGTGGGATCTGCCTTGATCGTCTGGTTGCCGTTGAGATCTACTTTGCCGATCGGATCGATGTTGGCGGAGTCAGCGTTTGAGGTGGTCCAGGTCAGCGTGCCATTGTCATCGGTGATGACTTTGTCGCCGATCTTGCGATAGTGCAGATCGGTCGGGTTTGCCGTCAGATTTGCCACCACGACGGTGTTGACGTTAACAGTTTCGGTGCCGGTTACGATCCCGCCGGGCCCCGCTGCCGTCAGCGTGTAGGTCGTAGTTGCACGCGGCGAAACCGACTTGCTGCCGCTTGCGTCCACCGCGCCAACTCCATTATCGATGGTCACATCCACTGCATCGGTGGTCTGCCAGGCGATGTCCGTGTTCTGGCTGCAATTGATGTTGGCGGTGGAATTCGTGACCGTAGCCTTTACCGGCGCGATGACTACAGTCGCGCTAGCGATGCCCGCATAGAACCGCGGCAGCGGCGCCTTCTTTTGCAGTTCAGCCTGACGGTTGCTCCAGTCCGTGGTGACCTGCGTGTTCTTGCCAACGTTGATCGAAACTTTCTTTCCCGGCCTCGACCTTCACGTCGCCGGACCATAGGTCTTTTCCGCCGCGCGTGATAGTTAGATGATGTGTTCCGGGCGGCAGCAGCAATTCTTGTTTCCAGACCCAGAAGTCGTTATTGAATTCGTCCACGTGGCCGACAAAATAGCCGGGAGTCTTTCCATTCGAAAGAACCGCGGCGCGAACGTCTGTTCCGGAGATATAGACGCGGCCCCAAGGGCCGGCAACCTTGTCGCCGTATGGTTGCAGCGTCACAACGAGGGCCGTGGATTTTCCGGCCTCGATGTTTACGTCCTGCGTAGAAATTTTGTATCCGTAATTAACCACCACCACCGTATGTTTCCCTGCGCTCAGTTTGATACCGCGTAGCTTCCGTCGCGAATGGCGCTGCCATCCACGAACACGTACGCCTGAGGAGGTGACACTTTGATCTTCAGCTTCCCTTCCTGTGCGAAGCCGGCGCTCGCGCAAAGCGCGACTGCCACCGCGAGGGTGAAGATATGTCCAATTCGTCGCATCTCAATGTCTCCTAACGATTTTGTTGTAGGCGAGATTATTTGTGCGCTTCCGCGCCCGTTCGGTAAAGCGCTGGCTGGGACCGCACCAAGAAGGTATATTCCTAGCCGCCATCTGTCAATGAATTTGAAAGAAAAAGCGAACGCTGTTGATATAACTGTTGATTCTCCGTGTATCAACCATTCAACACTTGCTATCTACCCGCTATGCTGCTTCGCTCAAAGCGTTTAAAGTTTGGCGCGGCAGGAAGTTCGGCGACAAAATGCCCGCGAATGTTCCGCTGTGGAACGCCACTTCGCCGCGACCAGCCACCACATCCTGCCCGGGATTGGGCCGTCGTCGCAGATCAGTCGCCGCGTTTAGCGTTGCAGCGCTCCGGAAGAGCGAAATTACAATCCGGGGAAATCCGCGCTCCGATCAGAGCACCCAGCCAGACTCAAAGTTCATCACCAACCGACTTTTGTGTGCGGTACAGATCTTTCGACGATCGGGAGAAGTGAGTCTTAAGCGGGGCTCCGATTGTTTTGGTAATCGTCCAATTCACACCGCGAATATGGATCAGGACAACGGTCATGATCTTAGGATTGCGCGCGTGTTTTGCGAGATTCAGGGACTGGGAGTTCAGCGCGCTGATTCCGCCGAACGTTCGAGCGGCGCCGCGCTGACGCGCGTATTCATTCAGGGCGCGATTCATAGAGCTGTGAATTCCGAGTCCGCGCCAGCGGCGGACGACGAACGACCCATAACGGAGAGCCTCGTCCGGCCGCAAAATCCAGCTTACTCCGAACGCGAGTTCCATGCCGGTGGCGAATGTAATCCACATGTATCCTGCCACTTCGCGTTCGACATATGCGACCGCCGCCGCGTCGCCCCGGCCAAAACGCGCGCCAATCTCCGGTGCAGGGAATTCCCATGGAAGAGATGACGGCCGTGGCTACCTCGAGATCTTGACTTCCGGCGAATACCTTCACCTCGACTTGCTTTTTCGCATAGGGTTCGGTTAAAGGCCGTTGCAGGCTGGTCTGAAAAATGTGCCAGGCATGCGAGTACATAAAGGGACGAAGCACTTCGCGCGTGGCAAGCAGAAACGAAAAAAATGGTCCGCGCCAGCGCATACCTTCACGGAAAGTTTGCCATCGTTTGGAGGACTGATTGGTCATGATTCCGGTTATCGGAAGCGTTTATTGCAACTGCGTCTTGAGCGGCACAATACGCTAGCGGTCCATTCGCGTCAACCTTTGTCTTAGCGATTGTGGACATGGATGCGGCTGGGTGTTAGGTTGCATTCGCACTGCGATACCCAGAGGGGCTTATGAAAGCGATCATTTATTCAGAACATGGTGGACCCGAAGTTTTGCGCTACACGGATGCGGCAAAGCCACAGATTGACGCGTTCGAAGTTTTGGTTCGAGTGCGGGCTTGCGCGCTGAACCACCTTGATCTTTTTGTTCGTGGCGGGCTGCCAGGGATCAAAATTCCGCTTCCTCATATTCCCGGGAGCGACATTGCCGGGGAAGTAGCGGAGATTGGAGCGAAAGTTACGGGCATAAAGGTGGGGGAACGCGTCTTGCTGCAGCCCGGGATTTCCTGCGGACAGTGCCCGCAATGCCTGGCGGGAAATGACAATTATTGCCGCCAGTACACGCTATTCGGGCAGATGGTGGATGGCGGGTGCGCGGAGTACGTGAAATCTGCCGCTGTGAACGTGGTTCCGATCCCGGAGAATATGTCGTTCGAGGAAGCGGCGGCGTTTCCGCTGGTGTCGCTGACGGCGTGGCATATGCTGATTACGCGAGCGCAGCTAAAGCCGGCTGAAACCGTTCTAGTCCTTGGCGCGGGCAGCGGAGTGGGAGCCGCAGCGATTCAAATCGCGAAAGCTGACGGGCGCGCGCGTGATCGCCACGGCCGGGACCAAGGAAAAGTGATAAAGGGAAAAGAACTCGGCGCGGATTCCATGATCCTGCATTCGGAGAATGACATCGCGGATGAAGTGAAGCGTATGACCAACCGCCGTGGCGTGGACGTCGTGTTCGAGCACGTGGGACAGGCCACCTGGGATCAAAGTCTGCGAAGCCTTACGCCTGGCGGACGGCTGGTGACTTGCGGCGCGACCACCGGGTACGACGCGAAGATCGATTTGCGGTTTCTATTCGTGCGGCAGCTTTCGATTCTGGGGTCATTCATGGGAAGCAAGGCTGAATTGTTCAGCGCGCTGGAACTTTTCCGGCGAGGGCTGCTGAAGCCGATGATCGATGTGGTGCTGCCGCTCGAAAAGTGCGCGGAAGCGCATGCGCGGCTGGAACATCGCGAGCAATTCGGGAAGATCGTGTTGCGCGTGGACGTAAAGCCGTTAAGCGAGGACGCGGAGGGAAGGCTTGGCGGGCGCGGGAGCGAAGGGCGCGGTAGTGGCTGGGAGCGGTGTTTCGCGCTTGTGATACTTCGTTTCGACGTAATCATCGAGCAGCGTCTGAAAGGCCGCAGACAGTTCGTCGTAATTTCCTTCCAGCGTCGTGAAATGCTGGCCGTCGATGTAGACGGGGCAACGCGGCGACTCTCCCGTGCCGGGCAAGCTGATTCCGATATTGGCGGCTTTTGATTCGCCGGGGCCGTTTACGATGCAGCCCATAATTGCCAGCTTCAATTCTTCCACACCTTCGTAATGGCGCTTCCATTCCGGCATTTTGTCGCGAATGTATCCCTGAATGCTTTCCGCTAGTTCCTGGAACGTCGTACTTGTGGTGCGGCCGCAGCCGGGGCAGGCGGTGACGCTGGGCGCAAAGGTTCGCAGTCCGAGTGACTGCAAAAGTTCGCAGGCGGCATACACTTCCTCGCGGCGATCGCCGCCGGGGCGGGGCGTCAGCGAGATGCGGATGGTATCGCCAATTCCTTCGCCAAGAAGTATTCCCATGGAAGCCGCGGACCAAACAAGGCCTTTTGCGCCCATGCCGGCTTCCGTGAGGCCGAGGTGCAAAGGCTGATCCGTCTTCTGCGCGAGATCGCGATAAATTTCCACCAGGTCGTGCGGGCGCGAAACCTTGCAGGAAATAATTATTTGATCTTTGCGCAAGCCGCATTCGAGGGCCAGTTCCGTGGATTGGAGAGCGGAAAGGACCATGCACTCGTTGATGATTTCCTCAGAGGACTTGCCGAGGTCGCGATCGGTATTCTCCTGCATCTTGCGCATGACGAGTTCCTGATTCAGCGAACCGCCATTCACGCCGATGCGCACGGGTTTGTTGTGTTCGCGCGCTACGTTGCAGATGGTCGAGAATTGCTCGTCGCGCCGCTGGCCATGGCCTACGTTGCCGGGATTGATGCGGTATTTATCGAGTGCGGCTGCGCAATCGGGATATTTCTTCAAGAGCACGTGGCCGTTGTAGTGAAAATCACCAATCAAGGGAACGTCGCAGCCGGCGTCGAGCAAGCGCTTCTTGATTTCCGGGACTGCTGCAGCGGCTTCCGGGATATTGACGGTGATGCGAACCAACTCGGATCCCGCTTGAGCCAGTTCGAAGCACTGCTGGGTGGTGGAAGCGATGTCAACGGTATCCGTGTTCGTCATGGATTGCACGACTACGGGCGCGCCTCCGCCAACCTGGATTTTGCCGACTTTGACACCGACGGTCTTGTGGCGCTTCTGTGTCATCCCACATCCATTGTAGCGAAGAGACGGGTCGTTGGGTAGCGGAGGTGCTCTCCTGTGCTGTCATCAAATCTTTGGCGAACACAGTGGGCCGCGAGACGGCCTGGGATGGTGCGGCACCGAGGTCTGGCAACTCGCGGGCTAGTACTCCGGGCGGCGGGCAACAGCTCCATTAGACTTTGTGCTGCGGACCGGAGGGATAATCGTGGCCATCTTGCGGATCATGGCTAAGACAAGCTTCTTGTCGTCTTCGGAAAGAGTGGTGGAGTATTTCTTGATATCTGCCAGAAAACGAATCTCCTCTTCCGATAGCTCTCCCAGCATTTTTCGGGTCTCACGGTCTTGTGGCGTATCGCTGCCGGGGAAAAAATCGGCCAAGGAAATTTCCATCGCTTCCGCTATTTTTGCCAGCGTTTCGAGCGAGGGAACGGTGTGTCCATTCTCGACACGCGAGAGATAGCAGCGGAGCAGTCCTGTGCGGCGCTCGATATCACCTTGCGATAGGCCCCGGTCGCTTCGATAAGAGCGAATTACTTCACCGATGTTCACTTTTGGTTTTTCTTTTGGCATCGTTACCTTCCTATAACTGGGGCGTATCTTACGAGTCACCCCATGCCGGCGCAAGAGCTTTTTAGAGATGGTGTTCCTGTCAGGAACATTCCACGTGCGCCAAACGAAACGAACCGAACCGCACGAGTCCAACCGGAGGTTCAGATCGACAGATATACGCACTCGGCCATTTTCTCGTTTTTAGTTTACAGCCTGGGTTATAGGACGGATTCAGGGACCGCGGGCCGTTGGACTTCACGGTTCCCCTGTTTGCCTGCGCGCTTGTCGGCATAAAGTTCCTTATCGGCGCGGAGCAGCAATTCTTGAGACGATTCGCCTGATCTGTAGTCCGTCCAGCCGCGCGAAAAGTGGAGGCGTATTTTCTGGTCGTTGCAATCGAACTCGAAACCTTCGATGCGCGCGAGCACGTGGCGCACTTCTTCGGCCCGGCATTCCGGAAGCAGGGCCATAAATTCATCGCCGCCCAGGCGGACGGCCAGATCCGAACCGCGTATTGCGCGCTGCAAGCGATCCGCAAAGCCTTTCAGCGCGGTGTCGCCGGCCGCGTGACCGTGCGTGTCATTCATCAGTTTCAGACCGTCGATATCCATTAGCAGGATGGTAAGTGGACGTCCGTGCCGCTGTGCGCGGCTGATTTCCTGGGCCAGGCGCTGTTCCCCTGAGCGGCGGTTATAGAGTCCGGTCAATTGATCGAGGGCGGCGAGCTTGTACACCTCGGACGCTAGACTTTCTACTTTAGCCAGCGAATTCATCTGGCCGGTGAGTTCGTTGCGCAGCTTGGAAATTAGATTTCGCTGGTAAATAAGATACACGCTGAAAAGCAGGACCAGGCCGACGAGCGCGCGCACGGACTGGTTCAGATAGAACGAGTATGTGCTTTGCTCGCGACTGAGCAGAGCGGGAAAGGCGAACGACGCAACGCCGAGCGTCAGTAGCAATATCACCGCAACGGTAGTTGACCACAGCCAACGTTCGCGGCGTTCCAGGTGCGTCAAGTTCTTGCGGATGTGCTCCGGCCGCAATTCGGAGCCGGTCAGAGCCGGGTCTAGCGCGATCTCATTTGTGTTCGTCATCTAATTTAGAAAAGTAATCGCCTGATTAAACTAATAGCAGACTTCCGAAGGGGAATTCTATGCGTATGTTCCGCCGCGTTTCCAGGTAAGTAACCGTTGATTTACAGAATTCTGAAGGCCCACGAATAATTCCCAGCTGTCCGCTCGCAGGGAAGTGCCGCTGTGTGAAGAACGATTTCATCCGCGGCAGCGTTTTAATCAAGCTGCCTCGCCGCATGGTTGTAAATCCTCTCTGCTTCTTATCCTGAGCAAATTCACGCCCGCGCTCTGAACCGAAATCTCCCCGACTACTGTGGCCGAGGTCCAGAAACCAAGACCAATCGTCTCGAGGAGAATTTCATGAAAAAAAAGATCGCTTGGCTGTTTCTCGTCGCAATTGCGCTGGTCGCCGTTCCCGTGTCGCAGGCTTCAGGCGTAACAAGATCGGGTTGGGATATTGATGGATCACAACCGCCGGTGGAGCCCCCGCCGTGGGGGTTTGAGGTTTCCTAAAGCCTCAATTAGCGGGAGGAGAACTTCCGGCTTCTCCTCCCGGCT
Source organism: uncultured Acidobacteriota bacterium (assembly GCA_963830375.1). GTDB lineage: Bacteria > Acidobacteriota > Terriglobia > Acidiferrales > UBA7541 > Palsa-295. The sequence goes on from CAWHMJ010000013.1 coordinate 204,597, forward strand.
ATTTGTGTTAGCGATTAACGCAGCCGGATGAAAACCCTGTCCCAAGTCATATGGCTGGCCGGTATTTTGGTTGAATTCGTGATTCTAGTGCGGGCCATTCAGTGCAAATCGTTCGGGAAATATTCGCTATTCTATAGCTATGTTGCTTCCGTGCTAGGCGTCTCGGTCTTTCTTTATGCCCTTTATGCCGTGTCACAGCCGTTATATAACGCGCTTTACTGGCCTTTGGACCTCGTCACCATGGTCCTGGGCTGCGGAGTGATAGTCGAAATATCCCGGCACGTATTCGCCCAGCACATCAGTCTCGACCGTTTTGCGCGGTGGACTGCCATTGTGGTCTTTGGATCTATGTTTCTGGTGTTTGCCATACATTCCTTTTTCTTCCCGCATTGGAAGCCAGCCGCGAATCCAGCTGACCTGGCAAGGGATTTGCGGATAGCAGAGGCCATTGCATTGCTGACGATTGTTTTCCTGACGGGATACTATCGCATCGAAATCGGGAAAAACATGAAGGGCATGATTTTGGGATTCGGAGTTTACGTTGGTACGAGCATTATTACGCTAACTCTGCGCCTGTTCATCGGCATTCGTTTTAGCCCCATCTGGAAGATTACCGAGCCTTCCTCTTACGTGGCGGCTCTAATAATCTGGGCCGATTGCGCTGTGGTCTTACGCGCCGGTTCCGGTTGTTCCTGCGCTACCGCCAGACACTGATTACCAAGGGCTGGCTGGGCGCACACGGCAGGGGCTGGGTTCAATACAGGAGCATTTGGACAGGACGTCACAGCCATGATTCAGCTCATCATCTCACTGGTCGTCGGCTTGGCTTTGGCGGTATCGCTTTATTTCTTCGCCCGGCGCGTGAAGCCATCGGCAGAAGGCAGCGCGCAACAACTCCGGGAAGCGAGGCAGACTCTGGATTCGTTGCAGTTTGGCTTATTGCCGAACGACCTGGTGCAGAGGATTTTTGCCAGAGAGGATCTGGAATACGTGCTTTCGGCGGCGCCTCCGGACGTTCAATCTCTGTTCCTTAAGGACCGGAAGAACATCGCCTTGGCCTGGGTGCGCCGAGTGCGCAGCGCGGTCCTGGATTTGGTGCGTTTTCATAGAGGGCACGCGCGATTGCATGCGCAGTTGAGCTTTTCCACGGAAAGCCGCCTGGCGCTGAATTTCGCCCGGCTTCTGACGGCATGCCGCCTGCTTCAGATCGCGCTATATCTGCGAGGACCCTACGCCGCTCCGGGAATGGTGCGAACTGCGGCTGCTGCGGCCGGCAGAGTGTGTTTGATCTCGGAGAATTCTCTCGCGTTCCTCAACGTGAAGGGAATCGATCCGGCTGAAAACGATCCGGCGCGTCATCGCGCCTAGGTGAAAGTGATTACTTATGAGTCTTCCGATCAATCGAACAGATGTTGAATTGGCGGCCGATGACCTCCGGCGCCGCACGCTTTCGCATATGCCTGTGCCCCTGGAACGCATGATCTACCTGGGGTCCACGCGCGACTATAATACCGGCCTGTATTATCACGATGGACTGGCATCCCGCTTTTCCGATGAGGTGGCCTGCGAGGCGCTAGCGCATTGTCACCGCGAATCGTACCGGCAGGTTTTGGATTCTTCCGTCGAGGATTTGGTTCGCCAGCTGGATTGCTACATCAAATCCACACAGGCTGCGGCGTGCGATTTCATCGCGGCGTGGAAGAGTCTTCAGCCTTACCGTGTGGCCGTGCCGGCGGCGACCGATCCCCTCGCCGCGGAGTTTCTGTGCGCGAACGTCAGGGTCGCGCTGGCAATTTGGGAGGCACATCAGGATGGCCGTTCCCCGCAGAAACTAGGCGCATCGCCACAGCTGTCACCTGTCCAATAATTTCCGCTTCTCCGGGATGCGCAAATTGCCTGGTTGGGCAACCCGAAAGCGGATGCGGAATCAGTGTTAAATTCGATCCGCGAATTTCGCACCAGGAGCACGCATAGCCTTCCCGCAGCTCTACGAAGTAGATCGGCCGGTCCAGCTCCGTACGCCATCCCACGGCCGCTACGCGCTTCCTATGGCTATCGATTTGCACGAACGAGCCAGGGCGTAGCAGTGGATTCATCGTGCGATCATCCATACCGATGAATCCGTACTGACAGTTGCGCACGTCCAGCTTTTGAATCAGCGCAATCGGGACTTCCCCCCATACTTCCACCATCCGTGAAATCAAGCTGGTTGTCTCCACGTGGAACCCGCGGTCAAAGCGCACCGGAAATCGAATCGTTCTATCGCGATCCGCCACTTCGATGGAAGCCAGATGGGTGTTGTGTAGCGGCAAACTGGAGTGATACCGCACGCTATCTTCGAGCTCAACACCAAATATGCTCAGCAAATCAACGAATTTCGCACGATAGATCACGCTTAAACTAAACAGCTTGTAGATACTGGGAACGGAATTCTTATTTTCGAGCTGGGTGAGCCACGCGTTGGAGATGGAAAACTCGTCGTTGCCCCGGTCTTCGGCAATCTTACGGCTAAGCTCCTCCACCTCCCGAGTAGTAACGCCGAGCCGGTTTCGGAGCTCCCTAAGATGGTCCCCCGGTTGCGCGAGCGCCCTCATGAATTTTTCCAATTTTAGGTATAGGGAATCGACAAGGTAGTTAGAGCTAAGATAATGAGACTAAAGCTATCTGCCCGGTGAATCAACTCATTTAATAATCTGGGAAGTCCCGAGCGTGGCTCCGGGAATTCACCAGATCACGATATCTTGCTTCCAATGCCAAGCAAAATCCAGTCGCGGCGCCGAATGCGGCATATCTAGTCGTGCAAAGCGCTCAGGTATATTTTACGCGTCACATGCCATCGCAAAGATGGCTGCGGGTTCGCGAATGTGCCAATCTGAAACTCAACGGGAGAGTATCTCATGGGCTTTTTTTCGGGCACCCCATCGAATCCTGCCGGTGGAGGCGGACAGTACACCAATAAGCGTGAAGTTCCACGTTTTACGCTCATTGCCACCGCAGTCCTTCGAGAACCCGAGACCGACACGAAGATCGCAGGGCGCATTTCCGAACTCAGCCGCAAAGGTTGTTACGTAGACACCCTTATCAACTTACCGGAAGGCACCAAATTGGAGATACACATTTCCCGCGATCAAGGCGTTTTCGAAACTTCCGGTAAAATCGTATACGTTCAACCCGGAATGGGAATGGGAGTCGCTTTTATGGATGTGCCAGCCGAGCACCTGAAGATACTGGACTCCTGGTTGGCGGAACTTTCCGCGTAGCTGCACCCGACCCCGCTCACAGGTTTTTCGTTTTGGCCGATATACCCGTCGTGCGCATTCATATCGCATTTCATATTCCTGACCGCCATACGGTAAAATATATTCCCCTAGCCTAGGGAGGCCTGTTTGAATTTCAGTGCGAACACGCGGCAGTTGGGAGACGTCACGGTTGTCGATGTGCGCGGAAGCTTTACCAATGTGGAAGGCGAAGCCGTTCATGAACTGTTAGTCGATATTTTCCGGGAAGGGCGCACCAAGGTATTGCTGAACTTTCGCGACGTGTCCTACCTGGACAGCTCGGGAATAGGGCAGCTCGTGCGCAGTCTTTACACCGCGAGGAGAAATGGAGCCGAACTGCGAGCTGTGGATCTGAACCCGCGCGCGTCTGAAGTATTGCGCTTGACCAACCTGCACCGTATATTCACGGACTTCCCCGATGAGCGCACCGCGCTCGACAGTTTTTCTTCCTAGTCCGGCAAAACCTTCTAAAGCCGACGAGGCACTCGCGTTCTCCGACCTGTACGGACGGTCAGTTTCCGGAGTAAGCAAGCCTGAACCTTTTCGACGTTGCCTTGATTTGCAGCACGCGCCTACAGTGTATCTACATTGGTCCTCCGGGACCGATTCCGCGTCGCAACGAAATCGAAGGAGGATCGAAATTATGTGGACCAAGCAGCCCCAAAGCGAAGCTCCAGGTTATTCTCCGGCGCCTTCAACGCCATTATCTCCGGCATCGCAAGCCGCATCTGCGGGCACTAATTATCCTGCCCGGCAGAGCGCGCCGACCGCGCGCAATGTGGCCTGCCTTGGCGAAAGCATCGAGGTCAAGGGCAAGATCTCGGGCGAAGAAGATTTGCAGGTTGACGGAAAGGTCGAGGGTCCTATTGCACTTCAGGGCCAGCGCCTCACCGTGGGACGCACCGGGCATTTGAATTCGGAAGTGATCGCGCGCGAAGTGGTGGTGTATGGCAAGGTCCACGGCAACCTCCGCGCCAGCGACCGCGTGGAGATCAAGAAAGATGGCTCAGTGACCGGCGACGTGATTACCGCCCGCATCAGCATCGAGGACGGCGCCTTTTTCAAGGGCCGCATCGAGATCGAACGCGGCAAGCAGGCTTCATCGAAAGAGGAATTCGAAAGCAACACTGTCTCGGCAGGGGCTGCGGCAAATTAAGCCGCAGTCTCCGCCACTATTTTCGGGTTGAAAGTCCAGACTCCGACGGGCCGGGAAGAATGTCAGTCGTTCTCGCGCTTGTCCACGGTATTCGTCCGGAACGTCGTCTTCCGGGACTTCGTGGGTCCTGACTTCGCCTTGATCGGCGTCCGGAGCATTCTCGACTCCGCTCACGACTTCAGCCTCAAAGGCTTGTCCCTCTTCCGCCAATTCTTCCACGCTCTCGGAATCCACGTCTTCTTTCCTTGGCAAACCTTGAATATCACCGGATTGTCCGCCGGCATTGGGCCCCAGACCGCGGCGCCCTTGGCGATACATGCCGGAATTCACTTCGCTGGTGCGGCCGGCAGGTTCCCCAACATTGCGGCGCACGGAGCTTTCCGCGCGGATAGACTTTTTCTTGCGATCCGGTTTTTTGGCCTTGGCCTTTTTCTTTAGGACCTTTTTCGGAGTCCTTTTCTTGGAAGTCGTCTTCTTGCGGGCCTTCTTTTTGGTTGGCATCCGAAAAGTCTATCACTACCAAATGTTGCGGACAACGCGCGGCTTTTGCCGGGCGGATTATCTCGGAAGTTTACGGTGTTCTATTGACCGGGCGGCTGAGCAAGGTAGAGTCTTCCAGTGAAGCTCAGCATCTAAGCACTAGCTCAGTAATTTCCAAATTCTATGGCCTCTGAAAATAAGCCTGGCGCAGCCGGCAAATCCGCGAAGCCGAAGTTCGACTGGAAACTCCTGCCCGACGTCCTGGCCCTCCTAAAACCAAGGCGGACAATTCTCGCGCTGGGCTTCGTATTGATGATTATCAACCGCTCGTCCGGGTTAATCCTCCCTGCTTCCACAAAATACCTGGTGGACGACGTCATTACCAAAAAACAAATAAACCTCTTATTGCCGATCGTGATCGCCGTGGTCGCAGCGACAATCGTTCAAGGCCTCACATCCTATGCGCTGACGCAGCTCCTTTCGAAATCCTCGCAGCGGATGATTACGGAACTTCGCGTCAAGGTTCAGGCGCATGTTGGGCGCTTGCCCGTGTCGTTCTACGACGCAAATAAAACCGGCGTCCTGGTGTCGCGCATCATGAGCGACGTCGAAGGCGTGCGCAACCTCATCGGCACCGGGCTTATTGAGTTTGCCGGGGGAATTTTGACTGCGGTTTTTGCGATGGTCGTCCTCCTGCGGATCAGCCCCAGCATGACCGCCGTGGCGTTTGCCGTTCTCTTGGTTTTTGCTTTGGGACTGAACCGCGCGTTCAAGACGATTCGGCCTATCTTTCGCGCGAGGCCGAAGATCAATGCAGAAGTTACCGGCAGGCTCACGGAATCTCTAGGCGGCGTTCGCGTGGTGAAGGGTTATCACGCGGAAGCGCGCGAGGAAAAAGTCTTCGCGGGCGGAGTTCAAAGGCTGCTCGATAACGTTTTGAAGACTCTCACTGCGACATCGTTGATGAGCCTTTCCGCCACCAGCCTGATGGGTATCGTCAGCGCGGCTATTATGTTCCTCGGAGCGCGGCATATTCTGGCCGGCACCATGACGCTCGGCGTTTTTCTCGAATACACAATTTTCCTCGGCTTGCTCGTTGCGCCGGTGTTTCAAATCGTAGGGATTGGCCCGCAGATCACCGAGGCCCTGGCCGGCCTCGAACGCACGCGGGAAGTTCTGAACGAAAATCTCGAGGATGAAAGTCCGAATCGCATGGAGCGGCTGGGCCGCATTACCGGGCAGGTGATATTCGAGAATGTCGGTTTTTCGTACGATACCGGAAAACCTGTGCTGCACGATGTCAGCTTTGAATCAGAACCGGGAACCGTGACGGCATTGGTGGGCCCGTCCGGAGCGGGCAAATCCACGGTTATCGGGCTGATCGCTGCGTTCTATGTGCCTACCAGCGGCCGCATACTCGTCGATGGACATGATCTCTCGCTCGTGCGTCTTGATTCCTACCGCTCGCAATTAGGAGTGGTGTTGCAGGAAACATTCTTATTCGACGGGACCATTCGCGAAAACGTCGCTTTCTCGCGCCCCGATTCCAGCGAAGAGGAGATTCTCGCAGCCTGCCACATTGCGCGCGTGGATGAGTTTGCCGAGACGTTTGAGAAAAAGTACGACACGATCGTAGGCGAGCGCGGCGTGAAACTTTCGGGAGGCCAGCGGCAGCGGGTTTCAATTGCTCGCGCAATATTGGCCGATCCGCGCATTCTGATTCTGGACGAGGCCACCTCCAGCCTGGATTCCGAGTCGGAGGCCTTCATTCAGGAAGGGCTGCGCTACTTGATGCGTGGCCGCACTACTTTCGTTATCGCGCACCGGCTATCCACCGTGCGACGCAGCGATCAAATCCTGGTGCTGGAGGCCGGGCGAATCGTCGAGCGCGGCACGCACGCGTCGCTCTACGCCAAGGGTGGCCGCTACTACGATCTCTATACCAAGCAACATGGTGTGGAATCCAATTTGTTTCTCGCTCCAGGAGAAGGCGGCACCGAATCGAAGGACGGACAAAACTCCGAGGTCGAATCCACGTCTAACGCGGGCGCTTCGGCGCTGCCGGAGGCAATTCGCATAATACGCGGGCAAAACTGACCGCTGCGGCGCCAAAATCTCGAATCGAAAAACTTCTTGTCGCTAGGAAATTTTCCATCCAGACGGTGGGGAACTGATGGGCCAAAATTCCGGCGCTGGTTTCAGGAACTCGATGGCTACTTGCGCCAGGCCGGCGTGTTCGCGCCCCATGAAGGAAACTCTGCCTTCTCGCTCGTCCCAAGTTTTGGGATTCAGTAGCGTCACTTTCTGGCCTATGGCAACTTTCGTTCCCAACATCACGAGCGCCCCATGCGCGCTCACTGTCACGGTAAAAGTCTCTTCTTGAAACGGCCTGTGATCCTCAGATTCCCCGCGGATCTCCACAGCAAGGTCCGCTAAAACACGTTCGCTCCTTCGGTGCTCCGGCTGTGCCATTGGAGTGCGCCCCCCCATTCGCGTACGCCCGCTCAGTTCGAGCCTGCTTACTATTGTCTAAATTTGAGCAGAGATGGGAAAAACCGCAGCGCGGGTATCGCCGGAGTAACCCTTGCCTGGGACTCGCGATGTGGCAGAAAGAGATACGGACGCATGAGGGTAGCGAGAATTCGCTGCGGAAATCGAAGGATGGTGCTCGAGGAGGGAATCGAACCCACACGGCCTTGCGGCCACCGGATTTTGAGTCTGATGCGCGACTTTCTGCAAGGCCCATTCTAATTGGTGATTCTTCATGTTCACATCCCAAAACCTGAAATTGTGGGTTCATCTGGGCCGTTCAAAACCCCTTTAAAATGAATACTTGACAACGCGCCGGACTTTTTGCTATAATATGGCTTGTAAGTCGGAACCGCCCGATGCGCAAACATCGAACGGCTCCTAGCCAAATCTGAAAAGGAGCTTCAGACATGGATAAAGTGAGTGTCCTGCAACAAACCCTCGAAGTCAACGAAACGGCGGGAGTGTGTATGAGTAAAGACAGCACAGCACGCAAGCTGTCGGTTATGCCGAAGGCCAAAACCGGGCGCAAGAAGCGCGACCGGATCAAGGGCCAAGGTTCTCTTTTCATGCGCGGAAATATTTTCTGGATGGAGCTACACTGGAAGGGCCAACGATATCGTGAGTCCCTAGAAACTCCGGATCGTGGAACGGCACTGATTAAGCTAAACAAGCGAATCGAAGAGATTCACAGTGGCGAGCTTCCAAAGACTTTCGAGCCTATCACTGTCCAATCAATGTATGACGCTTGGATGATGAAAGTGGAGACCGATAACAAACCCCGAACCATCGAGGATTACAAATCACGCTGGGCACATCTCGCGCCTGTCTTCGGTAAACTGCTCGCCACTCAAGTCACCACCGACAAGATTGTGGAGTACCTCAACCGTCGTATGAAAGAAGGTATGAGCGTCTGCAGCAGGAATCGAGAACGCGGCGTCCTGCACCAGGTATTTGAATTCAACTCGGAAAAAATCCCTGCTGACCGTCGCCCCAAGTTCCCGAAAAAGTTGTCGGAGCGATCTTTTGTGCGCAAGGGGCGTCTCAGCCAGGACGACTACAATACTCTTGTAAAGAGATTGGACGACTCGAACCTATTCTGGCTGCGGGCCATCCTTACGATGACTTTCAAATTTGGTTTCCGTAAGAGTGAACTACTCAACGGGAAGGTTGGCTACTTCGATGCAAAAGAATCGACGTTTACATTGCCCGCCTTCACGACGAAGAACAAGACCGAACGCGTTGTGGACATCGTTCCGAATGGCGAAATATTTAAAATGCTCGCCAAGCTAACTGAAGGCCGCAAGCCTACCGACGCATTATTTACCCGAAAGGGGAAGCCAGTGCGCGATTACCGTGGTGAGTGGGCTAAGCAGACCGAAGGCATGACAGGCGGTAGCGGGAAAGGTGGCAGTGTCACGATCCACGATCTCCGACGCTCCGCTATAACCGGAATGCACAATAAACATATCGGTGCTGCTGATGCCGGGACCCACTTGACGGCTGATGTATTCAGTAGATACATTCAAAAGAGCAAAGCAGAGCGTCAAGCAACAGCGGCGACGATTGAAGGCTAGGCCCGAATGGTGGAATTGGCAGACACAGGAGACTCAAAATCTCCCGACCTCACGGTCATGGGGGTTCGACTCCCTCTTCGGGCACCAAAATTATTTAAGCCGGAAGACTCCCATACGCGCTACCAAATTTCAAATAGAAGCGGCTGCCTTTCGTTCTTTCCCTAAACCTTCGTCACCTTAATTTGGGGTGTATACTCTCGAACGTATAGGGAGGGATAACATGGGAAAGAAACTAACTCCGCCAAAGAATCCGGCTCCGCTCACTTCTCCAAGAATTAAGCATCTTGCCGGAGTCGGAATGAAAACGCCGAGTAACCTAAGTCCAAAGCAAGTTCAAGAACTTGCGGCTTCCGTCGAGCGCCACATTACACGGAAAAAAACAAGATAGACTCTAACAATCAGAGTTCGATTATCAGACGCACCGAACTTCGCGGCACTCGTATAATTCCGCTCGCCTGAATTCGCTCGCACGAAATGTCTCCAAGATTCGGAGCGATTGCAAATGCTTCCTTAGTCTCCGCAACTAAGTAACCTACTGAAACACACGAAACGGTTTTAGGTATTTGATACTCATCAATCCTGTAGTGCTCCCCACTAATTTAGACAGTCAGGGCCTCGTTTTTTAGTACACCTGCGAAAGCCAAGAAGGCCTCGTGCGGAGTGCGATTTCCGACTCCGCGGTGAGGCCGGTCGTGATTGTACTCCTCGATCCAACGAGCGATCGATGCTCGCGCTTCTTCCAAGCTCCGATACTCCGCCGTCCAGACTTCCTCTTCCTTCAAGCTGCGATGGAACCGTTCGATGTAGCTGTTGCCTTCCGGGTGATGATACGCCGTCCGCCGATGGGTGATGCCGAGCCGTCCCAGCGTTTCCAGGAACCGCGAAGAAGTGAACTGCGTCCCGTTGTCGGTCGTCAGCGTCAAGTTCGCCTCGCGGCTTCCTGCGGGAAGCCGATTCAGCACGGCCTGCTCGACCGCTGCCAGCGCGTCTTCGGTCCGGCAGCGATGCGAGAGATTCCATCCCACGATCTCCCGCGTGCAGCAGTCGATCACGCACACCAGATACGCCCAGCCCACGGCAGGCCCCGCCCAGATCTTGGTCATGTCCGACTGCCAGATCTGATTCGGCTCGGCTGGCTTCCACGCGGCCCCACTCTTTCTTCCGTCGTGCCCGCAGACGACGCGAGCGCACCAGCAACCCACGTTCGCGCATCACCCGTAACACCCGCTTGCGATTCACGCGGCAGCCCTTTCTTCCGCTGCAGCCACCACGCCACTCGCCGATAGCCGTACGCCAGCTTCTCTCCGCACGCCACGACGATCTGCTCATCGTAGGTTCGGTCAGCTCGGCTGCCTCGCGGCCGCTTCTGGTAGTACAAGCTCGACCGGCTGATGGCCAGAGTCGCTGCCACCAGCGTGGCCGTGTAAGCCCTGCGTCACCATCTCTCGCGCCTGGGAGTGAACCGCACCACAGCTCACTCCCCCACGACGTTTTTTAGGATTTCGATCTCCAGCGACTTCCGCCCCAGCGTTCGTTCCAACTGCCGGATGCGATGGTCCTTCTCGGTTTCCGCCGCGGCAGCGCTTCTCCCCCCAAGCGCTGCCTTCGCTCCCTGTTCCGCTTCATCCTTCCAGCGATAGAACAGATTCGGAGCGATCCCGTGACGCCGACACGTCTCCGAGACGTTCCCGCTCTTGATGCCTTCCTGCACGATCTGCCACTTCTCTTCCGGGGATCGATCTACGCGTGGTTTCCTGCCCATGTTGCCTCCTGTTTGGAGGCCCTGATCTTACCTAACTGAGGTGTCCAGTTTTAGAGGGGAGCACTACACTACGCTACCCATTTGGACGAGAGATCACCCGGAATTGTCCAGCAATCGTCTCCGCATAGTCGTAAAGCCGTAGGGCAACTTGCATCAGCCAAATGGGAATTTACTGCACCAATCGCGGGTAAGTCCTGATTAACGCGCTAATCGGAAACTGACACACAGCCGCCATGCGGGCCTTTCAAATAGCTATGGCAGCTCTGCAATTCAGTAGCGACGAACTGGCTATCACTTGACACTACCGCGCTCGTGGGCCTGAGTGGTAAATTTTTTCGGTTCCACGATTGCCCGGAAAACCTTTCCGCGTCCCAGCACATGCTCTCCTGAGCGCGCCTCGACATCGAATACCAGGAATCGGCCCTCGTGCTTCACCAGACGCGCGGTCGCCCGCACAGTGGTGCCTCCGGGCACGGCCTTCAGATGATCCACTTCGATGCGGGTACCGACGGTAATCGCGCCGGGCGGCAACTCCGGCTGCACCGCTTGTGACGCGGCAATTTCCATCATGCCAATCATCGCGGGAGTAGAAAGCACGGCAGGCAGCCGGGGATCGAAAGCAGCGAGCGTCCATTCGGGAGGGATTACTTTTTCTACTGAGCTTTCAAGTCCGATACGTGGCCGCTCTGGTTCGGATTTGGGGTCCCGCCGGCCGTCAGACGTCATTGCGAAGATTCATTTTCGCTTGCTGGAGTTGCCCCTACCGCGATTCTGCGCGGGTCCAGGAGGCTGTGCGCGAATTCTGCAATTGTGATTCCGAGTTGATTCCACAGGCGGCGCTTCAGCGTGCGATAGTTCTGCGAACCGCTGAAGACGTCGCGCACGAGATCGCGGAACGCAGGCGAATAGTTCAACAGCTGCACCATGCGCGTAGTGATGGCACCGCCCACGAAATTTCCACGAAAAACTTTCTTCGCGATGTTAGCCGCAAATTCCAGGTCCGCGGAAAATGCCGCACGAAGCTTTTCGGGATATTCCTCGGGAACGCCCGCTGCTAGAGCTTGTGCCAGCAAATCTCCTGAGCGCAATGCGTAGTAAAGACCTTCGCCGGTAATGGGGTCCACCGTGGCGGCGGCGTCGCCCGCCATCGCCCAGTTTCTTCCCACAATTCGCCGGCCTCTAATCGTCTTGGCCTGCGGAGAAGGCAGCACGTGGCTGTACAACTGCGCTCCGGCTGTTGGAATTTTTTCTTCTAGGACGAAGGCATCGAGGTGACGCCGCAACTGCTGGCTGGTGGCTTGCCCCATGCGCGCGCAAATCCCCACGGACAAGTGGTCGGCGCGAGGGAAAGACCACAAGTATCCTTCGAATTCCTTCAGGAATTTCACTTTAAGAATGTCCTCTTCGGTGGGGACAAAATAGCCAAGCGTCATCTCCAGGTCTTGCGCTCCAAGCGCTGTGGAGTCCGCCAGCAGTTGATTGCGAGCGCCCGCGGCGAGCACCACGAAATCGGAAACCTGCTCTTCGCCTCCAGCCGTCAGGCGGACCTGCTTGGCATTCGTGTTTACACTGGTAACCCGCGCACAGATCGTGCTGCAACCTGCCGCTACAGCGCGGTCGAGCAGGAGGCCGTTCAGAACTTTTCGCGCGTAAATTACGATGGGCCGGTTCATTTCAAATCTTGCGCGATGCCCTCGGCTGGAGATCAGCTCGGCGGTCCGTATAATTTTCTTGGGATGAGGTGAGTCCAGAAGGAAGGGATACTCTTCGATGGCTTTGTACGTTAACCCGCCGCCGCAAGGCTTTTCCCAGGCGAGCCGTTCATCGAAGATCGTAACTTTAAAGCCGGCGCTCGCCAGCCGTTCGCCGCATAGCGCGCCCGCGGGCCCTCCGCCGACGATGGCAATTTCTTTCATGACCCCTTCATTATGTCCCAATCAGGTCAGCGGAAAAACAGCAGCAACGAACCACGCGGCGAGTATAGCACTAAACAATATCGCCGCCGTGGCCGAGCCGCTGCGCTTGCGGACTCTATCGGCAGCGAGCCTCTGCAGAATCGAAAACGCCGCGAGAAAAACAACCAGCAACGGAATCAGCACCTGCCCGCTCATGAGTTTGTAGTACGCGAGCAGGCACGCAAGAAAGATTTCGAGACGCAGTAGCAGGAATACTCCGAATCGCAGCGCGCGGCGCCTCCCACTGTACACGGGTCCGAGAACCAGTTCCTCTGCGCTGCAAAAAACATATGCGATCGGCAGGGCCCCGGCGAAACGCAGCCAGCGCGGCGCGTTGAGCCAAGCGTCGTCGAGTTGCCAATTCAGCCATCCACCGATGGCCAGAAAAACCCCAAATCCGAGAATGACAGCGACAACGAAGCTCGAAACATTTGGCGGCCAGACTTCCTTGATGTATATGCGATTAAGAATGAGCAGGACCACGCCGACGATCAGCAGAAGCGACAACAAGTAATCCGCGGTGTACACATGCAGAAACTTCAGCGGCACTCCTAGAACGAGCAACAGAACTCCTGCCAGCGCCGCGACCGCTGTTTCCACCAGCGAAAGAGCGTACGGCGGTCGTGTTCCGTCCGGCCCTGCATGTGGCCGACTGGAAATCGAAGTTACAAGTGTGGCGCAGAAGGGAAACAAAATCAGAATACCGACAAGCCCCAGGATCGCTCCTGCTAAACGATGACGACCGCGGTCTGCCGTTGCGTAGGGGGCCAAATCAAGATTCAGCGCCAGCGTCTCGGGCGCAATCTCCGGAAACAGCGCCTGCATAATCCACCGCTCAGACTGATGCGCGACGTTTCGGTCCGTAATCAGGCTCGTGTGCGTCGCTCGCGCGACATACCGCAAATCGAACGCGCGCTTCTGCGCAAAATCTTCAGGAGAATCCCGATTTCCTCCAGCCGCTTGTAAGAGCGCCTCCGCGGCTCGATGCAGGACGCCCAGTTCGTATTGTCCGCTGAAGACCAGAAGATTTGACGGAATGCGTTTTGGCAGAGTCATGGGAGCCGGAGAAATTGCGATCGTAGCAGCTACCGGGACACGATCCGCCATTCCGATAGCAATCGCACCGCCCATCGAATGGCCGACGAGAACCGTTTTGGTCGTGTCGATCCGGCCGCTTTTGCTCAACGATTCCACCGCCGCCGCAGCGCAGTCCGCCGATTTCGCAAACGAAAAAGGATCCGTGCTGTCGCCGTGTCCGGGAAAATCGAGCGCGTAGACCTGTAAGCCGTGTCCTGCAAACTCCGAAGCCAGATACATCATGATTTGCCGGTTAGCCGCTAATCCGTGCAGCAAGATCACCGTGCCGGGCGGCTCGTTGGTGATGCGCGGATTCAGTATCGTGGCAGGCGTGTGGCAGCCCCCCGCGTCTATCACAATTCGCTGCTGCGGCAACTCGCCGCTGCGAATCCATTTCGTCCCGAGGATCAGGCAAATGATTCCCACGACAGCGAAGGCGATCTCCCACCACCTTGATCTAGAAATATTCATTTTGTAGTGTTCGGCGCGCGCCCGAGGGCGATTTCGGAGCGCATGATAGAATTAACTGTTCGGCGCTCTCTGCCGGTCCGAAGAGTGGGGGATGAAATTGGCGGTCGTTTCGCAAAGTGAGCTGATTCTCCAACGTCGCGAATGGAAACGCAATGGAAAGCGTGTCGTCTGCGCTATGGGTGTTTTTGACTTGCTGCATCCCGGGCATGTCCGCTTGCTGGAGCAGGCGCGGGCATTCGGCGAAATTTTAGTGGTTGGCGTTCAGAGCGATGCTCGTGCGCGTGAAGAAAAGGGCCCGATCCGCCCCGTCACTCCCGCTTCAGAGCGCGCTGAAATTCTTGCCGCGTTAGCTGCCGTTGATTTTGCGGTGGTACTGAGCGATGAGCAGGCGGAGAAAGAATTTATAGCGCAACTCTTGCCTGACATGGTGGTGCAAGGCCAAGCCTCAGGCGCGAGTAGAAACACCGTGGCAGAAAACGAGGCGGCACGCGCAGCCGGCGTCAAAGTGATCCAGATTCCGCCCGAGCCCGGCCATTCAACCTCGCGCTTGATCGAACGCATCAAACAACTTCGCGCATGATTCTCTCTCTGGTTTCTGAGCTTCTCAGTCGGGTCGCGCGTCGGCCCGAAATTGAGGAAACACTCGACGCGCTCCGGCGCAGCGCGGGCGAAGTGCGCCTTGCGGGCCTCACCGATCCGGCAAAAGCTTTTATCAGCGCGGTGGCCACTGCTCAGCTTGGCCGGCCGACGATCTTGATTGTGGAGTCCAATCAGCGCGCCGAAATGCTCGTCGAGCCGATCCGCTGGTTTTACCGCGCGATAACAGGCAAGCCCGGTCGTCGCGTCGCGCTTTTACCCGCTTACGACGTGTTGCCTTACGAATCACGTTCACCGCACGCCGAAATTTCGGAAGACCGCGCCGTTGCGCTTTGGAGATTCGCTCTCGGCGAAGCCGATCTTTTGATCGTGCCCATCCAAGCGGCTGTCTGGCGCCTGCGCGAGCCGGAATTTTACGGAGAGCTTGCGCTCACGATTGCGCGTGACCAATCCATTGCGCACGAAGCGCTCCTGACGTTTCTTTCCAGCGCCGGCTACGACAAACAAGTTACTTGCGAGATGCCGGGGCAGTATGCCGTCCGCGGCGGAATCATTGATATTTTTTCGCCCGAATCGCCGCAGCCGATTCGCGTGGAGTTACTAGGCGACACCATCGAATCGATCCGCGCCTTTGATCCCAACACGCAGCGTTCAACAAATCCAGTGGAACGCGCCGCGCTTATGCCGCTCACGGAATTCCCGCGCCATCGCGAAGTCCTCGACCGGTTGCGTGTGCCTTCCGCCACCAACCGTGAAGACGATTCTCCGCCTGAAGGTTTTTATCCCGGCTGGGAGTTTCGAGAGGTTTTGCACGAGGAGCGCAAATCAACAATTCTCGATCTCGGTCCCGACCCGCTTGTGATTGAAGACGAGCCGTCGCTTCTCGCGGACTGCCTGGAGAAATATCGCACGCAGCTCCAGGAATCGTTTGACGAAAGCGACGACCCGCTCGCGGAGCCGCCCAGCGCTTATCTTTTCAACGACGAGGACTGGTCGCACGCGATGCAGCGCCTGCCCCGTCTTGCCATCGAACACCTGGGTCTCGCACGGGAAGGCAGTGCGTCAGACCGCACGCTTCACACGCAGCCCACTACGCGGTATCACGGTGACGTAGCCTCTTTTGTGGCCGAAGTTCGCGGCCGCATCACCGCAGGCGAACACGTTCTTGTTTCGGCCGCCAGCACAGGCGAACTTGAGCGTTTTGCCGACATCTGCCACGAGTTCGAGTTGCCGTATCGCATGGGCGAACTCGAAGAAAACACCACGGTGACGCGGCTTGCGGAAGAAGGTTCCGGAGCCGCAGGTCCGTCTATGGTGCTGATCAAAGCTCCCCTGGAAGACGGCGTGGTGTTCGTGGACGCGAAACTAGCTCTATATGGCAACGCAGACCTCTTCGAGACCCTCGCGCCCGCTTCGCAGCAGCGTTCGAGATCGCGGCCGAAGACTGCGAGTTTCTTCAGCGATTTCTCGGATCTGAAGCCGGGCGATTATGTGGTGCACATCGATCACGGTATCGGCCAATTTGAAGGACTGCGCCAGGTCGCGGTCGAAGGCGCCACGGGCGAATTCATGCTGTTGCGCTACGCCGCAGATGCAAAGCTTTACGTTCCCCTTGCCCGGCTCGATCTGGTTCAGAAATATCAGTCGCTAGGCGGTGTTGAGCCTGTGCTCGACCGCCTGGGCACTACCATTTGGGAAGCGCGCAAGACGCGCGTGCGCAAATCCGTCACCGACATGGCGGATCAGCTTCTTAAACTTTATGCCGAACGAAAAACCGCGCCGGGCCACGCGTTTCCAGCCGACACGAATTGGACGCGGGAATTTGAAGACGCATTCGAGTTCGACGAAACGCCGGACCAACTGCGGGCCATTGAAGACGTAAAGCGCGATATGGAATCGCCGCTGCCGATGGATCGCTTGCTCTGCGGCGACGTGGGCTACGGCAAGACCGAAATCGCCATGCGCGCCGCATTCAAAGCCATCGCGGATTCAAAACAGGTTGCCGTGCTGGCACCGACCACCGTTCTCGCTTTCCAGCATTTTCAAACATTCAAACGCCGCTTTTCAGCTTTTCCTGTCCGCGTCGAAATGCTCAGCCGCTTCCGCACGGAGAAGGAGCAGAAGAAGGTTCTCGAAGATATGGAAGCTGGGAAAGTTGACATCCTGATTGGGACGCATCGCCTGCTTTCCAAGGACGTGAAATTCCAGGACCTAGGCCTGCTGGTCGTGGACGAAGAGCAGCGCTTCGGAGTGGCGCACAAAGAGCGGCTGAAGGAGATGCGCAAGAATGTGGACGTGCTGACCATGTCGGCCACACCCATTCCGCGCACGCTGCACATGTCTCTGGTTGGTTTGCGCGATATGAGCGTGATCGAAACGCCTCCCAAAGATCGCCTCGCGATCCAAACTACGGTCGCACCGTTTAGCGAGACTCTGATTCAACACGTGGTCGAAGAAGAGCTCGCGCGGGACGGCCAGGTATTTTTCGTTCACAATCGCGTGGAATCCATTGCCACGCTTGCGGCGCTGGTGAAGCGGCTGGTTCCGAAGGCGCGCGTGGTGGTCGGGCACGGCCAGATGCGCGAGACAGAACTGGAAAAAGTGATGCTTAAATTTGTGCGCGACGAAGCAGACGTCCTCGTGTCCACCACTATCATCGAGAATGGCCTGGACATTCCGCGCGCCAACACAATCGTGATCGACCGCGCCGACTGTTTCGGCCTCTCCGAGCTGTATCAACTTCGTGGGCGCGTAGGCCGTTCGAATCAGCGAGCGTACGTGTATCTTCTCGTCCCGACGGAAAAGTCGCTCACCTCCATCGCCCGGCAGCGCCTGGCCGCGCTGAAAGAATTCAGCGACCTGGGCGCGGGCTTCCGCATCGCCGCTCTCGATCTCGAATTGCGAGGCGCCGGAAATTTGCTTGGCCGCGAACAACACGGGCACATCGAGGCCGTCGGCTTTGATATGTATTGCCAGATGATGGAACGCGCCGTCGCGGAGCGAAAGGGCGAAGCGGTTGCGCTCGAACGCCGCGCCACACTCAACCTTGGACAGGAAATCCGCATCCCACCTGAGTACATCGAGAGTGAGAATCTGCGCCTGCGGATATATAAGCGCATCGCGAGCGTCACGTCCGACGACGAACGCGAAGAAGTTCGGCGAGAATTGGACGACCGCTTCGGCCCTCCTCCGCCGTCGGTCGAAAATCTTCTCGATTATGCCGTGCTGAAAGCGCTGGCTGAAAAATTGCTGGTCGCTTCGGTCGATCATCGCGGCGATCAAGTTGCCATCAAATTTTACGAAGACACGCCTTTGGGCCCGGAGAAGCTGGTGAAACTGATACGCAAGCGCAAGGGTATGCGGCTCGATCCCTCGGGCGTCTTATGGTTTGAGTGGAAGGGCGAAAAGGGTGGCCCGACGGGAGCCACGAGAAACGTATTGCTACAACTACAAGCGTAGAGCTAAAATTCAACTTCGAGAGAATCCTATGAAAAATTGTAACGCTTCTTTGTCTTACTTTTTGACTGTTGCCATCGGCTTGGCCGGGATCGCGCTAGCCATGCCCTCGGATGTCCGCGCCCAAGCGAAGGGAACTGTCATCGAAGAAATCGTCGCGCGTGTGAACAACGACGCGATCACGCTTTCGGACGTGCAGAAGGCGGATCAATCGCTGCATGAAGAAATCGGTCACGATTGCCAGGGATGTGCTCAGGACAAGATGGAAGAGTTGTACAAAGAGAAGCAGAAGGATTTGCTGCGCGATTTGATCGACCAAGCTCTTCTCGTCGAGCGCGCAAAAGACATGGGCATCAGCGTGGATACCGATCTGGTCAAACGGCTCGATGAGATTCGCAGGCAGAACAACCTCGCCAGCATGGAAGACATGGAGAAAGAAATAGCGAAACAAGGCTTGAGCTGGGAGGATTTGAAGACGCAGATTCGCAACAATCTCCTCACTCAGGAAGTGATTCGCCGAGAGGTTGGATCGCACATCAATATTCCCAGCGAGGACGTGAAAAAATATTACGACGAGCACCAGAAGGATTTCGTCCGTCCCGAGCAGGTGGTGCTCTACGAGATCTTCCTGAGTACGGAAGGCAAAAGCCCGGAGGAAATATCCTCCGTGGAGAAGAAGGCGGACGACCTGCGCAACCGCGTGGTAAAAGGTGAGGACTTCAACGAAATCGCAAAACATTTTTCCGAGGGCAGCACGGCGAAGGATGGCGGACTCTTGGGAACTTTTGAGCGCGGCCAACTTGATAAACAGCTCGAAGAGGCTGTCTTCAAAATGGATAAAGGGCAGATGACCCCTGTGATCCAGACGAAAACAGGCTTTGAAATTCTCAAAGTAGAAGCCCATTATGAGGCCGGCTTGCAGCCGCAGGATAAAGTGGAAAACGAAATTATGAACCGTATTTACGCGCAAAAAATGCAGCCCACGATGCGCGATTACCTCGGGCAATTGCGGGAACAGAGCTACGTAATGGTGAAACCGGGTTACACGGATAGCGCAGCGGTTGCCGGCGCAAGCGTGATCCAGGAAGTGGCGCCCACGCCCGACGCCGCAGACGCAAAAAAGAAGAAGAAAATGGTGAAACCAAAAGTTAACGGCCAGTGAAGACACACTACATTTGTGATCTGCAGGACGGGCAAGGGGTCGCGTCGCTCTTCCTCGTGCGCGAAAAGGAAATTCGCACTTCGTCTCGCTCCGGAAAATCCTGGCTTGAGCTCGATCTGGTGGACCGCACCGGCAGAATTTCCGCGAAAATGTGGGACAACTTTGCCGTGATAGCCGTCACTTTCGAGCGCGACGATGTAGTGCAGGTGCGCGGCCGCGTGAAACTTTTCAACGGCCAGAAGGAATTGACCCTGGAACAGATCATTCCGGCGGTCGAGCGTGATTACGACCTCTCCGATTTTCTGGCGCATACGAAATATAATGTCGAGACGCTTTACGCCGGCTTGCGCTCCGCCGTGGCCGGAATGAAAAATCCCTGGCTCAAACGGCTGCTGGTGAGTGTTGTTGACGACCCGGCCATCGCGCCCAAGCTGAAGAGCGCTCCCGCGGCCATGACCATGCACCACGCTTTCATCGGTGGCTTACTCGAGCACATCGTGAGCCTGATCGGTCTGGGACGCACGATCGCGGAGCATTATCCCGAATTGGACGCCGATCTGCTTCTTACCGGCATCGTCCTGCACGACATCGGAAAAATTGATGAACTCTGCTATGGTCGCGGCATTGATTACACCACGCAAGGTCGCCTGCTCGGCCACATCAGCATCGGCGCCGCGATGGTTCGCGAAAAGATTCGCGCGATTCCGGATTTTCCCGCTCCGCTGGCCATGCTGGTTGAGCACATGATTCTGAGCCATCACGGCTCTTACGAATTTGGGTCGCCTTCGCTTCCGCAGATTCGCGAAGCGGTGGCGCTGCATTTTCTTGACGACATGGATTCGAAAATGGGCGCTATCCGCGCCACGCTGGAGTCTCCGGAAGGGAACGACGATTGGACCGCCCGCAATCCCTCGCTGCGGCGTTCGCTTTTGCGCGCGGACCGGTTTTATCCCAGCGGCGAAAAGTCTGGTGCGGCATCCCAGGCTTCCGCGACAGGCGGACACCAAGGTGCAACTTCGCCTCAAACAAGCTTTGGCGGCTTCGTGTCGCCTGCAGCGTCAGACAAGAAAGATAAAGAGCGCGCCTAAATGACCGACACAAAAACGCCGTCCTCGCGACACGCGGTTCTGGATCTCGCCCCTCTGGAGCTGGACTGCATGAACATGCTTTGGCCCATGGGTGAAGGAACAGTCCGCGAAATCCGCGACGCTCTGGCTCCGCGCCGGCCGCGGGCTTATACCACGATCATGACCATCATGGACCGCTTAGCGCGCAAAGGCGTGGTCGAGCGCCGCAAAACAGGCCGGGCCTATACTTACCGGCCGAATTTAAGTGCGGAGAGCGCCCGAGCGCAGGCTCTGGCGCAAGTGATCGAAAGTTTCTTTGGCGGCTCCAGAGAATCGCTAATGGCCCATCTAGACGGCGCGCAACCGAAGCCGCGAGCGCTCGCTGCAGCGGTTGCCACTGCTGCCGTAAGTTCGCTGGTGCCGGCAAAGGTTTCTGCGTCACCGGCGGGATCCGGTTCCGCTGCAGCTCCTCCCGCGGACGGCACTTCCGTAAAATAGGCTTCCGACATGTTTCCGATTGAAATCAAAATTCGCGATAGAGCCATTCGGCCCGCCACGATTCTGGCGCCGATGGCTGGAGTCACTGACACCGTCTTCCGCCGCGTAATTCGTTCGCTGGGCAGCTGCGGATTGATCATGACCGAATTCACCAGCGCCGAAGGCTTGACCCGAAATTCCGCGCGGACCTTGCATTATTTATATTTCGGTGAGGACGAGCATCCCATCGCCGCGCAAATCTTCGGCTCCGATCCTGAAGTGATGGCTTCCGCCGCCGCGCTTACGCAAGATCTGGGATTCGATCAAATTGACATCAACCTCGGCTGCCCGGTGAAAAAAGTCGTAAAATGCGGCGGCTCCGGCTTGCTGCGCGATTTGCCTCACCTCGAAACCCTTCTTCGGAAAGTTCGCGCGGCCGTGACGATTCCGCTCACCATCAAAATTCGTTCCGGCTGGGACCACAACAATATCGTCGCGGTGGAAGTGGCGCGCATGGCGGAACAAATCGGCGTGGAAGCGATTGCCGTTCACCCGCGAACGCGCATGCAGGGATATGCCGGCTCCGCCGATTGGTCCGTGATTCGTGCGGTGAAGCAAGCCGTGCGCATTCCCGTAATTGGCAATGGAGACGTCCACACGCCTCAGGACGCCGTCCGCATGATCGAAGAGACCGGCTGCGATGCCGTGATGATCGGGCGCGCGGCGTCGTCGAATCCGTGGATTTTCAGCCAGATCGCGGATTACATCGCAACTGGCCGCTACGATGAGCCGTCCGAGATGGACCGCTATCAGCTGCTCTCCAGTTATTTTCGCAGTTTGATTGCGGCTGAAATGCCCGACGCGATCGGCAAGATGAAACAGTTCGCGAGTCTTTTCACGCACGGCGTTCGCAACGGCTCCGAGCTACGCTATGCCGTGCATCACGCGCACACCGCTGCGGAAATCCTGGATGGCGTTGATTCCTTCTTCGCTCGAACTTCAGCCGCTTCCTCGGATTAATTTCAGGTCGTCGCGGTGGGAATTACTCGTCTCTGGTGATGAGAAGTTGTTTGTAGGCCTCGCGGCGTGTGATCCCGCGTTCGCGCGCAGCTTGCTTCAACGCAGCTTTGGGGTCAACCCCGCGTTCCTTCACGATCTCGTCAACCCGCCGTGCGATCGGCAGTGCGCGGCTCGCATCCTCGGGAGCCACTGCTGTTTGCCCCGCTCCGTCGGAAGGAGCGATCAAAAGCGTGATTTCACCGCGTGGCGCTTTTGCACGAGCCTTCGCGACCAGATCTTCCAGATGGCCGCGCAGGAACTCCTCGTAAATTTTGGTCAACTCACGCGCAATTACCGCCGGACGATTTCCTAGAATTTCGAGCGCGTCTTCCAGCGTATCCAACGCCCGATGGGGAGCTTCATAAAAAATAATCGTGCGCGGCTCGTTGGCCAAAGCGCGCAGCGCTTTGCGCCTCTCCGTGGGGCGCGCCGGCAGGAAACCAACGAATGTAAACTCCTCGATGGCCATCCCCGATGCCGCCAGCGCCGCCACAAATGCCGAAGCGCCCGGCACCGGCACCACCTCGATCCCGTGCCGCAAACAAAGGCTCACCAGCCGATGCCCCGGATCGGAAATAGCGGGAGTCCCCGCGTCGCTTACCAGCGCAACCTTCGCGCCCTGCTCCAGCTCGATCACCAGTTCCGGCGCGCGCGTGATTTCGTTGTGCTCGTGATAACTCACCAGCTTTTTCTGAATGTCGAAGTGCGATAGCAGCTTCATGGTTTGGCGCGTGTCTTCGCACGCGATCACGTCGGCTTCTTTCAGAATGCGCAGAGCGCGCAGCGAAATATCCTCCAGATTGCCGATCGGCGTCGCGACCACATAGAGGCACCCGGCGCCCGCTTCCTGGGGTTTCATTTTTGTCATCGATGAGTCATGCGCTTGGCGTTGAGCAGCGAATGCGACAGTCTAGCACACGGCGCTTGTGCCCTCGTTGCGCCCGCACGAAGCGCGAAAGGCATGCTACTATTTTATACGGGTCATCGCCGGGGGGAGTTCTTCATTGCCTTTATACGAATATAAGTGCGAGAAGTGTGGCCACCAGTTCGAAAAAATCGAAGGCCATACCGCCTCGGAGACGAAGAAATGCCCAAAGTGCGGCGCGAAAGCCCGGCGCATGCTTTCCAAGGCCGCCATCCAGTTCAAAGGCTCGGGCTGGTACGTGACGGATTACGGCAAGAAAAACTCCTCCCCCGCCTCCGGAGAAAAGTCCGGCGACGGCGGCTCATCGAAGTCCGAAGAAAAGTCCGCCGAATCAAAGTCCAATGACTCGAAATCCAGCGAATCAAAATCCAGCGAATCGAAGCCCAGCGATTCTAAATCGTCCGAGACTAAATCCACTGACTCGAAATCATCTTCGGAGAAGGGAAGCTAAGAGGAAGAAGTAGCCGGTCCAGAAGTGCCTATAGCTTTAGCCCGCGCAGGTATTCCCGAAAATCGGGGCCGAGTTTCGGATTCTTCAACGCGAACTCCACGTTAGCTTTCAAGAAACCAAGCTTGTCGCCGGCGTCGTGTGTTTTTCCTTCGTAAATGTAGCGCCCACAGGCCGGGCCCGCGCGCCAGCGACTTCAGCGCATCGGTCAGTTGAATCTCGCCGCCCGTTCCAGCCTCTAGTTTTTCCAGATAATCGAAAATCTCCGGCGGCAGCACATAACTTCCCGTCACTCCAAGATTCGAGGGCGCCTTATCGGCGTGCGGTTTCTCTACCAGATCGTTGACGCGCAGAAGCCGGTCGCCCCAGCGCGGCTGATTTCCGGGACTTGCTGCGATGATGCCGTAAAAATGAAGCCGCGCCCGCTCCACTTCCTCGACGGCTATCGCTCCCTGGCCCGTCGCATCCCACACTTCCATCAGCGAGCGCGTGGCGGGAACGGCGCCATCCATAATCACGTCACCGAGCAGTACGGCAAACGGCTCATCGCCCACGAGCTCGCGCGCGCAAAACACCGCATGGCCCAAACCTCGCGCCTCGCTTTGCCGTGTGTAGCTAAAGTGCAAACCGCCACTGATTTCGCGCACCATTTCCGCTTGGTGCGGCTTGCCTCTCTCTTCCAGAAAACGTTCCAGCTCCGGCGCGGAGTCAAAATGATCTTCAATTGCATTCTTGCGCCGCCCGGTCACGAAAATAATACTTTCGATCCCCGAAGCGATGCATTCCTCCACCGCGTACTGGATCAGCGGCTTATCCACGACGGGAAGCATTTCCTTCGGCTGCGCTTTTGTGGCGGGCAAAAATCTCGTGCCCAGCCCTGCTACCGGGAGAACCGCTTTGCGCACGCGTTTTCGTTGTGAACTCATGGTCACCATTTCTCGCAGCTATTCCTATCGTATAGGAGGAGAAGGAAGCCGTGCGAAATTTATTTTATCCTGTGAAGGCGCGAGAGTGGATGAATGAAAGACCGGGGGTTCTTAAAATGCAGGCGTCGCCGGCGTGGAGCGTGGGTTAACCGCCGTCGAACAGCGTGCTAACATACTGAGGGCGGCCGGTCGGGCCGCTAACGCATGAGCCTTCAAGAAAATCTCATATTAGGTATCGAGTCCTCTTGTGACGAGACCGCCGCCGCGGTAGTAGCGGATGGACGCCGCATTCTCTCCAATATCGTCGCTTCGCAAATCGCGATTCACCGAAATTTTGGAGGCGTGGTCCCGGAGATTGCCTCGCGCGAGCATCTTCGCCAAATTGTTCCGGTCGTGCGCGAGGCGGTCAAGCAGGCAGGAATCTCTTTAACTGATCTCGACGCCATCGCTGTCACGCGCGGTCCCGGCCTGATTGGCGCGCTTCTGGTAGGCGTGACGTACGGCAAAACTCTCGCGCTCGCGCTCGACAAGCCGCTCATCGCCGTGAATCACCTGGAGGGTCACGTACACGCCGTGTTTCTCGAAGCGGCTGAAACTGGCCATGTGCCGTCGCTGCCCGCTATCTGCCTGATCGTTTCCGGCGGCCATACCGTGCTCTATCGCGTGGAGTCGGAATCGACCAACGGCGCACGGCGCTTCTCCTACGCGCGCATTGGGGGCACGCGCGATGATGCCGCCGGGGAAGCGTACGACAAAATCGCCAGGATGCTTGCCCTCGGATATCCCGGCGGTCCCGTCGTAGACCAATTGGCTCCGTACGGTAACCCGAAAGCAATTCGATTTGGCGTGCCGAAGATGAAAGGCAATGTGTACGACTTCAGCTTCAGCGGAATCAAGACCGCCGTGCTTTACCATCTGCGCAGCCATCCGGAGTTTCAGCCCGAGATTGCAGCGAGGGAGCAAGCTCTCGCGCGGGGCGAACGCTCCGCCGACGCCCTGCGGCAGCTTTCAACGCCATGCTACG
This sequence comes from uncultured Acidobacteriota bacterium, assembly GCA_963830375.1. Taxonomy (GTDB): domain Bacteria; phylum Acidobacteriota; class Terriglobia; order Acidiferrales; family UBA7541; genus Palsa-295. Next base: position 230,023 of record CAWHMJ010000013.1, read on the forward strand.
TTCGATCTGGTGGCAAGCTTTCAGCGCGCTGTCGTGGATGACCTCGTGACGCGTACAATTGCGGCGGCTCGGGAGAATAGCGTGCGCTCGATTTTTGTTTCCGGAGGCGTGGCCGCAAACCGCGAGTTGCGTGCGACCTTTGAGGCCCAAGCAAAGCGCGACGGCTTCGAGGTTTTTTTCCCCAGCCGGGCGCTCTCCACCGATAATGCGGCGATGATTGCCGCCGCCGGCTACCCGCGCTTCCAGTCGGGTCAGCATGAAGATTGCACGCTCGATCCCGCAGCTAATCTTCCGCTAGCCTGAGACAGATCTTTATGCGCTAAGGCGACGGATTCTTCGACTAAAGTAACGTAGGCTCGTAAATATACGCCATTCCGTTTTGCGTGGCCGCGTACGCTTTCGATCCCTCGCCATTCCATCGCAAAATCACCACGCCTTCCGCCGGGTATTCATCGAGCACTTCCATACGGTGCAGGTCCACCAGAAACAGCCGTCCCTTCGCTGAATTCTTCAGCCACGAGCTGTAGCATATGCACAGCGGAAGATGAGGGTGGCAAACGCACAACTCCGCTCCGAACGGCAGCGGCTCAAAATTCATCGTCTCGACCGCGAGGGAATAGGCTTGTCCCGCCGCGCAATAAATAATCTTTCGGCCGTCATGGGTCCAGGAAAGATCGGTGATGTGCCCCTGCGCCTGAAAAGCGTTTTGTTTTTTTAGCGTGGGAACGGCGAGCAGCGCAATGGAATCGTCGGCCCAGTCTCCGTGAATCTCGATCACGCTGGCGAGCGTCTTTTCATCCGGACTGAACGCAGTCTGTCCATAGCCGCCAAATGCCCCTTCCTCTCCGAACTCAGATTCGTACGTTTGCCGTTCGAGCCATCCCGGTACGCTGAGTTCGCTTGTGGGTTGTCCGGAAAGCGGGCCTTTAGGCGACATTCCATCATCCCGAACCCGCCATAGCCGCAACGATGCGCCTTTGCCGCCCGAGCATGCTTCCACAAAGTATTTTTCAGTACCCGACCACACCAGGCACCGCGGAATAACTCCGAATTCTCCGAATGTGCCCAAAAACATTTTGCCGTGCAAATCGAAGGAATGCAGCGCGGATTGCCACCCGCCCCAGGCAGCCACCAGATACCGCGCTCCCGGCGACCACGCGAATGTCGCCGGCAAATCCTGCGTTCCTACGGCGGCCTCGTTGGGCACCGAAAGCGCAATCATCGGTGTGTTCATTTCCATGTCATAGAGAACCACGCGCTGGCCGAAATCTCCGGTCCCGAACTCGCCGGCCCTCCGAAACTGGCGCGAAACGAAGCACGCATGGCCCATGCTGGAAATCGCAAGAGAGGAAGTGTGTCCTGCAAATATTTTCTTAACGATCCAGTTGGAATCCCGGGTTAGATCGCGAAGTCCGCGGGCTACGAGCGCGGCGGAACGCACCACAAGCCCCTGCTGGCCTGCCGGAACAATCGCCCGCGTGGCGGATCGCTCGCGTGTTTCCATTAGCAGAATCTCATTTCGGCGTTTTCAGTCTTCATAAATCTCGTTCGGATACTCGTCCGCATATGTGCTGTCAGGCTCAACGTTCCAGCCGGCGATTGGCTTGCGCAATCTGCTCTTCCACTTTTTCGATCATTTCCTTCAGCACGTCGCGCCCATGTTGTTGCGCTTCATCCAGACGCGACTTTAATTGGTAGAGGTCCGAGCGCAAAAGCTCCTGCATCTCCGCTTCGATCTCGGAAAGGCGTCCGCGCGCCTGGCTGATTCTTCGAATGACCCGAATCAATTCGGCGCCGGCGCCTTCGCCCTGCACGGCTTCCGGGCTGCATTCGTACTCAGTCAAAATTCTCATCAGCTTCGATTCATCTCCGCGCTCGTAGGCCTCGTTCGCTTCGGCCATTAATTGCTGGCGCTTGGTGCGGTCCTCCCGGTCGGAGGTCAGATCCGGGTGAACGCGCTTGGCGACCTCGCGATAGAGCCGTTTCATTTCCGCGGAAGACTCGAAGGCGGCCGGCTCGTCCTTGGTATTTTCGCCGGCGCTCGATTTCGTCTCGTTCGCGCCGGCTCGCGCAATGCGCGCAAGCCGCTGGAGCCGCTCGTTCTTGGGTTGTTCCCGGGCCAGACGTTCGGCGATCTCGGCTTTCAAGTCGTCGAGCACCGCGTAGCGCAATCCGACAAAATGCAGATAGCGCCGTTCGAACGCGCCCAGTTCAGCGCGGAGATTCGCCGAACGCAATTCTCGCTCGGCTAATTCGATTTCAAGCGCAGACTGTTCCTCGCGTTTGCGCGCGAGCTCCCGTTCTTCGGGTTTCGCATGGCTAATAGTCGTTTTCAAGGTCACAAAGCTCGCCTCAGTTAATTCATAACAAGCGATGCGTCATGAGAGGTACTTCTCGCGTGCCGGACGCCTCTAAACCATTCTATTAATTCTAAGCCGCGCCGCCTGCTCTGGGCCGTCTTCCGCAAGCGTGGTTTCCATAACCTTAAATAAGCTTTTTGGCACTCCGGTCTTCGCGTCGGTCCCACCCGGTTCTCGGCTCTTCAACTCGATGCATGCCAATTTGGTTGAACGCTTGCCCCGCGACTCCTCACTGTACTGTTGTCCTTGAGAGCCGCTGAATTACAATCGTTTCGGGGCGATTGGACATCGAGGAGAAAAAATGAACGAAACGCCGCAGCAATACACTCAGCGCATTGTTGGCCACATCGAGGGTCAAGAGCCTTTAAAGATCCAAGCCGCCACTCCCAAGAAGCTCCGGAGTCTTCTGGGCCGTGCCACCGCGTCGAAATTGCGCAAGCGTCCCGCGCCGGGCAAGTGGTCCATCGCGGAAATCGTCGTCCACCTGGCTGACGCCGAAATCGCTGGGGCCTGGCGAATGCGGCTCATCCTGGGCGCTCCGGGATGTCCCGTAGCCGCCTTCGATCAGGACTCCTGGGTCACCGCGCTGCACTACGACAAGCGCGACGCGCGCAAGGCACTCGAGCAGTTCCGCGTGCTCCGCGAAACAAACCTCGCTTTGCTGAAAACTCTTACTCCGGAGCAGTGGAAACACTACGGCATGCACTCCGAGCGTGGCCAGGAAACGATTGAGCACATCGTCCGCATGTTCGCGGGTCACGACCTCAACCACATCGCTCAAATTGAACGGATTCTTGCAACTAAAAAATAGGCGGTTTGTTTTGTCTGTTATGCAGCGGAGTCGGCGGATTTCGCCTCGGAAGAAGTTAACTGCACGATCAGAAATTCCATCAGCGCCCGCGGATCGGGATTCGAGGATTTCAATTGGCTGTCAGCTTCCGCCAGTGCCACCAGGCCCGCGAGCAGATCTTTTTTTGGTATCCGATGGGCCTCCCGCACCGCCGTTTCAGCGGCAGTGGGATTCATTTGCAGCGTGCGCGCAGCTTGAAATCCGCTCGTGCCCGCAGGCAGGTCGCGCGCTTCAATCAACTTGCGGTATCTCCAGGCGATACCTCCAATCAGTCCTGCGGGTTGCTCGCCTTCGCGCAAGAGGTTATCCAGGAACACGAGCGCTGAAGCGCGTTTGCGAGTGGCCAGCATATCTGCCAGTTGCCAAATCGTATTCTTTCGTGCCGCAAGCACCAGTTCTTCGACGACCTGTAGCGTGATGCGCCCGCCTTCTTGAACGTAGGTGGCAAGCTTCTCGATTTCCATGCGAATACGCGACGGTTCGCTATTCAGAAGTTCTGCCAGCAGGGCCGCGGCATCTCGGTCGATCTCGGCGCCGCAATCTTTAGCCATTTGTGCCGCGAGTGAAGCGGCGGACTCGCCGCCGATCGTCAACTCCACGATCAGCGCGTGTTCCGCGAGCAACTTGTAATATTTTTGCCGCTTGTCCATGGTCGCGGCTTCGAGCACCAACACCGTAAACGGCGCCGGCGATTCAAAATACTTCTCCAGCGCGCCGACCACTTCTTCGCGCGTTTTTTCGCCGGCTTTCTCCAGCGACTCCACTCCTTCCACGATAATCACCTGCCGCTTCGCCAGCATCGGCATAGTCTGCGCGCGCTGCAACACCTCATCCCAGCCGCTTTGTTGCACGGCTATTCGCGCCAGCGCCCATTCGCGCGCCGCCTCCGGCACGCAAGCCTCTATAATTTTGTTGCGGCACATCTCGCGAAGATACGTATCGCTGCCATACAGAACGATGGCGGCGACGGGTTTACCCGCGTTCAGGCGCTCGATTATCTTCTCCGCGGAAATGTCGGCCATCAAAAGGTCTCCACCACGTTGGAAACAAGCTGGGCGGCGAGATCCCGAGCTAATCGTTCGAGCGCGGGATCCTGTTCCTCAAAAAACTCCCTCGCATCAGTGGAAATTTGATACTCCTCGCGAAAAACAATATCGTCATTTTTGTACACCACTTTTTGCGTCTGATTGTCCACCAGTAGCACTTTGGTGTGCACGGTGACGAGCATCATGGTCACCTGGCCGGTGATGGCATTGAAGATCATGGGATTGGTCTCAATCGTCAACACTTCGCCGTGCAGCACGGCGTCCGCGTCCTCCGTGTTCTGAACGATCCGGTATTTTGTGCGCTGAAGAAATTGCCGGATTACCGCTTCGGTGAACCGCTGCTCGATCCGGTAACGCGTGGTGTCATTCTTGAAGGCGGGCACCGCAATGGTTTTCCATTCGGACGGCAGATTAGCCGCACGCCCCGCAACGTGATAGCCGCATCCCACCGCCGACAATGCCGCAACCAGCAGAGCCAGCAGGGAACTGAGCCTCTTTACCCTCTCAGTCTGGTTACAAAGTCGGCTGCTCAAGCAATTCCTCCGCAATTTGCACTGCATTCACAGCCGCGAGGCGCAGATTGTCAACCGCGCCCCAGATCCACACACCGTTCGCGACGCTCGGATCGGTTTCAATTCGCGCGATCTGAATTTCGCCCTCGCCTGCAACGCTGACATTGCTCGGCGCATCTTCATCCGGTGCCGCCACCTTCATTCCTAGATTTCTCAATGCGCTCTCGAGTTGCCCTGGCGTCTGCGGCGAACCGAATTCCGCATAGGACGCAAACGCGTATCCATAAAACACCGGCGCTTGCACCAGTTGAATCGCCGCCACAGGCGCTCGCCCCATTAAGTAAGCCGCCACATCGCGCGCAATCGCCGCGCGCAAATCCTTCAACGCAGGTTTGCATTCCTCGCCATATCCAGCCAGCAAATTGAACGCAACTTGGGCATCGAAAACAGGTTTCTCGATCGGACGAAAGGAAAGCAAGTTCGTAGTCTGGTTCTCGAGTTCATCTACACCAGCCTGGTCGCGCTCGGAAACGGGCGGAAACAGCATCACCACAACGCGCACGGGCGAGAACTGCGCCAGTCCCGCCGCGAGCGCGCAAGTGATAATCACCGCGGGCGCGGGTGAAGAGTATGGCGCCAACTTTCCCGATCCGTTACCGGCAGCCGCCCGCCGGGGCAGCGCCGGCTCCAGCGAAGGAATCCAGGCGGTGGCGCGCCCAGTGGCGGCGAGCGCTCCGGTCATATCAATCACCCTCGCGCCCGAGCGTTGCGCTGCCTGCCAATTCCGCTCGGCATCCTGCGCGCTACCCGCGAAAAAAGCGAGCCCTGCTTTTTCGAAGCTGTCTTCGTCGAGCGCGCGGATAAATGTGGGTTCGCCGCCCGCTTCAGTCAAAGTTCCAGCCAGGACGGGTTCATCCAGCAGGATAATTTCACTCGCGGGAAAATTGCGGTCTTCCAGGACCAGCTTCACTTCTTTGCCCCGCAGGGAAGAAGCGCCCACAATCGCGACGCGCGTCGATTTTTCAGCGCCGCCGGGCATGCTTCAAGCGGTCCGTGAAGCTGTGCGGTGTCGAACAAAACGGATGAGCTGCATGATCGGCCCGTGAACTGTATATGCTGCCGTCAACGTGAATAAAGTGGGGCCGGAAAATTTCACCGCTGCTCCCACCAGCAATGCCAGCAGTATGATCGCAAGGGACGGTCGCCGCCGCGTCCACTGAATATCTTTAAAACTGTAAAATCGCAGCGAACTCGACATCAATACGCCGAGTATAACCAACAGCACCAGCCACAACACCGACCAGCGAACGTCTGAAATCGGCAGCCCGTCGCGCAAGTGAACGGTCGCCGCAATCATTCCCGCGGCCGCCGGTGTCGGCATGCCCACAAAATATCTGTTTCCGCCGGGCGCCATTCCCTGGATGTTGAATCGCGCGAGCCGCCACGCACAGCAGGCCACAAAGATAAATCCCATTAACCAGCCAAGCTGGGTCAGGTGCAGTGAGTCCGAAGCATTGGCAGCCGCCAGCGCCCGAACGCCCCAGGCATATGCCAGAAGAGCCGGTGCGATTCCAAAACTGACCACGTCGGCGAGCGAATCAAATTCGCGTCCGAATGCGCTCTCGGTTCCCATCGAACGCGCGATGCGCCCATCCATCGCATCAAATAGATAGGCAACTCCAATTGCGATCGCCGCATTGTCGAAATCGACGAACCGTCCGTCCAGCGTGGCCAACACCGCGTAATACCCGCAAAGCAGATTGGCTACGGTAAGTGCGCTGGGAAGAATGTAGATGCCGCGCCGGAGGCGACCGTTGCGGCGGGGTCGCCGCCGTTCCTCGTCAGGGCCGATGGGATCTATGCCGTTGAATTCCATTTCGCCAGTAAACTTTCGCCGCCTTTTACTTTTTGCCCTCGCCGCACCACGACTTCAGCTTCCATCGGCAGCCAGACATCCACGCGCGATCCAAATCGGATTAATCCTATGCGCTCGCCGCGTGAAACCGTTTCGCCCGCGCGTTTCCAGCATATCACGCGTCTCGCAATCGCTCCGGCGATTTGTTTGAACACCAAAGCGCCGCCGGGCGTCCGCACGGTAATAATATTCTGTTCGTTTTCCACCGAAGCCGTGGAGCGCATTGCCGCATAAAACTTTCCCGGACGGTACGCCACCTCTGCGATCGTTCCGGATACCGGCGAGCGCTGCACGTGCACGTCCCAGATGGCGAGAAAGATGCTGATGCGATGTCCCATCACTGACTCGAGCAATTCGTCTGCAATTTGCACCACATGACCGTCGGCTGGAGAGACCACGCTCCCGGGTTCCGAGGGAATTGTTCGCTCCGGATCGCGGAAAAAATAAAAAACGAAAAGACCGAGAAAAATCAGTATCGCCGCGGCCAGTTTCCAGCCGGGGATCAAACACACTGCGCCGGCAATCAGCGGAGGCAGCGCAAATTTGTACGCGTCTTTTACCATCAGCGAGAGGGAATCCCTTGCTTTCAGAAACGAAACGGCCCGATGAATTTTGAATGCACGGGTATTGTACGACAGAAGTGAGAGTACTGCTGGCCGCTTAACCCACCAGCGCGCGGCGCTCTGAGCTTAGTAGTGTACTTCTCTCTGGCGCAACTGAACTTTTATCACCGTCTGATTCTGGCGGTGGCGCGCCACGATCAGTTCCATTTGATCTTTCAAAAGCAGCTTCATCTTTTTCAGGGATACTTCGAGCGCCAGGTCTTCTACGTTCCAGTAACTTTGCTTTACGAGGTCTTGAAGCTGGCATTCACAGCGGGAGTGTTCTTCTGCGAGTCTGCGGAACTCCTGGTCATTTTCCAACAGCGCCTGCCGGATATCGTGTGTCGTGATCGGCATCCTTTCCCTCCAGGTTGGAAAGACTGTTCACATGTTCGTAACATTTATCACAATTTCGCCGCGGAACCAATAGGATAAAAGTACGAGTACCAAAGCTCAAAGGGTTTCGGCGGTTCTAGGCGAGATTCGCGGCCAGCAGCAGCGCGTCATCCGCAGGCTCGTTGTAATATCGCGCGCGGCGTCCAACCGTACGAAAATCGTGCCGCTCATAAAAACGCAGCGCCGCGGCATTCGAAGCGCGCACTTCCAGAATCGCTTGCACCGCGCCAAATGTTTTGCCCCAGCTTAGAGCGTCCTGCAGCAGCATCGCGCCAATGCCGCGCCCGCGCGCGTCCGGCGAAACGGCGAAATTCAGAATCTCGATCTCGTTTACCACTCTTCGCGCAACGAGAAAACCAACAATGCCCGATTCTTCTTCGCCCACCCACCCTGCCATTTCGTCCCGCGCCACCCGATCGTAATCCCACGCCGTCCACTGTGCGATTTCCGGACACGCCGCTTGAATCGCCAGAATCACCTCGATGTCCCCGTCCTCCACCCGGCGGCTCTTCAAGTTCGTTACTGCCTCTTCGCGTGAACTTCGGCGTCCGTGCGGCGAATATAATTCGCATCCAGCGTCAACGCGTCCGAGACCGCTCCGCTCTGCGCACGCCGGTAACCGAGCTGTCCGATCACCGGAGCCAGAACATTGGAAACTCGTTCGACCCTCGGGAGCGGTACCCGCTCCATCTCAATTCGAGACAGAGCAGCGCTCAGCGCTTCCGGCGATGGAGTGATGATCGCAAATTCCGCGCTCCCGGGCCGGGCTCCAATCGCTCGCAGAAATTCCTCCGGACGCAGAACGCACTCTTCGCCTTCGAGTGCTAACGCACTCTTCTGACGGCGGTACACGCCGAAGTAAATTTCGCCTCGCCGCGCATCAGAAGCCGCTACCAGCACCATCGCGTTGGAATATGATTGGGCTGCGATCGCCTCCAACACGCTGATTCCAACGACCGGCTTCTTGTAAACCTCGGCCCAGCCCTTTGCCGCAGCCAGTCCCACTCGCAGACCTGTAAATGATCCCGGGCCTGCCGCCACCGCGAACAAATCGAACTGATCGAGTTTCAGCGAAAGCTCCTGCAGCAGGAATTCCAGGTGGCGAAACATCCGCGAAGAGTACGTTTCTTCCGCGAGGGTGGATACCACACCGATGACGTTTTCATCGCGCAGTACCGCTAGGCTGCCGGTGGGTGAAGAGGTGTCTAAAGCCAGAATCAGCACAAGCACAATTATAGGGCAATTGGGGGGCCATTCCCGTGAAAATAAAGCGCTTTCCCGCCCCTTTATCCTTCCTGATATTACGAGATTCGCTTGACGCCGCCTTCGCATCTGCCTAAAATTTCATCATGCCCTTCGGGGGGGCTGTCCACCTATGGAATTCAAGCTAGGCGAAAAAGTCGTATATCCGAACCATGGCGTAGGGATTATCGAACAGATAAGTTACGGCTACTTGAACGGCAGATCGGAGCGGTATTACATGTTGAAAATCGCTTCGAGTGGTTTGAAAGTAATGGTTCCGCAGTCCAACGTCGATTGCGTTGGCCTGCGCCCGATTATCCGTAACACTCAAGCAGCCGCCGTCCTTGGATTTCTCGAGAAGGGCCGCTCGGCTTCGCACCATGACTGGAAGCATCGCTTCAAGGAAAATTCGGATCGCATGCGGACCGGTTCGCTGATGGAAGTGGCCGCAGTTTTGAAAGGCCTCGTCGCCCTCAGCCGCACCAAGCCGCTTTCTTTCCGTGAAAAGAAGATGCTCGAACGCGCAAAGTATCTTCTGATTAGCGAACTTGCCACCGTTCGCAACACATCCGAGCAAGCGGTCGAAGTAAATATCGTCCGCGCGCTTGCCAAAGCCAAGTTGCAAATGCCGGAGACAGCGCCCATTCCGGAGTAGCACTCGAAAAGTTTCTCTCTCCTGCGGGCACAATCAACAAAGGTTGTGCCCGTTTTTTTCGCGCTCCCCGCAATTTGTGCCCGCTTTTTAGGGATCGAGCTTCAGCTTTCAGCGGCCCGACAAACACCGACGTAACGCGTACGCTCGATTCCATCGATACGGTCGATCCGTCAGTTCAAACGTCTCGCACCCGCCCTAACCTGTCATCCCGAGCGAAGCGTCGCGCGCTTTTGCTTTTTCCTCCGCGAAGCGGAGGACGCGACGCGCAGTCCGAGGGATCTGCTTTTTCTTTTCCGAATATGCTTGGCGAAGACGCAAAAAAAAGGCGCCCCAAAACCCGGAGCGCCCAAACCCGCCAGATAGTATTTCGCGGTTTACGCCTTCTTCTTGTTCTTCAGCGCATTCAACGCCAGCGTCAAACGCGACTTGTACCGGTTCGCTGTATTCTCCGTCAGCGTGTGCTTGCGAATGGCCTTGTCCACCTCGGAAAAAGTCGCGGAAGCCAGCTTCTCCGCGCCCGCCGCGTCTCCGGCTGTGAGCGCTGCACGCATCCGCCGGATAGCCGTCCGCACCCGCGTGCGATTCATCCGATTCACGGCCTGCCGGTGCTCCGCTTGCCGAATATTCTTCAATACCGATTTGGTCTTCTTCTTGTGCTTTACCGCCCCACCCTGTGCCATTCATTACTCCTTAGTAGTTTTATTTCAATCATCGAGAGTATCCGACCCTCGCTTTCGTGTCAATTTATCCGGCGCCGGCCGGGCCGCATGGCCTTTCTTTACGCGCTTCCAATCCGCGAAAGAATTTCGGCAAGCTGCTCCGGCGCGGAAAAGAATGGCGAATGATCCGTGTCGATGGAAAACGTCTTCCGGCATGGCGACGCCTTCTGCATCTCCCGCTGCAGCTTGAGCGTTATTGCGCGGTCGCGCGCGCATTCAATGTAATAGCGCGGGATTCTGCCCCAGCGCTGTGGCGTCGTTACGACTGGCGTTCCAAGTGGCGCGCCCGACTGCGCGCAAAGGCGTGACTGGGCAAAAGCCACGTCTTCCTCTCCACAATTGCCGTAAAACGCTTCGCGGCTGCGTTCCGGCTTGAAGTCGATAGTTCCATCTGCCCGCTGATCCGTGGTGGACGGGTTGACCATGCTCCCCTGATCCTGCGTTGCCCAGGTCATCAGCGAGTCGCCGTTGCGCGGCAAAAACGCGCACACGTAAACCAGCGCTCCAATTTGTTTCGGGCAATTCTCGGCGGCCTGCGTGATGGCCACGCCGCCCATGCTGTGGCCGGCCAAAATCACCGGCTCAGTTTGCGCCTTGGCGATTTCGCAAATGCGATCAGTGTAACCTTTGAGCGTAACAATCGCGGTAGCCGTTCTGTCATCTCCGTGCCCCGGCAAATCCGGCGCGAGTACCTTGTGGCCCTTGGCTTCGAGCAGTGGCGCAACCTTACGCCAACACCAACCGCCGTGCCAGGCGCCATGAATCAGCAGATAGGTGGACATGATCGCGACGATTGTAGCGGAAACCGGACGCCATCGTCGCCGGTCGTGTACCCGGGCCACGTTGGCGTTGACACTTTTCGCCTGCGCCTTTAGGCTATCCGCCACACTGCCGGGGACGCCCGCGTTCTGTGGCGTCGGCAGCTAGCGCTATGAACCGCGAAGAAATTGTAAAACTCCTCGAACAAGTAGGCGCCGTCCGCACCGGCCACTTCGAGCTTTCCAGCGGACGTCACAGCGCCACCTACATCCAATGCGCCCTCGTCCTCGAACATCCTCAGCACGCCGAGCAGCTAGGCCGCGCGCTCGCCGACCTTTTTAAGGAACATTCCGTCGCTTGCGTTGTTTCACCTGCCCTCGGCGGAATTCTCGCCGGGTATGAAGTGGCCCGCGCTCTCGGCGTCCGCTCGCTCTTCGTCGAACGCGACCGCTCCGGCCAAATGGCCCTGCGCCGCGGCTTCGAACTCAAGCCCGGCGAACGCGTCCTCGTCATAGAGGATGTTTGGACCACCGGCGGCTCAACCCGCGAAACTATCGGCGTGGTGGAAGAGGAAGGCGGCCTCGTCGTCGCCGCCGGCGCCCTGATTGACCGCAGCGGCGGCCGCCTCGAACTGAATGTCCCCGCGCGCGCCCTGCTGGAAATGGACGTACCCAGCTACGAGCCCGACGAATGCCCGCTCTGCCGTGCCGGAGGAATCCCGACTCGCCCAGGCTCCCGCTACCTCCGCCGCAGCTTGTAGATTAAGTCCACGGCTCCCGAGCTTCGCCACGAATTTAAGCGATTCGACCGCCTCGCGTGCGATAATCTCAACAGTTGGCTGGATCAGTGGAAGGGCGGGGTTTCAACCCCGCCGTAAGTCGCTGCAGTTCTTCAGGGTTTTAAGCCCTGAAGTCTCGTGACGAAGAATTTCAGCGATTGTACCGAGCAAGTGCGCAATATAAAACTCACGATCGCGTACGACGGCGCGGACTTCCACGGTTGGCAATTCCAGCCCGGCTTCCCCACGATTCAAGGCGAAATCGATGCCGCCGCGCGAAAAATCACCCAAGAGAGAATTGTCGTGCACGGCGCGAGCCGCACCGACGCCGGCGTCCACGCGCTCGGCCAGGTCGGCCATTTCAAAACAGCTTCGCTTCTGTCAGCCGAAGAATTCCAGCGCGCGCTCAACGCGCTTCTGCCCCCCACGATTCGCATCGTCGCCTGCGAAGAGGTGGGCCACGATTTCCATTCGCGCTGGCTGGCCCAGGGAAAAACGTATCGCTATCGCATTTATCGCGGCCGCGTTCTCCCGCCGTTCGATCACCGCCGCGCGCTCCACTATCCCTGGCCGCTCGACGAAGCTGCCATGTCCGCCGCCGCGCGCCTTTTCGAAGGCGAACACGATTTCACATCCTTCGCCGCATCCTCTGGCTCCGAAGACGACGACGCCGAGCGCGACATGCTGCGCCTGATTTATTCTTCGGAGATTATCCGCCCGCCCGACTCCGATGAAATCCACTACGTCGTTCGCGGCCGTTCATTCCTTCGCTACATGGTGCGCAAAATCGTCGGCACGCTAATCGACGTGGGCAAAGGCCGTCTCTCGCCAGACGACATCCCGCAAATATTCGAGCTGCGCGACCGCTCCCGCTCCGGCCCCACCGTCCCGCCAGAAGGACTTTATCTTGTCGCTCTGGATTATCCCGACCCCACAGACTCTCTTGCATCCTCCAGTTCGCGTCGTCGCTCTGTGCACCAACCTTGACCCCAGCTCCTCCCGAGCCAAGCGAAGGCATAGCGCCCGCATCCCCTCCGGCTCTTTCAACACGCAGGGGGCGTTCCGGTTTTCGTAGCGCCGGCGTCTCGCCGGCTCTTTTGACTTCTTCATCCTCCTCCATGCCGTGAATTCCCCAAATCGGGTACAATCGCAAAATTCATGGCCGTCACTCCACATTCGCTCTCGATGCCCGCCGCGTCAGAGACAGGCTTCGTGGATTCGATCGATCCAGCCACAAATGAAGTCGTCGCGCGCTTTCCAGCCACGCGCACGAGCGATTTGCCGGCTATTTTCCAGCGTGCCCGCCAAGCTCAAAAAGAATGGGCTGCACGGCCGCTTGCCGAACGCTGCGCGGCGTTGTTCCGCCTTCGCGATGCGATTTATTCTCGCCGGGACGACATCGCCGATGCCATCTCGCGCGAAACAGGGAAGCCGCGCGTCGAAGCCATCTTCTCCGAAGTTCTGCTCGCGCTCGACACCACGAATTTTCTCGCGCGCCAAGCGCCCCGTTGGCTCCGCGCCGGAACGCGTGCCGCATCACAATCTCGCGCTGAAAGCGAAATCCGGCTGGACTGAATTCCATCCTCACGGAGTCGTCGCCATCATTTCGCCGTGGAATTATCCGTTCTCAATTCCCATCGCGCAGCTCGTTCCCGCGCTCGTCACCGGCAATGCCGTTTTGCTGAAACCTTCCGAGCTGACGCCGGGCACCGGCCAACTGATCGGTGAGCTAGTCGAACAGGCCAAGTTTCCGCCGGGTCTGGTCCAAATTCTGCAAGGCGCTGGCGAACTTGGCGCCGCCATCATTGACGCCGGTCCGGACAAAGTATTCTTCACCGGCAGCGTCGCCACCGGCCGCCGCATCGCCGAAGCATGCGGGCGCAAATTGATTCCGTCCGTGTTGGAGCTGGGCGGAAAAGACGCGATGATCGTTCTCGCCGACGCCAATCTCGAAATCGCTTCGAGCGCAGCCGTCTGGGGCGGTTTCACCAATTGCGGCCAAGCCTGCCTCTCGGTTGAACGCATTTACGTCGAGCAGCCCGTCGCCGAACGCTTCATGAATCTCTGCGTCGAAAAAACAAGAAAGCTTCGCGTTGGTCCCGCGTCCGATCCCGACGTTGAAATCGGTCCCATGATCCGCCTGCGTCAGCTCGAAATAGTCGAGGAGCAATTGCGTGAAGCCGTCGGCCGCGGCGCGGAAATCCTCACCGGCGGAAATCGCCGCCCCGATCTGGGCTCGAATTTCTTCCAGCCCACGGTCGTTACGCATGTGAATCATTCGATGCAACTCATGCGCGACGAAACTTTCGGCCCGGTGATCGCGATTCAAACCGTCGCTTCTGCCGACGAAGCTGTGGCGCTCGCCAACGATTCGCCTTTCGGCCTCAGCGCCAGCGTCTGGACTGCGGATTCACGCCGCGGCGCCGAAATCGCCTCTCGCATCCGCGCCGGTTCCGTCATGGTCAACGATGTCGCCAGTTATTACGCCATCTGCGAAGCTCCGCACGGCGGTCCCGGCGCGAGCGGCTGGGGACACACCCACTCCCGCCTTGGACTGCTTGAAATGGTTCAAGTAAAATATATTGATGTGGACCGCCTGCCGCGTATCGCGAAGTCCTGGTGGTTCGGTTACACTGCGGAGTTAGCCGCCGCAGCCGGAAGCTTTGTAGAGTCGCTGTTCGCGCCAAGCTGGAGAAACGTTTTTCTGCGCTGGCGAATAAACGCGGCGCCCGCGGCGTAATCTTCCGCCGCGACCGAATTTAAGCAAGCGATTTAAGATGTTAATGTAGCGCCGGGGCCTTTAGCCCGGCATCTTGGTTTTGTTTCATTTGCCTTCGGCCCAGGGAGCCATCGAGATGCCAGACGAATCCGTTCCAGAAACTCCGGCAAAGCCGCCAGCACCCGCAGCTGTGGCCCCGCCATCGCCGGCCACTCCAGCACGCCGCTCCGAGCGCTCCTGCGTCTCCAACCGCTCCTGCGCCTCCGTCTGCCCCTGCAGCAGCCGCCGCGGCCACTGCCGTCGCCGAACCGGCCGCGCCTGAAGTACCCAAGGTCAAACCAAAGAAAGCAACGCAACGCGCTTGCGACGAAAAGGACGCAAAAGGAAAGCTCTGCTGTGGCCACCTGAAGCGCTGGTACGACTATCCCAAGGAAATCGAGGCGCTTAGTCGGCGGGAAAGTGGAAGTCTATCGCTGCGAATTCTGCAAGACGCTCTACACGCCCGATCGCTCGCAGCCGCCCCACAGTTACACGTGCGCTACTAAGCGCGTGTCGGGGTCTGGGATTCGACGTGGCTCGCGCTCTGGTTTATTTGGGTTGTTTGGTTTTTATCTTTTGATTCTTTTCGTTGTCTTTTGATCCTTTTCTTGGCCTTTGCTTTTATCTGTCATCCCGCTTGCCCTGACGAAGGAAGGGAGCGAAGCGAGGGATCTGCTCTCTGTTGCCGAGGCAACGCGAAAGATCGCAGACCAGTTTTGCTTTGGAAGGGCGGGGCTTCAGCCCCGCCGTAAGGACGCCATGACCAAGGGGCTTTAGCCCCTGAAGCCACAACAATGAAACACGAACTCATCCACGACTGGAACACCTACACCGGCGCCGAAATCCCGGTCGGCCGCCGCATCATGCTCAACGACGAAACGCTCCGCGACGGCTTGCAGAACCCCTCCGTCCACGATCCCACCATCGCCGAAAAAATCGAAATCCTGCACCTGATGGAATCGCTCGGCATCGACACCGTAAACATCGGCCTCCCCGGCGCCGGCCCGCGCGCCTATGCCGACACGGAAGCCCTCGCGCGAGAAATCGTAAGCACGCGCATGAAGATCCGGCCCAACTGCGCCGCGCGCACCCACAAAAACGACATCAAGCCCATCATCGAAATCTCCGAGCGCGTCGGCATGCCCATCGAAGCCGCCACATTCATCGGCTCCAGCCCCATCCGCCGCCTGGTCGAAGACTGGACCGTCGATCATCTCCAGCGCACCACGGAGGAAGCCGTAAAATTCGCCGCCTCCGCCGGCCTTCCCGTGATGTACGTCACCGAAGACACCATGCGCACCGACCCCTCCACGGTGATTACACTTTATTCCACCGCCATCCGATCCGGCGCGCGTGCCATCGTCCTATGCGACACGGTTGGCCACGCCACCCCGCGCGGCGCATTCAACCTCGTAAAATTCGCAATCGAAGAAGTCGTCAAACCTTCCGGCGAAAAAATTCGCGTGGACTGGCACGGCCACAACGATCGCGGCCTCGCCATCGCCAATTCGCTGGCCGCCATTGCCGCCGGCGCCGACCAAGTCCATGCCGCTGCTCTCGCCTTGGGCGAACGCGTCGGCAACACTCCGATGGAGCTGATGCTCGTCAATCTGCGCCTGCTCGGCCTGATCGATCGCGACCTCTCCACGCTCAAGAAATATTCCCGCGCGGTCGCCAAAGCCACGCACACCGAAATTCCGCCGAATTACCCCGTCGTCGGACGCGACGCATTTCGCACCGCCACCGGCGTCCACGCCGCCGCGATCGTGAAAGCCTACAAGAAAAACGATCACGAGCTGGCGAACTCGATTTACAGCGGCGTGCCCTCGCATCTCTTCGGACTCGAGCAGGTGATCGAAGTCGGCCCGCTCAGCGGCCGCTCCAACGTGATTTTCTGGCTGGAAAAACGCGGCGTCCCCGCGACGGACGAATTGGTTGATCGCATTTTCAACGTCGCCAAACAGTCCGAGCGCGTCCTCACCGAAGAAGAAATCCTCGCTTTGCTTGGCTCTTCCACTTCGCGCGGCAACTAAATCGCGGCCATGTTCCAATGGTATGTGCAGCCTCAGCGGAATTCAAGAGGCGTGGCCGGGCGGTAGTGGTTCAGCTACCCCGACATCTTTGCTTATCCTGGCGTTAGCCCCAAACATCTTCATGTATCGCGGCATTAGGCCTTGAATATTCTTGTGCATCGCGGCGTTAGCCATCAAAAATCTTTGTGGGTCGTGGCTTTAGCCACGACATAACTATCACCAATCCGAGCGGCTTTAACCGCTGAAGTTCCCCAGTCGCCCCCTCTTGCAGGTCTGTACGTCGCATTCAGACTGTGTCCCCCCCGCCGCCTTGTTTGCATCCTCTGCTCGCTGTAAATTCTGTGCACGAAACACGTGAAACTCGCTCACATCTCCTGTATCTTTCTCTTGATGGTCACACTTTCCGCGCGTGCTACGGACGACTCGATCGAAAAGCTCGCGGTTACGCCCGACTGCGCCCGCGGCCTCGATTGGATCGCCAAAAACGCGGACTGGGTAACCGAACAGCAGATTCGCCTCACGGAAATTCCCGCTCCTGAGCTCAACGAAGCGCGCCGCGGCGAATTTCTCAAGACCCTATTCGAAGCGACCGGCCTACAGGTTCGCACGGATAAAACCGGCAATGTCATTGCCGAACGTCCCGGCTCGGACGCTAAATCCATCATTCTTCTTGTCGCGCATCTCGACACCGTTTTTCCCGCCTCCACTGATGTGCGCGTCAAGCGCGACGCCAATCGCTTGACCGCGCCGGGTATTGCTGACAATGGAGCCGGCCTCGCTGCTCTCGTCGGTTTGGCGCGCGCGCTTTCCGAGTCTCGGATTCGCACCACCAAGACAATCGTGCTTGCCGGCGACGTCGGCGAAGAAGGCGAAGGCAATCTCCGCGGCATCCGCGCCCTGGTGGAGAGCTATGGTTCGCGCCTGGCGGCGGTAATTGCCATTGATGGCGCATCCATTGAGCACATCACCACCCAGGGCATTGCTTCGCAGCGAGTGGAAGTTACGATTACCGGGGCCGGCGGGCACAGTTGGTCCGACTTCGGCGCGCCCAATCCGATCACGGCGCTTGCCCGCGCCATCGTAAAGTTTTCCGCTGTAGCGGTTCCCGAAGCTCCGCGCAGCTCGTTCAATTTCGGCGTCATCGAAGGCGGCACGTCCGTGAATTCCATCC
Organism: uncultured Acidobacteriota bacterium; assembly: GCA_963830375.1. Lineage (GTDB taxonomy): Bacteria > Acidobacteriota > Terriglobia > Acidiferrales > UBA7541 > Palsa-295. Next base: position 247,819 of record CAWHMJ010000013.1, read on the forward strand.
CCGCGAGCGCCGCGGTCAAAGTCGATCTCCGCTCCGAAGACGAAGCCCAGGTGAAGATCATGGAGGCGGCGCTGCGCGACGCGGCGCAGTCAGGCATCAAAGAAGAAATGTCCGCCGCCAAACCGAACAGCGATTCGCTTAACGTAAATTTCCGTTCGCTTGGTTCGCGCCCTGCCGGAAAACTTCCTGACAATTCGCCGCTTCTCGATACTCTTCGAAGCGTGGACCGTTTTCTGGGCAATCGTTCGCGCCTGGAACGCAGCTCTACCGATGCGAACATTCCTCTTTCTCTCGGCATTCCCGCCGTCTCGATCGGCGGAGGAGGCAAAGGCGGAAGCTCGCACACTCTCGCGGAATGGTATGACGCCACCGGACGCGAAGCCGGACTCAAGCGCCTCTTCCTTACCACTGTCGCTCTCGCCGGGGCTCAGCCCTGATGTTTCGTGCGATCCGAATTCTTTCGCGATCGGTATCGGCGGACTCGCGCGCGCGCTCGTTTGCGATTCGCATTCGGGTCGTTGCGGTCGTCGCTCTCGCAATTTCGTTCGCCTTTCTCTCTTGGCACGCCATCAAAGCGGAGGCGCGACCCAGCCCGCTGGGGCAGAATCAATCGGGCGCTTCGTCCTCGCAAATTCCCGCAGACCTGGTTCTGACCAACGGAATTATCAGCACTATGGACGAGAATCATCCACGCGCCAGCATGATTGCGATTCGCGGCGAGACAATCGTCGCGGTCGCCTACAACATCAGCGACGCCGTGAAATCGGAACAAGCAGGCGAGGTCCAAGCGCTCATTGGTCCGAATACACGCGTAATTGATCTGGGCGGAAAATTCGCCATGCCCGGCTTCAACGACGCCCATATCCATCTTTTCGGCGCGGCCTACGCGAAATTGCAAATTGATTTCACCGGCGTAAAGTCGATAGCCGAATTTCAAGACCGGATTCGCGCGCGCCTGAAGGATTACAAACCTGGCGAATGGATTCTCGGGCGCGGATGGGACCACACTCTGTGGCCTGAAAAGAAATTTCCCACCCGCCAGGACCTCGACGCCGTCTCTACGGATCACCCCATGGTTTTCGGCCGACTTGACGGCCACGTAGCTATCGCGAATTCTCGCGCGCTTAAAATCGCGGGCATCACGCGTGCCACTCCCGACCCTCCCGGCGGCCACATAGAACGAGATGCAAGCTCCAGCCAGCCGACTGGCATGCTCGAAGAATCCGCAATGTCACTGGTTTACGGCCGCATCCCTCGTTACTCCATGGAGCAGCGTCGCAGCGCGTTTCAACTCGTGATGGATGAAGCCGTGCAATACGGCGTCACTTCCGTGCAGGACAATTCAGTGATGGATGCGGATGACGCCGCAAATTACGGCTGGCAGAATTTCCTGGTTTTAGACCAGCTCAAGCGGGAAGGGAAGTTGAAATTCCATGTTACCGAGTGGCTTCCATTTCTTGCGCCTGTTTCGCGTTTGGAAGAAATGCGGCGCTTCGGTGGTAGCTCCACCCCAGAAAATCCAGGCGACCCGTGGCTCAAGACCGGACAAGCAAAGTTAATCATGGATGGCTCGCTCGGTTCGCGCACCGCGGCGATGCTCGCGCCATATTCGGATGACCCCAGCACATCTGGAATTCTTGAAATCGAACCCGACCGTCTGAAACAAATGGCCATCGAGCGCGACCGCGCAGGATTTCAGCTCGGATTTCACGCCATCGGCGATCGCGCAAACCGCGTCGCCCTCGATACTTTCGCCGCCGTGCTCGAAGCCAACGGCCCGCGCGACCGCCGCGACCGCGTCGAGCACGCGCAGGTGGTCGAAGCCGGCGACTTCGCCCGCTTCGGAAAGCTAAATGTCATCGCCTCGATGCAGCCCGCGCATCTCCTTGACGACGAACGCTGGGCCACAGCCCGTCTTGGCCCGGAACGTTCGCGCGGCGCGTACGCCTGGCACACCATGGAGCGGAACGGAGTCCGTCTAGCCTTTGGCACGGACTATCCCGTCGTCGCAATCAATCCGCTTCGCGGAATCTACGCGTGCGTTACGCGGCAATTGACCGATGGCATGCCCAAGCGCGGCTGGCAGCCGCAAGAGCGCTTGCGCGCGAAGGATTGTTTTCGCGCCTACACCGTGGGCTCCGCCTTCGCGCAATTCGAAGAACAGCGCAAGGGAACTATTGCGCCCGGAATGCTGGCGGACATCGTTGTGTATCCCAAGGACCTCAACGAAACTAGGCCGAGCGAGATACTTACCATACCCGTGGTGATGACGATCGTCGGCGGAAAAATTGTTTATCAGCAGGCGCAACGGTAGCGAAATGCGCCGATTGCAGAGTGAGTCGGAAATCGCTTGCCTTCGATGTAGCTACTTTCCTTGTTCGCTCTCGACTTCGATGGATTGAATTTCTCCGTCGTAGCTTTTGCGTTCGACTGTAACGAAGCTTATTTTCGCGGTTTTCCCGTCCAGCTCGGTGCACGGCTTGAACTCGCCGGCTTGAAACGGAACATCCTCGGAAATGTCCACGCGCGTGTAGTCCCGCGCATGCAACCTGAACGTTCCGTTCCCGGCCGCAATCTTCAGCCGCATCTCGACCCCGGCACACGTCACGTCGCTAACTCCGCCTTCGGCATCGATCCTGGTGTGGTCGGCAGGAATTCCTTCAATTGCGGTTTGCGCATGATGCAAAGGGAGAGCCAGGGAAACGCAAATCATCAAGGCGGCCAGCAGGAGTAACCGAGCCATAAATTTGCAAGCTTTCTACTACATCCTTTTTCTCGCGTCAACAACTCGCGTTTAAGCGCATTGCTCTAGTTTTGTCGCGAACATTCGCCGCCGGA
>CAWHMJ010000014.1:0-97719 GCA_963830375.1 uncultured Acidobacteriota bacterium
CGCGCGCCGCCGGAAATCCCGGAATCGGCCGCGCCAGGGAAAGCGCGTGGCGCAGCGCGTCGCGCGTGAAATCGTGCACAAATTGCGGATGCCGGAAGCGCACCTCGATCTTCGCGGGGTGCACGTTTACGTCGACTTCCTTGTATGGCAAGTCGATAAACAGCAGCACCACGGAAAAACGCCCGGCGGCACGATGTTGCGATACGCCTCGCCGATGGCGTGCAGCAGCAGCCGGTCGCGCACCAGCCGTCGGTTCACAAAAATGTAAATCCCGTTGCGGTTCGGGCGCTGCACTTCGGGCCGCGACGTGAATCCGGTCACGCGAATCGTGGCCGCCTGCTCGTCCGCTTCCAGCGGCGGCTCGGTGATCGCCGAGCGCACCGGCGCTTCGTTCGCCGGAATTTCGGTGAGCTCGTCAAGCGCCTGCCGCCCGAAAATCTGGTAGACGCGGTCGGCCAGTTTTTCCACCGGCGCGCAATTCAGGATTTCCTGCGTCGGCGTTTTCAGCAGAAATTGCCGGTCGGGATGCGCGAGCGCGTAATGCGTCACCAGCGAAGCGATGTGCCCCAGTTCGGTCGTCTCGGACTTCAGAAATTTCCGCCGCGCCGGCACGCAATAAAAAATGTCCGCGACGCTGATCGAAGTGCCCGGCGGCACGCCCGCCGGTTTCACGCTGATCAGTTTTCCGCCGGCAAATTCCACGCGCGTTCCCTGCTCTTCCTCAGCCGTGCGCGTTTCCAGCACCAGCCGCGAAACCGAAGCAATCGATGGCAGCGCTTCGCCGCGAAATCCCAGCGTGGCGATCGAAAGCAGATCGTCCGCCGTGCGCAGCTTCGAAGTGGCGTGGCGCTCGAAGGCCAGCAGCGCGTCGTCGTGATTCATCCCGCAGCCGTCGTCGATCACGCGAATCAGGTGCTTGCCGCCCGATTCCGCTTCCACGCGAATCGAGCGCGCGCCCGCGTCCAGCGCGTTTTCGAGCAGCTCCTTCACCACCGACGCGGGCCGCTCCACCACCTCGCCCGCCGCGATCTGGTTCGCCACATTCTCCGCGAGTATGCGTATCCGGCTCATAGGGTGAGTTTCGTAGGCTTCATGTTTGGAAATCCCGAATCCGCCGGAATTGCGCAGACCCTCGCTGCGTACCTGTTCATCTGCTTCTTTCGCCTCTTGGGCAAGGCTCCGCAGAAAAATGCGTGTGCCGAAGAAACTGGCGATGAACACAACAGAAAAAAGCGAAACGCCGAGCCATTCCGGAAATCCAGGCATCTGTACTGTAATCAAAAAAATGAACCCGATCGCGACACCCAGGATCACCAGTACCATGAATTGCGCTCGCAGCCTCAGCCTACGCATGCTTCGGATCAAGAGATTCACGCCGATTGCCGCGGCAATCGGTATCAGCACCAGCGCCCGGTAGGAAATCACGCTCTGGCTCGGATCACAATTCATTTTTCCGCTCGCTTGATTGCGATTCCCAATTCGTCGAGCTGGTCGGTGTCCACTTCGGACGGCGACTCCGCCATCAAATCCTGCGCCGCGGTGGTCTTTGGGAACGCAATGACCTCGCGAATCGATTTTTCGCCCGCCAGCAGCATGATCACGCGGTCGATGCCCAGCGCGATGCCGCCGTGCGGCGGCGTGCCGTAGGTCAGCGCGTCGAGAAAGAATCCGAAGCGCTGCCGCGCCTGCTCGTCGCTCAGCCCCAGCGCCTTGAACATGCGCGCCTGCACATCCTGGCGGTGAATTCGGATGCTGCCCGAGCCAAGCTCGTTGCCGTTCAGCACCAGATCGTAGCCCTTCGAGCGGCACTCCCACGGCGCGGTTTCGAGCTTGTCCAAATCTTCCTCGAAGATTCCGGTGAACGGATGCTGCGCGCTCACCCAGCGCTTATCCGTCTCGCTCCACTCAAAAAGCGCGAACCCGGTGATCCACGCGAATTCCCATTTGCTGCGGTCGATCAGGTTCAGTTTGTCGCCCAGATACAGCCGAATCTGCCCGGCCACGCCCAGCGAAGTATCGCTGTGCTGGATCTGTTCTTTCGCTGCCGCGGCGACAATCAAATCGCCCGGCTTCGCGCCTACCGCCTCCGCCAGTTTCTTCAGCCCTTCCGCGCCGAGATTTTTCTCAAGCGGCGAAGTGATTCCTTCCGCGCGTAACTTTCACCGTGTACACGCCGCGCGCGCCCGCCGACTTCGCGAACTCGGCAAGCTCATCGAGCTGCTTGCGCGACCACGCAGCCGCGCCCGGCGCGACCACCGCCTGCACGTTGCCTTCGATGTGCAGCGTCTCGCGCGCCGGCTCGAAGAATTCGCGTCACATCGTGCAGCTCCATGCCGAAGCGCAGGTCCGGCTTGTCCGAGCCGTAGCGCCGCAGCGCATCCTTGTAATCCAGATGCCGGAACGGCCCTTTCGCCTGCACGCCCACCACCGCGCAGGCGCGCTCCATCACCCGCTCGATGACCTCGAAAATATCCTGCTGCCGCGGGAACGACATCTCCAGGTCGAGCTGCGTGAATTCCGGCTGGCGGTCGGCGCGCAAATCTTCGTCGCGGAAGCAGCGCACGATCTGAAAGTAGCGGTCCATGCCGGAAATCATCAGGATCTGCTTGAAGATTTGCGGCGACTGCGGCAGCGCATAGAACTGCCCGTGATGCACGCGGCTCGGCACCAGGTAATCGCGCGCGCCTTCGGGCGTCGAGCGCGTCAGCATCGGCGTCTCGATTTCGAAAAAGCCCAGCTCGTCGAGCGCCTTGCGAATTTCAAGAATAATGCGGTGCCGCAGCTCGATGATTGCGATGCGGTTGCGGCCGCCGCAGATCGAGATAGCGGTAGCGCAGGCGCGTTTCTTCGCTCGCGGTCACTTCGTCTTCGATCTGGAACGGCGGCGTCTTCGAGTTATTCAGAATGTGCAGCCGCGTGGCCAGCACTTCCACTTCGCCCGTGGCAATTTCCGGATTCGCCTTCTGCCGCCGCAGCACGCGCCCTTCGACCGCGACCACAAATTCCGAGCGCAGCTCTTCGGCCTTCGCGTGCGCTTCGGGATGCTGCTCCTTGTTGAAAACGATCTGCGCGATTCCGGCGCGGTCGCGCAGGTCGATGAAGATCAGCTGGCCCAGATCGCGCCGCCGGTGGACCCAGCCCATCAGCACGACGTCTTTGTCAGCGTCACGCCGCGCGCAGCTCCCCGCAATAATTTGTCCGCTTCAGATTTCCCAGAGTGTCAAGCACGAGGTTTTCTCTCCACGAACCGCTCACTGCCTAGCGGTTGCCTCTTCTCTCCGATTCAAGATATTCCAGCAATTCGCATTCGGAAAATTTTTTCTGCTCCGCGTCGGCCAGGCGCTTCAGCGTGAACGTGCCGGACGCGACTTCGTCCTCGCCGATGATCAGCGCGTAGCGCGCGCCGAGCTTGTCCGCCAGCCCCAGCGATTTCTTGAATTTCATTTCTTCCGCCGGCAGCTCGACGGCAAAGCCCGGCGTCGCGCAGTTTTCGCGCAATGTTCACCGCCGCAGGATAGCAGCCTGTCCCATCCACGCGACGAACACCTCAAGCCCGGGCAGACTGCGGCAGATTCCCGCTCTCCTGAATCGACAAAATCGCGCGGTCGGTGCCGATGGCGAAGCCGATGCCTTTCGTCGGCGGCCCGCCGAGCAGCTCGACCAGGCCATCGTAGCGCCCGCCGCCGCACACCGCGTTCTGCGAGCCGAGCCCTTCGGCCGTCACTTCAAACGTCGTGCGCGTGTAGTAGTCCAGGCCGCGCACGAGCCGCCAGTTTTCTTCGTAAGCGATGCCGCGCAAGCCTAATTCTTCCTTCAGCTTCGCGAAATGCTCGCGGCATGCGTCGCAAAGGTGGTCGGAGATGCGCGGCAGCTTCGCGATGATCGCCTGCTCCTCCGGCAATTTCGAATCAAGCACGCGCAGCGGGTTCGTCTCGATGCGCCGCTGGCTGTCCGCGCCAAGTTGGTCTTTCACTTTGCGCAGCTCTTCGCGCAGCAGCTCGACGTATTTCGGCCGGCATTCTTTGCAGCCGATCGAATTGACGTACAGCGTCGTCCGCGTCAGCCCCACGCGTTTGAAAAACACGAGCAGCATCTCGAGCACTTCAGCGTCAATGGCCGGCGCATCGGATTGCCCCAGCACTTCCGCGCCGATTTGGTAGAACTGCCGGTAGCGTCCCTTCTGCGGCCGCTCGCGTCGAAACATCGGCCCCATGTAGTACAGCTTTGCGTTTCCCGGCAGCGTCTGCATCCCATTCTCGATGTACGCCCGTGCGACACTCGCCGTCGCTTCCGGCCTCAGCGTCAGCTCGTCGCCTAGCTTAATGCCGCCGTATAGGAAGAACCATTCAGGCATTTGAGCAATAAAAATGTCCAATCCTCCCGCGCTCTTGTTCGCAAGATCCGCTTTAATCTTTAGCGTTTTTTCTTTCAGCAGATTCGCGGTTTCGCGATTATCTTCATTATTCGGAACTTGCCCGCTGTTCATTAGTCGCTCGAGCTCACTGATGTAACGATCTGCGTCGTCGAAGTTCTTGGCCGGTTCCAGTCCGAACGGCTTGTCTTCAAACGTAAACATCTCTTTCGATACGATATCCGTATCAATACCGACAGACCGGGCGAAAAGATCCGTCTCCTCAAGAATGGGCAAGCGGATGTCGCGGAAATTGTAGGACTCGAAGACATCGCGGGCAGTCTGCTCGAACCAATTCCACAGCGCGGAATCCGGCGGCAAGATATCGCGGGTGCCCTTGATTGCTTTAAATTCGCGTTTATCCGTCATGGCAGAAAGTAACTAGTGGCGAGTGACTAGAAAACCCGGAGGCCGCTCGGTTCAACGGACTAGATTTTCGTCCTTCGCGCATCCGACTATTCTACCGCGAGTCGCAAATAGTACTAACCGAATCATCGGACGCTAGTCAGCCGACTCGCTTCTCGATTTGCTAGCCACTTGCCACTAGCCACTCTCGGACTTGTAGGTTTCTTTGTACTCGACGTAGCGCTGCGCGTAGCGGTCGATAGATTCGAGGTCCTCGGGGACGAGCGTTCGCCGCAGTTTTCCCGGCTGTCCCGTGAAGAGGCAACCCGGCGGCACGATGGTGCGTTCCGGAACAAGCGTCCCGGCGGCAATAATGCTTCCAGTGCCGATTTTTGCGCCGTTGAGGATGATGCTACCCATGCCGATCAAGCACCGCGATTCGATCGTGCACCCGTGCAGAACGACCGCGTGGCCCACCGTGACGTTGTCGCCCAGAATCAGAGGATTCGTGTCGCGCATCACGTGCAGCACGGAGCCGTCTTGAATGTTCGTGCGCGCCCCGATGCGCATGAAATTCACGTCCCCGCGCAGGACGGCGCAGGGCCACACGCTGGAATGCTCGCCGATGACGACGTCACCGATGACCACCGCTTGCGGATCGATGTAAGCAGTTGCAGCGATTTGCGGCGCGTGGCCGAGGTAGCTACGAATCATTTGGGCCCTCAACGAACGAGTGGGGAAAATAACACACGCCCACCTTGGAGGAAAGGCCCCAACACGCCTTAAAACGCCAAATCGCGCCGCGTGAGGAATGGACTAGTTTTGTGCCGATCGCTTGGCCGTAAACTCGCGGCTGAACTTCCCGCCACCCATCGTGCCGGTCATCGTGTCGCCGGTCAACGTTGCTTTGCACGTGATCTTCCGCGTGTTGCCGTCAGGACCCGTGCGCTCCTCTGTCCAGGAAATTGTGTTGCCTGAGACGATGGCGTCATAAGCATTCTCGCCGTGCCGCGTTTTGTGGCTGACTTTGAAATTGTTGCCATCCTGCGTGATCGCCAGCGACTGCGCGCCACCTCGCCCCCCGTGGTTTCCGCCTCCTGCGCCTTGATCGCCATCTTGACCGCCGCCTCGCCCACCGCCCGTTACGGTCATTTCCCACGAGCCGGCAAAACCGGCATCCTTTTGCGCAGCCCGTAGGATTGTCACCGACAGCAGCAGCAACGCGACGACGTACAACCCTGCAAACCCTAGTCTAAACTTCTGCATGTCAAATTCTCCTTTGTGTCAACTTTGTTCCCGAAATCCCTTCGATGAGCGCAAATCGCAAGCTCCCCGGAGGCGCCCTGGCACCAGCGGGCTAGTTGTAATTCAGTCTGAGAGGGGCCGGAGGTTCCAAAACTTTATGCAGTCGGAGTGAAGCTGCTCATCAAGCTCTTTGTTGTCAGCAGTTACTCTGGAATTTTCCTGTGTTAGTATTCTGGGCGTTCAGCCCGATTTAGGCAGACTTCAACTCGAGCGCCGCTACCGTCTGCTTACTATTTGCAGGTTTTGTTGCTGGTTCTGGCGCTAAGCGCCGCCCACACGGAGGCTCAAATGCAACCAGGCCACGGTACCGCGACAGCGGCTGCGCAGGACGCGTATGCCGAGGTGAACGGCGTCCGCTTGCATTACGTGGAGCAGGGCAAAGGCCCGTTGGTTCTGTTTCTGCATGGCTTTCCCGAATTCTGGTACGCCTGGAAAGACCTGCTGCCTGAATTTGCCAAGTCCCACCATGCGGTCGCAGTGGACATGCGCGGCTACAACCTCTCGTCCATGCCCGAGTCAGTCGACGCCTACCAGGTTCCGATTCTCGTCGAAGATGTCCGAGCGCTGGCCGAGCAGTTGGGCGCAAAAAAATTCGTGCTCGTTGGCCACGATTGGGGCGGCGTGATCGCCTGGGCGTTCGCTGCGGCGCATCCGGAATTGCTGGAGAAGCTGGTTATCATCAATGCGCCGCACCCGGTGGTATTCGCGCGGGAGCTGGCGAACAATCCCGACCAGCAGAAGGCTTCCGCGTACTTCAACCTTTTCACATCTCCGGTGGCGGAGGCAACGCTCAGCCAGAATGATTTTGCCCTGCTTCAACAGGGCGTCCTGGCAACATGGGCGAACGAGGAAGATCGCCAAAAATATTTGGAGACCTGGAGAAAGGGACTGACCGGCGGATTGAACTACTATCGCGCCGCGAAATTAAGCTCACCTGTGGGCAGAGAAAAAGCTGATGCCCCCCCTTTCATAATACCGAAGAATCCGGTCATCACCGTGCCCACCCTAGTGATCTGGGGTCTGAAAGACACCGCGCTTCTGCGAGGTAATCTGGACGGGCTCGACCAGTACGTGAAAGTCTTAAAGATCGAACGCGTGCCGGAGGGGAGCCACTGGGTCGTAGCTGAACAACCCGCGACGGTGATCCGAGCAATAAGATTTTTTCTACAGTAAGCGCAGATCTCCCTCAAATTAATCCGGAGCTTAATGCCCGCCCGGCCCCCCACCCGGCTTGAATTTCCGAATGAAGAAGACCAGCGGAACTCCCATCAGCACAAACCACCCAAGCGCGGTGAAGCAATCGTTGAACGCCAAGAACGAAGCTTGCCTTTGAAGCAGGTCAAAGGCCTTCGCCTGAGCGTGCACAGCCGCATCCGCGTGGGAGAAACCGTGCGTGGAGAAATAACTGGTGAGTTTGGCGAGGAACTGCCGGTAGTGCTGGTCAAATAAACTTGCATGCGCCACCAACACGCTCTGATGAAACTGCGTTCGGCGCGCCAGTACCGTGGTGACGAAAGCTATTCCAAAACTTCCTCCCTGATTGCGGAAGAGATTCGTAAGGCTGGAAGCCTTGTTGTTCTTGTTGATTGGCAAATTGGAATACGCAAGCTGGCTCACAGGCACGAACAGCGTGGCGATTCCCAGCCCTTGCAGCGCTCGCGCCAGAGCTTCATGACGGTAATCGGTAGTTAATGTATAGCTGGCAAAAAGCCACATGGCCATGCCGAAAACAAAAAATCCAAAACCGATGAGCCGTTTCACGCCAAGTTTGGGAAGAATTCTTACCACCACGGGTGCGAGAATCACGATTACAAACGCCCCGGGGCCGAGAACCAGCCCGGCATCCGTTGCCGAATAGCCGTAGAGCCGCTGCATCATCTGTGGAATAAGCACGGTGGATCCATAGAGCGTAAATCCAAACATGAAATAGAAAATATTGGCTAGCGCGAAATTTCTGTCGGCCAACAGTCGAATCTCCACCACTGGATCCGGATGGCGCCACTCCCACACAATGGCAAACAGAAGAGCCACCATCGCGATGGTGAAGAAAATTACGATGAAGTGGCTTTCGAACCAATCTTCAGTCTGGCCGCGATCCAGAACGACCTCCAGGCAAGCGAAGGCCATGGCCACTGAGAAAATTCCCCATCCATCGATCTTCAACTTCCCGTCCTTGCGCGCTGCCTCCACCTCCCGTTTGAACTCCGGCGGATCAGACACCACGCGGCTGGTCAGGATCAACGAAATGATGCCTATCGGAATGTTGATAAAGAAAACCCATCGCCAACTCCAGTGGTCCGTGATCCAACCTCCCAACGGCGGCCCGATCGCCGGCGCGGTCACAATCGCCATGCTATAGAGTGCGAAGGCTGCCGCCCGCTTTGCGGCTGGAAACGTGTCTACAAGTATGGCCTGCTCCACCGGCGCCAGTCCTCCGCCGCCAACTCCCTGCAGCACGCGAAAAAAAATCAACGCACCCAGGCTGGGGGCGAATCCGCACAGCAGGGAACTCACGGTGAACAGCGCCACGCAAATCATGTAGTAGCGCTTGCGTCCGAAAAGGCGGCTAAGCCACGCGGAGAGCGGCAGAACGACAGCATTCGAGACGAGGTAGCTGGTGAGAACCCAGGTGCTTTCATCCGAGCTGACCGCGAGCCCGCCCGCGATATGAGGGAGAGCGACGTTGGCAATCGCCGTGTCCAGAAGTTCCATGAACGTCGCCAGTGTCACGGTGATGGCGATGAACCACGGATTGATTCCCACTCTGGGGAGGGACAGATTCAGGGAGGCGGTCGGTGTAAGCGTCTCGCTCATGAATGCTCTGGCCCTTTTAGATGCAAAAAGAGACCATTCGGTCTCAAATAGGGTATAATGGTTTCTCGTAAAAGACCAGCCGGAGGGCTCGGCAGGTCGATGGAGCTGGATGTGAACAAGGGAGAGCAAACTAGACGCGACATCGTCCGGAAATCTGCCCCGCTATTTAATCAAAAGGGCTATGAGGGCACTTCGCTTTCGGACCTGATGGAAGCCACCGGCCTCCAGAAGGGCGGAATCTACCGCCATTTCTCGGGCAAAGAAGAACTAGCCACCGAGGCCTTCGACTATTCCTGGGGAAAAGCCGTCAGCGGTAGGCTGGACGGCGTCGCGGAAGTTCCGGACTGCGTGAACCGTTTGAAGAAGATGATCGAAAATTTTGTCGAGTTGCGAGCGGGACTGGTGCCCGGCGGGTGCCCGCTCATGAATACTGCCGTCGAAGCGGACGACGGAAACGCGGCGCTGCGAGCTCGAGCCAAAAAGGCATTGCAGAACTGGACCGTGCGGCTGTCCAGGATCACGACAGAAGGAATCAAGAAACACCAGATCGATCACCGCATCGACCCGTTAAAATTATCCCAATTAATCATCGGTTCACTCGAAGGCGCCTTGTTGATCAGCCGTCTGCGAAATAGCGACGAACCCCTCCGCGCCATTAAGCAGCACCTCTCTGAATACCTCGAACAAAATGTTCGCGCGCTACCTGCTACTGCCGGTAAGCGGCCCACATATCATCGATGAAGGTGTACTGAGGAAACTCACCCTGCAGCCAAAATCGGGTCTGGCCTTGGCGTTCCCAATTTGCGCTGTAGTCGTATCCGGTTTGCGCTTTGATTTCCGCCACCGCCTGCGTGTCGTCCTCCGTCATCCAGCGATCGACGTAGTCGAAGAACGGCGGATAGTTCCACACGTTTTCCGCTTGCATGATGTGCATGGTGAGCGCCTCTCCGACCCACGACACGGAAGTGCAGCATCGCCGGTAGGCCTCTCCGAGCTGCTCATCCCCATTTAGGATCGGCCAGTTCATCGGCTGCAGTTGTTCGTAGGGTCCGTAGAGACCTGCGCTGACGGGTGTGCCGTCGGTGATCACTCCGTAGTGGCCTCCGTAGATCACCGTCGCGCCCTGCCAGGCTTGCAGGAACGTTCCCGCCGGGGGAATTTTGCTAACGTAAACCGTCTGCATGTCCTCGCCAAACTGGTTCGGAAACGTCGCCGAAACATTCTTCATGCCGTCATTGTTCAGCAGAATTCCCGCGAAAATAATCGGCAATTTCCGGCCGCTGCGGTGCCCTCCGAATGCCGGCCATCCGTACCCCGCCTGCGCGCAACCGTATAAGTCGATGCCGTACTGCACGAAATAATTCGTCAGGTTCACTTTTTCATCCGCCGAAAAGTTCAGCATCAAAAGAAGGGAAGCATATGAATCGGCAAAGGCGATGTGCTGCCCGTAACTCGGCATGTACTCGCCGGGCGCGTCGAACAGGAACGGATTCGTATCGATCCAAGGCCGTCGGTACCAGGTTTCGAATTGCGAAAGCGGCGGCGTGCCCGACGGATTGGGCGGCGCCAGCGATGGCAGCAAATTTCTTTGCAGCGAATTCGCGTGATAGATCGTTTGGCTGCGGTCGCAATAGGACGGCCGGAATGCGTCGCCGCTCGGCGCTGCGGAGAGCACCGTCAGCACCGACACCGTGGCTACCGGGCTTATGCTCATGTCCGATGCGCGCATCACTTCTGGCAGCGAGTGAATCTGAGCCACGCTGATCGACGACACCAGCGAGTCTCCCGCATTCAGAGTGAACGGGGGGTATAGGCGCAGCGAAGGGTCAAACCACCAGGATTCGTCCGTGCCGTCATTGAGTCTGGAATCAAATCCGCTTTTGCTGTTCGATGTCGGCAAGTTCTTCACCGACCCATTTTCGTACGGCGTCGCCGTCGTGGGGGCAGGATCGATCGCGGTGATCGTCACTGGACCCACAACGTAGTAATCGCCGTTCACAAACTGTCCCACCGGTACGGCTTGGCTGAACGTCCACGTGATGCCGTCCTTGCTGATCGAAGAAGCCGTTCCCGCTGGAGGCGGCGGGGGAGGCGCTGCCGTGACTGTTACTGCCATCTGCGCCGACTTTGAAGTATCCGCCGCGCTGGTCGCGGTCACCGCAAAGGTTCCAGCGTTGTTTCCGGCGGTATAGTCGCCCGTGGAGGAGATCGTTCCGCCCGTTGCCATCCACGTGACCATAGTATTTGTGGTCCCGGTCACCGTAGCAGAGAACTGCTGCTGCGCGCCGGCGACTACAGAGTAAGGGCCGGGCGGTATCGATATCGCCACAGTCTGAGGCGTTCCAGTCGATCCGCTCGGCCCGGTTCTCCCGGAGCATGCCCCAAGGCCGGCGATTGCAATCAAAAGAAGGCAGAGCGCTCCCGCTGTCACACCGCGCGGTCGATTTCCGCCGCTATCCGATGTCGGATAGTCGCTGACATCCACGCGAAGGGAAGCACGCCGTTGAGCCGAAGAAAGTTGATACCACGGAGAGCGCATGGATGTACCTCAGCGCCTCCAGGCTATCGTTCCGGCCAAACCGGGTCTACTGGTCGCAGGAAGGGATTTCGTACAGTCTGAATGCTGCGGGGCGGACGTTGGCTTCGTCGGATTCTGTGGACTGGCAAGAGTTCCATCGCCGGCTGGCAGCGTCCTCGCTCGCGTTGACTTGCATCCTCGTGCAACTTAAAATGTGCGCCACATGACGGAGCCTTCCTCCTTTATCGGCCAAACCATTTCGCATTACCGCGTTGTGGAAAAGCTGGGCGGCGGCGGAATGGGCGTCGTTTACAAAGCCGAAGACATCAAGCTCCGCCGCTTTGTCGCGCTGAAATTTCTGCCTGAAGATCTCGCCAAAGACCGACTGGCCCTCGAACGATTCCAGCGCGAAGCGCAAGCTGCTTCGGCTCTGAACCATCCCAACATTTGCACCATTTATGAGATTGATGAATACGAAGGGCGCAGCTTCATCGCCATGGAATTTCTGGATGGGCAGACGCTGAAGCACCACATTACAGGACGTCCTCTGGAAATTGAGTCTTTGCTCGATTGGAGTACGCAAATCGCCGAGGGGCTCGACGCCGCTCACTCCGCCGGAATCATTCATCGCGACATCAAGCCCGCTAATCTTTTCATCACCGCCCGCGGCCACGCCAAAATTCTGGATTTTGGACTGGCCAAGCTAGCGCCCGTCGGGCAGAAAGTGGCGGAAGGCGCAACCGTCTCCGGCCGAACTACCGCCGCCGAGCAGTTGCTTACCAGCCCCGGCACGTCGATTGGCACCGTTACTTATATGTCGCCGGAGCAAGTGCGCGGTGGCGAGCTTGACAAGCGCACGGACCTCTTCTCGCTGGGTTCCGTGCTGTATGAGATGGGCACCGGAGCAACGGCGTTTTCCGGCGCGACCAGCGGAGTGATTTTCGAAGCCATCCTGAACCGCCCGCCGGTCCCGCCGCTGCGTTTGAATCCCGCGCTGCCCGCCGGGTTCGAGCAGGTGGTCAACAAAGCGCTCGAAAAAGACCGCAAGTTGCGTTACCAGTCGGCCGCGGACATGGGTGCGGACCTGCGCCGTCTGAAAAGGGAAACGGAATCGTCGCGAGTGGTAGTGCCGAGAGAAGTTATCGAGGCTTCGGCGGGGTTTTCGTCGAAATCGAATCGGTGGGGAATGCTGGCGGGCGTGGTCTTGCTGGTACTGTTGCTCGCGATCGGCGGAGCGTTTTGGTACCAGAAGCATTCCAAGTCTGGCGCGGCGGCCGTTGCGGTGAAGCCGTCGGTTGCCGTTCTTCCGCTCGAAAAATCTGAGCACGGATGCGGACAGCGTTTATTTCAGCGACGGAATGACGGACGAAATCACCACGAAGCTTTCGAAAATTCAAGGGATTGACGTGGCGCCGCGTTCGACTGCCGCTGCGGTGAAAGACGCGGACCAGAACGCGGCTGAATTGGGACGCCAACTCGGCGTGCGCTATTTGCTGGAAGGCACGGTTCGAAAATCCGGGGATCAGGTGCGCATCAACGTACATTTGATCGATTCGACCACTGGATTTCAGGTATGGGCCGACGACTTCACGGGACAGATGAAAGATGTATTTTCGCTGCAGGAGCAAACCGCGCTGAAAATTGCGCAGGCGCTGAATTTGAATCTAAGCTCGCAAGAAACGAAGGCTATTCAGCAGCGCTACACGCAGAATCCACAGGCGTACGAAGCGTATCTGGCAGGCAAGGGCTTGCTCGAAGTGGAAACGCCTGAAAGATTTGAAGCCGCGCGCACGAACTTTGAACAAGCGTTGAAATTCGATCCCAACTATGCGCCTGCTTTGGCCGGCCTGTCTCATGTCGAGAGCCTTTACTATCGCGATCTCGCAACCGATCCATCTCGCCTGCAGAAGGCTGAGGAGTACGCGCGGCGGGCAATCGCCATCGACCCCAATCTTCCCGAGGCCCATGTGGCGCTCGGTCAGACTTACGGCATGAGATATGACTACGCCGCGGCGGCGGCCGAACTCCGCGAGGCCATACGATTGGAGCCGGACAACGCGCTCGGCTGGGACTTGCTCTCCTGGGCGCTGGGATACGAGCAGCCTCCCGACGCGCTGGAGTCCGAGAAAGCAGCGCGAGAAGCTCTACGTCTCGAGCCGAATTCGGCGGCATCGCAGTACCACTTGGGCCGCGCGTTAATTTTTCAGGGACGTTACGATGAAGCAGCTGCGGCTTTCCGCCGCGCCAAAGAGATCGGGAGTAACACGTACGAGTCTCTCGGCACGAGCCAGCTCGCGTTGGCGCAAGGGAACTACGATCAGGCCATTACTGTCTTGATGAACTCGGGTGTCGCCTCGAAAACTGCGATGGACCAGTACTGGCTGAGTTCGGCCTACGCTGGTAAGGGCGATAAGGAAAAAGCTCTGGTTGCGTTGCAAAACTCCTTCAAGTTGGGCTTTGGCGATTTCGGCGCGCTCGACGCCAGCCCGTATTTCAAGTCTCTGCGCGACGACCCGCGCTACCGCCAGCTCGTGCAGCAATACCGCAAAAAGTAAGAACCCCGCGGTCAGTTCATAGACTCTTACTCATACCGCAGCGAAACCATCGGATCAACATGTGACGCCCGCCGCGCAGGAACATACGTGGCAACCAGCGCGACCAAGCTGAGCAGCACCGTCACCGAGACGAACACGAACGGGTCCCATGTCTTCACTCCGTAGAGCATGCTGCCGATGAACCGCGTCAGCGCCAGGGAAGCTCCCACCCCGATGAAGACGCCGATCAGCGCCAACAGCATGCCTTGCTTCACCACCATGTTGCGTACGTCTCGCGGCCCCGCGCCCAGTGCCAGTCGAATTCCTATTTCCTGCGTGCGCTGTTCCACGGAGTAAGCCATCAGACCGTAAATCCCAATCGCGGCCAAGAGAAGCGCCACACCGGCGAAAACATTAAGCAGCGTCATATTGAAGTCCGTGCGATCGGTAGATTCTCCCACCACCTGTTGCATTGACCGGATATGTCCAACCGGCAATCCGCCGCTGGCGATGCGCAACTCCCGCTGGATATCGGTACTCAGCGAAAAGGGTTCGACCTTGGTGCGAATCACCCAAGTGATGGGCATGAAGCCGTTGTTGAGTGCAGTCACTGCATCATTCACTTGGGCCACCGGCACAAACATGGTGGGGTCGGGAGGCGTGTCAAGTCCCTGACTGCGCACGTCACCCACGATTCCGATAATTTCCCGCGCAGGTTCAGCAAACGCCGGCCCTACGCCGGCGCCAATGGTGATGCGCTGTCCGACCGGGTTATCGTTTGGCCAGTATTGCTTTGCCAAAGCTTCATTGATCACTACCACGCGTTCTGCGGAAGCGTCGTCGTTGTCCGTGAACAGCCGCCCACGAAGCAATGGAATGTGGAACGATTCAAAATAATGAGGCGAGATCGTACTCCAGCTCGCGCCGGGAGCGTTCTGGGCGTCGCTCGAAGCCCGCCCTTCAATCTGGAACGGCAAGCCAAGTCCACCTTCGAGCGGAAGGCAACAAGTAGTGGACACCGCTTCGACCCCGGGCATGTTTTCGAGGCGTCGTTGAGCTTCGCGTGCTACTTGAGCGACAGCCGCGGACTTCTGAAATCGCGCTCCGGTGAGCGACATATCCATGATCAGGACATTGCGTGCATCGAAGCCGGGATTCACGGCACGCAACGCCATAAACGTGCGAATCATCAGTGCCGCGCCCACCAGCAGCACCAAAGCCAGCGCCATTTCCGTGATCACAAGAATCGAGCGGGCTTTGTTCTGCCGCAGCCCGGCGCCGGAACGCGCGCCAGTTTCCCTTAGCGTGGCGCTCAGATCTGAACGTGACGCATTGAATGCCGGAATCAGCCCAAATAAGATTCCAGTGAACAATGAAATCAGCAGCGTGAAGACCAGCACGCGCCAATCCAGCGTGACTGCCGATCCGTGCGGCCCGATTCGCGGTATGTCGCCGGGATTGATCGCCAGCAGCGCGTGCAAGCCGATATAGCCGAGGATCAATCCGAGCGCTCCTCCGGCAACGGATAGAAGGACACTCTCGGTCAGCAATTGCCGAACGATTCGACCGCGTCCTGCTCCTAATGCCGCGCGGACGGCGATCTCGCGTCCTCGCAACGTGGCTCGCACCAGCAGCAGGTTTGCAACGTTGGCACAGGCAATCAAAAGTACGAAAGCTACTGCTCCTAGCAGGATAAGAAAAACCTTTCGGACGTCGCCAATCACGGTGTCCCGCAAAGGCACCGCCGTGAAGCTGAGCTGCGGGCCCATCTGGCCCGGAAACTTCTGCTTGAACTCATCGGCAGCCAGTTTCATTGCGTCCTGGGCCATTCCAAGCGTGACCCCCGGCTTTAACCGCGCGGCAGCTCGCAAGAAGTGGGCTTGATTGGTGCTGTTTGGATCCGCTTGCAGCGGAAGGAAAATGTCCGCAGGCGGATCGGTTTTGAAGGTGGCTCCAAGTACGCCAATCACCTGATAAGGCTCGCCTCCAAGCTCGATCGTTTTGCCGTCGATACCGGGATCGCCGCCGAACCGCCGCTGCCACAATCCGTAGCTAAGAATCGCCAGCGCAGGTCCGCCGGGATTGTCCTCCTCGGTTGAAAATGTGCGGCCGCTCGCCACCGGCGCGCCGAAAACACTGAAGTAGTCCGCGGAGACGTGAATACCTTTGAGCTGCTCCGGGCGATCCCCGCCCGTCAGGTTTATTCCGGGACCGCCAAGATCGTATGCTGCTACATATTGGAATGCCTTTTTCTGTTCTCGCCATACTACGAACTTCGGAATCGAAGTGATGTTTCCGTTTCCCCGCGGCGAACTTATCTCCAGTTGCACGATGCGGTCCGGCTCGGGATACGACAGCGGCTGCAACAAGACCGTATTGATCAAGGTAAAGATGGCAGTGGTCGCGCCAATTCCCAGCGCCAGGGCAGCGATTGCAGTCAGAGTGAAACCGGGGTTGCGGCGCAGCATGCGGAAGGAATAGCGAAGATCTTGCATCACGTTTTCAAATAAGCTCGCCCGTCCCATATGCTCGCCTCCAGTCAGATTTGCAGCGTAGTTTGCTGGATCCTAGCCACTTTGACGAAAGAGCCTGCAAAAGGTAATTCCTAACTTTTGTTTCCAGAGCGGGAAAATAATACCGTCTTTGACAGCGAAGCAAATGCGAAAGCGCCTCGATGGCTTTGTTCGCATAGACCCGGACCCAATGGTACCCGAGGACAGGCGGATTAATCTGGTCTTCGCGCCAGTTGCACCACACAACACAGGTAGTTAGTCTCCTCTTCTTAGGCGTTCTTACGTGCCGTCTCGCTAAAATTGCGAATTCTGAAAAATAATGGAACTTTTTCAAATTGACTGGGTTTGAGTCCATTCGGAATCCAGATAGACCTGAGAGGGGACCGTGCGTCGCTCATCAATCCTTGCACCCGTAGTCGTCGTTCTGGCTTTAATGATTTCGAGCTGTGCGCTCACTCCTCCCGGAAGCACGGGCCCCGGTCCCGGCGCTTTCACCATATCCCCTAGCACCGCGGACGTACGCGCCGGTGGAACCCAGCAATTTACTCCCTCTTTGACTACGGCCACGTTCACTTGGTCGGTAAATGGCGTGATGGGAGGAACCGCTGCGACCGGCACTATTGACTCGACCGGCAACTACACCGCTCCTTCAACTCTTCCTTCCCCCAATACGGTGACGATTGAGGCCACCGAGACCACCAAGAAGTCAGCGACGGGATCGAGCGCCGTGACGCTCTGGAATCCCATCCCGCAGATTTCCAGCGTTTCGCCTCCGCAAGTAACTGTTGGTGCGTTTACCCTGACGATATCTGGTACCAACTTTGTCAGCGGCGCCACTGTGGCTTTTGGCGGCAGCACCCTGACAATCACGTCTGTCTCCAGCACCCAAATAATCGCAACCGGAACGGCTACCGCTGGCCAGGCCGGTTTTTCTGTGCCTCTCCAGGTGACGAATCCGAACCCCGGATCGAGTTCTTCGAACAGCATCAGTGCGCAAGTCATCGGAGCGGCTGCGGTCTCCGCTACCGCAGCGGCGCGCTTCCTGGATCAGACCAGCTTTGGTCCCACCGCGACCACCATCTCGCATGTCGAGCAAATCGGCTTGCAGGCTGCGCTCACCGAGCAATTCAACCAGGGCACCACGCAATTCAGCGAACCGCCATCGCCCGATACGGCCGTGTGCGGGTTTACAAACTGGCGTTGCACCCAGTCGGAATTCCTGAACGTTGCGGTCTGGGGGAACGATCAGTTCCGCCAACGGGTGGCCATGGCTCTAAGCGAGATATTCGTCGCACCCATCGTGCAGGATAACGCCATGCCCTTTTATCTGAATACCCTGGCCGGAGATGCCTTTACCAATTACCGCACCATCATGCAGGATGTGACGCTTTCGCCAGCCATGGGCGACTACCTGAATATGGTGAACAGTGGAAAACCCCCGACCGGTCAAATCGCGAATGAGAATTTCGGCCGCGAGAATATGCAGCTCTTTACTCTGGGACTAAATCTCTTGAATTCGGACGGCAGCCTACAGACGGATGGCAGCGGTAATCCGATTCCCACCTACACCCAGCTTCAGGTGGAAGCTTTTGCGCGTGCTTACACCGGTTGGACCTTTGCCAATCCGGACGGCAGCACCCCATCCAGTTTCAATTACACGAGCAATTGGCTCCACTTGATGGTCCCGGTAGAGAGCAAGCATGACACCACCTCAAAGACCCTCCTGAATGGAACCACGCTTCCTGCCGGCCAGACGGCCGAGCAGGACCTGAAAGGCGCCCTCGATAACATTTTTGCGCACCCAAACATCGGCCCTTTTGTCTGCCGGCAGCTCATCCAGCACCTGGTGACCGGCGATCCAAGCCCTGCCTATGTGTCTCGCGTTGCTGCGGTCTTCGCTGATAACGGCAGCGGCGTGCGAGGCGACATGAAGGCCGTACTGACCGCGATTATTATGGATTCGGAAGCGCGTGCAGGAGACGTCCAGACGGCGGATCAGGCTGATACGAACCCTGCCGTCGATGGCGGACACCTGCGCGAACCTCTGCTGTGGACCATGAATTTGTTACGCGGATTAAATGCGGCTCAGACTCCGGCAAATTCCTATTCCTACGTGAACTTCATGTCTTCGACGCTGACTTCTGTCGGAGAAGCGCCCTTTAACCAGGCTAGTGTTTTTAACTACTTCCCGCCCAGTTACATCATTCCGCAAACGACCTTGAACGCTCCCGAGTTTTCTCTGGAGAACACCGGTTCGGTCATCCCTCGGATGAGTATTGCCGACAAGGTTATTCACAACGAAGATTCAGCGCCCGTCATAGACCTGAGCGCAACCAGCGTCATCGGCCAGCAAGCATCTGATCCCACGCAACTTGTGGATTATCTGGGCATGCTTTTCATGCACAGCCAAATGCCCAGCGATATGCGTACCGCTTTAATCGAGACCATCACTGCCATTCCCGCGACCGACCTCCAGAGCCGCGCGGAAGTAGCCGTGTTCCTGGTCGTCACTTCTTCGCAATACAAGATCATGCACTAATTATAGGAACGCGGCCTGAAAAGGAGTTTTATGTCACACAGTCGACGAAGTTTTCTAACCAATGCTTCCTTGCTCGCAGCCGGCAATCTTCTGGGCTTCCGCCCTTTTGGAATGCTCAACGCCCTGGCTCAAACAACTTCGGATTACAAGGCGCTGGTCTGCATCTTTCTGTTTGGCGGAAATGACGCAAATAATATGCTCATCCCGTTCGACACAAATGGGTACAGCAACTACGCAACTATTCGAGGGCCGTTAGCGCTCGCGCAGAACACCCTGCTGCCCCTTACGCCGCAACCGAATTTTGCGCTGCATCCCAGCCTGCCCGAAGTGCAGTCCTTGTTTAACAGCGGTAATCTGGCGTTCCTGGCGAATGTCGGCACGCTCCTGCAACCCACTACCCGCGCGCAATATCAGGCTAATCAGATCGTACCGCCCAGCAATCTCTTCTCTCACCCTGACCAGCAACTCGAGTGGCAGAACCAAATGAATGACTCCTCGGGCAGTTCCGGCTGGGCTGGGCGCATGGCAGACCGGATGAATACGCAGTACAACCCGGGCGCGCTCGTGCCCATGATCGCTTCGATCAGCGGCGATACTCTGTTCTGCAATGGCACCGACACTTCACCCGTTTCCGTCTCGTCCGCGGGACCCGGAGCTCCCAGCTGCAGTGATCATTCCTACTGCTCCTCCCGACAGGCCGCAGCCCAACAGTTCGCCAACATGAGCAGCGGCGTCTCGTTGATTCAGGAAGACAACGCCATCACCAACAACGCGTTCACCTACAACACAGTCCTGTCTGGCGCGCTGAATTCAGCCACGCCGCTAACAACTGTCTTTCCTACTACCACTCCATTCGGCGCTCAGTTGGCGGAAGTTGCGAAACTCATCAATGTGCGCTCGGCTTTGGGAGTCAAGCGGCAGATTTTCTTCGTAGGTGCCGGCAATTTCGATACCCATTCGGCACAGTTGGCTACGCAGGCAACACTTTTGGCCGAAGTGAGCCCGGCTTTACTGGCGTTCTACCAGGCATTGCAGGAAATGAACTTGGCGAATCAGGTCACGGCCTTCACCTGCTCCGACTTTGCGCGTACCTTCCAGCCAAATTCGGCCGATGGAACAGACCACGCCTGGGGTAGCCACCACATCATCCTGGGAGGCGCCGTAAAGGGTGGCCAGATTTACGGAACTTTTCCCACTCAAGCGCTCGGCGGCCCCGACGATGTCGGCTCCAACGGCCGCTGGATCCCCAGCACGGCTTCAGCGCAGTACGCAGCGACGCTGGCTCAATGGTTTGGCCTGTCCACCGCGGACCTGCCCTACGTGCTGCCGTACATCGGCAACTTCAGCACCAACAATCTCGGATTCCTCGGCTAATCGATAGCGCATCCGACACCGAGGCAAAGGGGTGATCTCGCCCCTTCGATTGTCTCGCCGCGCCGCGTTCCGCGCGGTTGCGCACGCTCCGCCACAACACTCCGGCATTTCCTCAGACTAATAGAAACGGGCGAGACGCCCACTGCATCAAAAGAGAAATGCGACGCCGTCACTCAAGTACAGAGTTTCCCCGGACTCTGAGGCTTGGTGTCGCTCTGTCGTTGTGCGCGGCAGGTGTGCAGGCGGCCGGTACGCCCATTCCGCACGGCACGCTGGAACTCATCGCCGAGAATCAGTCCATCGCAGCGGGACATGAACTTAATCTCGGGCTGCATTTTCAACTCGAGAAGGGCTGGCACATCTACTGGGTCAATCCAGGCGATTCGGGCGAGCCGCCTCGCATCAAATGGCAGTTGCCGCCGGATATCACCGTCGGGGAGATCGAGTGGCCAACGCCGCGGCGTCTCGGCACGCCTAGCATCGTGGATTTTGGTTACGAGGACGAAGTGACGCTGATCGTCCCGATCCATGCGCAGGCCAGCCTGGCGTCGCAGCAGTCGGCTCAGATCGGTGCCGAGGTAAAAGTCCTGGTCTGTCGCGAAATATGCATTCCCGGCAAGGCCCAACTTTCGCTGACTCTCCCCGTCGAATCACGATCGGCCGCGCCGGACGCCCGGAACAGCAGCCTGTTCACTGCTGCGCGCAAGTCCTTGCCGCGGCCCGCACCGCGAAGCTGGAAATTCAGTGTGGCCGATGCGAACAACTCCTTCGTGCTCACCGCGAACCTCGGCCATCAAGTCTCGCAGGCAGTTTTCTTCCCGCTCGCCGAGTCACAGATTGATAACGCAGCCCCGCAGAAGCTCCTGTCCGTGCCCTCCGGCCTCCGCCTCACGCTGCGGAAGTCCGATCAGCTTCGTAAACCAATCGCGCGGCTGAAAGGCGTGCTCGTACTCTCCGCCGCTCAAGCATATATAATCGACGTGCCTCTGGGCTCGCCTGGCGCTGCGGAAAACACCGGCGCTGAAATTTACGCACCACAATTCTTGGAGGAGGTACCACGAAGATGAAGCGCTCCACTCTATACCCGATACTCATAGCTCTGTTTCTCTGCGCAGCTCTGCCTCTGATTTTGTCTGGGAAAACCGGCGAGCCGGCTCCGCAATTCACGGCCACAGCGAGCAACGGTAAGACTGTTCGCCTCGCGGACTACCGCGGAAAATACGTGGTCCTCGAGTGGCACAACAACGGATGTCCCTACGTCGGGAAGCACTACAAAAGCGGCAACATGCAGAAGCTTCAAAAGCAATGGACCGGCCGCGGCGTTGTCTGGCTCACGATTCTCTCTTCCGCACCGGGTGAGCAGGGATACATGACTGCGAACGAAGAGAACGACTACATCACGAAGGTGCAGGCCGCACCGACCGCCGCCTTGCTCGACCCCACCGGCCAGATCGGCCATCTCTACGACGCGAAGACCTCCCCGCAGATGGTCGTCATCAACCCCCAGGGCGTCGTGATTTACGATGGCGCCATTGACGACAAACCGACCACCGACCTCGAGGACGTGCCCGGCGCCACGAATTACGTTAATCTCGCGCTCGAACAGTCCATCGCCGGCAAGCAGGTCGAAACGCCCACGACGCGTCCCTACGGCTGTTCGGTGAAGTACTCAGATTTGGCGCACTAGCGAATCTCACATCCGAACGCGTCGTGTCGACGCGCCCGAAACTCAGAGAGAACTTCGGCGGGCGACGCGATTCCCGCCTCCCAAACGCCTGTGCTAACTTTAATGACGGTAGTGCGTCTACCCTTGTTAAGGTAGAATGTCTGCTATCATGATCTCGAAGAAGTCTTCCAACCGGACGGAACTCCTGCAGGGCACGCTTGATATGCTCATTCTGCGCACGCTTCTTTTCGGACCAGCTCATGGCCATCAAATCGCGAAACATATACAACGTACCACAGACGATGTGTTGCAGGTTGAGCATGGCTCGTTGTACCCCGCTCTGCATCGCATGGAACGCAAAGGCTGGATCATCTCGAAGTGGGAGACAGCGAAAGAAGGGAATCGCGAGTTCAAGTATTACCGGCTAACACCGGCAGGCAGGAAACAGCTTGTCCGCGAAGAATCAAGATGGAAACAACTGGCTGCGGCGGTGGCGACGGTGATGTGGCCGGCTGCTAAGTGATCAATCATGAGAGTGTGGAAATGGATTAAATCGCGCGCGGATCGGTTCTCGGAACATTGTAATCGCGACAATGAACTGGACCGGGAATTGGCATCGCATCTAGAGCTCGAAGCGGAAGAGCAACGGGAATCCGGCTTGCCGCCGGAGGAAGCACATTATGCTGCTCGACGAACCTTCGGCAACACCGCATCGGTCAAAGAGGACGTGCGCGCAACCTGGAGTCTGATCTGGTTGGAGGGATTCGCCCAAGACGCTAAGTATGGCGCTAGAGTCCTTCGTAAGAGTCCTGGCTTTACGGTTGTTGCGGCGCTTACCCTCACGTTGGGCATCGGCGCTAACACCGCAATCTTCAGCGTGGTCGAAAGCGTCTTGCTTCGCCCTTTGCCGTTCTCGGCGCCGGATCAGATAGTGCGCGTCTATTCCACGAAAGACGGCGTTCCCGTCGAGGGGTCTGGCTGGCCCTCACCGACGGACATGCGGGACTTTGCGCAGAGCAATCACACCTTTGAGAAGATGGCGGTTTATGACACTTGGCGAAAGAACGTGAGCTTCACCGACAGCGAAGCCGAGCCCGAGCAGATGCGAGTTGGCTTGGTGCCAGGGGCGTATTTCCAAATTCTCGATATACAGCCAATTATGGGCCGTCTTTTTACGGAGGATGAGAGTTGGACTGGCAAGAACTATGTGGCTGCAATAAGCGCCCAACTGTGGAAGAACCGCTTCGGCGCAGATAAAGCTGTCCTCGGCCGGAAGATCATCATTAATGATGAGCCCTATACGATCGTGGCGGTGATGCCGAATGCTATTCCGGAATGGATGCAGCTCGCTGATGACGGCGACTACTCGGCGGTTCACATCTGGACCCCCTTCGGATTTGCGGATTCTCTTGGCGATATATGGACGGAAGCAGGGCGAGGAGGGCGAGGCGGTTACTATTCACTGGCGCGGATAAAGCCCGGCGTGTCTCTCGAACAGGCCCAGGCAGATCTCGCCACTATCGCCGTGGGACTTGCGGCCGCGCACCCGCTCGACCGAGGAGTCGGAGTGGCACTCGAGAGGCTCTCAGACACGCGCGCCCATGATCTGCGACCTATGCTGTTTCTACTGACGGGCGCTGTTAGCCTGATTTTGCTGATTGCATGCGTGAACTTGGCGAACTTGCTTTTGGCACGCAATTCCCTGCGAGGGCGTGAACTGGCCATGCGCACCGCTCTAGGCGCGGGAAGAGGAAGACTGGTGCGCCAACTGCTCGCGGAGACTTTGTTATTGTCGCTTGTCGGCGGTGGGGCGGGACTGTTTCTGGCACAGATCGGCGTCGCGAGTCTCACGAGGATGCGCCCGGAGAATTTGCCGCAGCTGTCCCCGTTTGGAGTCGATTGGCGAGTATTGATGTTCACAGTTTCTGTGTCTCTGGTCACAAGCCTTCTTTTTGGCCTCGGCCCAGCACTTGCGAGCAGTCGCTTGAACCTCGTTGACTCCTTGAAGCTTGGCCCGCGCTCCGGGACGGCAGGATCAAGCGCTCGGCGCATGCGCAACGTTCTTGTCGTGACGGAAATGGCGATGTCATTGATGCTGTTGGTGGGGGCGAGCTTGCTGGTTCAGAGCATTATGCGCCTGGAACGGCAACAATTGGGAATCCGCCCGGATCATGTGCTGACAGGGCATTTTTATCTGCCCGGCGTTCGCTATCCGAATCCGGGAGCGATCACGCGCTTCTGCGATCAATTTGCGAATAGCGTCCGTACTCTGCCTGGCGTGGTCGAGGCAAGCGTCACGACTAGCATTCCGCCCGTGTATAGATGGATTCAGATGCTCAGTATCCCCGGACGCCCGGCCACGCGAATCCAGGATATACCGTCAGCGCGGTTCGCGCTTGCGGATGCCCATTTCCTCAAAACTTGGGAAATTCCGTTGATCCGCGGCAGAGATTTCAGCGAATCAGACAGCGCGACAAGTCCGCCGGTGGCTCTGATCAGCCAGGAACTCGGTCGGCGGTATTTTCCTAAAGAGAATCCTATCGGGCAGCGAGTTCATATTGGGCCTCCGGAGTTTTTGCACATCCCGCCCGGAAACGAAGACACGGACTCTGCGGACGTAACGATCATTGGCGTTATCGGTGATTTCAGAAATAACGGACTCGCTTCGCCGCCGGCGCCTCAAATCGTCGTCTTGTATTCTCAGCACCCGCTCGTCAACTATGGATTCAAGGACATCGTGATCCGCACCGCTTCGAACCCGCACCTGATGGTTCCTGAAATCGCGCGCCAGCTTCATACCATGGATGCTGATATGCCTTTCGCGCAGACGCGAACGGTCGACGAACTGATCGAACAGCAGGCGGGCAGTCAGCGTTTCGCCACAATTCTGTTGACTTTATTTGCCGCGGCCGGTTTGATCCTCGCCGTGGTGGGCATTTATGGTGTTGTTTCTTTCCTGGTAGCCCAGCGCAATCAGGAACTGGCGGTGCGTATGGCGCTGGGTGCGAGCCGCACCAGTGTGCTCTGGCTTGTACTGAAGCAAGCCCTGAAGATGGCAACGATTGGCGCGGCTATAGGACTCTTCGGCGCATGGGCAATGCAGAGATTTACAAGCGGTCTCCTGTTCGGCATTTCACCGGCTGATCCGCCCACGTTCGCTGGCGGGGCCGTATTCTTGCTGACGGTCGCGGCAATCGCGAGCGCTATCCCGGCTGCGCGCACCCTAAGGATCGAGCCGGCAGACGCCCTACGCCAAGACTAAAACTTGGAGGAATGAGGGCCCGAGCACATCATAGCTCCTGCTATCTTGCGCGGAGCACTACTCATATCGCAATGCGACCATAGGGTCCACGCGCGCCGCGCGGAGAGCGGGAATATAGCACGCCAATCCCGCGACCGCGACGAGCAGCAACGCCACTCCAGCAAACGTCAGCGGGTCTCCCGCTTTCACGCCGTACAGAAGCGAACCCAAAAATCGCGTGACGCCGAGCGCTACTCCCATGCCGATTGCGATGCCGACGGCAGCCAGCGCGATTCCATGCCCGATGACCGCTCGCAACACGTCGCCTGTCTTCGCGCCCAGAGCCATGCGGATACCGATCTCGCGCGTCCGCCGCGTCACTTCGTACGACAGCAATCCATACAATCCGATGCAAGCCAGCACCAGCGCAAGCAAACCGAAGAAGCTCGAGAGTCGTGCGATCAAGCGCTCCGGGAAAAGCTGACGGTCGATCTGCTCAGTTTCTGTGCGGATTTCGAAAATGGGTAGGTTCTTGTCCATCTGGCCGATGACGCTCCGAATCTGAGGAACCACGCTTGCCGGGTTGATACCCGTTCGCAGCGTAAAAGCGGCGGAGCGTCCGCTCGAGGGCACGTAGATAGTCGGCTCCACTCCTCGCCGCAAATTGTTGTACCTCGCATCGCCTACTACGCCGACGATTTCCCATCCGGGTCTCGAAATAGGGTCCGAGTCATCCGCGTCATGCTCGCCAAAGCGCATTCCGAGAGGATTCGTTTTGGAGAAATATTTCCCGACGAAGGCTGAGTTCACGATTGCCGGCGTGGGCGGCAAGCCCTCCGCAGCCTTCTTGTTCTGCTCCGCAACGCCGCTCACGGCGCCTTTGACGCCCGCTGCCACGAACTCCTCTTCTACAGAGAGGGCCTCCGCCACGCGCGCGGCTTCGACGAAATCCGTCGCGCTAAATTCCCGGCCCAGCCGCAGCGGTATTCTCATCGTCCCGAAGAAGTCCGAGCCTACCGGCAGCATATCCGCGTCCGCCAACTGGTCCTTGGGCGTATTCGGCAGATGAAAATCAGTGGTCCACAATCCGCCGCCGAGCAGCGGCCTCCACGAGTAGCTGACAGAGGTCACCCCCGGCATGGCCGCGAGTCGGCTTTGTAGTTCACTATGAAAGCTGTCGATTTCGGCGGGCTTGTAGCCGATCAATTGGGGGTTCACCATGAACGTCAGAATGTTTCGCGTGTCGAAGTTCGGATCGACGGACTTCAGATTTTGCAGCGTGCGCACCAGAAGCCCCGCGGCGACAAGCACGATCATCGTGAGCGCCACCTGCGCCACCACCAGCACGTTCGTGGCGCTAAACCAGCGCGCAGTCCTCCGCGAAGGCGGCGCGCTGCTTCCTGCACCTTCCTTTAGTGCGGGAGTCAAATCCACGCGCATGCCGCGTAGCGCCGGAGCCAGACCAAAAATAATTCCAGTCAAAATGGAAACCGCAGCCGTAAATAACAACACGCGGCCGTTGATTCCGGGATTAAGAGTCGTCTGGCCCTCCCGGTTCGAAGCGACGAATGCAGTGATCGCCGCAGTGGCCCACTTTGCCAACAGAATGCCCAGACACCCGCCCGCCACCGACAGAAGAAGACTTTCGGTCAAAAGCTGACGGACCACGCGCCCGCGTCGCGCCCCCAGCGTGAATCGCAGCGCGATTTCTTTCTGTCGTGCGGAGGCGCGCGAGAGCAACAGTCCCGCTACATTCGAGCACGCGATCAGCAGCACAACTCCCACGGCAAGAAAAAGGACGTAGAGCGGCGTGGATATCTGCGTCGTGTCGCCCGTCAGCCCTTTCTGCGCAGGAATGAGAGTAATCGCCGGATTGTCTTCCGCCTTCATGAACGGCTTTGCGCTGTGCGTCACTTCATTGCTGAACAGCGTGCTCACTGCAGCCTGTGCTTGCGCGCGCGATGTGCCGGGTTTCAGCCGGCCGAGTGCAACGAGCCACCAATTGTTGAAATCGGCGTCGCGATTGTCCCAAGGCACTTGAATCTGAGGCAGCGTCGAGAGCGGAATCCAGAGTTGAACGGGATTGCCGGGCGTCAGCGCGTCAAATTGCCGTTCCGCAACTCCGACAATCATGAACGGGACTTTGTTGAGCAGGATCGTCTTGCCAACTACCGCAGGCGAGCCTCCGAAATTGCTTCTCCAATAGTTATAGCTCAGCACTACCACGGGCGACGCCGTCGGCGCATCGTCGGCGGTTGCGATCAGACGCCCGATGAACGGCTGCACCCCGAGAGTTTGGAAGTAGTCGCCCGAGACGTACTCCGGGCTATCCACCGTGCCGGCCGCGCCATTTCCGCTCAGGTCCAGCCGGTCGCCACCCGCGAACGCAGCCACGCTGGAGAATACTTTCGTCTGCGTGCGTATATCGTTAATCATCGGTTGCGAAAAAGAGCATCCCGTCGGCGCGCCTTTGCCGCCACCCTCGCAATCGCCATAGCTGCTGTAGTTTAGATGTTTGGGTTCGGAATGTCCGGTCCATCGCAGCAGCATCAAGTTTTCCGGCTCGCTCACCGGCATCGCTCGCAGCAGGGCAGTGTCGACCAGACTAAAGATTGCAGTGTTCGCGCCGATACCAAGCGCCAGCGTGAGCACGGCGACAGCAGTAAACCCCGGCGATCTGCGCAGCATCCGCATTCCGTAACGGATGTCCTGCCATAGCTGCTCAAGCCAAACGAAACTCCACACGTCGCGCGTTTCTTCTTTCACCCGCGCTACATTGCCAAATTTGCGCAGAGCCGCGTAGCGCGCTTCCTCAGGCGACATGCCGCGCGCGATGTTGTCCTGGGTCTCCGTCTCGATGATGCTCGCGGATGTCCTGTTCGAGGTCCTCCATCATGCGCTCGCGGCTGTTCATCACTCGCCCTCCTGTTCCGCCGGCACGCAGAATTCGCGCAATCGCTGCCGCCATCTTGTCCCACTTGCTGGTCTCAACCGTCAACTGCCGCCGCCCGCCGCCGTCAGCCTGTAAAACTTCGCCCGGCGGTTATTTTCCGACGTGCCGTCTTCCGCCGAAATCCATCCGCGCTTGATCAGCCGGTGCAGCGCGGGGTATAGCGACCCCTGCTCCACCTGCAAAACTTCGTCGGATCGAATTCGATGGCCTTGGCGATGGCGTGGCCGTGCACCGGCCCGCGCACGAGCGTGCGCAGAATCAGCAGGTCCAGGGTGCCTTGCAGCAATTCAATGCGTTCGCGTTGTTCTTTAGTAGACATACTAGGGGAAGCTACACCCCTTCCAGTAGAATGTCAAGGTGAGCGAGTTTCGCGCAGGCAAGTCTCCGCAGTCAATGAGTCGAGGATTGCGCAGGGACGAACCCGGATTGTATGCGAGCGAAGGTTAGGCTGGGCTGGACATCGAGGACAGAAATTCCCCGTTCGTCTTCGTTTTTGAGAGGCGGCCCAGCAGCAAGTTCCATGGCTTCCACGGTCGAAAGGGGACTCAGCACTTTGCGCAGCACCCAGATGCGGTTCAACTCGTCCGCCGGCAAAAGCAATTCGTCCTTACGCGTACCGGAGCGGTTGATATCGATGGTGGGGAACACGCGCTTGTCAACGAGCCGGCGGTCCAGATTGATTTCCATGTTGCCGGTGCCCTTGAACTCTTCGAAGATGACGTCGTCCATGCGGCTGCCCGTATCGATCAGCGCGGTGGCAATGATGGTGAGCGAGCCGCCCTCTTCGATATTTCGCGCCGCGGCAAAAAAACGCCGCGGGCGCTGCAAAGCGTTGGCGTCGATACCGCCGGAAAGAACCTTTCCCGACGGCGGCGTCACGGCGTTGTAAGCGCGGCCCAGACGCGTAAGCGAGTCCAGCAAAATCACCACGTCGCGCTTGTGCTCCACCAAACGCTTGGCCTTTTCCAGAACCATTTCCGCCACTTGAATGTGGCGCTGGGGCGGCTCATCGAATGTCGAGCTGATCACTTCGCCTTTCACCGTGCGCTGCATGTCCGTCACTTCTTCCGGGCCGCTCGTCAATCAGCAGTACGATCAGCGCGA
This sequence comes from uncultured Acidobacteriota bacterium, assembly GCA_963830375.1. Taxonomy (GTDB): domain Bacteria; phylum Acidobacteriota; class Terriglobia; order Acidiferrales; family UBA7541; genus Palsa-295. Next base: position 29,318 of record CAWHMJ010000014.1, read on the forward strand.
CCTCCGGATGATTCGTGGTCACGGAATTCGCGATGGATTGCAGCATCATGGTCTTGCCGGTTCGCGGAGGCGCCACAATCAATCCGCGCTGGCCTTTGCCGACCGGGCAAAGCATGTCCAACACACGCCCGGTAAGGTTTTCTTTGGTGGTCTCCAGGCGTATGCGCTCCTGCGGATAGAGCGGCGTCAGGTTGTCGAAGAAAATCTTGTTGCGGCGACCTCCGGATCCTCGAAATTGACCGCTTCGACCTTAATCAGCGCGAAATAGCGCTCGCCGTCCTTCGGCGGACGCACCTGGCCGGACACAGTGTCGCCCGTGCGCAAATCGAATTTGCGGATTTGCGAAGGCGAGACGTAGATGTCGTCCGGTCCCGGCAGGTAGTTGTATTCCGGGGCGCGCAGAAAGCCGAAGCCGTCAGGCAGGCATTCCAGCACGCCCTCGGAGAAGATCAAGCCGTTCTTTTCGGTCTGCGCGCGCAGGATTTGAAAGATCAATCCTGCTTGCGCATGCCCGAAGCGCCCGGGAATGTTCAGTTCCTTGGCGATCTTCGCCAGGTCGGTGATGTTCTTATCTTTCAGTTCTGCAAGGCTAATGCTCATCGAGTTCGTTCCTTCTCTGCCTGTTTTTCAGGCATGATTGATTTTCTGAATGGACTCCGGGCGGTGCACAAATTCGAACCTGCCTCTTTTCGAACCTACTTCATCACGAATGGGCTGAACTACAGACGATCTGATCCCCCGGTCGTGGGCCGAACCTGCCTAGCAGGATGGGAGAGAGCCGGAGGGTTTCCATGGTCAATTCGCTGTCTTGGGCCACATCTGTAACAAACTTGGGCTCTACATCGGCGACCGGCGGGTGACCGGGAATCGAAGCGGATGTTCCAGCGCGATTTGCAGCACTTCGTCCATATTCTCCACGAAGCGGATGGACATCTGAGCCTGAATTTCCGGCGGAATCTCCGCCAAATCTTTTTCGTTATCCTTCGGGAGAATCACGGTGCGGAATCCGAGCCTGTGCGCCGCCAGAAGCTTTTCTTTCACGCCGCCGATGGGCAGCACTTTGCCGCGCAGCGTGATTTCTCCGGTCATGCAGACGTCGCATCGAACCGGAATACGCGTCAGCGCGCTCACGATCGAGGTGCACAGGTGATGCCCGCCGAAGGCCCGTCCTTGGGGATCGCGCCTTCGGGAACGTGCATGTGAATGTCCAGTGCCGGTAGAAATCCTTGGGCAAATTGAACAGATGGCTGCGCGATCGCACGTAGCTCATGCCCGCCTGCGCCGATTCCTGCATCACGTCGCCGAGTTTTCCTGTCAGCGTCAGCCGGCCCTTGCCCTGCATCAGCATGGCTTCGGTGGAAAGCACTTGGCCGCCCACTTCCGTCCAAGCCAAGCCCGTGGTCAGCCCTATTTCGTTTTTCTTCTCGGCCAGGAAATCGCGGACTTCAAGACGCCCAGATAATCGTTGACGTTCGTCGGGTGGTCACGTCGACTTGGAGGTTCTTTGCCCTCCGCAACCACTTTGCGCGCGACTTGCGGCAAACGTTGGCCATTTCGCGGTCTCAGGTTCCGCACGCCCGGCTTCATGAGTATAGTGACGAATGATGTGCGTAACCGCTTCGTCCGTGAATTTCAGATTCGTCTTCGTAAGCCCGGTAGCTTCGCAGTATTCTTTCGGGATCAAGAAGCGTTGCGCGATTTGATGTTTTTCCTGCTCGGTGTAACCCGGGATGCGCAAAACTTCCATGCGGTCTTGCAGCGGCTGCGGAACCGTGTGCAGCACGTTCACGGTGCAGATGAACATCACCTTCGAAAGATCGTATTCCACGTCGAGATAATGATCGGTAAACGTATGGTTTAGCTCCGGATCGAGCACTTCCATCAGCGCCGCGGAAGGATCCCACGAAAATCCATGGACATTTTGTCCACTTCATCCAGCACGAACACCGGATTCATCGGTCCGGCCTTGCGCATCATCTGAATAATCTGTCCGGGCAGAGCGCCGATGTACGTTCGCCGGTGGCCACGAATTTCAGCTTCATCGCGCACGCCGCCCAGCGAAACGCGGACAAATTTCCTACCGTGGCGCGGCCGATGGACATCGCCAGCGAAGTTTTCCCACGCCCGGAGGCCCACGAAGCAGAGAATCGAGCCCCTCGGGTTCTTGACCAGTTGCCGCACCGCCAGGTATTCCAGGATGCGCTCTTTGATTTTTTCCAGGCCGTAGTGGTCTTCGGAGAGAATCACTTCCGCGCGCTTGATATCGCGAATTTCCTTCGAACGCTTCTTCCACGGCACCGCCAGCAGCCAATCGAGATAATTGCGCGAAACGGTGGATTCCGCCGACATCGGCGGCATCATTTCCAGCCGCTTCAGTTCCTGCAGGGCCTTTTCCTGCGGGCCTTCGGGCATCCCAGAAGTCTCGAAATTTTTTTTGAGCTGCTCGATTTCGTTCGCTTCGCCGCGGCCCAATTCCTTCTGGATGGCTTTAAGCTTTTCGTTGAGGTAATACTCTTTCTGCGCCCGTTCCATTGTCGTTTTACGCGCGTATTGATGGAGCGATCGACATTCAGCTTTTCAATTTCCACTTCCAGAATGTCCGCGATGCGGTTCAGGCGCTCCAGCGGATCGAAAAGTTCGAGCAGTTCCTGTTTTTCTTCCACCGGAATCTGCAAATTCGCGGCGATGGCGTCTGAAAGTTGTCGGCATCCTCCACACGCACGGCGGCAATCATGGTGTCGTAGTTCAGGCTCTGCGAAAGCTTCACGTACTGTTCGAACAGCGCCGTCACCCGGCTGGAAGCCTGCTCTGACGTGCGGGTAGGACTCCACCCTGCGGTAACCACGCGAATGGAGGCCCGGAAAAAGCCTTCGTCGCTGGTTACCTGAACGATCTTGGCGCGCTCGGTGCCTTCCACCAGAACTTTGATGTTTCCGTCCGGCAATTTTACGCTCTGCACGATGTTGGCGAGCGTCCCACCTGATAAATCTCCTCGGGCTTGGGATCGTCCACCGACGCGTCGTGCTGCGTAGCCAGAAAAATCTTCTTGTCGCCGGCCAGCGCTTCTTCCAGCGCCCGCACCGAGGCCTCGCGCCCACGATAAACGGGTGCATCATGTCCGGGAAGATGACCATGTCCCGCACCGGCATCATGGGCACGCGTTTGACTTGTTTTTCCCGGTTGAACATCGATTCCTTTTGGTCCCAAAATTCTAGCCTGCCTTCTCCAGCAAGCTCCAGTTGATTTCGTGGCCTCTTGACCATGTCCGCGGTAACCACGAAATCCCGCGAAGCTTTCCGCTGCGCTGGCAGGTGATACATCATCTCCAGCATCAAATCTTCCAGAATCATCCGCAATCCGCGCGCTCCCACTTTGCGTTGCAGCGCCAGATTCGGCCACGGTTTCCAGCGCGTCGTCGGTAAATCGCAGCCGCACGTTCTCGAACTCGAAGAGCCTCTGATACTGCCGCACCAGCGCGTTTTCGGTTCGGTCAGGATCCGCACCAGCGCTGACTTGTCCAAATCACTCAGCACGCCCACCACCGGCAAGCGCCCACAAATTCCGGGATCAGGCCGTAGCGGATCAGATCGGTCGGCTGCGCCTGCTCCAGCACCTCAATATTGCGCCGCGACGGCGTCGATCGGTTGCGCGTCCGCATGGAAGCCCAGCGACTTCTGCCCACCGCGGCGCTCGATAATCTTTTCCAGCCCCACGAAAGCCCCGCCGCAGATGAACAGGATATTCGTGGTGTCCACCGGCGTGAATTCCTGGTGCGGGTGCTTGCCCCGCCCTGCGGCGGAACGTTGGCGACCGTGCCTTCCAGGATCTTCAGCAGAGCTTGCTGCACGCCTTCGCCCGAAACATCGCGGGTAATCGACGGGTTTTCGTCCTTCTTCGAAATCTTGTCGATCTCATCAATATAGATGATGCCTTGCTGCGCGCGCGTCACGTCGCCGTCCGCGGCCTGCAGCAGCTTCAAAATAATGTTCTCGACGTCCTCGCCCACGTAGCCCGCTTCGGTCAGCGTCGTGGCATCCACGATGGCAAACGGCACATCCAGCATGCGCGAAAGCGTCTGCGCCAAAAGCGTCTTGCCAGTTCCGGTCGGGCCGATCAGCAGAATGTTGGACTTCGCCAGTTCCACATCGCCGGGCTGCTGTTCAGGAAAATGCGCTTGTAGTGGTTGTACACTGCTACTGCAAGCTTTTCTTCGTTTTGTCCTGCCCGATGACATATCCATCGAGGAACGCCTTAATCTCCGGCGGCCGTGGCAAACGCCGATTAGCCGGGCTGGCCTGTTCGCGTTTCTCGTCTTCCAGAATCTGCTGGCAGACACCCACGCACTCATTGCAAATGTAGGAGCGCGGATACTCATTCGGCGAGCTGATGAGCTTCTCCACCTGCTCCTGCGTCTTATGGCAGAAGGAACAACGCAACGGCTCTTCTGGAGTGAAACGCTTCACAAAGTGAATCCTCGTCTACTGGAAGCTACGGCAGCAACGACTAATCTATTCCTTATTGTAAGACGAAGGGCGGGCCGGAAGCAGGGAATCATCGCTTTAGATACTAACCCTTGGAACTCACTAGCGGTACTTTGAAATGATCTCGTCGACGATTCCGTATGCCTTGGCCTGCTCTGCCGTCATGATGAAATCGCGTTCCACGTCTCGCTCGATCTTTTCAATGCTCTGTCCCGTATGGCCCGCAAGCAGCTTGTTAAGCGCTTCGCGCGTGCGCAGGATTTCCTTGGCGTGAATATCAATGTCGGTAGCCTGTCCGGACAAGCCGGACATCCAGGGCTGGTGAATCAGCACGCGGGAGTTCGGCAAGGCGTAGCGCTTCTTGGGCGTGCCGGAAGCCAGCAGCACAGCCGCAATCGAAGCCGACTGCCCGATGCAATAGGTCACTACGTCAGGCCGTACAAACTGCATGGTGTCATAAATCGCCATTCCAGCCGAAATCGAGCCCCCCGGTGAGTTGATGTACACCGAAATGTCTTTCTCTGGGTCTTCGGACGCCAGAAACAGCAACTGCGCGGTCACCAGGTTGGCCACATGATCGTCAATCGGCGTGCCGATGAAGATGATGTGGTCTTTCAGCAGCCGGGAATAAATATCGTACGCTCGCTCGCCGCGGTTCGTCTGTTCGACGACCATGGGTACGAGGGTTGTTGCACGCGGATAGGCGTCGTCTTTGTGTGTCATAGGGAGAACTTTTGTGCGCTGAGGAACCCGAACCTACTTCTCACTCTTGGCCGTCTCGATTCGGGCGTTGCGGTAGAGCCACTCGATTGTTTTGTCACTTCTCAACTTCGATTTCATCCTATCGAGCACTCCTTGCTTTGTCAAGCGAGCCCGCAGAGCCGTTGCCGATTCGCCACTGTGTTCCGCCAGCGCTTGAATCTCTTTTTCCACTTCTTCATCGGTCGCGTCGATCTTTTCCGCTTCTGCAATGCGGTCAATCAGCAGCTCGGCCTTCACGTCGTCCACCGCGCGCTCGCGTTGGTGGTTTCGAAGCGCCACCCAATCGATGTTCACCGCGCGTGGGTCCACTCCTTGGGCCGTCAGTGCCCGAACGCTGCGCTCGAGCCTCACATTCATCTGATGCTCCACCAGCGCTTCGGGAACCGGAAAATCGTGCTGCTTCACCAGAGCTTCGAGAAGCTTCTCGCGAGCCTGCGTCTTCTGCTGATCTTCCTTCGCCGCTTCCAAATCCTTCGATATGAGCTTGCGCATTTCTTCCAGAGTCGAGAAACCGCCCTTTTCGCCCGCGGCGTCCTTCGCGAACTCGTCATTCAATTCAGGCAGCTTTTTTTCCTTGATGCCCTGAACTTCCACCGTGTAATCGTAGGCTTTGCCTGCCAGTTTCTGGTCCGGATAATCATCGGGGTATTGCGATCGGAATTGTTTTGTTTCGCCGCTGCTGGCGCCGCGCAAATTCTCCGTAAAACTCTCCAGAGTTTCTTCCGCGCCGATGTGGCACAGGATGTTGTCTGCCTGCACCGGCTCGCCGCCGCCCACCGGTATCCCCAAAAGCTTGATTAAGACGTAATCGCCGTCCTTGGCTGCTCGGCCTTCCACTGGGATAAACGTAGCCGCGCGCTCGCGAATGTCTTCAATCGTTTTGTCCACCTGCGCGTCGCCGGTTTCGATAGCATCCACATGGATCGCGAGATTTTTGTAGTCGCCCAGCTCGAACTCCGGCAGCACCTCAAACACCGCGCGGAATCGCAGCGGCTCGCCTTCCTTGAAATCAACTTTATCTACAGATGGACGCGTAATCGGGATCAGCTTTTTCTCTTCGAGAGCTTTCTCGATATATTCAGGCACCAGCGATTGCAGCACTTCGCCTTGTATATCTTCAGCGAAACGCCGACGTATCAGCGTCACTGGAGCTTTGCCCGGACGAAATCCCGGAACGCGCGCCACGCGCGCAAGATCGCGCGCCACTTTTTCAGTCGCTTTGGTTACGTTCTCGGCCGGAATTTCCAACTCGAGTTCGCGCTTGCATGTTGCTTCTGTCATGGAAGTTTTTCAGGGCGTTCTTACAGTAATCCCTGGCCCAATCTGCCTTTCACTTGTTCCTATCCGAGAACCGTGGCAGGGAAGTGCGGCTGGCATTCACCGCAGGTGAATTTCCAGTATAGGGAAGACGTTGGCTCGCGTCAACCAGCCGCGCCTCGTGCTACTTCGAATTTTTCTGCGGAAGAAGGGACTCGAACCCCTACGGCCTTTCGGCCACCAGCTCCTAAGGCTGGCGCGTCTGCCAATTCCGCCACTTCCGCGTCGGCTGGCTCCTTCGATTATACAGGCGAGTTGGATTCCTAGAACGGTCAAACGCCTGCGGAAAACTCGCCCCCCGCCAATTCGTTCTAATTAACAGTTACAACGTTGTCATCCGCATCGTCGCGGCTCATTTATTCGGTCGGTCGAATGCCCTTGCAGCACTCACCCTGTTTTGCTAGGCTTCCCGCCCAACAAGCCTTAATCTCGGGAGGAACGCCATGCCACACTGTACGAAATGCGGAGCCGCTATAGCAGATAGCGCTGGTTTCTGTCCAAGTTGTGGCGCCACCCAAGGAGCGGCAGCCTCATCATCGCCCGCTGCCTCCACGCAATCCGGTTTGGCTGAAAACGTCGCTGGGTTGCTTTGCTACGTTCTCGGTTGGATCACCGGCCTAATCTTTTACCTCACGGACAAGAGGCCATTCGTCCGTTTCCACGCGGCACAATCCATCGTAGTTTTCGGCGCGCTCACCATCATCCGAATTATCGTCGGCATTGTTATTTGTCACCGGAGGTCTCGCCGGAATTACCACGGGACTCTCGCTGGGAATCATGCTCTTCTGGCTCATTTCTCTCGTGGGTCTTATTCTCTGGGTCCTCCTGATGGTCAAGGCTTACCAGGGCGAGCGCTACCGCGTGCCCATCGCTGCCGACTTGGCAGACAAGATATTCGGGAAATCCTAACTCGCGAGCTACACGTCTTTTTTCATTTATTCCTTTTCGAAGTCGTGGCGCTGACGTTCGCCGCCCTTATGCCCACCGGAATCGCCGTCCGGCGCGGCCTGCTTCCTGTCTTCGTTAACCCTTGACATCCGCCAGTCCAGCGTCCATCTTTATTGGCTTTCCTTATTAAAGATATTCGATTGCCTATATGCATTGCGGGAGACAGAAGTGAAGCTTCGCCTTTGTTTTCACGATAAGTGCTTCGACGGAGCGGCCTCGGCCGCTGTGTTCACCCGCTTTTACCGCGAACGCATCCATCCCGATGCCCAGTTTATGTACACCGGGATGACGCATAAAGCTTCGCAACCCTTCAAGACGGCATTTTCGACGGCGACGAAAACGCTATTGTGGATTTCAAATATTCCAGTTCGCCTCTGCTCACCTGGTGGTTCGACCATCACCAGAGCGCGTTCCTCACTCCGCAGGATGCCGAGCATTTCCGCCGCGACCATTCAGGCAAGAAATTTTACGACCCCGCCTTTAAGTCCTGCACGAAATTTTTGGCCACCATCGCCGCGGAAAAATTTGGATTCGATGCCAGCCCGCTCGCCGAACTGATTCATTGGGGAAATATTATTGACGGCGCGCAATTTGAAACGCCCGCAATTGCCGTCGGGCTCGCGGAGCCTGCCATGCAGCTTGCGCTGGTGATCGAAGCGGCGCCCGAACCCGACCTCGTACCGAAACTCATTCCGTCCATGGCCGTGCTTTCCCTGGCCGAAATGGTGAAGCTGCCTCTCGTCCAGAAATACTTGGGCAGCCTGCTCGAACGGCACCGGCGCTCGCTCGATATTTTGCGCGAGCGCACCGATTCTCGCGGCGGCGTAATCTATTTCGACGTCAGCGACCTCGACCTCGAGGGTTACAACAAATTTATTCCCTATTTCTTGCATCCCGACGCGATCTACTCCGTCGGCGTGAGTGCGTCCTCCATACGCACAAAGATCTCGGTGGGAACCAGTCCCTGGAAGGACATACCCGCCGACGTGAATCTCGCGTCTCTGTGTGAGAAGTATGGCGGCGGAGGCCACGCCCGGGTCGCAGCCATTTCTCTTGGCCCCGGTGAGTTAGTTCGCGCCCGCCAGGTCGCCCAGGAGATCGCGGCAACCCTCCGCCGCCCCTCGTGATTTCTTGCCATGCGTCATCTCTTTTGGCGCGGCTGGACTGCAATCTGCCGGCTTTTCGGCGTGGTCTTAATTTCGCGAGTCGTCAGGGCACGGCTTTTTACCCTGAGGTCGCCAAGGCGACCGAAGGGCAGCCGTGCCGCACTGTCATCGGACCCGAAGGGGTTTTAACCCCTGAGGCCTCGGCGGCTTCGTTGGGGACGCGATTTTATCGTGTTACAATACTTCTCTTTTGTTGGGCCGGTAGCTCAATGGTAGAGCAGCTGACTCTTAATCAGCGGGTTGCAGGTTCGAGTCCTGCCCGGCTCACCACTTTTTTTGCGATAATTTAGCGTCTTCGGATTTATTCGAAAGAATAAGCCGGGATGCGGTTGAAAGTTATCAGGAACCCCCCAACAATATGGGGGATATCCCCCAGGCGTTTGCGCCCTCCAAACTGCCCGAGCTTTACTAAGTCGGACTCGCCGGTGACTTAAATGGCGCGTATCATCATAAGTACATGTTCTGCGACTCTTACCACTAAGCCGAGGAGTACATCGAATGCGCGACCAATTCACGAACCCAGGCTCCAGCGCGGCACCGCTCGACGAGCGCAACTCCAGAATCAGCATGCGAAGCGGGCTCCTTGCGCTTTCGTGTTCGATGATTCTGGCGATCGGCCTGATGGCGTGCCCAAGCCACCATCACCACGTGGTGAGTTCAGCCCCGAACATCACGAGCCTCACTCCCGACTCGGGGGCGGTTGCCACGCCGGTAACGATCGCGGGCACGAATTTTGATACGACGCAAGGGACCAGCACTGTCACCTTCAACGGCACGACGGCAACGCCAACAAGTTGGAGTGCGACGAGCATCATGGCGGCGGTTCCAGCCGGAGCGACGACGGGAAACGTCATCGTAACCGTCGGAGGTCAAGCCAGCAACGGCGTCATGTTTACTGCGACTGGGACCGCTCCGACCATCACGAGCCTCACTCCCAACTCAGGGGCGGTGGCCGCGCCAGTAACAATCGCCGGCACGAACTTTGGCACGACGCAAGGGACTAGCACAGTTACATTCAACGGCACGGCGGCAACGCCAACAAGTTGGAGCGCGACGAGCATCGCCGCGTCAGTTCCTGCCGGGGCGACTACGGGTAACGTCGTCGTTACCGTCGGAGGTCAAGCCAGCAACGGCGTCACGTTTACTGTGACCGTGGCGGGTGGTCCGACCATCACGAGTCTCATGCCCAACTTAGGGCCAGTGGCCACGCCGGTAACAATCGCCGGCACGAACTTTGGTACCACGCAAGGGACCAGCACGGTCAAGTTCAACGGCACGAGCGCTACGCCAACGAGTTGGAGTGCGACGAGCATCGCGGCGCCAGTTCCCACCGGAGCCACCACAGGCAACGTCGTTGTTACCGTCGGAGGTCAAGCCAGTAACGGCGTCAATTTCACAGTGGGCACCGCTAACCTGCCGGGCGACTCAGTCACCTGGCACTACGACAATTCTCGAAGCGGTTTGAATCCCAATGAAACGATTCTCACGCCGACCAATGTGAACTCGTCAAGCTTTGGAAAGGTGGGCCAGTTCACCGTCGACGGTTCGATTGATGGCCAGATTCTTTATCTCAACCAGGTCAACATCCCAGGCGTCGGGACCAAGAACGTCGTGTATTTCGCTACAGAGAACGATAGCGTGTATGCGCTCGATGCGGACAGCATCACCGGTACCTCGGCTACTGTTCTCTGGAAGAAGTCGATGCTCCTCTCGGGTGAAACAACGGCGACCGGCCTGCCATGCGGAAACATCGTTCCGAGTGGAATCCTGGCCACGCCGGTCATCGATCGTTCCCGCAATGCCATTTATGTCGTTGCTAATTCCGAGAATGCTGCGCACACATTCTTCCACCGTATCCATGCGCTTGATTTGACCACGGGCCTCGAGCTTTTCGGCGGCCCCACTACCATTGCTCCTACTTCCCCCAGCCAATCCGGCACAGTTACCTTCGATCCTGCGCCGCAGCATGACCGGGGCGCACTCCTTGAGTCCGGGAATACAATTTACACCGTGTGGTCAGGTCTTGATGGCGATTGCGGAACTTATTATGCGTGGGTTGTCGGATTCAGCGCGGACACCCTTGCTCAAACCCGTGCTGTGAACCTCACTCCCGATGTAAAGGGCGGTGGCATCTGGATGGGAGGCGGTGGTTCGGCGGCGGATTCGTCGGGAAGTATCTACGCTATCACTGGCAACGGTTTTGGCAGCACGGGCCCCAGCGGTGCGGACTACCCAAATTCTTTTGTCCGTCTTCCAGCTTCGGGCGTTTTTAGCGTTGCGGACTTCTTCGCTCCGGACAATACGATTATGGATGACACCGACGACCTGGATTTCGGCTCGGCCGGTCCTTTGCTGCTGCCTGATTTGGTGGACACAGCCGTCCCTCCGGTCACTCACCACCTCGCGGTGGGTGCTGGCAAGGATGGAGTCATGTATGTTCTGAACCGCGACAACATGGGCCAGTACAACAGCATGAACAATACCGTCTATCAGCAGTTCCCGCTCGCGCACGCAAATTTCTCGACGCCGGTCTACTTCAACAATACTGTGTACGTCGGTTCCGCCCAATCGGCTTTCGCGTCGTATTCGATCACGAACGCAAAGCTGGCCATGACGCCGTCTACAGTCAGCGCGCATGTGTTCTCATTCTTCGGACCCGTGGCTAGCATTTCCTCGAATGGCACCACGAACGGGATCGTCTGGGCGCTTGATGTCAACAACGGAATTCTATTCGCTTACGATGCCACGAATCTCGCGAATGAGTTTTACGACTCGACCCAGGCTGCGGGCTCCCGCGATAGCTTTGCTCCGCTCGGCAGCCATTTCATCACCCCGATGGTAAGCAACGGGAAAGTTTACTTTGGTACGGGCACAACTATCGTCGTCTTTGGCTTGCTGGCGCCCTAGCTCACTTCGCTCCGCCCGCAGGCATTTGCAAGAAGCTTTCCTATTCCGGCCCGTCACTCCGTTCACGAAGAGCGGCGTCGCGTTCCCAAGAATGGCGTCCGCATAGAAGTGAGCGCCGTATGCATATGGCCCCACCGCATCGCGGCTGGCGCTTCTGAACCCCGAAGCCGCCGTGCTGCATCCGCCCATGCCTTCTCTACAATATTTTCCGCCGCCGTTCGTCTACAGTACTGGATGCATGAGCCGTCGAACATCATCTCGATGACCGAGCAGGATCGTCAAATCTCCGAAATCATCGCGGAGGAACGGTCCCGCCTGCGCAATTTCATTCGCAAACGCGTTCCAAACGAAGCCGACGCGGAAGATCTTCTGCAGGAGGTCTTCTTCGAAGTCATCGAGGCTTATCGCCTCATGGAGCCGGTGCAGCAGTGGAGCGCCTGGATGTTTCGGGTCGCTCGCAATCGCATTATTGACCTCTTTCGCAAGAAGCGCCTGGGGCCGTTCGGAAACGATCAGGTAGCTGTCTCCGGCGAGGGTGAAACTCTCCGCCTGGAAGACCTGCTGCCCTCGCCGGATGCCGGGCCCGCGGAAGTCTATGCGCGATCCGTTCTGCTCGACGAGCTCGAAGACGCCCTCGACGAATTGCCCGAGGACCAGCGCGACGTTTTCATCGCGCATGAGATCGAAGGCTACAGCTTCAAGGAGATCGCCGCGCGCACCGGCGTCAGCGTCAACACGCTGCTCTCGCGCAAGCATTACGCCGTGATCCATTTGCGCCGACGGCTCCAGGCTATCTACGACGAATTTCTGAATACCGGGGAGGGACAGAAATGAGAAGCCGTTCCATTTTTCGCGTACTGAAGTTTGTGCTGTTCGCCGTGCTGTTTGTCGCCATTCTTTTCTTGCTCGGTTTCGTGGTCAAAGACCTGTGGAACTGGCTGGTGCCGCCGATCTTCGGCTGGAAATCGATCGGGTACTGGCAGGCCATGGGCCTGCTCGTCCTCAGCAAGCTTCTCTTCGGCGGATTCCACCGATCGGGTGGCCGCGGCGGTTACCGCCCTCGTCGCATGCGGGAACGCTGGGAACAGATGACGCCGGAGCAGCGCGAAAAATTCCGCCAGGGCGTTCGCGGCTGCTGGGACCGCGCGGTCCCGCCCGATTCGAGTCCGACCGCCTGATCCCCACCGGCCCGCCTGTCGGGCCATAAAGGTCCGGTCCGCAGGAGAGTGAACTCAATCGCGAATTCTGCTGTGCTACTATCCGTCGTGCCGTTCGCCTTTGTGTCGGCCGCCTTTTTCTCCTGAGGAACGAAGCGTAGGCGCGCGCGTCGTCAGCCGAAGCGAAAAAGGTGGGACGATCGCATAATCATGAAAAAACAATTCAAGTCCATCGACGAATACATCTCCGCCTTCCCCAAAGATGTTCAGAGTATCCTTGAAAAAATCAGGCACACCATCCGCAAAGCAGCGCCCGAAGCCGTGGAAGCAATCAGCTATCAAATCCCTACTTTCAGGCTCAACGGCAAATTCTTGATCCACTTCGCCGCATTCAAAAATCACATCGCTCTTTTCCCGCCCGCGCCCGCCGCCTTCAAAAAAGAAGTGTCTCAGTACGCCGGCCCCAAAGGTAATCTCAAGTTCCCGCTGGATAAACCGATTCCCTCGGACTTAGTGAAGCGCATCGTCATATTCCGAATGAAGGCCCACAGAAAGAAGTAAAGGAATGTCGCCGGGTTGCCAGCGCCTTGGTAGCGTCCGCCGTCTTGTCCTGAACCAGGCGAAGGGCTTTTTTCTCTTCCGGTGCCTTGATCTTTGTTTGAAAAGTGCGCCGAAGGCTTTCATGAGGGCGACCGCCATGCATCGAGAATTTCTTCACAGCGTGGCCTTCATGGGTGTAGGATGTCGCGCAAGGTTGACAGGCCAAGTAAAGAGTCTGGTTACAGTACTTGTCAGTTAGCGAGGTGTGCAATGGCAAAGACCGCCTTCCTCCCTTCGTTGCACGGATTCCACTTTCCAAACGCCTTTGTGAATGTCCTGGTCAACACTCCCTTTGGCGCGATTACCACGGGCGGGCGATGTGGAGGGATGGCTTACGCATCGCTGGACTACTTCTTTCATCAAGCTCCTGTCCCGAACTGTATCGACCAGTCGCCGACGGTTCCTGGCGTCAACGATTTTTCATCGTCGAACGGTGTCCCGCCCGACGGCACCATTCTCGCTGATTTCATCCTTCTCAGGTTGATGACTACCTTTGCTCAATACGGCTACACGGCGCTCATGTGGAATGGTGCTTCGGATCATTCTACGGCTTTAGGCCCTGGTCGTGTCCCAGCTACCAAGAACAACGAGTGGCCCAAACTGAAAGCACACCTCGACCAAGGAACTCCTGTAACAATTGGACTCATAAACTGCGACGGCAGCCTGGGAGACGCTCACCAGGTTGTTGCTTACGACTATAGTCTCACTTCAGATGCTAGTGGGACTCAATTCATAACCATCAGTCTGTCCGACAACAGATTTCCGGACGACGATACGATAACAATACAATCGACGGCCGACCTTTGGACGAATCCACACTGGAATGAAACAAGCTCTCTCAACAGCGCAATAAACGACATCTGGGCGGGTTGGTGGGTCGAAGACGGGACTCCTGCTTCATGGTACGGTGTCGCAGGTTGGATGGTCCAGCCCATCTCTTGGGTGCTTGCCGGATTAGTCTTGGCGCTGATCCCCGTCGTTGAAGATCTGCCGTTTTTAATGTCACTTTTTTTCCATGTTTTCCCTGGGTCCACAGAGGGAGCCCTTATAAATGACCTAGTCCAACTGATGACCAGTTCGCCCGCCGGAGGGCTCGCGACGCCACCTTTGGTTGACCTAGTGCTAACTCAGGACATAATGCCGAGTCCGGCGGTGGAATTCGTAGGCGAAACTTATCAGCCCAATTTCACGATAGCGAACCAGGGTCCCTATATGGCCCACGCCCAGTTTCTTGCGCTAGTCAGCGGCGTCGGAACGTTAGACGCGCTTTTGCGGGACTCGACGAACCCGCTAGTCCTGTCCCCTGGTCAATCATTCTCGCCCTCGATACAGTGTCAAATTCCTTCGGGTCTGGGTCCGGGACCGTTCAATCTGACGGCCCAGTACATGACCATGGAACAGCATCCTGTTATACTCCCGGCAATTTCAGGAATCGTGAACGCGGAGTCGCTATCGGTGTTTCCGACTCCTACTCTGACAATAGTCGTTCTCGCCGAAACCCAGGAGGAAAAGATAGAAGGCAGCGTGGTCGTTGGAGGCTGGAACGTTGAACTGCAGGCTGTACCTTCGGGGTTCACGCCCGTAAGCTTCAATTGGACTATCGACCCCGGCGCTTCAAGTCAACAAACGAATTCCGGACCGATAATTACTGTGTTCCTGCCTGTTGGGGCGAGAGGACGGCCGTTGGTCTATACGCATACGATATCTGTGACCGCGTCTGACGCGCAGGGCGAAACCGCCCAGGGGACTTACACCCTAATATTCAGCAATCCTCAGGCTATTCTGGCTTCTGAAATTGACCCACAGAGTAAGAACCAGGTTACTACGAAGCGCTGGGGTTCCGGACAGGACTGGGTTGAAGTCACGGTTACCACTCCCTCGTTGGAGGATGCCATGCTCGAAGGCTTGGCTTACTTCTTCGAACCCCTAAATGTGGCGTGGTCGCCTCAGCAAGCCGGACTCCAGAACGGCGGCCTCACGGCCGTCTATTCGATGAGCGGAAATGGTTTCAAGTAAGCGCGACGATTACAGATGCGATAGGCCAGACCTTGACCTTAGTGGTTTGGTTACCGGGGGCTAGTATTGACACGACGCACGGGGTGGGCTCCACAGTTCCTCAGCAACCGGGAAACCAGGGTCAGAACCCGAGCCCCAGCCCCAGAGACGTCCGTCTCTTCACGGGCAGCCGGCATGGTGCTCCCGTTTCTGGAAGCGTCACTGTCAGGGCAATTCCGCGCTCGCGTCGAGGGGCATTAATTACGGGTGACGAGTTGACTAGGCATGTAATGCTTGTCCGTCAATTTGTAAAAGATATGCCGACTGGAAAGTCGAGTCGAGCCCATTCATAGTTAAAATCTGTTGCCGAAATTCATAAGGCTAGATTTCTCCGCGGTCGACACGACGCGAGTACCTTCGCCGCGGCGGTGGCACACTCTTCCACATCACACCAGACGCCATGGATCTAATTTGCGAGTTTTGACGACATTCCGTCCGACTCCAGATAAGAACCGTCCCCCTCCGCAGATCCTCAAGGTATAAGGAACGCGAAATGCGCGTTCTGGCTCAGCGGGATTGCGCTTCTAGCGCTCCAAACAATGTGGCTTATATGTCCCTCATTGCATCTAACTATTTGTAGATTAATAGGTTGCAACTTTTTTGCTCCGCCGGTGTTTCTAATAACAGGAGCCTACGGGAGATACCTGCTCGCTGCGGAAATTTCAGTACCCTGCATTTGGAGGCTTTATTTGTCATTGAGTAAACGCACGCTGGCCATCGTAGCTCTTCTCGCCGTTCTGGCGTGTGCGCTCTCGTCCGCCGCGTTCGCCGATGCCGGGGTGATCCTGAACGAGTCCCTCGACACCAGCGTCGCCCGCATCACCGGCTCCGGCCACAGCGCCGTTTATCTTTCAAATATCTGCCCTGACGACTCCCCGATGAAAATGCGCCTCTGCCGCCCCGGTGAGCAAGGCTCGGTCATCAGCAACTACACCACTCTGGGCGAAGACCAGCCTTACGAATGGAACATCGTTCCTCTCAGCGTCTATCTCTACGGCGTCGAAGACCCCCAAGACCGCCCGCTGATCAGCTCCAAAGACATCAAGTCCGTGCTCGAAGAGCGCTACCGCGAAAAATATCTCGCAACGATTTGTACTGGCGCGCGCTGCCGCTATAGCAACGGCGCCGAATGGCGCGAAATGGTTGGCGCCACTCTCGAACGCAGCATGTACGTGTTCGTGGTTAACACTTCCGTCGAGCAGGACCGCGCGCTCATTGCCGAATTTAATTCTCAGCCCAATGTGAACCATTTCCACGGCCTCACCCGAAACTGCGCCGATTTCGCGCGCCGGGTCATGAATTTCTATTTCCCCAAAGCAGTAAAGCCCGACTACATGAACGACTTTTTCATAACCACGCCCAAAGCCGTTGCGCATTCACTGACGAAATACGCAGAAGAAAATCCGGAGCTCAATTTCCGCGTTTTGCATTTTGCGCAAGTCCCCGGAACCATCAAACGCAGTAGCGAATGCCGCAGCGGAACTGAGCAGTTGTATCACTCGAAAAAGCTGGTGATTCCGTTGGCCGTTTTTGCCTGGCAGGGAATTCCGGCCGTTGCCGCTTCCTACGCTCTCACTGGCCGCTTCAATCCCGAACACCAGTTCGAAGCGCACCCGTCCACTCAGGCCCTTGGAGCCGACGACTTTCTAAGCGCACCTTCTGCGGGCGAGTTCACCGTCAGCGTCCAGCAGCTTGCCGCCGAAGAAAAGCTCCAGCGTGAAGAAATTGTCGGTACCCAGGATGAATGGAAGCAGTATCGCGTCAATCTCGATGTAGCGGTGGACCAGGCGATCCGCGACGAAATTATTCCCAATCGCAATTATTTGAAACGCGTCTTAAAGATCCTGGGTGAAGGAACCTCGATTTCCGCCGATGAACGCGGAGCGCTCTGGATGGCTATGCCGGATCAAGAAGTTCCCGTGCGCGTGGGCTTGAGCGCCAGCAATATCTTCGCCCCGGATTCAGACCCGCAGTTCGCTTATCAGATCATTCTCGCGCGCATGGAAAGTGAATTGAACAGCCCCAAGCACAGCCGCGAGACCGCCGTGGAATTCAGGCAAGATTGGTTCCGCGGGGAAGATAGCCGCGCCAGGCGTCAGATTTCTGCCGCCGCCGGTCAGATCTCAGCCAACTTCTCGCCTGCTCCTTCTCAATTTGATTTGTTTTTGTTCTAATATCTTCCTGGGAGATCAAATGGCCTCGCCGCTACCGGAGGAATTTCAAAAAGAATTCAACACCTTGCGTAACAAGCAATTTGAAGTCTTTGACCGCCTCGGCCAACTCGAGGGCCAGATTACGCAGCTCGTCGAACGCATGCGCAAACTGGAAGAAGCTGTTGCGAGGATAGAAAGCAGTTCCCCAAAGCGCCCGCCCTACCAGCGCTAGCGCGCCGGCTGGTGAAGCTGACGGGCTAATTATCGCCCGCGCTGCCGAGTTCGCGGACGATGTCTCCCACGAAAGATTTCGCGTCTCCGAAAAGCATCAGCGTCTGGTCCAGGTAGTAAAGGGGATTGTCGATTCCCGCAAAGCCCGGGCTCATCCCGCGTTTGATCACCATCACCGTTCGAGCCTTGTCGACGTCGAGAATCGGCATCCCGTAAATCGGGCTCCCCGGGTCGGTGCGAGCCGCCGGGTTGGTAACGTCATTCGCCCCAATCACCAGCGCAACATCCGTCTGCGGAAAGTCGCCGTTAATTTCGTCCAGGTCGAGCAGCTTGTCGTATGGAATGTCCGCCTCCGCCAGCAAAACATTCATGTGCCCCGGCATGCGTCCCGCAACCGGATGAATGCCGAACTTCACGTCAACGCCTCGCTTCGTCAGCGCGTCATACAACTCGCGCACTTTGTGCTGCGCCTGCGCCACTGCAAGACCGTACCCCGGAACGATCACGACCTTGTTAGCAGCGGAAAGAATCGCAGCAGCCTCTTCGGCGCTGGCGCTCCGCACGTTGCGCGTTTCCTGCGCGGCAGCGCCCGCCGGCTGTTCCTGCCCGAACGCTCCAAACAGCACGTTCGAGAACGAACGGTTCATAGCCTTCGACATGTTCAAAGACAGAATGAACCCGGAAGCGCCATCGAGCGCCCCGGCCACGATCAGCAGTTTGCTATCGAGAACAAATCCCATCGCCGCCGCGGAAAGTCCGGCGTAGGAATTCAGGAGAGAAATCACCGTGGGCATGTCCGCGCCGCCAATCGGAATAATCATCAGCACGCCGAACAAAAGAGGAATTCCTACGATGAAAGGGAACACGTGCGTGTGTCCCGGATGAATTACAACGTAGGTCGCGAGTCCGACAGCGATCGCCAGAACGCCAAGGTTGACCACGTTCTGTCCCTTATAAGTAATTGGCCGCTGCGGCAAAACTTCCTGAAGTTTTCCCGCCGCCATTAAACTGCCGGTAAAAGTGAGGGACCCAAGGATCACTTCCATGCACAGAACGGACATGGTGAATCGCGAAACGTCCGTCCCGCGAAGATAAAATTCGGAAGTGCCGACCAGCGTGACGCAAAGCGCTCCGAACGCGTGGCTGAGCGCGGTTCGCTGCGGCACCGCGGTCATTTGCACCATCCCGAGCGGAACTCCGATGATCGTGCCCAACACGAGAGCAATCGCAATCCACTTGTAGTCCACGATCCCGTGATTCAGCAGTGTCCCCGCAATTGCGAGAACCATCCCCAGCTCGCCGGCCCACACGCCGTGCCGCGCGGTGCTGGGCGAGCTCATCCATTTCAGCGACAGAATGAAAAGCGCCGTGGCCACCAGATAAGTGATTTCAATAATGTTTTGGGAGGCCTGCATCTAGATCACGGTTTCTTGGCGCGGCTGGATTTGAACATCTTGAGCATGCGGTCGGTAATCAGGAAACCGCCGACAACGTTGCTGGTGGCGGCAACAATTGCGATCGTGCCCAGCACTGTCGACAGGGTGCTCTTATGCGCTCCCACGAGGAGAATGGCGCCGACAACGGCGATGGCATCCAACGCGTTCGTCAACGACATCAGCGGGGTGTGGAGTAGAGGTGATACGCGCCGGATCACTTCAAATCCGATGAAAGCTGCGAGCATGAAAACGTAAAGGTCAGTCATCAAATCTAATTTCATCTCTAGTGTCCTCCTGATAGCGCCGCGAGGGCCGGCAACGCGTAAAACTCGCGAACACGCGGGTTGACGATTTCACCTTGCCGGGTGACCAGCGTGCTGCGAATGATTTCGTCCTCCAGGTTCAGCCGCAGCTTACCGTCGTGCACCAAATGCAAAAGAAATGCGCTGAGGTTGCGGCCGTAGAGTTGGCTGGCATGGTAAGGCACGCGCCCGGCGATGTTGATCCAGCCGATAATGCTGACGCCGTGCTCGATCACCACTTCACCGGTCTTGGTGAGTTCGCAGTTTCCGCCGCGCTCGGAAGCTAAATCAACTATCACCGAGCCCGGCGCCATGCGCGCCACCATTTCCCGGGTGACGAGCACGGGCGACTTCTGGCCCGGAATCACGGCAGCGGTGATCACGACATCACTTTCCGCTACGACGCGAGCGAGAAGTTCGCGCTGGCGGCGGTAAAAGTCCTCTCCCTGCGCCCGGGCATATCCACCGGCATCCTGCGCATCCGTTGCCTCGATCGGAAGCTCGACGAATCTCGCGCCTAGGCTATGGACCTGCTCTTTGGCAGCCGGCCTCATATCGTATGCCGACGTAACAGCTCCGAGCCTGCGCGCGGTGGCGATGGCTTGAAGTCCCGTGACTCCCGCGCCGATTATGAAAACTCTTCCTGGCGTAATCGTGCCGGCCGCAGTCGTCAGCATGGGGAAGATTCTGGGAAGAGTGTCGGCCGCGATCAGGACGGCTTTGTAACCGCATATGGTGCCCATGGAAGAAAGCGCGTCCATGCTTTGCGCGCGTGTCGTTCGCGGCATCAACTCCAGGGAGAACGAAGCGACCCCCGCCGCGGCAATTTCCTGTACCGTTTCTAGGCTGCCAAGAGGCCGCAGAAATCCGATCAGTATTTGATCGCGGCGGAAAAGCGGAAGATCGCCTTTGCCGGATTTATCATTCGAGCCATAGCACAGCACCTGAACGATGATGTCCGCGGTGCGGAACACTTCGGCGCGCTGGGCGAGAACCTTGGCGCCCTTCGAGATATAGTCCGCATCGGGATAGCCGGCGCCCACGCCTGCGCCCGCCTCCAATACAACTTCGAGGCCCGCTTTTGCGAGACCTGGAACCACTGCCGGCGTTAACGCCACGCGCAGCTCCCCAGGAAAGCTTTCACGGGGAACGCCGACAATCATTAACGAGTCTCCGACGAGAGCGCCTCAAGATTCGCGGCGAAGCGAGGCCCGGGCAAAAATCTCTGGATGTATGACGCGGAAGAATCCATTCGCTTAGACTTCAGATCAAATTTGAATGCGAAAATTATTCTGACGAGGAGCGCCAGGCAGCAAAAAGAGTACGTACTCTAGAGCGCCATTCAGAAGGCACATTCTATCTGCAAAGCCGCGAAAGTCCACTGACAATTGGGACCCGGATTTTTCTGTCGATTCTGAAACCTTAGTGAGTGCAGAATCAGAGCCACCATGATGACCCGAGTATGAGTCCAAAGGACCAAGCCTGGCGCAATTGGCCGCTCGTGCGGATCGAGAAGGAATATTCTCCGAGCAGTTGTGTGCCCTCCATCGAGCCTTTTTTGGCGGAGTATTCAATTCGAAGCCGGAAGGCCGAGCAATCGCTCGTTTGCCGAAAGGATTTGCGCTGGGGCGACAAGCCTGAAGAAACTTTGGATTATTTTCCGGCTGCTTCGCGCGGCGCCCCGCTGCTGGTTTTTATTCATGGTGGCTATTGGCAGGAGTTGTCAAAGAATGAATCGCTGTTTGCCGCGCCTGATTGTGTGGCGAACGGCATCGCGTTCGCGGCCATCAATTACACTTTGGCGCCGCACACCGGCGTGGAGATGATCGTCGATCAATGCCGGCGAGCGGTCGCCTGGCTTCATGTGCAGTCTGACGTGTTCGGCTTCCAGCGTGACCGCCTGTATCTTTCGGGCAGTTCGGCTGGGGCGCATCTGGTCGCGATGATGTTGGTGAAGGGCTGGCAACACACGGCCGGCGTCACTGACAATGCGATAGCCGGTGCGATTTTGCTAAGCGGAATCTACGATCTAGAGCCTTTGGTGGGCACGCGCGTCGCGGCTCCGTTGAATCTCACAGCCACGGATGCCGCTGGACTAAGTCCCATGCGCTTGGCCGTCGGCCGGCCGGTGCCCACGATTGTCGCTTGGGGCGAAAATGAAACGAGCGAGTTTAAGCGCCAGAGCCGGAGTTACGCCGCGCGGTTGGAAGCTGCAGACTTTCCGGTTTCGGTATTGGAAGTTGCCGGGGCAAACCACTTCGATATTGTTTTTGGTTTGGCCGACCGCACGAGCGCTTTAGGGCGTGCGACGCTGGAGTTGATCGGAAGCTCGGCGCAAAAATGAAGCAAGCTAGCGGTGTATCGCAGCCAGGAATTGTTCCGCGAATGCGTGGACGTCTAAAAAAGTGTTGTAAAGCGGCACGGGGGCAACGCGCATGATGTCCGGCTCGCGCCAATCGCAAATGATCCCGTCCTTCGCCAGAGCGTCGCAAATTGCGCGGCCATTTGCGTTTACGCGCAGAGAAAGTTGCGCTCCGCGGTGTGCGCTGTCGCGCGGTGTGATGATGGAAAACCTCTTCGAAGGTTTCTGATCCAGTAAAAACTCCAAGTAGCTTGTGAGCGTCTCACTTTTTGCGCGCAAGCGTTCCATTTTCGCTTCATCGAAAATATCCACAGAGGCTCGCAACGCCGCCGCCGACAGAATGGATGGGTTGCTGAGCTGCCAGCCCTCGGCTCCCGGAATGGCGAGAAAATCCGGATGCATGCGGAAACGGTTTTCTTTGTCGTGGCCCCACCAGCCCGCAAATCGTGGCAATTTGGGATCGCGGGCATGGCGCTCGTGCACGAAGCAGCCGGCGATGCTGCCGGGCCCGCTGTTCAGGTATTTATAGCTGCACCAGACCGCGAAATCGACGTTCCAGTCGTGTAGCTTCAAGGGCACATTTCCGGCGGCGTGCGCCATGTCGAAGCCAACTATGCAGCCCTTCGCGTGCCCGGCGTCGGTGATGCGCGGAAAATCAAAAGCCTGTCCCGTGTAGTAATTCACGCCGCCAATCATAACCAGCGCGATCTTTTCTCCTTCCGCAGCGATCCGTTTTTCGATGTCTTCCGTGCGAATCCAGGTTTCTCCCGGGCGCGGGGCTATTTCGATCAACGAATCTGCCGACTCATAGCCGTGATATCGAATTTGCGATTTCACGGCGTACTGGTCGGAGGGAAACGCGTTGGCTTCGATGAGTATTTTGTTTCTTTGCGGGGTGGGCCGGTAAAACGAAACCATCATGAGGTGCAGATTCACGGTGAGCGAGTTCATTACAACCACTTCGATGGGAAGCGCGCCGACCAAGCGGGAAACAGGCTCGGTGAGAATCTCATGGTAGGGCATCCAGGGGTTGCGCGCGTTAAGATGCGCATCCACGCCGAGCCGCGCCCACTCTTGCAGTTCCCGCTCGACGTATTCGCGCGTGGATTTCGGCTCCAACCCGAGCGAATGGCCGCAAAGATAAAGGCAGTCGGAGCCGTCCGGCTTTTTAGGGATGTGAAAGCGTTCGCGGAAGCTTGCGAGAGGATCGCGAGCGGTTTGCTCCGCGGCGAACTTCTTCGTCGAATTGAATTCAGCGGCAGGCACTTATAGTTGCTCCAGCGGCTTTAGCTGACGGTGGATCATCGATTCCGCTTTTCCCCAGTCAAGATCCTCGATGCGATCGATCGAGCCGCACAATTCCGCTAGCATAGCATCTTGGACCAGTCCTCTAGAAAGAGCCAAAGAATAGGGAATGCGGTGGAATGTGACCATCGCATATTTCGGGACGAAGAGCTGCGGGTATTTGGCTTCGAGAGCCAGTTCTACTTTTTTCTTGAAGAGGAAGCGAGGATCGCCCACGCGGTCGCGCATCTCGACAAAATTTTCCAGCGCCAGATCCGCGATGGCGTCGGTATTGTCCTTGCGCGCGCGCTCAAACTCCGGAAAAACTTTCGGCCAGTCCGCGCCGTAATGATCGAGAAGCTCCAGCAAAACCGTGCAGTCCTCAAATGCGCAATTCATGCCTTGCCCGAAGAAGGGAACGATGGCGTGGGCGGCGTCACCGATCAGAAGCGATTTTGCGTCCACATGCCATGGCGAGCATTTGATCGTGACCATCGAGCCGGTCGGGTTGTCGCGAAAATTGTCGCGCAGCTGAGGCATCAACGGGACGGCGTCGGGGAAATTTGCCTGGAAAAATTTCAAGAACTTCGCTTCGGAATCGAGGCTGGCAAAACTCACTTCGCCTTCAACGGGCAGGAACAGGATGCAGGCAAAAGTGCCGTCAACGTTGGGCAGTGCGATCAGCATGTGCGAGCCTCGCGGCCAGATGTGCAGCGCGTTCGTTTCGAGAACATGCCTTGCATTCGGTCCCGCCGCGATGGTCAGCTCTTTGTAGCCGTAATCGAGAAACTGCTGCGAAAGCGTAAACCCGCCAAGCTTTTGCATGGCCTGCCGAATTGCAGAGGATGCGCCGTCCGCGGCGAGGACGGTGCTGGACTCGACCGAGGATTCGCGGCCGGTCTCTTCATTGCGAAAGCGCGCGGCTCCGGAATGCAAATCGAACCCCAGGCATCGTTCGTTGAAATGAATATTGACGCCTCGCTTTTCAGCTTCATTCACCAGCGCGGCGTTCAAATCCGCGCGCGAAATCGAATTGATGACTTCGGTCTCGTCTTTTCCGTATGGCTGAAAGGTGAGTTCGCCCGAAAGTGAGTGCATCATGCGGCCTTTCATCGGAATGATGATGCCGCGCATGGATTCCCACAGGCCGGCTTCCCGAAGAGCGTGAATCCCGCGAACGGAGATGGCGAGATTGATCGAACGGCCGGCGGATAACTGGACGCGGCGCATATCCGGGCGCCGCTCGTAAATCGCCACACGGAAACCGCGTTGAACGAGAGAAATTGCCAGCAGCGGACCGGTGAGGCCGGCGCCGACGAGCGTGATCGTGTCGGACGGGCTTGGCATGTGCAGAGATAATTTGAATCGCCGAAGATTAGGACGACCGGTTTAATCTTCCAGCAGAGACCGCGCTTCCCACAACTCCGGGAAGAATTTTTTCTCCAATGTGAGTTTCAGATACGAGGAGCCGCTGCTGCCGCCGGTGCCCATGCGTACACCGATTGTGCGCTCCACCATTTGAATGTGACGCAATCGCCAACTCACAACAAGCTCGTCGAATTCCGTCAAGCGCTCGCAGACATCAATCCAATCGCGGTGATTACGCTCGTCCTGGTACAACGCTTGAACAGCTTTCGCGCGAGAATCGAACCGCTCGTGGTCGGTCGCGCCGGCGCTCATCTCCGGAAGTTTTCCCAACGATTTCAGAGCCTGAAAGAAAACATCGTGAAGCGAATCTTCGCTCAGCCGGCGGTGAAGAATGGCATGCGTTTCGGGCGTGAGTTGGTGGTAACGCAGCATCTTTTCGTCTTTCAAACCGCACAGGAATTCGATCTCGCGAAATTGTTCGGACTGAAAACCACTCGCCGGATTCAGTTTGCCGCGAAAAGCGAGAAAGTGAGAAGGCAGCATGGTTTCGAGAATGGTGAACTGCTCCACCAGTACGCGCATGATTTCGGTGCAGCGGCGAAGCAAACGCGCGGCTTCGTAAACACCATCGCGAGAAGCAGGATCAGCGCCTGCGGCGCGAAGGTTGGCGACCACGGCGTCGAGATCGTGCAGCAACTCCTTGAACCAGAGCTCGTAGGTTTGATGAATGATGATGAATAGCAGCTCATCGTGATGCGGAGGGGAAGAGACTGGGTGATGCAGCGCCAACAGTTCCGGGATGCGCAGATAGGAGCTATAGGTCAATCGACTTTCGGACTCATTCGATTCGACGCCGGAAGGGAAGCCTTGCGCTTCTTTCGAAGACGCGCTGCTTCCAAAGGGGCAGCCGGACGAAGTTTCTGGCTCCTGCACACTTGATCGCGCCGGTGAAGCCGATGCGCCCATCGCCGCACTTGCACTGGGCAAATTCAGAAATTTAACGGCGTTGCCTCCGAGCAACTTCGCTTTCACTTCCGCCGATGAGTGGCTTTCGCGGATGAGCGTGCCGGCGCGCGCTTCGCCCAGCGGGAAAGGATAATCGGACCCCAGAAGCACGCGATCCGTTCCCATTACCTCCACGAGAAAATGTAAAGTGCGCTGCTCGAAGACCGCGGAATCGACGCGAATGCGATCCAGGTAATGGCTCGGCGCGAACTGCGAAACGCCGCGCGCTACTTCGTGATTTTTCCACGCGTTTTCCAGACGGCCCAGCAGAAACGCAAAACTTCCGCCGCCGTGCGCGAAACAGATTCGCAGGCTGGCCGGCAAACGGTCGAAAGCGCCGCTTAAAATCATGGAGACGAGCGATAGCTGCGTTTCGGCCGGCATAGCCACGGTCCAGGGCATCATGTAATTCGGCATGCGCTCGCCGGCCATCATGTCCCAGGGATGAACGAAGACCGCGGCTCCTTCCGCGTCGCAATGCTGCAAGAATTTCACGATGCCGGGGTCGTCGAGATTTTTTTGTCCAACGTGATTGCCGATCTGGACGCCCAGGTGTCCGTCGCGCATGCAGCGCGTAAGCTCCTTGCAGGCGGCATCGACATCCTGCAAGGGAACCTGGCAGAAAGATTTCAGCCTGCCTTTCCCGCGCTGGCACATTTCAAGGGCAACGTCATTGAACAAGCGCGCGCAATCGAGCGCGTGTTTGGCTTCGCGCGCATAAGCAAAGAGCACTGGCGTGGCGGAGATGATTTGGATGTCCACGCCGTTGCGGTCCATGTTTTCGAGGCGCACGTTCACATCCCAGCAACCGGAAGTGACGTGGCGGAACATGCGATCGCCGAGCATGATGTCGGCTTTGCCCGGGCCGGTATGTTTGATCGACGGCCAATCCGGCGTGCCGTAGCGTTCAGCGAGATCGGGCCAGGATTCCGGGAAAAAATGTGTGTGTATATCTATGACTGGCATGTCGTCCCTGTGCCGTTATTTCTGCGGAGCCGGTTTACCCGGATGAACTTCACCGCATTGCTTGCATTTCCGTAGTTCCGGACTCTGTTGAAACTTTTCAAAGAGCGGCGGCAGATCGCGCACGATGCTTTTTAAAAGAACTTCGGCGCGATACACGCGATGATTGCATTTCGCGCAATACCATTCGAAGCCGTCCATCACTCCCTCAGGCCTTGGCATCTCGACCACCAATCCGATAGTGCCCGGAGCAAGGCGCTGCGGCGAGTGCGGCACGTGCTTGGGCAGAAGAAAAATTTCACCGTCCTTGATCGGAACCTCGACTGGCGGTTTGCCTGGTTCCGGCATCAAGCGCAGGAAAATATCGCCTTTCAACTGGTAAAAAAACTCTTCGGTGGGGTCGTCGTGATAGTCATTGCGGTTGTTGGGCCCGCCGACGACCGTCACCATCAGGTCGCCATCTTCCCAGACCTGCGCGTTTCCCACGGGAGGCTTCAGCTTGTCGCGGTTCGCTTCGATCCATCCTTGGAAATTAAAAGCCTTCAGTGTTTTGATTGATGGCATTACTTTCTCCTCCCGGACCCGGCTTGCGTCTCCGTGTGCGTCACGGGCTTATAGGCAATGGCTTTCATTTCAATCAGCAGATGCGCGTGCGGCAATTGACGGACGGCAACGGTAGTTCGCGCCGGGCCTTGCTCGTCAAAGAATTGTGCGTACACCTCATTGTAGGCGTCGAAATCTTCCATCTTGACTAGATAGGTCGAAATCTCTACCAGGTCTTTCAGACCGGCGTCCATGCTGGCAAGAAGGCCGCTAATATTTTCGATCACGGCTTGTGTTTGCTCGCGAATATCAAGATGCGTCGTGCCGAATTTATCGGTTTCCGCGCCGGCAATGGAATCGTCAGCTCGCCGTGAACTGGTGCCCGATACGAAGAGAAAATCCCCGGCGCGCTTGATATGCGGAAACTTGCCGCGCGGCTTGGCTTTGCCTTCGACGACTTTGCTGTCCATTCCAGACCACCTCGGTTTGATGTCCGCGAGATTCCGCTCACAACTTGACACAGATATTGTTCAGTTCGGAATAAAAATTTAACGAGTGCAGGCCGCCTTCTCGTCCAATCCCCGACAGGCCCGCGCCTCCGAACGGCGTGCGCAGATCGCGCAGAAACCAGCAGTTGACCCAGGTGATGCCGACGCGCAATTTTTCCGCGACGCGGTGCCCGCGTTTCAGACTCGTGGTCCACACGGAAGCGGCGAGGCCATATCTTGTGTCGTTTGCCATCGCAATAGCTTCTTCTTCAGTATCGAAAGGCGCGATGTGGCACACCGGCCCGAAAATTTCCTCCTTCATGCAGCGCGCGGATTCAGAAAGGCCGGTGAAAATGGTTGGCTGGATGTAGAAACCGCTGTCACGAGCGTCGCCAAATTTCGGTGTCCCACCGCCCGTTACGACCGTGGCCCCTTCCTTTTTCGCGAGTTCGTAGTAAGAAAGAACCTTTGCACGGTGTTCTCTTGAAATCAGCGGACCTGTGGTCGTTTTGCTATCGCCGGGCCAACCCAGTGACAAACCCTCAGCTTTTTGCTTCAGCGCCGAAACAAAACGATCGAAGATTGAGCGTTCCACGTAAACGCGCTCGGCGCAGAGGCAGACCTGGCCGGTATTGAGAAAAACAGCATCGGCCAGGCCGTTGACCGTTTCGTCGAACTCACAATCGCCAAAAACTATCGCGGCGTTTTTGCCCCCCAGTTCGAACGAAATTGGCTTCACCGTGGGCGCCACCGCGCGCATGATGGCCGATCCTGTTTTCGATTCGCCCGTAAATGTGATCGCATTCACGTCCGGATGGCTGGTGAGGAATTCACCCGCCGAGCCGGAGCCGAAACCGTGTACCACGTTGAACACTCCCGGCGGCACGCCCGCCGATTGCATCACTTCCGCAAGTAGCGTCGCCGTTGCCGGAGTTTCTTCCGACGGTTTTACCACCACGCTGTTGCCACAGGCCAGCGCCGGCGCAGCTTTCCATGTGAGCAGCAGCAGCGGCAAATTCCATGGAGTAATAATGCCGACCACGCCGAGCGCTTTGCGTACGCAATAATTGAGCGCAGAGACGCCGTCAGAAGTTTCCGTCCGAAATGCTTCAATCCCCGCGTTTTTAATCAGGTCCGCGAAGACGCGGAAATTCGCGGCGCCGCGCGGAACGTCAATCTTCGAGGCGAGCGCAACTGGTTTGCCCGTGTCCGCCACTTCGGCTTGAACGAAATCGTTGAAGCGCGCTTCGATGCCGTCGGCGACTTTGTGCAAAAGCGCGGCGCGGCTGGGAACAGGCAGCTTGCCCCAATGTCCGTTCAGCGCGCTGCGTGCGGATTCGACCGCCTGATTCACCAGCGATTCATCAGCTTCCGAAACTTGAGCAATCACCGAACCGTCAGCCGGATTGATATCGGCAAACTCGCGTGGGCCGCGTACGAAACGGCCGTCGATGTAGTTTTGGAAGAGCTTAGAACCTGATGTCACTCATTCTCCGAGAAGCGCGCAAAAAATGCGAAGCCCAAGCACGGGTATTATACTCAACTGCGGATGCTTAATAGCGGCTATGGCGGGTCTGGGTCCCGATTACGAGTTGAATCCCTCAAACACGGAGACCAAATCGAGCCAGCATTTCGCGTCGTCCAAAACTTGTCACCCCAACGGCTCTGCTATCGAGATCCTGCGTTAGCCATTTCTTTTTCAGCGCGATTTTCAGAAGAGCTGCCCCCAACGCGCCGCCGACATGAGGCCGCCGCTCACTCCAATCCAAGCAGGCGCAGGCGAACCGGCGGCGCAGCGCACGCGTCGCCTCAAGATCAATTCCCAGAACCTCGAGCGCCTTCGTTCCAGTGGAGGTGAGGTCATATGCGTTGTCGCCGCGTTTCGAACTCGCTGAAAGCCAGCCCAGCGCTTTGAAACGATCGTGCAGCGACACGCCCACTGCCCCGGCCAGATGATCGTAGCAGGTCCGCGCGGCACGCAGCCGGCTTGGTGTGCTCGGCACAAACTTATCGCGCGAGCCGCCGGCGAGAACAGTCAATCCTTCCAGCGCGCTGGCCACGTCTGGTCCTGCGAGACTGTAGAAGCGATGCTTTCCCTGCACCAGCACTTTCACCAGGTGCGCTGCCTTCAGCCGGTGGAGATGCACGCTCGCGGTTGACGGACTCACTTCAGCCACGACCGAAAGCTCAGTGCTTGTTCGTGCGTGGCCATCCATCAGGCAGAAGAGCATGCGCGCGCGCGCCGGCTCGCCGATGGCCGCTGCGATTCTGGAAACTCCAACTTCGGCGTGTTCCATGACATCCATACTTTCATTATAAACGAATCGTTCATGTTAAGCAAACGGCATACTGCCGCACATGCAGCCAACCAAGTCCCCAACTCCGCTGCGGCGGCCAGATTCTCCATCGGGAGGATGTTCATGACCATGACCTGCGTCATCCGTTACCAGATCGATCCGTTCCAGCGAGATGCATTCAAAACGTACGCCGAGAATTGGGGGCGCATCATTCCCCGCTGCGGCGGCCACCTGATCGGATATTTTCTTCCTTACGAAGGCACCAATGATGTGGCTTGGGGTCTGATCGCATTCCACAGCCTCGCCTCTTATGAGGCCTACCGAGCGCGATTAAAGGCAGATCCGGAAGCGCGTGAGAATTTTGACATGGCGCAGAGCAAGCGCCTGATCCTGCGCGAGGAGAGAAACTTCGTGGAAGTGGTCGACGGAACGTTCGGCATTCCCTCAGCGTTTGCAGGAAAAGAGTGATCGGATTGTAACCAACGCCGCGGTCGACAATTAGTTGACGTGTTTGCTGATTGTATCTAGATATTCGCGGCCGCGCTCGAAGCCACGCTTGAAAGGCTCGCTCTCGTGCAGGCGCGGGTGCAGATCACCTAGCACTTTGTGGCATTGCTCGTAGGTTCGATCGCGGTTCTTCAAATGCAGAGCGGCTTCGAAGCCGCAGCGAAAGTAGCGCTCGTCGTCTTCGAATTTGCGGCCGGTGGTCTCATACTTTTCTTTTTCCGCGTCGCGCAGACCGACCCACCACATATCACGGGCTCGATCGATGCTTTCGGCGCCGGCGTTTTCCAGAGCGCCACGAACTGCGTCGGCCTCGTCGTTATCGACCATCGCCACAACGACCGAACGGCCTTTACGCAAGGCATCCTCATAGACGAACATCTCGTCTTCCGGCAGCCCCTCGAAGACGTTGCTCTCGATGGCCCCTCCCGCCGCGCCGCCACTAACCGCACCAATCGCGCCGAGCAGCACTCCGCCGACAACTCCGATGGCGAGCACTTGTCCCACGCCCGGGATCAGAAAGCTCGCAAGCAGCGGGACCAAGCCGACGCCGCCGGCGACACCGATGGCGCCTCCGACGGCGGCCCCCAAAGCTTTACCCATGCCAGGTTGCTCTCCGGCAACAGTCGGAACCGCGGCAAGCTCCTCTTCGGTCGCGTGAGGAGTAAGAATTGTGATTCTATTTTTCGGTATGTCGAGCGGTCGGAGTTCCGCTACGCCCAGCTCTGCGTCCGATCGCGCTTTAAATACGCCTACCACGGCCTTCATAGGACCTCTCTTTGTACGCTTCCGATATGACTCCTATTTAGTTGACGAAGCCATACACTGATGACTGTAGGACGCAGGTGTACCCATTCGGTAGAGCAGACGGAAATTCAATTCTTCAGCAGCGTTCGATGATTGTAGCGATGCCTTGGCCTACGCCGATGCACATGGTGCAAAGAGCGTAGCGCGCTTTGATTGTCTGCAACTGATAGGTTGCTGTGGTTACCAGGCGAGCCCCGCTTGCGCCCAGCGGATGTCCGATGGCGATGGCGCCTCCATTGGGGTTCACGTGCGCGGCGTCGTCCGCCAAACCCAGATCGCGCGTGACGGCCAGAGCCTGCGCCGCGAATGCTTCATTGAGCTCGATCACATCCATTTGCGAAAGTTTTAGTCCTGTCTTGTCGAGGATTTTTCGTGTAGCGGGCGCGGGAGCGAATCCCATGATGCGCGGCGCAACTCCCACGGCGGTGGTTGCAACGATGCGCGCGAGAGGCGTTAGACCGTATTTGGAGGCCGCCGTTTTGGAGGCGATGATGAGTGCGCACGCCCCATCGTTCACGCCGGAAGCGTTTCCCGCGGTTACCGTTCCATTCGGTTTCACTATGGGCTTGAGCTTCGCCAGCGCTTCGAGGGTGGTGTCCGGTCGGGGATGTTCGTCGGTATCAAAAATCTTGGGATCGCCTTTTTTCTGCGGAATCGGAACTGGGAACGATTTCGTGTTTGAAAAAGCCCGCGGCATTGGCGCGGGCCCAGCGCTGCTGCGTCCGCAAAGCGAAAGCGTCCTGGTCCGCTCGCGAGACGTGAAACTCCTCCGCTACATTTTCAGCGGTTTCCGGCATGGAGTCGACGCCATACTTGCTTTTCATCAGCGGATTTATGAAACGCCAGCCAATGGTAGTGTCAAAAGTTTCCGCAGCGCGGCTAAACGCGCTGTCAGCTTTGCCCATCACAAACGGAGCGCGCGTCATGCTTTCAACTCCACCCGCGATGATTAAATCCGCTTCTCCCGATTTGATAGCTGCGAGCCGCGACGCCGATGGCGTCCATGCTGGAACCGCAGAGCCGATTCACGGTGGAACCGGAAATTTCCTTGGGAAGCCCCGCAAGCAGCAGAGCCATGCGCGCGACGTTGCGGTTATCTTCTCCCGCCTGATTCGCGCAGCCGAAGACGACGTCATCGAGCGCCATCCAATCCACTCGCGGATTGCGCTCGATTAGTCCGCGCAGTGGGATGGCCGCCAGATCGTCAGTACGAATTGAAGCCAGCGCGCCGCCGTATCGGCCAAAGGGCGTGCGAATCGCGTCACAAATGAAAACCTCATTCACAGCAGTCTCCAAAAAGTTCGCTTCACGAATCGATACACTGCAAACGACCGGTCATCAGACAGCCGCTCCAGTATAGCTGACACTCGTCGAGTTTCTATTCGCGTCCGCCAGCGGGGCCAGCGCTTTCCAAGCTGGATTTCTTGAAAACAACCGTACTCGGTGTAAAATACGCGCATGACCGACAAAATTAAGAAGGACGACGCGGAATGGCGTTCGAAGCTGACGGAAGAACAATATGAGGTGACGCGGAAGAAGGGGACTGAACCGCCATTCACCGGCGAGTACGCGGACACGGAAACGAAGGGCACATACGTTTGCGTTTGCTGTGGGCAGCCGCTTTTCAGCTCCGATGCGAAGTACCATTCCGGTTCAGGCTGGCCCAGCTACTACCAACCCATCGCGGCGGAGAATGTCGAGATGGAGCGCGACAACAGCCATGGAATGACGCGCACGGAGGCTATTTGCAGCCGCTGCGACGCGCATCTAGGACATGTCTTCGAGGACGGTCCCAACCCCACAGGCCTGCGATATTGCATCAATTCTGCAGCCTTGCGCCTTGAGGAAGACAAGAAGAAATAGCGCGGCGAACTCCGCGGCACGCTTCCAAACCATTCCAGCGAATATCTCTAGTGGCTGAGGAAAATGACTTGGGGATGGCCATTCCCCGGATTTGAGTCCACGGGAATCATTCGCACGCTGCTCGGCGAAACCACATAGAGAACAAGATTCGACGGGAACCCCGCAATCAGAATCGGCGTCATAGTCCCCCGACCGTCCGGCGTGACCGTGTAATTGGCCGAGAAAGCAAGGTCCGTGGACGGAGTGCTGGGCGGAATAAATTCGTCCAGCGTGCCCACTATGTTTCCGGCGCCCGCCGAGCTTAACTGGCCAATCATATTTACGGCTAGAGTGTCCGCTTCCTTGGGCGCGGAGAGCACATAGCTGCCTTGAACGGACGAGACAGAATACGGCGAGTTGGTTTGCTGCTCCAGAAGCCCGTATGTCGCGGCCGAGTCAGAACCAATGATGAATCCTTGATTCGGGCCAGTGAGGTACGCCGCAGCCAGCCGGTTACCCAAATTCGTAAATCCTACGCGGCCGTTCTGCAACACTTGGTAGGTACCAGAAAGCGAATTCAGCAGCGAGACGGTACCGCCATCATTTTGGTCGTAGTTTAGATTCGCGGTTCCGTCACCTGAAGGCGACGCCAACAGACCCGCGAAAACGGTCGAGTTCGAGCCCGCGAGTCCCGTGCCCGCGAGTCCCGTGCCGGTTACAACGCCGGCGCCTTGCAATACCGACTGATTGAATTGTGTTGTCGTGTTCTGAAGCAACATCTCGCCGCTGAGTCTGGGAAGAGGATTCGTTGTAGTCGCAGTGTCAATCTCCGCGAACAAAATGTCGTTGGAGGAAACGAAATAGAATGTAAACGTGAGCGTCGTCGCGGCGCTCGTCGGCGGTTGAAAAGTCATGGTAGCCAGGCCCTTCGAATTCGCGTTCCCTACGCTGAAGTTGCCGGTGAGAGAAAGGAGCGGAGAATACACGCCTCCGTCGTTAAAATCCGCGGTGCCCGCGCTGAAGTTCTGAGAGTTATCGGCAGTGACTGCACCGGCGAGTACGGTTGGCTCGGTCAAAAAATCCTGGCCCGTGAATTCAAACGCATAATTGCCCGCGAAGTTTGCCGCTGTAAACGTTCCGATAGCGGGTTTCATAATTCCTGAGCCGTGCGTAATTCCTACTCCGTTCGTGGGAGTCGTCTCATCCTCGATCACGTGTATGTTGCCGGCCGAATCGAGCGCCAGCAGGTAATTTGCGGTAAACACGGTGCCGGTTCCAGTGGATGCGACCAACTGCATGGTTCCGCGGCCATCCGTTCCGACCGAATAGCTTCCCGTCAGACCCGCAGCAACCACCACGCCGGTCACACGATTGATGTCTTCCTGGCCGCTGGAGACCCCTCCGGCTCCATCCGTCAAAAAGTTACCCGCCATAACCACCGTTCCATTCGCATCGAATCCGCTGATACAGGAAACTGTAGGATCCGCTGATCAGAGAATTGCTGCTCGTCGTACCGGTTGTTATGGTGATATGGAGCTGTTGCGTCGCCGTTGCCGGGCCGCCTGCGCCGACAGCGGAATCCCGCACTTGAACTGTGAAATTCGAAGTGCCCACCAGAATAGGAATTCCTGAGATGGTGCCCGTTTGGGCGTTAAGAGTCAGTCCCGCCGGAAGCTGGCCGGTTATCACACTCCAGGTGTAAGGCGGAACTCCGCCAGTCGCGATTAAACTCGCACTGTAGGACGTCGCTGTCATTCCAGCGGGCAGTGGCGAGGTGATGGCCTGCAGCGGTTGAGGCGTTTGGATCAAGATGGTGAGCGGACCAGACGTAGCCGTTTGCACCGGAACTGAAGAGTCCCGCACCGTGGCCGTGAGCGGAAAGGAACCGACCGTCGTCGGAATGCCTGAAATTTGGCCCGTGGATGTGTTCAAGGCTAGGCCGGGAGGCAAACTGTTCGCCGGCACGCTCCAGGTAAATGGAGTTGCTCCGCCCCTTGCCGCTAGCGCCACGTTATACATCTGGCCGATAGTTCCGGGAGGCAGCGAGGTTGTGCTGACGGACAGCGGCTGAGCCGGATTAATCGTCACGGTGAAAAGCGTGGACGTGACGGAAAACGGAGGGGGCTGGCCAACTACGGGAACACCGCCGCGGTCCGTTGCTTTCACAAAAAATGTATATGTGCCGGATGTGGTGGGCGTTCCGAGAAGGAATCCGTTTTGATTCAAGGTCAATCCAGGCGGGAGACAGCTCGTTTGGTTGTTCGGACAAACCACGCTGAAAACTAACGGTGCAACACCGCCCGTTACTACGATTTGCTCGCCGTACTGCGAACCGTTCGATCCGTTGTTAAGGGTGATGGTCGTAAAACTGGGAGGGAGCACCACGCTTATCATCGTAATTACATTAGTGCTGGAATTCGCATTGGCGACTGCTTTCAAACTGACCGTAAGCGCAATCGAACTATTCGTGGGCGCGGTGTAGGTCACCGAAGTTTTGGTGACGTTCGTTAAAGTGCCGCAACCGGTGCCTGCGCAGCCCGAGCCAGTGAGCGGTTTCCAGGTGACGCCCTGATTACCCGTGTCGTTGCCCAGAATCGCGGTGAATTGAATCACCTGGCCTTGGTCCACTGTTTGCGCCGTGTTCGGCAGCACTTCCAGCGTGATGGACGAGCCGCCGCCTCCGCAACCTGCAAGAAACCCAACGGCGAGAAAAGCCATCAGTGCGCAAGCAAGCAATCGCACCGGCGCCAGTCGAAAACTAGGGGACGCGACGTCAGCGACATTCCTCTGCCGGCTTCCGGCGTTTTCGAACATTTGGGCATACGCCTTCGAAATTGTCATATCACCTTGGATTTCTTTTTCAGATCCGCCCAGAGTGGTGGGACAGAACCCGTTGCCGAATTGCCAGCTAAGAATGCGAAACAAATTGAATAACAAAACGGCTGCGATGTGTCAACGCACATCTCCCGGCGCCCATCTACCGGCGCCGCTCGTTTCATCGTTCCAGGCTCTCGCTGCACCTGGCTCAGCATTTAGGAATACGAACGATAAGCTGCATCTGTACGCAATGTGGATGCGCCGGACGACAAGGCCGTTGCCTGTTATGTGCTTCATTTTAAGGCAGACAATGAATCATTAGCCAGTCCCATCTTTGGCGGCAAATTTGGCCCAGTGCAACCCAATACCAGCGAGATCATTCGCAGCGGCAGTTCCATGACAACTCCCGGCGACACCCGCTGCATCTCAATCGAGTGCACTGATCGCTCCTGTGACCACAGTCTCGTGGATTTTCAATTTTCCCCCAACTTTAGTATAAAGATTGGTTTGGAAGCGCTCGGGAAACGCGTAGTGCGCCCTTGTTTGGAGGAGTACCTTGATTGAAGTTCAGGACCTGACGAAATCGTACGGTTCAGTCACAGCCGTGGACCATGTTTCGTTCACAGTGAACAAGGGTGAGATTCTCGGTTTTCTGGGGCCCAACGGCGCCGGGAAAACGACCACGATGCGTATCTTGACTGGTTACATGCCGGCCACGTCTGGGACCGCGCGCGTCGCGGGGTTCGATGTGTTCCGTGAATCCATGGAAGTCCGCCGCCGGATCGGGTATCTGCCCGAAAATCCGCCGCTATATCCTGATATGACGGTCGAGACCTACCTCGATTTTGTCGCCCGTATCAAAAACGTTCCGGCGGAGCGGCGTCCCGCCCGCATCGATGACGCTCTGAGAAAAACCAACCTGGAAGACCGGCGTTCCGAACTTATCAAACGACTGTCGCGCGGTTACAAGCAGCGCGTGGGCATCGCGCAGGCGCTGGTGCACGATCCTGACGTTATCATTCTCGATGAGCCGACCGTCGGCCTGGACCCCAAGCAGATTATTGAAGTTCGCAATCTAATTAAAGGTCTGGCTGGGAACCACACCATCATTCTTTCCACGCACATCCTGCCGGAAGTCAGCATGACCTGCGACCGCGTGGTCATCATCAATAAGGGCAAAATTGCCGCGGTGGATACCCCGCAGAATTTGACTTCGCAGCTCAAAGGCGGCCAAAAAATTCACATTGAAACGGAGGCCCCGGAAAAGCCGCTCCGCGACGTGCTGTCACAAATTCCGGGAGCGAGCCGCGTGGTGATCGAGCCGGCCCGTGCCGGAAGCCGTCAGACGGTTACCGTGGAGGCGGCGCAGGGGAATGACATTCGCAGCCAGGTCGCGGCGAAAATCGTGGAACATGGCTGGCCGCTTTACGAACTGCACGGAGTGAGCCTGAGTCTCGAAGACATCTTCCTCGAACTCACCACCGACGACGCGGCCCACGCGCAGTCGTCCAGTTAAGGCCATCCGATAAAGGAGTGAATAGAACAATGGGAAGTTTGTACGCAATTTATCGCAAGGAGATGGGGCATTACTTCGTTTCGCCCATCGCCTATATCTTCATCGGACTTTTCCTGATTTTGACCGCGTTCTTTTTCAACGTAATCCTGTCGGAAGTGATCAAGCAGTCTTTTCAAATGGAAATGCAGGGAATGCGTTTTGGCGCGCCATCCGATTTCGACGTTCCGGCCGCTGTGATGCGCAACTTTTTCGGCATACTCTCGACCCTCGTTTTATTTTTTACCCCGATTCTGACCATGAGTGTCTATGCCGAGGAACGCAAGCGGGGCACGATGGAACTGCTGATGACCTCGCCGGTCAGCGAGCTGGAAATCGTGCTGGGAAAGTATCTGGCTTCGCTGTCTCTGTTCGCGCTCATGTTGCTGCCCACCGCGAGCTATATGATCTTCATGTGTCTCCGCAGCGATCCCAGGCCGCCATGGAGCATGTTGGCGGCGGGATATGCGGGCGTGTTGCTGCTCGGCGGCTCGCTACTGGCACTCGGCTCCTTTGTCTCGTCCCTCACCGAAAACCAACTGATTGCAGCAGTGATTACGTTCGCGGCCTCCTTATTTATCTGGGTGCTGGACATTGGCCGCAGCACCGATAGCGGCGGCGGAGCAGTGCTTCAGTATCTTTCGGTGATACGCCATTACGAAGATTTCACTCGCGGCGTTATTGATACGTCCAACCTGATTTATTACGCAAGCTTCATCGTTCTTTTTGTTTTCTTGACCGTGCGCTCCGTCGATTCGATGCGCTGGCGGCGAGCCTAGGTCGGTTTTTTCTCGCGCTCGCAAATTATGGAGGAACTCGCAGGATGAAATGGGATCGGGAGGAGTTGGCAAGATTCATCGGCACCACCGGCATAGCCATGCTGGTGGCCGGGTATTTGCGTTATTCGATTCAGGGCGAGCTTCTGACGTTTAGCAAAGTTGTCTTGGCGATCGGGGCCTTGTGCCTGCTCGCGTCAATCGTGATCGGTTTTGGCGGCATTCTTCGGTTCTTCTCCAAACGTTCTTCGCAGCTTGGCACCAACACCACGATTCTCAGTGTGGTTGTAATCGCTATCCTGGTGATCGTGAATTTCGTCGGGTTTCGCCATCATAAGCGTTTCGATCTGACCACCGAAAAACTCTACACGCTTTCCGATCAGACCAAGCAGGTCGTAGGCGGCTTGCAGAAAGACGTCACCATCGTCCGCTTTGATAAGTCCCCGAATGCGGCTCTCGACGACCAGATGGCTGAGTACACCAGCTTGAGCCGCCATCTGAAATTTCAGAACATTGATCCGCAACAAAAGCCCGAGGTCGCCCAGCAATATGGAGCCACGCGCATGGGCGACGTGATCCTCGCCTCGGGCCCGCGAAAAGAACACTTGGAAACCGGCGCCACGTCGGAAGAAGACATCACCGGCGCCATTATCAAAGTCACGCAAGACAAGGTTAAGACGGTTTGCTTCGTCACCGGACACGGCGAAAAATCCTTAACGGATGACGGTGAAGACGGCTACAGCCACCTCGACGCCGGCCTGAAGAAGGAAAACTACGTCACCAGGACTCTCAATCTCGTGTCTGAAAATGGCGTGGCCTCCGATTGCAGCGTGGTGGTGATTGCCGGTCCCACTCAGCAATTCTTTCCGCAGGAAGCGGAAATGCTCGACAAATATCTGGCCGGCACGGGCAAAGGCCTGATCCTCGTCGACCCCCAGACTGATCCGAAGCTTGGAGAAATTTTCCAGGCGATGGAACACGAATGTGGGAGACAACGTGGTGATCGACGCAAGCGGAATGGGCCGCCTGCTTGGTGCTGGCCCCGCTATCCCGCTGGTAACGACTTTCGGCCAAAGCCCAATCACCAGGAATTTTACGAACGTGATGGTTTTTTTCCCGTTGGCGCGCACCGTATCGATCGCGGACAAATCCAAGACGGATCCTCAGATTGTTGAACTCTTGAAGACTTCGCCGCAGAGCTTCACCGTTCCAAATTTGAAGCAGGGTCAGAATGAATTAACGTTCAATCCAAATACGGCCGGTCCGCTTTCGCTCGGTGTGGCTGCTTCGCGCAAAGCGGAAGGCGGCGAAGCTCGCCTGGTTGTGATTGGTAACTCGGCATTTGCCGCGAATCCGTATGTGGGTCTGCAGAAGAACGGCGACCTCTTCTATAACACGATCGATTGGCTCGTTCAGGACGAAAACCTGATCTCCATCCGCCCGAAATCGCAGACGAACCGGCGCGTCACGCTTACCGAAGGTCAAGCGAGCGCGCTCCGGTGGCTCGATCTTTTCTTTCTGCCCGGTATCGTGATTTTTTCGGGAGTTTATATCTGGTGGAAGCGCCGGTAATCCGCGCTCGCTGAAACTACATCAATGATTAAGAAGACGACCTTATTCTTGCTTCTCGGCGCCATTGCATTGGGCGCCGCTGTCTATTACTTCGACTGGCGCCGCAGCCAGAAGGAAAGTGAGAAGCCGCCCGCGGACGCGGCGAAGCTCGCGTTCTCGATTCAGCCCCAGGACATAACCTCGCTCGTTATCAAGCATCCCGGAAATCCCGCTGAAACCACGCTGCAGTTTGAGAAGCGCAACGGGGTCTGGCAAATCACTCAGCCGATCGAAACACGGGCCGATCAGGCGTCCTTGGACGGAATAATTGACGGCCTGTCCAGCGCCCGTATCGCGCAAACGGAACCCGGCACGCCTGACCGGTTGAAAGTCTTTGGTCTTGACCCGCCGGCCATTTCACTGGAATTCCAAGCTGGGAGCGGCGCGAAGCACACCGTGGCATTCGGCAAAAAGGATTTTATTGGAGTTTCGGTTTACTCGATTGTGGACAGCGGCAAAGATGTCGCGCTCCTTCCGGAATCGCTTCTGATCAGCTCCGACAAAACTCTTCAAGACCTGCGAGATCGTGACGTGTTGCACGCCGCGAGCGATAAAGTCCTGTCCTTCGACCTTAAGAATCCTTCCGGCCAGCTCGCGGCAAAGAAAGAAAAGGATGAGTGGGAATTTACCAAGCCCGCCGGCTCACGCGGCGACGCCGGAAATATCAGCGCGCTTCTCGCCGGCGTTGGTTCGGCGAAATGGACTGCGGTTGCCAGCGAGTCGTCCGATAATCTGGCGAAGTATGGTTTAGCTAATCCGGCTGTCTCCCTGACCACCTTGGATGACAAAGGGAAGAGCTCCACGCTGATCGTCGGCAAAAAAGACGGCGATCAATACTTCGCGCGGGATACCTCCCGGCCCGTGATTTTCCGCATCTCTGAGGATCTCTACAAGAAACTGGCCGAAAATTACAACGATTTGCGCGACAAAAAACTCGCGCACTTCGACCCCGCCGCTGTTAAATCGCGTCGAAATACATAATGCGAACGGTACGATTATCTGCACGCGCAAATCGGAATTTGAATGGATCATGGAAGAACCGTCGGATCAGAAGGGAAAAGCGGCCGATATCGCAAAGTTAATTACGCCCTTGGAACAGGCGCGCGCGGAACAGGTCTTTGACCAGCCTGCGCCGA
Source organism: uncultured Acidobacteriota bacterium (assembly GCA_963830375.1). Lineage (GTDB taxonomy): Bacteria > Acidobacteriota > Terriglobia > Acidiferrales > UBA7541 > Palsa-295. The sequence continues at coordinate 70,188 of CAWHMJ010000014.1, forward strand.
ATATCCGCGCCATGCTGGCTAAACCCGAGTTCCAGGCTGTCTTAACCGACAAATCCGCCAAAAAATTGACCATTCAGCTATCGAAAGAATCCGGCGGCTTCGTGTACGCCAGAACCAGCGAAAGTCCGTCCATTTTCAAACTTGACAAGCAGATTCTGACCGAGCTGAACTTGAAGCCCGCTGACTTGATTCTCTCCGGCACACCCAATTAGACGTCACTGAATCACGCTGATGCTCCCGCCTCACAAACCAGGGCTTCCTCGTGTGGCCAGGCCGCAATTAACAGAACCTTCCCCGTATCGGGTGAAATGTATATGTAAAATAACTGCTCGCGGCGTTTCACCTCATAAAAGCCCGCCCGTTTCGGGTCAGGAGTTACCGTGGCACCGCCAGCCAAAGCATCGCGAAGCTGCATGATCATTTCCTGCGAGTGATTCCTCAAGTCTTCGATTTCTAACCCGCGCTCTAAGCACATCACCATGGGTCCCTCCAGCGCTTTTATCGTCTCTCACTTGATATTACGTTAGCGCAAAGATGAAAGTTCCAACTGTGCCTAGCCGTGCGGCCTGATAGTTTCGATATGGTGCAATCTCCGGGTTAAGACCGTACCAAAAAGTATTCCGGCGTTAACTCTTAACTAGTTACTTGCGCGCCGTCCCTAAACTTGCAATAGTTTGGGGACGCGAGGGCCTGTTCATCGTGAAGAAGAAAAAGAAGAGAGCAAAGAAGTCGAATCGCATGCGCCATGATAGAAGGCGGAAACACCAGCACTGGCAGGTCACCGTGTTTTACCATGACGGCGAAAGATTCGCCCGTGTCTACATTGACCGCGAGCGCGCTCAGCGTTTTGCCCAACGGCAGAAGAAATCTCCGATCGTCAAAGCCGCCCGGATCCTTGAGGTGGATTAAGGACAAGTCGCGCATTCCCCCTGCGCGACCTGGTCTTCATTTGTTCCTGCGACACTCCCTACGCTGGAAGCTTGTTCGAGTGTTTGCGCCATGCTATAAATAATCGGGAATTACAGGGTTCTCATCCGAGCGGGATTCGTATAGTGGTAGTACGCCACCTTGCCAAGGTGGAGGCGAGAGTTCGATTCTCTTATCCCGCTCCAGATATTTTCGCCCTTTGAGCCTCTTTCTCCTACCTTGATCACGGATTTGCACGTCTAATTTCCTGTCACGTTTCCGCGGCACCCTCCCGGTCAAGGAGGTAATAGTTATTGTCGGCGACCGATTGGTTGGGTTATGCTCCCTCGGCAGTTCCCCGGATTACACCGGGGCTTGGATCCAGCCCGTCTGACAAAATCAACCCCAACAAGAACATCCGAACTCTCTCGGATGGCGTAGTAACAATAGGAGCGGTTGCAGTCCAAACTCAATAGGAGGTAATTCGGGAAATGACAAAATCGAAGAAAGCTCTAGTTGCTGGCGCCGCACTTGCAGGCCTCTTGGCTGGCACCGGCGCGACAATTCAAGCATCAAATCTTCTGTCCGGCGCGAGGCTTGCTGCTCAATCCGATCAGAAGCCGGCAGACACTAAGGTGAAGGAAAAGCATGCTTGCAAGGGTCAGAATTCTTGCAAGGGTAAGGGTGGATGTAAATCGAGCGACAACGGCTGCAAAGGCAAGAACTCTTGCAAGGGCAAGGGTGGTTGCGCAACAGACGGTTCAAAGATGCCGGAATAACGCTCTTCGGAGCGTTAGCAGCAAAGCAAAAGTTGTCCTGCCTGGGGCCGGACTTCGTTGTACCGGCCCTCGACACTCCTTCGGGATCTTCGGAGCAACAAATGCCTGCAAATCGGTTTAACAATTTTACTGATTATGGAATCGGGATTGGTTTGCGCGCGCCGCATTACCATCACATTCTCACGCGCAAACCGGTGGTGGACTGGTTTGAAATCATTTCCGAAAATTTCATGATCGATGGCGGGCGCCCGCTGCACATCCTCGATCAAATCCTGGAACAATACAAAGTGGTGCAGCACGGCGTTTCCATGTATTTCGGCTCGGCCGAGCGCCCGAACAAAGAACATCTTCGCCGGCTGAAGACGTTGGTGCAGCGTACCAAGACGCCCTGGCTATCGGATCATCTTTGCTGGGGAAGCGTGGATGGCCGCTACACGCACGACCTCCTGCCCATGCCCTACACTTTTGAAGCTGCGCGAATCACCGCGCAAAAAGTTCGCGAGGTTCGCGATTTCGTGGAAGTGCCCGTGGTGGTGGAGAACGTGAGCAGCTACGCGGAGTTTCACGTTTCCGAAATGACGGAGTGGGAATTCCTGAACGAAGTGGTCGAGCGCGCCGACTGCGGAATTCTCCTGGATGTGAACAACATTTACGTATCTTCGCGGAATCACAGCTTTGACCCCTACACCTACGTCAACAGCGTCCCGGCCGAGCGAGTCGCCCAGATCCACATTGCGGGCCATTCGAAATACAAGAAGTACATTCTCGATACCCACGATCATCCCGTGATCGATCCCGTTTGGAAATTGTACGAGCGCGCCATCGAACGCGTCGGCCACACGGCCACACTGCTCGAGTGGGACGACAGCATCCCTTCCTTTGACGAGGTTCACGACGAGGCGTTGAAAGCCAATCGATTCCTGGCAAGCGCATCGCTGGCGAAAGCGGTATGAAGCTGCTAAGCCTTCAACGCCGCATGGCTCGCGCGGTGATGACCCCGCTAACGCCTTCCGAACGCATGCGCTCGACCGCGCCCGATGGCCGCTCGATGCGCGCTGTGGCCTCTCAGATCATCAAGCCGAACTCTCGGCTGACGTCCTTCGAGCGCCTCGAAATCTATAATCGCCAGTATTGGTTCCGCGTGCTGGCAGGTTTTGCCGAGGATTTTCCTGGCTTGCGCGCCGTGCTCGGAGGAAATCGCTTCGATCGCATGGCCAAGGCCTATCTCACCGATTGCCCCTCGCAATCGTTTACTCTGCGCAACTTGGGTTCGCGCTTGGAATCCTGGCTGCGAAAAAATCCCGCCTGGACCGCCGGGCGCGGAAACCTGGCTCTCGATATGGTTCGCCTGGAATGGGCCGATATTGAAGCCTTCGATGGCGGCGCCGAGCCCACGCTCAAACCGGAAGATCTCGCGTCTGCAAACCCCGCGAAACTCCGTTTGCGGCTGCAACCATATGTGCAGCTTCTCGACCTGCGTTATCCCGTTGATGACCTGTTGCTGGAAGTTCGCAAAGGGGACGATGACACCGATGTCGCCAGCAATGCTTTCAGCGAGCGCCACCACCAGAAACGAGTTTCTGCCGTGGCGAAATTAAAACCCAGTCCGATCTTTTTGGTCGTGCATCGCATGGACGACTCCGTTTATTTTCGGCGCCTTCATCGCGAGGAGTTCGCCATTCTGACCGCTCTTCGCAGCGGCAAGCCGCTCAAGGCCGCGGTTGAAAACGCTATGGGAAAGAGCTCGATTGTTCCGGACGAGCGCGCAGCCAACGTGCAGCATTGGTTTCAAACTTGGGCCGCGCTCGGCTGGTTCTGCCGGCACGAGAAAGGCTCCAGGAATAGCCGGCTAATTAGTCGAGAGAACGGCGCGCAGAGGAGAACGCCCTGCATGAGCGACGCGAGGAATCAGATTCTGCGCATGTACGACGGATTTGTGAGAGCGGTATCGAGTTTGCAGTCGCCCTTTCTCCTCCTCTTCGTGCGATTGTACTGGGGCTGGGAATTTATGGAGGATGGCTGGGGCAAGCTGCACAATCTGGCCAAAGTGACAGAGTACTTCGCGAGCCTGAACCTGCCGGCGCCGGGTCAGACGGCACTGTTCGTCTCGATCATCGAACTGGCGGGAGGCATGCTGCTGGCGGTCGGGCTTTTCTCGCGCCTCACGGGTCTAGTGCTCACAGTAAACATGCTGACCGCGTATGTCACAGGTGATCGCGAGGCCCTGCTTTCGATTTTCACCGCCCCGGATAAGTTCTCTGCTGCCGCGCCATACATGTACCTCTTTGCGTCGTTGGTGGTACTGATCTTCGGACCGGGAAAATTCGCGCTGGACACGCTCCTCGATCGGATGATTCGAAAGAGAGAATATTCAGCGGCCGGCGATAGCGGCTCCTCCGCTACTTGAAGTAGCAGTCGTCCGACTCATGAAAGATGCGAACACGAGTTCCAAAACGTTTCGACGTATAGCTCTTCTATGCCTATTCGTGTTCTTCTTAGCTTCCGCGGGCGCTTTTCCGGCTGACGAAATGACCTCGACAATAGTTATCGGAAATTCGCGAATAGATGTGGTCGTTGAGCAGGGCTCGCTTCAAGTCTCCAAGGAAGAGCTGCTCAGGTGGGTTCAGTGGGCCGCAGAATCTGTCAGCGGCTACTATGGTCGTTTTCCCATCCCTCATCTTTTACTGCGCATTATTCCGACCGACGGAAAAGGCGTGCGAGACGGCAAGACTTTCGGAGAAAAGGGCGGATTCATCAGCCATTCACGTCGGCGGCGAAACGACTTCCGAGGATCTCGCCACCGACTGGATGCTGACTCATGAAATGGTGCATCTCGCTTTTCCCTCCGTTGCCGACAACCACCATTGGATTGAAGAGGGAATCGCAACTTATGTAGAGCCGATCGCGCGCGTAAGAGCGAAGCACATGGACGAGACGGAAATGTGGTTCGAACTGGTGAGAGACCTCCATCAGGGACTCCCCGCCGCTGGAGATAAAGGTCTCGACCACACGCACACCTGGGGACGAACCTATTGGGGCGGAGCGCTATTCTGTTTCCTCGCGGATATTGAGATCCATCAGAAAACGGCGAACCGAAAAGGTCTGGACGATGCGCTGCGCGGCATCCTCGCTGCGGGCGGAGACATCCGGCAGGACTGGCCGCTGGAAAAAGCTTTGGATACCGGAGACCAAGCCACCGGCGTTCCGGTTTTGCGGCCACTTTACGAAAAGATGAAGGATCAACCCTACGACGTCGATCTCCCCGCGATATGGACGGAATTGGGTGTCGAACGAGCCGACGGAAAAGTTCGCTTCCTGGATACTGCGCCGCTGTCGCAAACGCGAGTGGCAATCACCTACGGCTCGGTTGCTCCGGGATCGGCTGCCGCCTCGCCCATCAGCATAGTTGCGGGCGATACCGCTATGAAGTTTCCGCAAAGATAAGGTTCAGATCTATTTCGTCTTCATCACGTACACGCCGTCCCAGCCCGCTTCCGGCGCTTCTTCCATAAATTCCACCGCGCGCTCCAGAAATGCCTGCGTGGGACCATCGTCAGGATACGTTGTCAGAACTTGCGCGAATCTGTCCGACGCTTCCTGCCAGTCTTGGTTTCGGTAAGCGGCCATGGCGTGCTCGAACTGAGTCAGCAGAGTTTCGTATTTATGCTTTTCTGCTATCACGTCCATCAGCTCGTAGATATTCACCGGCTGGTTCTTTCCCTTCACCTTTATTTTGTCGAGTTCGCGGCAGACAAACTGCGATGCCACTTGCCTGTAAGTCGCCTCGCTGATGACCAGCTTCGAATGATATAGCTTGGTGATTCCTTCCAGACGCGAAGCAAGGTTGACGTTGTCTCCCATCACCGTCCAGGACAGCCGCCTCGCTGAACCCATGTTCCCGACGTTCACCGGGCCGGTATTCAGTCCGATTCCAACGGCGATCGGTGGCCGTCCTTCGCGACGCAACTTGGTGTTCAGCTTTTCCAAGCCGCGCACCATTTGCAGCGCGCAGTTGCAACTGCGGAAGGCATGATCGTGCTGCGGGTACGGTGAACCCCAGAAGGCCATAATGGCGTCACCGATGTATTTATCCAGCGTCCCTTGATAAGAAAAAACAATCTCGGTCATGGCCCCAAAGTATTCGTTCAACAGTTGCACCAGTTCGTCCGGCGTCAGTCCCTCGGAGAGTGTCGTAAATCCGCGAATATCGCTGAACATGATAGTGAGCTCTTTCATCTCGCCGCCGGGCCGGATGTATTTCTCAGGATCCTTTTCGATCAGTTCGATCACGCCGGGCGACAAATATTGCGAAAAAGTTTTGCGAATCAGCCGTTTTGCGCGCTCCTCGCGAATCATCCGAAAACTCGTGATCACCGCGTAGTTCAACGCCAGAGTGCCGGCCGGGATCACAAAACTGAGCCACCTTCCCTTGTCGGCGAAGCTGAAATAAACGAATACGGCGAACGCAGCCAGCGTTACCAGCATTAGTACGGTGGAATACAGCGGCGTGATGCGGCTGAACAGAAAGCCAAAAAGCAGCCCGAAAATTAGGATAAAACTTATATCCACTATCTCCTCGTCAAATCCCCGCGTAAGAAATCCCCGGCCTTTCTCATCGCTATGCAGCAGGTTGTCGATAATGTTCGCGTGTACCTCGACCCCCATGTAATCCGCATCCAGCCAGGGAGTGTTGCGCACGTCTCCGATGGCCACGGCTGTAGCGCCAACCAGAACGATCTTGTCCCGAAATGCATCGGGCGGAGTGGCTCCGCTGATTACATCCGCCATCGAATAGTGTTGGTAGGTGTTGTAGGGGCCGGTGTAATTGATCAGCGCGCTGCCGTTGCGCGACGGCCGCAGAAGGTGTCGCCCGAATTGGATGCGCTCCAGTCCATTTTCCGAGATGTAGGCCACGATATCCTGATCGGGAATATTTTCGTATTCGCGTATGACCTGCAGCGGAAGAGAAGGGAAGAAATCCAGATCCCGGTAACGAATCATCAACGACCCGTGCCTCAGAGTCCCGTCAGCATCCGGATTAATATTCAAGAAACCGTAAGAAGCCGCCGCTTCTGCAATTTTTGAAATGTTTGCTTCCACACCCGCGGCAACTGTTCCACCGGCTTTGATCCACGCTTTACCCATGTCCACGGCTTTTCCGTCTTTGGACTTAGCCGGCACAACTTGGGGAAATGATTTGGCCCAGACGATGTTGTAATACTCTTCCTCTGACTTCGCACTAGCGGCTTTGGCCCGTTCCGGATCAAGGAATATATGGCCCAGAATTACGTTGCCGCCGCTTTTCAGCGCCGCAGCGAAAGCCGCATCCTGATCGCTTGCAATTTCCAGCTCTTTTACCTTCTTCAAGCCATTCGGCGACAGGGAAGGACCGATGTTCTTCTGCAATTCTTTCAGCGCTTCCACCGCCGAGTTGCTTTCCGGAGTCGGAAACGTTGCGTCAAAGGCAATAACCCGAGCGCCGTCGGCATTCAACCGATTCACTAGAAGTGCGTAGTCCTTCCGTGGCAGGGGAAAAGAATTGATTTTTTGCAGCGTGTTTTCGTCAATACCTACAATCACGATGCGGCTGTCAGGCGGACGCTTGCCGCGCAACTCGAACCGCATGTCCAGCGAACTCTGCTCGATATTCTGGAGAAAAACGAAGCCCGCGCGGTTGTCCGCGCTAAGGCCGGAGAAGGCGAACAGCGCGAGTCCCGCCAGGGTTACCAGCAGGGCCAGGCCCAAGTCGATTTGGCTTCGCGAGAACTCTCTCAGCCACGCCGACCACCGCTGTGCCTTCAGTTTCATAAGCATCGCAACCGCGAAGCCGCCTTCGCGGAAGTTCTTCTTGGCCTACTGAGGCGGTATTCCCGCGAACTATCCGCAAGACCTCTTATTTAACGCCGTTCGGCGCGGGAGCCCTTGTTTTCGGCGGCGTGGTGTTTCCGGTGCCAACTGCAAGACCCACGCTGAGCCCCACCGCAATCGCAGTTCCGATCAGAAGATTTCGCAGCACATGGCTATGAGCCTGATAAGTCGGAGGCGCATTCTCATTCGTATCCGTGGCCAACTGGCTGCTCTGTTTTACCGCTGGCGGCGTTGACTCGGTTTGATAACCACCCGGAGGAATGTGTGAGACGATTTCTACCATTTGTCCCGCGCCCAGGCTGATCGAATTTCCATTCGAACTTTGTCCCGAGTTGTTCTGCGCTTGAGCGTTGGCCCTCGGCGTCACCAGCACCGTTCCTTCGTAACAAATGACGGTTGTTTTGCCGTGCTCGAACGCGACGTAAAAGTGCGTGCCGATTACGCCGATGACGGCGTTGGGGGTCGTCACCTCGAATTTGCCCCCCGGCTTGGTGATCTTCACTACCTGGCTCCGCATCTTGCCAAAATTCATTTCAAGCGAAGTCTGCTGGGATGTGCCGTCGTGCTGCACGATGCGCAGCTCGGTATCCGAACCCAGGCTCACAATTGAACCATCATCTAAACCGGCTCGGACGCGACCTGAATGCGCAGTCTTTAGCAGGTCATTCCATTGCAGTTGGTCCTGCACCTTGGCAGGCTGTGCGTTGCGGCTAGCTGCCGGAATCAACGCAGTGATCTGACCGGCATGCTGTCCCGCGGACTGCGGGCTGGCCTGCACCGAAAAGGAACACAGTAGCAAGCAAAGTGGCCCCACCAGGAGCTGTTTAAGTGAGTTCATGTTATTTCCTATTTTGAAATGAGCTTCGTAACTCCAATTTTGGCAGAGGCCTTAGGGAAGTCAACGTGGGAAGAAGAGGAGTGTCGCCAAAACGCTCACATCGGATAGGAACGGCGGCTAGTCACTCTCGTTCGCGAGTGGCCAACATGCCGTCCGCGTGTTAGAGTCTCCTTCCCAACCCTATGCTCGCGTATCTTTGCGGTCCCATCGAATTCGCCGAAGATGGCGGCAGACTCTGGCGTCGCAAGCTGGCGCCCTTCCTTCGGGACCAGCTCGGTCATCGCGTGTATGACCCTGCCGAAGACGAGAGAAAGAATCTCTCCGAGGAAGAGGCCGCTCACTTTCGCGAATGGAAAACCGCTGACCTCGACCGCTTCCGCCGCGCCGTGCGCAAGATCATCGCCTTCGATCTGGATCTGATAGAGAACAAGGCGGACTACGTAATCTGCTATTGGCCGTCGGAAAATGCACACAGCGGCGGCACTTCCGCCGAGTTGACCGTGGCGCATCGCAAAGGCATTCCTGTGTATCTTGTCACGCCGATTGCGGTAGATCAGGTAAGCGGCTGGATGGTCGCGTGTTCCGATCAGGTGTTCACGTCCATCGAGGGCTTGAAGGAATTTCTGCTGGCACGATTCGCTCGCGAGAAACAGACTCTACTCTGGAAATGATAGGGCGTTCGCTCGGCCCGCTCCGAACGTCCTTCCTACCAACGAAGCAGCAAAAAAGAGTACATCTCGTCAGCGCGATGCTGTCCCTGATAGAATCCGCGCCGCATGGAAAAAATCATTATCGCCGTTGGCAGCACCCGCCGTCCGAAACTGGACGCAGTCTCGGAAGCTCTCACATCGTTCGGCCACTTTCTCAGTGAGAACGGACAATTTGAGGTTACTGGAGTCGAGGTTCCGAGTGGTGTCCGCCATACGCCGTTAACACGTGAGGACCTGATGGCTGGCGCACGTCAGCGCGCGGAAGCCCTCGAGCGCATCGCGAACCAAAAAAGCCAGCCTTGGACATACTTCGTGGGCCTGGAAGGAGGCCTTGACGTCATTCGCGACGGCGACGCGCGTTGTGTCTTTCTCGAGAACTGGGCCTATGTAAAAGGTCGAAGTGGGCGGGGCTTTTTCGGCCAATCAGGCGGTGTGCTGCTCCCCGATGCGCTCGCGAAGCGCGTAGTGGACGACGGCGTGGAGCTGTCCAATGCGATTGACGCTTTTGCCGGTAGCCACGGCATTCGCGACGCGCAAGGAGCTTGGGGCGTCCTTACTCGAAATATCATCACGCGTCAGGACGCTTTCCGCGTCGCCGTGATCAATGCCTTTGCGCCCTTTTTCAACCGCGCGATCTATTCGCCAAACGCGGAGCGCGAGTCGTAGTAGCCCCGAGGCAGTTATCAGACCTTCATCTGTGCTAGCCTAATAAGACAAGGGGGAAGCGTGGATATCGTCAAGGGCAACATGGGCTGGATCGAAGTGGTCGTCGGGCCGATGTTCTCCGGCAAGAGCGAGGAGCTCATTCGCCGTCTGCGCCGCGCGGAAATTGCGAAACAGCGCGTCCAGATTTTCAAGCCGGTAATCGACCAGCGCTACGCCAAGAACGGAATCGTCTCCCACTCCGGCTTGGAGCTGGATTCGGAGCTGGTGCAAACCGGTGAAGATATTCTGGCGAAAGTCGCTCCGCGCACGGAAGTCGTCGGTATTGACGAAGCGCAATTTCTCGGTGAAAGCGTCGTGGAGAGTTGCGTAAAGCTCGCCGATCTGGGCAAGCGTGTGATCGTCGCGGGCCTCGATACCGATTTCATGGGCCGCCCCTTCGAGCCCATGCCCCGCCTTCTGGCCGTTGCGGAAGAAATTACAAAATTGCTGGCGATCTGCATGCGTTGCGGTAATCCTGCCGTGCATACGCAGCGGCTGGTGGCCTCGGAGGAGTTGATCGTCGTAGGCGCGGGCGGAATGTACGAAGCGCGTTGCCGGCGCTGTTTTGAGCCGCAGCTCGCATTGCAGAAGATCGAAGAGGAGAAATTGGCGCCGGCGCCGAAAGCTCGCGCAGCGGGTTGATTTGCCGTTCGCTCTGCAACCATCCGCCCCCGCGAAGAATCCATATTCACCTGAGCGGCAAAAAGCCCTAAAATAGGTGCTGGTCAGGCTGCCATGTATATCCGCCAAATTATTCTCCTTGGGGCCGCGCTTGCTCTCAGCGCGGATCGAGCGGACATCAATCGTTATCGCACGCCCGTGCTTCCCGACGCTCCCATCCCGAACTCTTTGCCCGCCTCCGGCCGCTCTACCGATTTGTTCGGCCCGGCCGTTTTCATCTCCGTGGTCGAGCAGTCGCCCAACAAGCAAACGCCGCTGCAACCCCAGTCGCGCCTGGAAATTGTCCGCTACGTCTCGGGGGAATTTGCGAAAGTCGTGTCGCCGATTCCTGCGGGAAGAAAAGGATTCAGAATCCCGGTCGGCCAGAAACTGGATGACAAAGAACTCAGAAATGCCCTGCGTCATGACGGCGCCGCGGTAAATACAGGCGAAACCGTCCAAGTCACGAATATTGAATTTCGCGCGAAAGAAATAGTCGTGCAGGTGAATGGCGGCGCAAGAAAACATTTCAATTTGCGCGAGCACGTTCAGATCAGTGCCGGAGGTTCCACGAGCCCGCTGCCGTCCGGCCCGCAACAAAGGCCCGGCGGGACGCTGATTCTTGATTACGGCAAGCCTGTGCCGGACATGAGCGCCGATGATGTGATGACCGCGCTGCAAGCCTTCCTGAGTTTTTCCAAGGAGCAATCCGCCGCGGTGAACTGGGTGGATACATTGCCGCCGCAGTTTAGAGACGCAATCAAAGATCAAAAAGCCGTTGCGGGCATGGACCACGAGATGGTGCTTGCGGCTCTGGGCCGGCCGGATCACAAGGTACGCGAGCGCGATCCGGACGGCACGGAGACGGAAGATTGGATTTACGGCAATCCTCCCGCACGCACAGTCTTTGTCACCTTTACCGGGGATAAGGTCATCCGCGTAAAGGAATTCGATTGACCGCGTTGACTTTTCTCGTTCTGCGCCCTAGCATCACCGTTCGTAAATACCTGCGGACGGATTTGTCTCTGTCCGTATCCATCGCGTGTGCCCGGAGGGCGAATGTCGATTAAGGTCGGAATTAACGGGTTCGGACGTATCGGTCGCAATATTTTCCGCGCCGCGATGGAAGATCCTGCCATAGAAATCGTAGCCGTCAACGACATCACCGACTCCAAAACCCTGGCGCATCTGCTCAAATACGATTCAATTTTGGGCAACCTTCCTAATAAAGTCACGCATACGGAAGACACCATCGCGGTGGACGGCAAAGCATTCAAGGTTTTCCGCGTGAAGGATCCCGGTGAAATTGATTGGACATCCGTCGGCGCCTCGATCGTTGTTGAATCCACCGGACTTTTCACTGCAGGCGCCAACGCGCGCAAGCACATCCGCGGCTCGGTGAAAAAAGTAATTATTTCCGCTCCGGCCACGGATCCGGACGCCACCTTCGTTCTCGGCGTGAACGACAAATCCTACGATCCGGCGAAGCATCACGTCATTTCTAACGCGTCTTGTACCACAAATTGCCTCGCCCCCGTCGCCAAGGTGATTCATGAAACCTTCGGAATAAACGTCGGAACCATGACCACTATCCATTCCTACACCAATGATCAAAAACTTCTCGACCTGCCGCATCCGGACCTCCGGCGCGCGCGAGCCGCCGCGCTTTCCATGATTCCCACTTCCACCGGCGCCGCGAAAGCTCTTCACCTCGTGATTCCCGAACTCAAGGGAAAGCTGGATGGTTTTTCGCTGCGCGTGCCCACGCCCAATGTTAGCGTCGTGGATTTGACGGTGATGACGGACAAGCCCGCGACGGTCGAGAGCGTAAACGCGGCACTGAAGAAGGCAGCCGAAGGCCCTATGAAGGGCATCCTGGCCTATACCGATGAAGAATTGGTCTCCATCGATTTCCGCGGCAATCCGCATTCTTCGATTGTGGATTCCGGCTACACGCGCGTGGTCGGCACGAACTGCGTGAAGATACTCGCGTGGTACGACAACGAGTGGGGCTACTCGAGCCGCTGCCGCGATTTGATCAAACTTCTTGCCGCGCGGCTCTAATTTTCCTGACAACAGACATTGCAACCCGTCATCAGCGCTGCAAATATGAATAAGCTATCCATTCGCGATCTTGAAATGTCCGGCAAACGCGTGTTCATCCGCGTGGACTTTAACGTCCCGATGGACGGCGCGAAGATCGAGGACGACACCCGCATCCGCGAAACCCTCCCCACTTTGCGCCTCGCAATCGACCGCGGCGCGCGGCTTGTTCTCGCCTCTCATCTCGGCCGCCCCAAAGGCAAAATCGATCCGAAGTACAGTCTTGCGCCCGTCGCAGCCCGTCTGCAGCGAACTTCTCGGCCGGCCGGTCGCGTTCGCCGGCGATTGTGTGGGCGCTGATGCGGAAGCGAAGAGCAAAGCGCTTGCGCGACGGCGAAGTGCTGCTTCTTGAGAATGTGCGGTTTCATCCGCAAGAAGAAGCCAACGACCCGGAATTTTCGCGCCGGCTAGCGCAGTTGTGCGACCAGCTTTTCGTCTGCGACGCATTTGGCTCCTCGCATCGCGCGCATGCCTCCGTTGTCGGCATCACCAAATTCGTTCGCCAGGCCGCCGCGGGCCTGCTGATGGAAAAGGAACTCACTTACCTCGGAAAAGCGGTATCGAATCCGGATCGTCCGTTCGTTGCCATTCTCGGCGGCGCAAAAGTTTCCGACAAAATTGAAGTTGTGCAGAATCTGATGAAACTCGCGGACGCCATGCTGATCGGCGGCGCCATGGCCTACACCTTTCTAAAATCGCAAGGTCTGCCGGTAGGGAAGTCCCTGGTCGAAAACGACAAGCTGGACCTTGCGCGGAATCTTCTCGAAGAAGCGCGCCGCCGCAAATTCCGTTTTGTTCTCCCCGTGGATCATGTTCTCGCTGAATCGCCCGACTCGGCGTCAACCCGCGTCACGGACATCGCACAGACTCCGGAAAACTTGATGGGCCTCGACATTGGCCCGAAGACTATCGCGCTCTTCAATCAGGAAATTGCCGCCGCGCGCACGATTGTGTGGAACGGTCCGGTGGGCATGTTCGAGAAGCCCGCATTCGCTCAAGGCACTCTGGCCATCGCGCGCGCCGTGGCTGCGGCCTCCGCTGCCGGCGCTACCTCGATCGTCGGCGGTGGGGATTCCGTCGCCGCAGTCGAACGGTCCGGCCTCGCTCAACAAATTTCGCACATCTCCACAGGTGGCGGCGCTTCTCTCGAATTTCTCGCCGGCAAAAAACTTCCCGGCGTCGAAGCGCTCACAAACAAATCCGAAAGCCGGAAGGAAAATTAATTGTCCCGCCGCCCCGTCATCGCCGGCAATTGGAAGATGTACAAGACTCAGGCGGAAACGCGCGAGTTCTTTGCCGCCTTTAAACCGCTCGTCGCCCATTCCCGGCATTGCGACATCATCATTGCGCCTCCGTTCACGGCGCTTTCTGTGGCCGTGGAGGCCGCAGCCGGCACCTCAATTGCCATCGCCGCGCAAAACGCGTATTGGGAACGCGAAGGCGCTTTCACCGGCGAAATATCCATGCCCATGCTGGTGGAAGCAGGCTGCCACGGCGTAATTATCGGCCATTCAGAGCGCCGGCAATACTTCGGAGAGACCGACGAATCCGTAAATCGTAAACTGGGCGCCGCGCTCCAGGCGGGACTCACTCCCATCGTTTGCATCGGGGAATTAGCCGCCGAGCGCGACGCAAATCTGACCCACGCCGTGCTGAAACGCCAGTTTGAGGGCGGTTTGAACGCGTTGACCGATGCGGACTTCTCGCGTATTCTCTTAGCTTACGAACCGGTCTGGGCCATTGGTACGGGGCGGACTGCGACGCCGGAAATTGCGGCCGCTGTTCACCGCTTTTTGCGCGAACTCGCCGCCAAGCAGTTTTCGCCGGAATGTGCCTCCGCACTTCGTATCCTCTACGGCGGAAGCGTCAAGCCTGACAACATAAAAGGGTTGATGGCGCAGGAGGAGATTGACGGCGCGCTGGTCGGTGGCGCGAGCCTGGATGCAAAGTCGTTCGCCGCAATCGTGAATTTTTAGATGCCGCTAGCCGTCTGAAATTAATGGCCGCACTTACTGGAGTTGGAAATGTCATCGTGGACAAAATGGGGTTTGTCGCTGATAGTCGCCATCGCCTTGATATGGGTGGGTTGGCGCATGACGTTTATTCTGGTGACTCTGCACGTAGCCGTTTGTTTTATATTGGTCATTGTCATCATGTTGCAGAGCGGCTCGGCTGCGGATTTGGCCGGAGCATTCGGCGGAGCGGGCAGTCAGACCGCGTTTGGTCCGCGCGGTGCAGCGACGTTCCTTTCGCGCGCCACCACCTGGTGTGCCATCGTCTTTATGATGACCTCGCTCACGCTGTCAGTGAAGCGCGCTCCTTCGGAAGGAGCTGGCATTAATTCGATCATCGAAGACACCGAACACCCGGCCTCAAAGCCGGACAAGCCTGCCGCTCCTAAAGGCGTTCAGATACCGCTGGCTCCGCCTGCGCAGACTCCGGCGCAGCCCGCAGCGCCTCCAAAGAAATAATGGCACACACTTAAATCTTTGTGTCCGGGAGCGAGCTTCTAAGAGTATCGTAGCTTTTGTACGTAGCCCCAAATTGCGGCTGTGGCGGAATTGGCAGACGCACCAGCTTGAGGGGCTGGCGGTCGCAAGACCGTGGTGGTTCGAATCCACTCAGCCGCACCACTTCTTTCTATTTTTCGATCACTCCCGCCCATAGTACTCCTTCTGCTTGACACTAAAATTTCGCGATCTGCCGGGATGTTGTGATTCCCGGGGGAAAATTCGCGGTATACTTCCGCGCTCGGTATCTCAAAATCAAAATCCAGGTGGACCACGAATGGTTGCAGAGCGTCAAACTCCTCCCGCTCATGTCGGCATATTTCAACTCTTAAATGGGGCTCACGTCGCAGGGGCTGTCTCTTGCCTCGCCCAACTTGGAATCCCCGATCTCATCGAAGCTGCTCCCAAATCTGCCGAGGAACTCGCAAAACAAATTGGTGCGGACCCACAAGCGCTCTACCGTCTCATGCGCGCCACCGCCTGCGTGGGAGTGCTATCGGAGGGCCCCGACGGAAAATTTTCGCAAACGCCGATGTCCGCGGTTCTACGCAGCGATGCGAATCCAAGCCTGCGCGCCCTCGCAATCATGACGGGCAGAGAGTGGCACGGACGCGGCTGGTCCCACCTGGAATATTGCGTTCGAACCGGCAAGCAAGCGCTGGAACAAATCTACGGCGCTCACGTCTTCGAATATCTGAAGCAAAATCCGGCGGAAGGTCAGATTTTCAACGATGCCATGACCCAATTATCCATGATTGACAGTCCCGCCGTCGCCGATGCTTACAATTTTGACGGCATCCATTCCATCGTGGACATCGCCGGCGGCCACGGACTTCTGCTGGCAACCATCCTGAAGAAAAATCCGCAAATGAGCGGCACGCTCTACGATATGCCGCACGTTCTTGAGGGAGCCAAGAACGGACCGCTCAAGCCCGTGATGGACCGTTGTACCTTCGCGTCCGGCGATATGTTTTCCTCCGTTCCGGCAGGCGCCGATGCTTACATCATGAAGCACATCATTCACGACTGGCCGGACGATCAAGTGCGTCCAGATACTGAAAGCCTGCCGAAAAAGCGTGAATTCCGGCGGCAGACTCCTCGTGGTTGACAACGTAATTCAGCCAGGCAACGACTTCTCCCCGGGCAAGTTCCTCGATCTGCAAATGCTGATTTTCCCCAGCGGCTGCGAGCGTACCGAAAAACAATTTCGCGACTTGTTTGCGGCGGCGGGCTGGAAGTTAAGCCGGATCATCCCCACGGTCGCCGCCGATTCGATCGTCGAGGGAATTCCAGCGTAACGCATCAAGACTACACGCCCGGGTTTTTAATAAGCCGTACAAGATCAAATGAATTTTCTCTGCAGGATAAGAATTACAGAGTCGGCTATTGCCCAGCGCGGAAGTTAGCGGGGGTTAATTGTTTCGGTTAGTCCCAGAAATCATCCCGATCGAGAAGCTCGACTCCGATTTGCCTCCGGCCGTCTCCATCGTACCGGCAGTAAACAACGCGCGCTTGCGCGCGGCTTCCTTTATCTCGACGGCAAAGAACCACAGTCCCGCCCGCTTCCACCGGGTGGCGGCACACGAGCCCGGCGCCATGCCGGCTGACGGTAACCGTCCACGTTTCTTCTTCCCACGTCCGGCTGGGATCTTCCCGCCGAAGCCAGACAGGTACGGACGATGAAAGCCGCGGGCTGCGACGCAGGCCCTTGCTCAGTTGGGAAGCGCGCAGAAGAAATTCGAGAAGTTGGCTCTTGGTCTCCGAATCGGAGAATCGATCGCACTCAGAGAGTTTTTGGACCTGTTCCACGCTTTCGCTCAAGAATTTTCGGAGCGAGTCCGTTTCGGTGCCGGCAGGGCTGGCTTTTCAACCTTTCGTTTCGCGCTTCAAGTTCCTGGAAGCAGACAACCAGAAAATGCTCCATGCACAGCCGCCGGGCATCGAAATCCGCAACTGCCGGTTCGCCGCAGGCCTCGGAGCTGCAAAAAATTCCTTGAACCGCCTTTGGCGCTTCGGGTGACTCCATTTGATTTTCCGTTGAGGGCCTGACGATATTGAACATAAGTATCCTACTTGTTTTTAGGCGCTTTCCCTATTCCCTTGGCAAGATCGGAAATCGCGCCACCTACGAATTCCAGATGACTCTGGCTATAACTGGCGAGTTCGCCTGCGAACTGCTGGGATGTCTCCGCGGCCTTTTCCTTTAGCGCGCTGAGAGCTTTATCCACGATCGGCTGAAACGCCTCGCGGAACACGCGCTCCGCCTCCGCCGAATGTTTCTGCCCGGCCACTCGCAGACCGCTAAGAGCGATTTGTGCCACTTCCTTGCTCTGAGTTTCTAATTCCTCCCGAGCGCTATTGAGTCTCGCTCGAATCACTGCTTCAAACTGTTTTTCATAACGAATGTAAGTCTCTTCGATTCGCGACGCCGATTTCTCTACCGTTCGCTCCAGGGACTTCTCGATCTCGTCTTTGCGCTTCGTCAGGTCCGATGTCACCTTCAGTGCGTTATCAATACTGGGAGCCATTTGCTCTTTCAGGCGCGTGACAATTCGGCCCACCCCTTCCTTGCGGGACGATTCCAGCACTCCTTGGATGCGCTCCCCAGCCTTCGCCGCCAGGCCTTGCGAGGACTCCTCTAGCTCACGGGTTCGCTGCTCCACTTGCTCCAGCGCTTGCTGAACATCCGCTTCAAGTTTCTTCTTCCACTGGGCGTAGAGGATTCGCGCGCTTTCTTGGCTGGCTCTATTTAATTGCTTGATGGACTGTTCGATCCAGGGGCCTGCTTGTGAAGCGCTTGTTTCGGCCAAAACATTCTTCGCTTCTTCGCGAAGCGTGGCCCGCAACTCAACCAGTATCGAAGCGGATTTGTCTCGAACGGCCGAAGCCGCTGCTTCCGCGAGCATGCCTTCCATCTGCTGCTGGAAATCACCCATGAGCTGGCCGGCCGGACGCCCTGCTGAGGACGACGATGGAGTCGCCTCGGGCTGGCGAGCGCCGGTGCTCTTCACGCGCCTGTCTTCTACTGCGGCGGTGGACGTTTCCGGACGCGGAACCGCAAAGGGCTTGGACTTCGACGTATCCATTTCCAGATTGCGGGCGCCGCTGAAGAGCAGCCAATCCTGCGGGGGAGCTTCAATGCCCCAGATATTGCCGGGAGATTCCAACTCTACCGCCGTCTGAAACAGGCCGGTGGGGTCCTTGGGCCTGTCCACCCACTTCACACGGCCGCGTGCGGAAATTGGCGGAGAATTCGGCTTTTTATTCTCGAGTTGCAAAACGACCAGCGCATTCGCCAACACCTGGTGTTTTGACAAATATTTGAAGCCGTGGCAACTGATGGTTTGAGTGGAAACTGCTTCACTGTACGGGCCACGGAAGGAGTCGACTCCTTCCACCTTCAAAGGAATGGCGTATTCTACGCGCGTGCTGCGCCGCGCTGGCCGGGATGCAGCCGAGCTATTCGACATAATTGTCTCTCAGGGACTGGAATCTTAGGATAAGTCCTGGAGGCCTGTAATCGCTCCCAAATCGGCACTGGAATTTTCTAAGAGTTACTATCAGAGGTCGGCTGGCAGCGTGCTTACCGCCGCATTTAAGGACTCGGCTTATTGCGATTAAATCCCTGCCTTGCGGCCGTTCATCGCGTCCCAAGTCTCACACGCTCAATATTTTCCTTACAATCACTCTTGATATTCGGCACCGCTTGTATATGATGCCGTTTGAAAATTAGAATGCAATCCCATCGGGCGCTTCACGCGCGCGAGGCCACGGGAGCCAGAGTGATGCGACTCAGCAATCGCAACAGCAGTAGCGGTTCTGCGGCGCCGGCAGCCATGCTGGCGGCTCTTATAGTGATTATGGTTGCTGCGACCGTGTACGTTTTCGCCGCTAACCCTTTCCCATCCAGGCCGCCTGCGGCCATCACCAGCGTGGGCCTCCTGGTGGACCATCAATACTTCCTCACCCTGTGCGTCACCGGCACCGTCTTCATTCTTTCGCAGCTCGGACTTGCCTACGCCATCTGGCGCTTCCGCGATCGCGGCCAGGCCGCTCATTTCACCCGCGGGAACAACACCATGGAGATGATCTGGACCACCGCCACGATCGTCCTTTTCCTGGGACTGGGTCTCATGGGCCGTAAAGCCTGGGCCGAAGTGCGATTCACGCCAGCCGAAGCGAACGCCGTTCAAGTGGAAGTCACCACCAACCAATTCGTATTCAATTTCCGTTATCCCGGGCCCGATGGTAAATTCGGCAAGCTCGATCCCACACAGGTGAGCGCCTCCACCGGCAATCCGCTCGGCCTCGATCCCAAGGATCCCGCCGGAAAAGACGACATCGTCGTACCAACTCTAACGGTGCCGGTGGATCACCAAGTCGAGTTGCTGATCCGTTCGCAGGATGTGATTCACAATTTCTACGTTCGCGAATTGCGCCTTCAGCAGGACGCCGTGCCCGGAATGGTCATCCCCATCCACTTCACGGCAAACCAAATTGGGCATTATGAAATTATGTGCACCCAGCTGTGCGGGCTGGGGCACTACCGTATGCGCAGCTTCCTGGACGTCGTCTCCGAAGCCGATTATCAAAATTTCCTAAAACAACAGGGTGCCAGCCAGTGATCCCGACCCATCTGTCAGGAGGCCATGCATGAGTTCGCACGCCCACACCGGGCACGCGGTGGTTGTTGAGCCCAGCGGGTTCATTCGTAAATATATCTTTAGCATCGATCATAAAGTCATTGGCATTCAATATTTCCTGCTCGCTCTGACCGCCGTATGCGTTGGAATTGTGCTTTCCCTCCTGATGCGTTTTCACCTGGTGTATCCGGGAGCGCACCTTCCCTTTGTGAGCGGCGGGATTATGACTCCCGAACAGTATCTCGCGCTCGTCACCATGCACGGCACCATCATGGTTTTTTTCGTCCTTACTACGGCTCCGCAAGGTGGTTTCGGCAATTATTTTCTGCCCATTCAAATTGGCGCCCCGGATATGGCTTTCCCGCGCTTGAACATGCTTTCCTTCTGGGTAACTTTTCTGGCGTTCGTGGCCATTCTCGCAGCCTTCGTGGTTCCCGGCGGCGCGCCGATCAGCGGCTGGACCGGTTACACCCCGCTCAGCGGAATGGGCGAGGTCACCGGACCAGGCGAAGGAATGGGGCAGACGCTGTGGATCGTCAGCATCTCGCTTTTCTGCCTTGCTTCTCTGCTGGGTGCACTGAATTTCATCGCCACCACGATTGATCTGCGTGCCCCGGGCATGACTCTGTTCCGCATGCCGCTCACTGTCTGGGGCTGGTTCGTGACCGCAATTCTCGGCCTGCTCGCGTTCGGCGTCCTTCTGGCCGGAGGAATTCTACTGCTTCTCGACCGCTGGCCGGCACCAGCTTCTTCCTCCCCGCAGGCCTTGTAGTAAACGACCAGTTGCAGCCTCATAGCGGCGGCTCTCCGCTGCTCTGGCAACACCTCTTCTGGTTCTTCGGCCATCCCGAGGTGTACATCGCGATATTGCCCGGCATGGGCGTGGCCTCTCACGTGCTCTCCACCTTTTCGCGCAAGCCCGTATTCGGATATCGCGCAATGGCCATGGCCTTTGCGCGATTGGTTTCCTCGGCTTCATGGTCTGGGGGCACCACATGTTCCTCAGCGGCATGAGCCCCTATTCCGGTTTCGCATTTTCCGTCCTGACCATGTCCATCGGCGTTCCCTCCGCCATTAAGACGTTTAACTGGATAGGAACTCTGTGGGGCGGCAAGATTCAGTTCAAATCGCCGATGCTGTTTGCGCTCGGTTTCGTCTCGCTGTTCGTCAGCGGCGGGCTTTCTGGTTTGTTTCTTGCCCAGCCGGCGGTGGACAACATGCTCACGCCACCTACTACGTGGTCGCGCACTTTCATCTGGTCATGGGAGTGGCGGCCATCTTTGGAATTTTCGCCGCCACCTATTTCTGGTTCCCGAAAATGTTCGGCCGCATGATGAGCGAGCCTTTGGCCAAGGTTCACTTCTGGATCACGTTGCGGGCGCCTACTGATCTTCATGCCCATGCATTTCGTCGGAATCGCCGGCGGATCGCCGCTACGCGGATGCTACCGGCACCACTTACGGGCCCACTCTTCAACCTCTTCACGTGTTTATGACCTACGCTGCTTTCATCACCGGCGCGGCGCACTTGTCTTCCTCTTCAACTTTTTCTGGAGCCTAAAGCACGGCCCGGTGGCGGGCAAGAATCCTTGGAACGCTACGACCCTCGAATGGATTACGGACTCGCCGCCGCCCGTCGATAATTTCGGCGGAAATTTACCCCAGTGTGTATCGCGGCCCCTATGAATTCAGCGTTCCGGGATACCGCCAGGATTTCATTCCGCAGAATTTGACGCCGGAACAAGCGGCGCTTTTGAAATAGCATCGAATCGATGCAGGAGTGATGTATGCCAGGCAGCACTGTTACAGATGAAGTCGAGCTAATCGGCACCGGCAGAGGTGGTGGAGGCTCCTTCGGCGACGACGGAAACTCCGGCGGGGGCGGTGACGATTGGAAAGGGCGTCCGGCTCCGCTCGTGTACCGCAGCGCGCCTACGTCACCGGAATGACCATCGCGCTCGCCGGTATCCTGATGTTTTTCATGGCGCTGGTCAGCGCCTACATCGTCCGCAAGGACATGCCCAACAGCGCCTGGGTGCCATTCAATGTCCCGCGGATCCTGTGGCTGAATACGCTGATTCTCATCGCCAGTAGTTTCACGCTCGCTCGTTCCCGCGTCACGCTTTCTCGCTAACGAAGCGAGGGTTTTCGTCACTGGTGGGGCGTCACGACCATACTCGGAATTTTCTTTCTGGCCGGCCAGGTGATCGCCTGGCGGCAACTCGCTGCGGCCGGTTTTTTCTCTCTACCAACCCTTCCAGCAGCTTTTTCTATGTTTTTACCGCCGCGCACGGCCTCCATCTTCTCGGCGGAGTCCTCGCGCTCCTATACGTCGCTTTCAGGCCGACCCATCGGCTGACGCAGGGTACCGCCACGGAAGTGGTTTCGATGTACTGGCATTTTATGGATGGGCTTTGGGTTTTTCTGTTCTTACTTCTCCTTTTGGGACGGTGAAAAGTGAGTGAAGCGGAATTCGAAGGCATAGTCGAATCGCGATGGTCGGGGGGCGCCTCTCCCTTTGCGATCAACTCTAAAAAGCTGGGAATGTGGCTTTTCATCGTTTCCGATTCGCTGACCTTTTCGGCCCTGCTGATCAGTTACGCTTACGTCCGTCTCGAAACGCCCAATTGGCCCCGGCCGTTTGAAATCTGGCCGGCCATCGCGAAATCGTCATTGATGACCTTTGTTCTGCTCTCCAGCAGCTTGACCATGGTCTTGGGCGTAAATGCTGGCTTCAAAGGCGACCGCAAGAAAACCGTCCGCTATCTGATCGCAACCATTATTTTCGGTATCGCGTTCGTGGTCATCCACGCCACGGAATGGGTAACGCTATTCGGCGAAGGCGTCACACCCTGGGGAAATCCGTGGGGCGTGCCACTATTTGGCGGCACATTTTTCGGCCTCACCGGCCTTCACATGCTTCACGTAACCATCGGCGTAGCATACCTCGCCATCATCGCCTGGGGTTTTGGGAAGGGGAAATACACCGCCGACCACGTGGAAGTCAGCGGCCTCTACTGGCATTTCGTCGACCTCGTTTGGATGTTCATTTTCCCCATGGTTTATTTGCTGAGCGTGAATCCGAAGTAATCAGGAGAGCACCTATGATGAGCGCGCACGGAACGCCGAACTCACGCACGAGCATCCCGTAGGTTCTACGAAGCTGTTTGCCTGGGTATGGACCTGGCTGCTGCTTCTTACCGCGATCGAAGTTTTTCTCGCTTACGAGCGGCTGGAAGTCCACCTGATGATCACGATCCTCGTCGGCCTTTCGTTGATCAAGTCCGCGCTGATCATGTCCTACTTCATGCACTTGCGCTTCGAACGTCTGGGGCTGTTCTTGCTCCTCGTGCCGGCCATGGTATTCTGCATCTGCATGATGCTCATCATGTTCTTCCCGGATAGCATCCGGTTGATGAACCTCAGGCCGCATTGACCAGGCGTCTGATATTCTGATTCTGCTTGCGGAGATTTATTTGAGTCGAAGCGTCACAATTCGATTTGCCGCGCTCATCCTTTTCACCTGCCTGGCGCTTGTATTCTTTCGGTTGCGCCGCAGGCTGCTGCGCAGGGTTGCGCCATGTGCTATCAGAGCGCCTCGGCCACTGGCGCGCAGGGTGCCCAAGCTCTTCGCCACGGTATTCTCGTCCTCCTGTTTCCCACGATCAGCCTTTTCGTCGGCATCTTCACTCTCACTTATCGCCGCCGCAACGTCGCGCGCTGAGCCGCGCGCGAAATGTTCGCTGACCGCACGAGTTGGAACCTCAATCCGAATCGCCTAAGCCGAGCACTCGACTTGTATCGCGCAAGCGGGAAGCCTCTGCTCGATCTCACTGTCTCCAATCCCACCGGCTGCGGCTTCGATTACGATCGCGAAGCCATCCTGAAAGCGCTCGCAAATCCGGCCGCTCTCGTTTATGAACCTGCTTCGAAAGGCCTTGCCCGCCCGCCGCGCGGTCGCCGCTTACTACGCCGCTCGCCAAGTCGAAATTTCCATCGACGACATCATCCTCACCGCCAGCACCAGCGAAGCCTATTCATTCGTCTTTCGCGCCCTGTGCAATCCCGGCGAAGAAATCCTCGTCCCCGAGCCCAGCTATCCGCTCTTCGGTTTTCTGGCGGACATTCACGATGTAAAGCTCGTCTGCTATCCCTTGATTTACGACCACGGCTGGCAAATCGATTTTCACGCCTTGGAAAAAGCGATCACCGCGCGCCGCGCGCCGTGATCGTCGTCAATCCCAATAATCCCACGGACATTTCGTCAAGGCCGGCGAGATCGAAGGCTGAACGAAATCTGCTCGGCTCGCGACATGGCCATGATTGCCGACGAAGTTTTTCTGGATTTTGCGTTGGCAGCGGCGCCAGCCGGCGAGCTTCGCCGCGAACGCCGGCGTGCTTACCTTCACCATGAGCGGCCTTTCCAAAATTTCCGGCCTGCCGCAAATGAAAGCGGCGTGGCTCGATTGCGAGCGGCCCCGCAGCATTCAAAAGCGCAGGCGCTGGCTCGCCTCGAAGTCATAGCCGATACGTATTCTGTCCATGAACGCGCCCATGCAGCACGCGATGCCCGCATTCCTGGTCCCAGCGGCGTGGCTTTCAACAACAGTTGATGCCGCGCGTGCGAAAGAATCTCGCCGAACTCGGTCGGCAATTATCGCAACAGAAGTCCTGCGTATGCCTCGAAATCGAAGGCGGCTGGTACGCCGTCTTGCGCGTTCCCGTCTACGCGTTCCGACGAAGACCTTGCCATCGAACTGCTCACAACCAAGGGCGTTTACGTCCATCCCGGCCACTTCTACGATTTCGCATCCGATGGCTATCTGTTGTAATCTGTCAGCCTGCATCTTCACGCAGGCACAAGCTCGATTTTTAAGAATCCAGGATGGAATCCGGGCCGTGTACCCGCCTTCGCTCTTAAGGGGGTCGAATTTACGCTTTAAGACTCGAATCTCGAACCTAGCGCAGGCGTCCCGGCGGGTCCGCCGTTTCCGGCGTTTCGATCCTCAGATCCGGCCCTTCATGGTCCGGCAGTTGCGACGGCGGTAATTGAGGAATGCCGATCCCGCGATTCAATTCCAGATGTTCCTTGGCGCAGCGCGGGCAGTAGCCCTTACCCGTTTCCTCATCGCGTTGGCTCGCAAGCTCGTAGCAATCGCAAATGCAATCGCAGTATCCGGTTATGGAAGCCGTCTTTATGGGCACCAGGGCCATCAAAACCTCCTTCGCAGGGATACTACGCGGGTATTTTTCTTTGCGCAAGATGAGTAAAAAGGCGGCTAAACGCGGGTGAAATGCGAAACGGTCGCTAGAACGCCGTGCTCAGGCGTGTTCGAGCTGGGCCAGACGGAAGGGATCGCCGACATTCTCGTGCAGCTCCCGCCAGACGCTGTCGGGCTGTGACGAGAAAAACTTCCACGACGCGCGGATCGAATTGCCGCCCGGAATAGCGGCGAATTTCTTCTCGCGCGGCGGAAATCGGCAGGGCCTTGCGGTACGGGCGGTCGGAAATCATGGCGTCGAGCGTATCGGCCACGGCGAAAATTCGCGCTCCCAGCGGAATCTGCTCGCCCTTCAGCCCGCGCGGATAGCCAGAGCCGTCGTAGCACTCCTGGTGCGACAGCACGATCTCCGCGGCTTCCTTCAGAAACGGAATTCGCTCGAGCACGGAAAAGCCGATCTGGCAGTGCTTGCGCATGATGTCGCGCTCTTCCGCGGTCAGCGGGCCGGGTTTGCGCAGGATGCTGTCCGGAACGCCCATCTTGCCGATGTCGTGGAGAAACGCGCCGCGGGCGATGTGGCGCATAAGCGCCTTATCGACGCCCATGGCTTTGGCGATGGTAATCGTAAAGGCCGTAACGCGCTGGCAGTGGCCTTCGGTTTCGGCGTCTTTGGCGTCGAGCGCGCCGCCCAGCGCTTCCAGCGTGTAGTCGTAGGATTGCTCCAGATCCTGCAGCGCAATCGAAAGCTGCTGGGTGCGTTCGGCCACCAGATGTTCGAGGTCGCTCTGGTAGGTCCGGTTTTCAAGCACCAGCCGGCGATGTTCCAGCGCGCGGCGCACGCTCAGATGCAGCTGGTCTTTCTCGAACGGCTTCAGGATGTAGTCGTAGGCCCCGGCGCGAATGGCTTCGAGCGCGATGGAGATGTCGTGCATGGCCGTGACCATGATGACCGGAACGTCGGGGTCGTCGATGCGCAGCTGCCGAGAGCAGCTTGATCCCGTCCATTTCGGGCATCACGATGTCGCTCAGCACCAGATCGAAGGAATCTTTGCGGAATGCTTCGAGCGCCATTCGCCCGTTCGGCGCACACGGTGCAGGGGTAACCCTGCGCTTCAAGCAGGGTCGAAACGACTTCGCGGATGGCCTCTTCGTCATCAACGACAAGAATATTTTCTCGGTTCACGGGGCCTCGACCTGTCCCAATTATACGGGAAGGCCAGATGGCAAAGGGTTTTGTTGCCGCAAGTGTCAATAGGTGTCAACAGTGCGTATTCGTCCTTTCTTATACCGCACCGGCCGCCCCGAACACGCGGAGAAATCCGGAGATTCCTTTCGGACGATAGCTGCTGACTCTTCCCAGAAGCAGAAGGGAAGAGGCTCGCCGGTCGAAACCTGCTATCCTTTTCGCCGAGGCATGATTTCGCGGGTAAATTCGCAATGAAATTGCCGGCTGTGCTGCTGCTTTGCCTTGACGATGGCCGTAGCGGCTTTCCACTCCGCGCGGCGCCCGAACGCCTGCCCCCCTCGCAAGCGGTTCGCAGCCCCCAACCCGGAGTTCCTGAAGGCGGCCGACGAAGTGCTGGCGCAGATGAGCCAGATTCTGCGATCTGCCCATCAAAGAGCCGCTGAAGAAGAGCCTGCGCTCGAAGCAAGAGATCCGCGACTACATCTGTCCGCGAAGAAAAAGAAGACCTGACCGATGCGGAGCGCTACGCGGACGACAGGACGACTCGAGGCGTTCGGCCTGATACCCAAGGGATTTCCTCTCGATTCCTTCATGCTCGACGTCCTCACCGATCAGGTGGCCGGCCTATACGATCCAAAGGGAAAGGAGTTTTACATCGCCGACTGGATTCCGCGCGACGAGCAGCGCGAGGTGATGGCGCACGAACTGACCCATGCGCTCGAGGACCAATCGTTCCACATCGATCCGTGGATCAAAGCGGCGCGCCCCAATATCGACGCCGAAGAAGCTCGCCAGGCGGTGAGCGAAGGCAGCGCGCTCGCAGCTATGGTGGACTATTCGCTGCGCGACCAAAAGGTCGGAGTGCGCGATCTGCCCGACGTTGGGATGATGATCCGCAGCGGCGCTGTGGCGGAAATGGACAAAGATCCGACGCTGGCCAAGGCTCCCGGGTATCATCCGCGACAGTCTGCTGTTCCCGTATCTTGCGGGCACGGATTTCGCAGCAATTCCTGAAGGCCCATTCAGGATGGCAGGATTTGAATTTGCTATTCAAGAATCCGCCGGTTTCAACCCAGCAAATCATGCATCCGGCTCTCTATTTGACGGGAGTGATGCCCGGAGGTGACACTTCCGGAGTGGAAGGGACTGGCGCCGGCCAGACTGGAAATTTCTCGAAGAAAACGTGCTAGGGGAATTTTCGCTGAACGAAGTGCTGAAGCAATTCCTCGGAGAGGAGCGCGCCGAACGATCTCTCCGATGTGGACGGGCGACCGCTACGCCACATTCGAAGACGCGCAGACCAAGCAGACGCCTTGGTGTTCGGCTGGACCTCGACAGTCCGGAGGATGCGGCGCGTTTTTTCGGCCAGTACAGCGAAGGGCTGGAAATCAAACACACCGATC